>NZ_CP046122.1:1842716-2456955 GCF_009707365.1 Microlunatus sp. Gsoil 973
GCCATGCCGGCAGCGTCGTCACCGCCGGCACCGGTGGCCGGCGAACCGTCCCGCCCCGGCGGTCAACACCAGGTGTTGCCCGACGACGACGCGATCATCTTCAACCGCACCGAGGGCCCGGCCGTGATCCGGGTCCGGGACCTGTCGCGGATCTACCATCGCGGTCGAACGTCCCTGTTCGGTCCACGCCGCGAGATCCGCGCTCTGGAATCGGTCTCCTTCGACATCGCGCCGGGTGAACGGTTCGGGATCGTCGGCGAGTCCGGGTCAGGAAAGTCCACCCTGCTGCGGCTGCTCTGCGCCCTGGACTCGCCCACCTCCGGCAGCGCCGAGGTGGCCGGTCACCAACTGTCCGGTGCCGGCGAACGTCAGCTCCGTGGTCTTCGGGAGCAGGTGCAGATCGTCTTCCAGGATCCGCATTCCTCCCTCGATCCACGGATGCGGGTAGGCGAGGTGATCGCCGAGCCGTTGCGTCACGGCAGTCATCGGGACCGCAGGTCGCGAGTCGCCGACCTGTTGGCCGCGGTCGGTCTGCCCGCCGATGCCGCCGACCGCTTCCCGCACCAGTTCTCCGGTGGCCAGCGCCAGCGGATCGCCATCGCCCGTGCGTTGATCACCGAGCCGAGGATCCTGTTGGCCGACGAGGCGGTGTCGGCGCTCGATGTATCGGTCAGGGCCCAGGTGCTGAACCTGCTGGCCGACCTGGTCGACTCCTACGACCTGACGCTGGTCTTCGTCTCCCACGATCTGAACGTGATCAGACATCTGTGTACCAGGGTCGCGGTGATGCAGTCGGGGCGGATCGTCGAGTGCGGCCCGACCGATCGCGTCTACACCGAGCCGCACCATCCCTATACCGCCCGACTGATCGGCGCTTTGCCGACACTGCAGAGCAGCCTTGCGTTCGAGGGGCCCGCATGATCGACAACGCATCGCACGGCGGCAGCATCACCGATGTGACCGGCATCCGGGTGGGGCAGGTGCACCGCAGCGACGGCGGCTATCTCACCGGCGTGACCGTTGTGCTGCCGCCGCACGGCACCGTCGGCGGGGTCGACGTCCGCGGCGGGGGGCCGGGCACCCACGAGACGGACGCGCTGAAACCCGGCACGTTGGTGTCCACCGTCGACGCGGTCACCCTGACCGGCGGGAGCGCGTACGGCCTGATCGCCGCCCACGGCGCCCAGCGCTGGTGCGAGGACCACCGGCGCGGCCTGCCGTTGGGCCGGCAAGACCGGGTGGTGCCGATCGTTCCGGCGGCCGCGGTGTTCGATCTCGGCCGCGGCGGGGAATTCACCGCCCGTCCCGAGGAGGACTGGGGATACCGTGCGGCAGAGCTCGCGGACGGGTCCGGTGATCATGCTGCGGTGCAGCGCGGCAATGTCGGCGCCGGGGCCGGCTCGCTGGTCGCGGGACGGCGACTGAAAGGCGGCGTCGGTACGGCTTCGCTGACCGTGAGTGTCCCGCCTGCCGATGGGGAACCGGCGGCCGGCGCTGCGGTCTACACCGTCGGCGCACTGGCAGTGGTGAACGCCCGTGGCGTGCCTGTGCTACCGGGGATCGATGATCTTCTCCGCGAGCTCGAACCGGGTGCGCCGGACGGCCTGAACACCACGATCGCCGTCGTCGCGACCGATGCCGCACTGGACGTGGCGGACACGACCCGGATGGCTGCCTGCGGCCACGACGGACTGGCCCGCTGCCTCGACCCGGTGCACACCCTGTACGACGGAGATACCATCTTCGGTCTGGCGACCGGCGAGTACCCGCTGCCGACGGATCCGGCCGGCCGGATCGCCGTACTGGTCGAACTGCAGGCGGCCGCGGCGACGGTGATCAGCCGCGCAGTGCTGGACGGCGTCGGGAACGCTGCGACAGTCGCCACCCCGGCGGGCACGTTCACCGGTCTGGGTTCGCTCCCGTGTCGAGCAGCCGATCATGATCATCGTTCCTGAGCTGCGGCAGTCGCGTCAGCGGGACCCTGGCGCGCAGGGCGAACCCGCCTGACGCCGGCCCGACCCACAACATTCCGCCGACCGCGGCGACCCGCTGCGCCAGCGTGGGAATACCCCGACCCGAACCGCGCGCCTGCCCTGCCTCGCCGGAGACCGGGCCATTGACCACGTCGATCCGGACCGCCGCGCCGTCGGCCAGCATGCTGATCGTCAGATCAGCACCGGGTGCGTGCCGCGCGGCGTTGCTCAGTCCCTCGCGCAGGACGTTCCGGACGACGTCGACGCTGCGCGGCTCGAGGGACCCTCCGTCGGGCAGCGGTTCGACCCGGATCATCGTCGGACGCAGGCCGAGCGCGCTCGCCTGGAGCACGAGTTCACCGGCATCGGGGAGCAGCACCGGCAGTGGGTCGACGGCCGTCCGGAGGGTTCTGGTCCAGGCAGCGGTGCTGCCGCGTCGCAGCACCCGACCGGCAGACCAGGCTCCGACCGCCAGGGCGAGGGAGGACAGCACCTCCTGGCAAGTGTCCGCGGCACCGTAGGTGCCGACACCGGTCGCATCGGCGACCAGACCCATCAGCACGATCGCGGCCAGGCACGAGCCGAGCGCGATCGAGGCGGGGCGCCGCCGCAGCAGCCCGCCGAGGATCAGCGGCAGTCCGATCACCACAACACCGCCGATGACGGTGTTGTATGCGTCCGGACGGGTCGCCATGCCGGTGAACCCGACCGCGGCGACCAGCGCGAGCAGCAGCGCCGGCCACGGCCACCGTCCGATCAAGGCGATCGAGCCGACCGCGATCATGCCAAGAGCGATCGCGGCGAGATCGCGGGCCAGCGCCGGGTCGGCCGACGGCGCGGCCCCTCTCAGACCCTGCAGGATCAGCACCAACAGCACCAATCCGAGGGCGATCGTCGACAACACCCGATCCCGGTTGGCGCGGCCGAAGTCAACCCAGCGGGTCAGGGGACCGACCGGCCGTCAGCAGCGGAGCGGCGGACCCCGCGACCACGCGGTCCTCGACCGCCGACTGCCCGTCCTGCGGCTCACGGTCGGCCGATTCGAACCACGGGGATCCAGGGACCAGCAGGTCACCCAGCACCCGACGTACCCGCACCAGGCCGGCAGTGACCGCCGGCAGCAACACCAGCGCGACCTCGAGCTGGGTGAGGGTCACGCCGTGGGCTCGCTCGTCGGGCAGCGCCAGGCGGGCCATCGCCACACCGCCGATGCAGACCAGCATCCCGGCAATGAGGCGGCCACCGGACTCGTAGCGGACCAGGGAATAGGCCACCAGCGCTATCGCGACCAGCACCGGCGCCTTGACGCCTTGCGGAGCGGTGACCACGCTGGTGATCACGACGACCGCCGTGGCTACGGCCGCGGGCAGCGGCTGATATCGCCGTCCGATCAACGCCAGCAGACCGAGGCCGATGATCGCGGCACCGGTACGTGGCATCGGCCCGACGGTCGCGGTTGTCGCGGTGGCGAGGATCAGGGTCCCGGTGATGATCAGGGCGGCCACCCAGTCGGCGGTCGGCACCGAGCGCAACGCCGCTTCCTGGCTGCGAAGTGTTGACCCGTGCACCGTTGGGAAGGCAATGCTCACCGAGGTCTCCGAACGCCCGTGTTGATACTGCCGTGTAGATTATTGCCCTCATCCGACAATTGCGTCCGCCGTTCGGATGATTGATGTACCACGAGCGGCTGATGGCACGCGTCAACCGCAGCAATCCCGGGTTCGGCTGCCGAGTTTCACTAGCCTGGGTTCATGCAGACCGGGATCGGCCGATGGCTTCCGCGTCTGCGCCGACCGCCGGGCAAGGTCTGGGCCGTCGTCGAGTCGACGGTACGGACCACGTTCCGCTATCGCGCCACCGGGCTGGCCGCCGAGGCGGCGTTCTTCGCTCTCTTGTCCATGCCGCCGTTGATCTTCGCGGCGGCAGGGGCCATCGGCTTCGTCACCGCAGGGATCAACCCGCACCTGGTCGACGAGGCACGCAGCCAACTGCTTCGGCTGTCGTCGCAGGTACTCACCCAGCCCACCGTCGACACGGTGATCCGACCGACCATCGACGATGTGCTTGCCGGAGGCCGGGCCGACGTGATCTCGATCGGCTTCGTGATCGCCCTCTGGTCCGGTTCCCGGGCACTGAACGTCTTCGTCGGCAGCGTGGGCATCATGTACGGCTACCGAGATCACCGGCACTTCCTGATCACCCGTGCGCTGTCCTTCGGGTTGTATCTGGTTTTCATCCTGTTCGCCGTGGTGATGATTCCGCTGGTCGTCGCCGGTCCGGGCTTCATCGACCGGACGCTGCCCGATCCGCTGCATTGGCTCGGCAATCTGTACTGGCCGGTGGTGCTGGCCGGATCGTCGGTCTTTCTGCTCACCCTGTACGACGTCTCGCTCCCCCGCCGGTTCACCATCTGCTCCGGCGTACCCGGCACCGGACTCGCGCTGATCATCTGGATCGGAGGCAGTTGGGTACTACGGGCCTGGCTCAGCCGGACCGCGAACGGTCCGTCGATCTACGGCCCACTGACCGCGTCGATCGCCCTGTTGCTGTGGTTCTACGTCGTCTCGCTCGCCGTACTGATCGGTGCCGCCTTCAATTCAGCGATCGACCGGGTCCGGAACCCGCGCTGAACCCCGACGTCGTTCTCGTCAGGGCGTCCATTATTTGAGATGGAAGTCCGCCTTTCGGAATGGGACTTGCCTGATCGTGCCTCCACCGGGAACTCTTGACCCATGCGTACGCGGCTGCCCGACTACCTCCGCCCGGTTTCCGGGATGCGGGCCCAGCGGGCGACCCTCCAGGCGCCGGCCGGAATCTGTCTCGATCTCGGCCCCTTCGTCGTACGCCGGTTCGTCGACTTCGCTCTGACGGAGTCGATGATGTGTCGGCCTTCTGCCTGATCCCCCCACGGCATCCAGCTCGGCTTGCGCTGATTCGACGCGCCCGGGCATCGCGCGGTTCACTCGCCCGTCAACGAGTGGTGCGACTGCTGCGGATGAGGTGCTTCGCACCGGGGACGGCCCGCCCAGCACAGCCATTCGAACCATGCACTCGACCAGCTCACGACGAATCCCGAAGGATTGCGATGACAACCCAGACCACGGCTCCGACAGCCCGGGCAGCACGACCGACCCGCGCCGCCGCCAGCGTCGACAGGTCGGCCGGAAGAAGGGCGAGGGCCAGTGGGCTCTCGGCTACCGGGAGCCGCTGAACGCCAACGAGCAGTCCAAGAAGGATGACAACCCGCTGAACGTCCGGTCTCGCATCGTGAACATCTATGCCAAGCAGGGATTCGACAGCATCGACCCCGGTGACCTGCGCGGACGGTTTCGCTGGTTCGGTCTGTACACCCAGCGCAAGCCGGGCATTGACGGGGGCAAGACCGCGACGATGGCACCCGAGGAGCTGGACGACCGATACTTCATGTTGCGCGTCCGGATCGACGGCGGCGCGCTGAGCACCGATCAGTTGCGGGTCATCGCCGACATCTCGACCGAGTTCGCCCGCGGCAGCGCCGACATCACCGACCGGCAGAACATCCAACTGCACTGGATCCGCATCGAGGACGTCCCCGAGATCTGGGCGCGGCTGGAAGCGGTCGGGTTGGACAGCACGGAGGCGTGCGGCGACGCGCCGCGGGTGATCATCGGCTCGCCGGTCGCCGGCATCGCGGCCGACGAGATCATCGACGGCTCCCCGGCGATCCGGGAGATCAACGAGCGCTACATCGGCAGCCCCGAGTTCGCCAACCTGCCACGGAAGTTCAAGACCGCGATCAGCGGTCACCCGAGCCAGGACGTCGTGCCGGAGATCAACGACGTCTCGTTCGTCGGCGTCAACCATCCCGAGCACGGACCGGGTTTCGACCTGTGGGTCGGCGGCGGCCTGTCCACCAATCCGATGTTCGCGGTCCGGCTCGGCAGCTGGGTGCCGTTGGCCGAGGTACCGGAGGTCTGGGCGGGCGTCATCGGCATCTTTCGGGACTACGGCTACCGCCGGCTGCGCAGCCGGGCCCGAATGAAGTTCCTGGTCGCCGACTGGGGCCCGGAGAAGTTCCGGCAGATCCTGGAGACCGAGTACCTGCATCGCCCCCTCATCGATGGTCCAGCACCTGAGACACCAGTCTCACCTGGTGATCACATCGGAGTTCACCGGCAGCAGGACGGCCGCTACTTCGTCGGCTTCACCGCCATCGCCGGACGGGTCAGCGGGGAGACGCTCTCCCGGATCGCCGACACGGCCGAGGCACACGGCTCCCACCGGGTGCGGACCACTCCGATGCAGAAGCTTCTGGTGCTCGACCTCGAGGAGGCCGAGGTGGACGGCCTGATCGCCGACTTCGCGGGCCTGGGGCTGTCCGCGGAAACCGGCGCCTGGCGTCGGACGGTGATGGCCTGCACCGGCATCGAGTTCTGCAAGCTGGCGATCGTCGAGACGAAGGCCCGGGCGAAGGACCTCGTCGAGGAACTCGAGCGGCGACTCGGCGACCTCGACTCCCCGATCACCGTCAACATCAACGGTTGCCCGAATTCCTGCGCCCGGATCCAGGTGGCCGACATCGGCCTGAAGGGTCAGCTGGTGCCGGGACCGGGCGGCGGTCAGGTGCCCGGTTTCCAGGTGCATCTCGGCGGCGGACTCGGCCTGGACGCCGGCTTCGGCCGCAAGCTGCGCGGCCACAAGGTGACCGCCGACGAACTGCCGGACTATGTCGAGCGGGTCGCCAAGGCCTATCTCGCCGATCGGCACGAGGGTGAGCGGTTCGCCCAGTGGGTCGCCAGGGCTGATGAGGCGGTCCTCCTATGACCGCCGGGTCAGCCAGCGCCGGGGTGACCGCCGCTCCGGACGGCGGCCGGCAGCCGATCGCGTACTGCCCATACTGCAGCGAGGAAACGCTGTTCCCCCGGGAGGGTGGCGGCTGGGAGTGCCACAGCTGCCTGCGCGCCTTCTCGGTCAGCTTCCTCGGCCTGGTGAACCCGGCCGGAGGTGAGCCGCGATGACGATCTGCCAAACCCGCCCGGAGATCGGCCGCGCCGCCGAACTGGACGAGACACAGCTGCAGCAACTGGCCGAACAGGCCGGACGCGATCTCGAGGGCGCGGCCGCCGAGGAGATCATGGCCTGGGGCTTCGAGCAGTTCGGTCGCCGGTTGGCGGTCACCTCATCGATGGCCGACACCGTGATGATCCATCTCGCCGAGCGGACCGCCCCGGGCCTGGATGTGCTCTTCCTGGACACCGGCTACCACTTCGTCGAGACCATCGGCACCCGCGACGCTGTGCAGCAGATCTTCGACGTCAACGTCGTGAACGTGACCCCGGAGCTGTCGGTGCCCGAACAGGACGCGATCTACGGGCGCGACCTGTTCGCCCGCGACCCCGACCTGTGCTGCAAGATGCGCAAGGTCGAGCCGCTGGGTCGGGCACTGGCGCCGTACGCCGCCTGGGCGACCGGCATCCGGCGTAGCCAGAGCGCCCGCCGGGCGGGCACCAAGGTGGTCTCCTGGGACAGCAGCAAGAAGATGGTCAAGATCGCGCCGATCGCCGGCTGGTCCGACGACGAGGTGGCGGCCTACGCCGAGGAGCACGGCCTGATCAGCAATCCCCCTGTTGGCGGACGGATATCCTTCGATCGGCTGCGAACCCTGCACCAGTCGTCCGCTGTCGGGCGCCGACTCCCGCAGTGGGCGTTGGGCCGGTACGGGCAAGACCGAATGCGGGATCCAGCTGTGACCCCGACCGATCTGATCCCGACCGATCCGACCCCGACCAGGGAGTTGAGCATGACCGAGCGCCAGCCGACGCGGAGCCTTGAGCAGACGACCGAACCCAGCCTGTCCACCGGTCTGTCCCGGCCGTCCAATCCCGTCCAGGACTCCGTGGCCGGTGCCACGCTCTGGTTCACCGGGCTGCCGTCGGCGGGCAAGTCGACGATCGCCCACGCGCTGGCCGACGAGCTCCGCGCCGACGGGGTCGATGTCCATGTCCTGGACGGCGACGACGTCCGGCCGTACCTGTCCAAGGGACTGGGCTTCAGCCGTGAGGACCGCAACATCAACGTGACCCGGATCGGCTTCGTCGCCCGGCTGCTGGCCAGCCACGGTGTCGTCGTTCTGGTTCCGGTGATCGCCCCGTACGCCGAGGCCCGGGAGGCCGTCCGGAAGGATCACGCCGACAACAACGTGCCATACGCCGAGATCTTCGTTTCCACCTCACTCGAGGTGACCGAACAGCGGGACGTGAAGGGCCTGTACGCCAAGGCCCGTCGAGGCGAGATCTCCGGGTTGACCGGGGTCGACGATCCGTACGAAGAGCCGACCACGGCCGAACTCGTCCTGGACACCGCGGTGATCCCGCTGCACGAGTCGGTCGACCGGACGAGGGCGCTCACCACCGCACTGCTGGGCAGGGACCTGCCATGAGTTCTCCCGCAAGAAAGGACGCACGATGACTGCGCCGTCCCTCATCCTCGTCGGCCACGGCGGCGGCGACCCGCGGGTCGCCGAGATCAGCCAGTCGTTGCGCGCCCGGGTCACCGACCTCCGTCCCGGTCTCGACGTGCACGTGGCCTTCCTGGACAACCCACCGACCGCGTTGCAGGTGATCAACAAGCTCGTCGAGCGGGAGGTCACCGAGGTCGTGCTCACGCCGCTGAACCTCTCCGACGCCTTCAGCGGCGGCGCAGAACTGACGTCGCTGCTGACCGCGATCCGGGCTGCCCATCCCGGCCTGCAGGTGGTCGCCTCCCAGCCGGTCGGCCCGGACGCCCGGCTGCTGGCCGTCGTCGACCGCCGGCTGCGCGACGAGCTGCGGCGGCGCCGGATCGATGAGCTCGATGGACTGGTGTTCCTGGCCGACGGCGGCTCCGACCGGCGCAGCCACGACCCACGCAGCCATGCGATCATCGCCCGCCGTGCCCGACTCTGGTCGGCGCACCACCGGCTGCCGTCGGTCACGGCGTTCGGTTCCGATCATGGTCCGTCGGCAGCCGAGGCCGTACGCTCCCTGCTGGCACAGGGCCGCCGGCACATCGCCGTCGGCAGCTGGTACCTGTCGCCGACCGAGGACTACCGGGAACAGTCCCGGCTGGCGCTGGCTGCGGGTGCCGTGGCAGTCTCCGCCCCGTTGGGTGCCGAACCGGAGCTCGTCGAGACGATCATCAGCCGGTACGTGGTCTCCGCGCTGGATCTGGTCGATCTCGAGCCGCTGCTGACCGATCAGCCGGTACGCCACCTGTCGGCTGTCAGCGCCTGACGCGCCGGGCTTGGACCGGACGGCTGGTTAGGGTCGGTTCGTGTCGATCTACCGTCTGCTGACCGCGGCCGGCCGCGAGCCCGCCCGGATCACCGATTCCGAGTTGTCGGCGTTGTACGCCCATCCTGATCCCGGCGACCGGGCCTGGGTCCGGACGAACTTCGTCAGCACGCTCGACGGTGCCGTCCAGGGACGGGACGGCCGATCGGGCACGATCAACACGGCGAGCGACCGAGCCGTCTTCGCACTGCTGCGCGCCCATGCCGATGTCGTCCTCGTCGGGGCGGGGACGGCCCGCGCCGAGCACTACCGTGCTGTTGATCTTGACGACCGGCAGGTGGCGGTCCGGGAGCAGCTCGGGCTGGCACCGCACCCGACCCTGGCCATCGTCTCGGCCAGTGGTGATCTTGCGGAGAATCTCTTTGCAGGCAGCGAATGCGGCCCGGTGTTGATCTTGACCAGCCGGGCATCCCGAGCCGACCGTCCGCAGTTCGCAGCGGGTATCGAAGTGATCGAGTTCGGCGGTTCCGGCGAGCTGCCGGTGACGGAGTTGATCACCGAGCTGGCCGGCCGCGGTCTTCGCCGGGTGCTCTGCGAGGGCGGCCCGAGGCTGAACCGGCAGCTGCATGCCGCCGGACTGGTCGACGATCTCTGCCTGACCCTGTCCCCGCTGGTGGTCGCCGGGCCGTCGGCCCGCACGACGATCGGTGACCGGATCGAGGAGGACCACTTCCGGCTGGAACACGCGCTCGGCGCCGACGACAGCACGCTGCTGCTGCGCTACCTGCGCGCCGAACACCGCTGACCGATGTCCGGACCGCGTCGCCGGGTGATCAGTCGCCCGCGCGCTCGGGTTCGATCCGGTTGCCGTCGGCGTCCCAGTGCGCTGCGACCTTCTTGCTCGGCTGCACGCGCGGCGGCTCACCGGGCATCTTGGGATAGTCGGGCGGAAAGTTGAGTTCGCCGCCGGGCAGCGTCTCCCACAGCTGGAGCAGCGGATCGAGGGAGAACGCCTGGTCGTCCATGTCCGACCACGGGTTCCCGTCGGCCAGGTAGTCCGGGACGGTGAACAGGTTGAACTCCCGCGGATCGTCGGTCTCGGCCAGCCGTTCCCAGGTCATCGGCGTGCTCACCGGCGCACCCGGTCGGGCCCGCAGGCTCCAGGCGCTGGCGATCGTCCGGTCCCTGTTGTTCTGGTTGTAGTCGAGGAACAACCGCTCACCGCGCTCCTCCTTCCACCATGCGGTGGTCACCCGATCGTCCCGGCGTTCCAGCTCACGCCCGAAGCCGATCGCCGCGTGCCGGAGGTCCTCGAAGCTGTACGACGGCTGGATGCGGACGTAGATGTGGATCCCGCGGTTGCCGCTGGTCTTGGGATAGCCCCGCAATCCCAGTTCCTCCAACAGTTCCCGGGCAACACCGGCCACCCGGCGGGCGTCGGCGAAGGTGGTGCCCGGCTGCGGGTCGAGGTCGAGCCGCAGCTCGTCCGGACGATCGACATCCAGACGCCGTACCGGCCAGGGGTGGAAGGTCAGGGCGCCCATCTGTCCTGCCCAGACCAGCGCTGCCGGTTCGGTCGGACACAACTCGTCGGCGGTACGGCCACTGGGAAACGTGACGGTCACCGTCTCGACGAACGCCGGGGCGCCCTTGGGCAGCCGTTTCTGGTAGAAGCCGTCACCCTCCCTGTCCTGCGGGCCGGTCGCCAGTCGCATACCTTCCCGCCAACCGTCGGGCCAACGTTCCATCGCCGTCGGACGTTCGCCGACAGCCGCCATCAGCGGCCCGCCCACGGCGGCGAAGTATTCGCAGACCTCCAGTTTGGTGACCTGCGGCGTCCGCTCGGTGGCCTCGTACACCACCCGATCGGGACTGGTCACCCGGACCTCACGCCCGTCGGCGACCACCGCGGCGGCTTGGCTCTTGGACATGTCCCTAGGCTAGGGGTGGGCCGCCGGAACGAACAGGCCGAAGGTCGTGTTGCGTCCGGTGGGCCCACCGTGGGCCCGCGAAGGAGGAGTCACCATGACCACCGAGCAGAACACCGATCCGGCCGGCAAGGTCGGCAAGGTCGTCAAGTCCGAAGAGGAATGGCGCAAGCTGCTCAAGCCATCCGAATTCCACGTGCTGCGGGAGGCGGGCACGGAACGCCCATTCACCGGCGAGTACACCGACACCAAGACCCAGGGCGTCTACCGCTGTCGCGCCTGCGGGACCGAGCTGTTCCGCAGCGACGAGAAGTTCGAGAGTCACTGCGGCTGGCCGTCGTTCTTCGCACCGCTCGCCGAGGACCGGGTGCGGTACATCACCGACACCAGCCTCGGAATGCGCCGCGTCGAGGTACGCTGCGCGACCTGCGACTCCCATCTCGGCCACGTCTTCGAGGGCGAGGGCTACCCGACCCCGACCGACCTGCGCTACTGCATCAACTCGATCAGCCTGACCCTGGAGCCCGCCGACCAGCCCTGACCCCACCCCGCGAGGGGTCACATATTCACTCATATTCGCGGCGTGTCGCCGCCCGCCGTCCAAGCCTCCCCGCGAGGGGTCACATAATCCC
Source organism: Microlunatus sp. Gsoil 973 (assembly GCF_009707365.1). GTDB lineage: Bacteria > Actinomycetota > Actinomycetes > Propionibacteriales > Propionibacteriaceae > Microlunatus. The sequence continues at coordinate 1,854,500 of NZ_CP046122.1, forward strand.
TCATATTCGCGGCGTGTCGTGCGGCCCGGCGCCCGGCCGGATCAACGCGACGGACGCAAGCCTTGAGCAAGCACGGACCGAGGCCGGGATCGAAGCGGCGGGTAAAGGTTCGGGCAGGATTGCTGACATCGAGTTCGCCGACCGATTGAGCGCAGTGTTCGGCGGTTACCGTGACTGCGTGCCTGAGCTCAGCGCACCGATCGCCGGCACCGACGGTCGGCGGCGCGACCGATGATCACCGACCTCCGCGCCGGCAGTCGGGCCGTCCCGCAGCCGTCCAACAGGCCGACAGCTCCGTCGACCGGCGAGCCGATCGGGGCGACCGGCCGATCGGCAACCTGGTCGGCACCCGAGTCGGCCGGCCGGTCGGACACCCGGCCGACTGTCACGGCGCCGGGCAATTGGCCCGTGCTGAAGCCGGTGCTGATCTTCCACCTGGTCAGCCGGGCTGTCGTCGTCACGGGCCTCGTACTGGCATCCATCTGGAGCGGCCGACCCTTCCCCGAGGTGATGACCCGGTGGGACGGTGAGTGGTACAAGAAGGTCGCCGAACAGGGCTATCCGTCGCCGCTGCCCGTCCATCCGACCGGACGGTACGAATCAAGCACGGCAGCCTTCTTCCCGCTGTATCCGTTGCTGACCAAGGGGCTGACCGGTCTCGGCATGCCGTTCTGGCTATCCGGCATGGTGATCAATCTGGTCGCCTCGACGGCGGCGGTGTTGATCATCGTTCTGGTCGGAACGCAGTATCTCGACCGGCGGCCGGCCCAACTGTTGGGCTGTCTGTGGACCGCCTTCCCGGTCTCCGCCGTCCTCACCACGACCTACACCGAGGCGGTCTTCACCGCGCTGGGCGCCGGCGCACTGTTGCTGGCGCTGCGTCGCCGCTGGGTGCTCGCCGGGCTGCTGGCCGCGCTGGCCGGAGCCGTACGGGCTCCCGGTATCGTCTTCGCGGGAGCTGTCGGACTGGCTGCGCTCGAGGCGATCCTGCGACGGCGGGAGTGGCGTGCCCTGGCCGGAGCAGTCGTTGCACCGTTGGGTTTCCTGGCCGCGATCGGCTACATCGGCCTGCGGACCGGCGCCGCCGACGCCTGGCGCCTCACCGAGCGCGACGGCTGGCACACCAGCCTGAACTTCGGCGCCGAGTGGGTCAACTTCCTGACGCCCAGGACGACGAACCAACACGACCTGGTGCATCTGGGCATGGGCCTGATGGCGATCGGACTCATCGTGCTGATGATCATTGCGATCATCCGCCGACCACCCGTACCGATCATCGGACTGTTGATCGTCGGAGCCTTCACGGCCTTCGGGTTCGGCGGCGTGATGATGAACGCGGCACCACGGGTGATGATGTCCTTCTTCCCCGTGCTGGCCCCGTTGGCGGTCCTGATGGCGCGGTGGCGGACACCCGTCCAATGGCTGCTGCTCTCGGTTGCCGCAGTGATCGCCGCGGTGCTCGGCGGCTACTTCTTCGCCTTCGCACCGCTACCGGTCTAGCGGCCGGCCCTCCGGGTCAGTCGCCGACCGCATCGGTCACCACCAGCACTCCGTCCTGCTGGTACGGATTGGCGATCTCGGCCGGCCGGCCGGTGATCGGCGACGGCTCCTCCCAGACACCGTTCCGCGGGTTCCACCACCGTCCGCTCGGCCGGGCCAGCTCCAGGCGCTGCAGATCCAGGCAGACCGGCTTTCCTGCGGGGGGCATAGACCGCGACCGCCGTACGGTCCCGTCTGGCCATCGCCCGGACGTGCCCGGCCCGGGAGCCGATCCGTGCGGTCAGCAGATCCTGCCGCGGCTCCCACTCGGAGATCTGAAGTTCACCGAAGAGCCGTACGGCTGCCGCCACCTGGCGAGCACCCGGCAGCTGCAACGCCTCCCGCCAGTCCCCCGTGCCGCCGTGTACCGGATCCGCCTGGCCGCCGACCAGGAACTGGTAGCTGCCGTTGGCACCGTAGACATGCCCCGCCGCTCCCGCGAACACCGAGTGGTAGACGGCGCGGCGGGCATCAGCGTCGGTGAACGTCCAGTCCCCGCTGGCCCGCCAGCGCGGGTCCATCACCGGATGAGCCTCGTAGTTCGGCTCGCCGTCGATCACCGGCCGCTGCGGCCGTTGGGCGATGAGCTGTTCGATGAGTTGATAGTTGGGCGGCGCCCAGCCGTGATGCCCGGACTGGATGAGGTCGAAGTCCATCCAGTCGGCGGCGCCGACGTCGTCCTTGGACGCTTCGCGGGGGTGGAAGGTGATCAGCTGGCTGCTGCCGACCACTTCGCGGATCCCGTCGGCAAAGGCGTTCACGACGTCGCGATGCCGCGGGCAGTCGATCGTCCGGTCCCCGCCGAGCACCCAGATCACGTCGGCGTCGGCGTATCGCTCGGCGACCCAGCGCGCGTACGGCCGGGCCAGGTCCGGCGTCGAGAACAGTTCGTCCGGCTCGGACCAGTAGCTTCCCCAGCAGGGCAACAGGCCCATGGTCAGCCCGCGCTGGTTGGCCTGCCACACCGTCCGGTCGGCGTGCTCCCAGTAGCGGGGATTCGGCCGGGAGCCGGTCCGCCCGGCGAACGGCAGCTCACCCTCGGCATTCGGTACGTCGGCACCGCCGAACTCGCCGACGAGTACCGCGAGAACGGTGTTGAATCCCTGCTCCGCGCGGGTCGTCAGATAGTCATCGGTGTCCTGATCACCCAGCCGATGGAACAACTCCCAGGCGGTGTCGCCGAAGAGGAACCACGGCCGCCCGTCACGGGTCAGGTGGCGTCGGTCGTCAGCGACCGCCAGTCGACCGGGCACCGGCGCTCACCAGCCGGCGACGATCTCGGCCAGCTCCCCACGACGCCCGGTGAAGAACGGGATCTCCAGCCGCGTGTGCCGGCGCGCCTCGGCCTTGCGCAGTTCGCGCATCAGGTCGACGATCCGGTGCAGCTCATCGGCCTCGAAGGCGAGGATCCACTCGTAGTCACCGAGCGCGAAAGATGCCACCGTGTTGGCCCGCACGTCGGGGAAGGTCCTGGCCATCATGCCGTGTTCGGCCAGCATCCTCCGGCGATCCTCGTCGGGCAGCAGGTACCACTCGTAGGACCGGACGAACGGATACACGCAGACGTAGTTCTTCGGCTCCTCGCCGGACATGAACGCCGGAACGTGGCCCTTGTTGAATTCGGCCGGGCGGTGCAGGGCCGCCTCCGACCAGCGGGACTCGAGCTGGCTGCCCAGCGTCGACCGCCGGAAGGCGTGGTACGCCGACTGCAACACGTCGATCGACGGCGCATGCCACCAGACCAGGAGATCGGCATCCGCCCGCAGCGCAGCGACGTCGTACCAGCCGCGGATCTGCAGATCCTCGCCGTCGGCAGCCTTCTCGATGTCGGCCAGCGCCTCAGCGGCCAGCTGCTGCGGATCGCCCTCAGGCCGGTGCGGGCGCCGGAACACCGACCACATCGTGTAGCGGATGGTGTCGTTGATGTCCCTCGCCTTGACGCGGGTCCGTTCCTGGTTCGTGTCAGTCCCTTCGCTCACGCACCCATTCTGCGCCCCACCTCCGACCGGCCACGAACCGCGTCAGCCGAGCAGCGATTCGGCGGCCCGGCGTGCCGTCGCGATACACGCCGGTACACCGACACCGTCGAGGTAGGCGCCGGCGACGGCGATGCCGGCAACGGCGCCAACCGCCGACCGCAGCTCGGTCATCGATCGCCGGTGATCGACCAAGTACTGCGGCAGTCCCCCGCCCCACCGCTGGACCGATGCGGCGAGGGGTCGTGCGGTCTCCCATCCCGGAACCTGGCGGGCCTCGGCCAGCGTCCGGTCGATCAGTTGTTGATCATCGATCTGTAGCAGGTGTTCTTCACCCAGGCGGCCGACGCTGGCCCGGGCGACCGCCACGTCCGCACCGTACGCCTGCGTGGCACGATCGGCGATCCACTCCCATTTGTTGCTGGAATAGGTGAACGCCTTGATCGTCGGCAACTCCCCCGGCGGCACCAGGAGGCCGGAACCGTCCAATGATGCCCCGGCCAGCACGAATGTGATCACGGCCATGGACGCGTACGGGATCCTGGACAGCAGCGGTGTCGCGTCGGGACAGACGGCGCTGAGCAGTCGGGCCGCGGGAGTCGCGGGAACCGCGAGCAGCACCCGGTCGGCGGTGATCGTCCGGGGAGCAGGTGCCGGTCCGGTGATCAACTCGAAGCCCCCCGGGCCGTACGGGTGATCGTCCGGACCGGTGTCCCGATCCGCAGCTCGACGCGGCGCCGCTCAAGATCAGCTTCCAGCGCGGTGATCAACGTGTTGATGCCGCCCCGGAGCCCGGCGAAGACCGGTGGCGCATCACCGGTCGCGGCATCGTTGCTGCGTCGTGCGGCGGCCGCCACCTCGCGCGCGGCCCGTAGCAGCGATCCGCCGGAGCGTGCGGCTGCGTACAGTGCGGGATGGACGGCCTCGAAGGAGAGTCGGCGTGACTGCCCGGCGTAGACGCCGCCGAGCATCGGCTCCAACAGTCGGTCGGTGACCTCGTCACCGAACCGCGCGGCCACGTAGTCACCGATCCCGATATCACCGGTGAGCGGTTCAGCGGGAAGATCAATCTCCGTCCTGGCCCTGGCCAGCCCTGCGGGGCTCAGGTAGCCGTCGAGGCCGTCAAGGTCGACAGGTACGCCCATGTTGCTCGGCGGCAGCGGTCGCACTGCTCCGTCGAGAAAGGACTGCGCCCGGGCGGCGGTCGGATGTACCCGTTGATCATCCAGGCCGAGCTCGCTGATCAGCTCGAGGCCCTCGGGGCGGCGGGCGAGCATCGACTCGGCGCCGACATCCACTCTCAGCCCGTCGGCAAGGTCGAGGCGGGTGATCTTGCCGCCGAACCGCGGGGAACCCTCGCAGACGATGATCTTGTCGTGCGGTGCGAGGCAGGACAGCTCGCGTGCAGCGGACAGTCCGGTGATGCCGCCGCCGATGATCACCGTGGTCGCATCGACCATCAGCCGAGCTCCGCACGCAGTGCCGGGCCCTCGGCGTGGACAAGATCAACGATCTTGGCCAGTACGTCGGGGTCGGCGGTCGGCGGGACGCCGTGTCCCAGGTTGAAGATGTGACCGGGCGCCTGGGCCCCAGACCTGATCACCTCCCGGACCCGGTCGGCCAGCACCGGCCACGGCGCACCGAGCAGCGCCGGGTCGAGGTTGCCCTGCACGGCATGGCCCGGCCCGATCCGCCGGGCGGCCTCGGCGAGCGGGATCCGCCAGTCCACGCCGACGACGTCGGCGCCGGCGGCCGCCATCGCCGGCAACAGTTCGCCGGTCCCGACACCGAAATGGATGGTCGGCACGCCTGCCTCGTGGGCCCGGGCCAGCACCCGGGCCGATTGATTCACCACCGAGGAGTTGTAGTCGGCCAGCGACAGGCTGCCTGCCCAGGAGTCGAACAGTTGCACGATCCCGGCCCCGGCGTCGATCTGCACGGTCAGGAAGTCCGCGGCGATCCCGGCCAGCCGATCGCACAGCTCCTGCCAGAGGGCAGGATCTCCTGCCATCATCGCCTTGGTGCGGGCGTAGTCCTTGCTCGGTCCGCCCTCCACCAGATAGCTGGCCAGCGTGAACGGTGCCCCGGCGAAGCCGATCAGCGGTGTGTCGCCGAGTTCGGCGACCAGCAGGCGTACGGCCTCGGCCACCGGTTCGACCGTGGCCGGGTCGAGCGGCTGCAGGCGGTCCACCGCGGCGCGATCCCGGATCGGTTCGTCGATCACCGGCCCGATACCCGGCTTGATGTCCAGCCCGATCCCCGCGGCCCGGAGCGGAACCATGATGTCGCTGTACAGCACGGCGCCGTCGACGCCGTAGCGGCGCACCGGCTGCAGGGTGATCTCGGTGACCAGATCCGGCCGGTTGCAGGTTTCGATCATGGGCAGCCCGTCGCGTACCCGGTGGTATTCCGGCAGCGACCGGCCGGCCTGGCGCATGAACCACACCGGCAGCCGATCGCCCTGCCGGCGACGCGCGGCGGCGAGCAGGGCCGGTTCGGCGGTCGATGCCTCGGGTACGGGATTGGTGGGCGATTCAGGTGCGGGCACGGACTGAATCTTTTCACGCGCGGCGCGTCGGGACTCATCGGTGTGGGTGGCCCGGAATAGGGTCGACTCCGTGGGTGTCAATCAGGAGAAGCCCTCCACCCCGGACGGCTTCCGGAGAGTCGTGGCGGAACTGCGTTCCGCCTCGTGGCGTCCTGAACTGCAGATCGAGGAGATCCCGGCGCCGCAGCGGATCGCTCCTTTCGCTGCCGCCGTCACCGCTGATGTGGTGATCGGCGGTGAGGAGATCGGCAGCGGCCGGCTGGTGTTGTTGCACGATCCGGCCGGCAACGCAGCCTGGGGCGGCACGTTCCGGCTGGTCACCTTCGCCCGGGCCGAGGTGGATCCGGAGATGGTCACCGACCCGCTCCTCGGCAGCGTCGGCTGGAGCTGGCTGATCGAGGCGCTGGGCAACCACCATGCGGCGTTCCACTCCCCGAGCGGTACGGTGACATCGGTCTCGAGCGAATCGTTCGGTGGCATGGCCGACGAACCGCAACGGGCCGAAGTGGAGATCCGGGCGTCCTGGACGCCGGAGATCGAGGACTACGAACCGCTGACACCACATCTGGAGGCGTGGGGCGAGATGTTGTGCACGACCGCCGGTCAGCCGCCGCTGCCCGAAGGTGTGGTCTCGATCCCGTCGCGTCGGACTCCCCAGGGGCGGAACGGTCGCTCACGGTGACGACCCCGAGTGTTCCGGGGGACGATCCAGTGGCGGATTCCAGCGTCGAGCCATCGCACGGCGAGGACGACGTTCGCGTCGTTACCGAGCCTGCTGACGGGCTCGGCATGGTCGTGGCCGACCCCGCCGGCTATCAGCAGGCGGTTGCCGCGCTGGCAGCCGGCACCGGACCGGTCGCGATCGACGCCGAGCGGGCACACGGCTTCCGGTACAGCAATCGCGCCTATCTGATCCAGCTCCGGCGGCAGGGCGCCGGCACCGTACTGATCGATCCGATCGCGTTGGCGCCGGGCACCGGGCCGGCCGATTTCGGTGATCTGGATGAGCTGATCATCGACGAGGAATGGATCATCCACGCGGCGCACCAGGATCTGCCCTGCCTGGTCGAACTGGGGCTGGTCCCCGGACACATCTTCGACACCGAGCTCGCCGGTCGGCTGCTCGGCTATCCGCGTGTGAATCTCGGCACCCTGCTGGAGGAGTTCTTCGGTGTCCGGCTGCTTAAGGAGCACTCGGCCGCCGACTGGTCGAAGCGGCCGCTGCCCAGGGACTGGCTCAATTACGCCGCGCTCGATGTCGAATTGTTGATCGACCTGCGCAACGCCCTTGCCGAACGGCTGGCCGAGACGGGCAAGGACGAGTGGGCACGGCAGGAATTCGAGTTCCTGGCCACCCATTCCACCGATCCGGCGGATGTCCGCCCGGATCCGTGGCGGCGTACCTCGGGGATCCACCGGATCCGCAACCGGCGCGGGCTGGCGATCGTCGCCGAGCTCTGGCGGGCCCGCGACGAGATCGCCCGCAGGACGGATCGGACTCCGGGCCGGATCCTGCCCGATGCCACCATCGCCGAGATCGGCGCCCTCAAGGCCCCGACCCAGCAGGCGATCCGCGACCTGCCGGCCATGAACCGTCGGGGTGCCCGCCGGTACGAGGCGAACTGGCTGGCCGCGGTCGACCGGGCGATGGCGCTGCCGGAGACCAAGCTGCCGCCCTTGCACCGGCATGCCGACGGACCGCCCCAGCAGGCCCGTCTGTGGGCCGGCCGGGATCCGATCGCCGCGGCGCGGCTGGCGGCGGCACGCGAGGCGCTGGCCGCCCGGGCGGCCGAACTGACCCTGCCGGTGGAGAACCTGCTCACCCCTGACTACCTGCGTCGGCTGGCCTGGCGCCCGCCGGAACCGCTCGACGAAACCACGGTGGACACCTTCCTGGACACGCTGGGTGCCCGCCGCTGGCAACGCGAGCTCGTCGTCCCGCTGATCACCCCGCTCCTCCTCTCGCCGAGGGGTCAGTAATTCCTTCATTTCCGCGGCGTGTCGTGGCTGCACGCCCGGTTGCACGGACAGTTGTGCCGGCGATGCGGTCGTACGGCGTCCGCCCGGAACCGATGAACAGCGAGACGATCCAGACGGTCGGCAGAATGTACGCCGCCGCGGTGAGAACCCAGAGCCAGCCGGGCACAGCGGCGTCGGACGATGCGACGAGGGCGTACACATCGGCGTGACCGATCAACCACGGCACGGTGATCTTGAGACCGTTGCGCGCCACAGCACGCCCGAATCCCGGTCGCACGCCGGCGACCGTGGTCACCCGCAGTCCGGTCACGCGCTTGCCGATGGTTGCGACGCCACGCCGGGACTCCAGCCCGGCCAGACCCAACGTCACAGGGATCACCAGGACAGCGGTCGCAACCAGGTTCCCGGCCGCTGACGACAACCCCGGGATCAGCCCGCCCCGGTAGAGCGGGACCGCGATCGCGGCCAGCACTGCTGCCCAGACCAGGATGCAGCACCAGTCGATCAACCACCCGAGCAGTCTCCGCCACGGGTGCCGCTCCACAGGCCAGACTGTAGCCCGCCGCATCGCCGGACTGCGCCGAGGCCGACCGGGCTGCGAGCCGATGGACCCGGTCCGCCGGCGGGTGGACCTGGCGGACCCACCGACGCCGCACCGGTCCGCGCGGTCAGAGACACCACGACACGCCGCGAATATGAGGGATTATGTGACCCCTCGCCGGGGTGGTTACTGGTGAGTAATATGGGGCCATGCCCAGAGCCTCCCGCGAGGTCGTCTTCGTCGACGGCGTCCGCACCCCATTCGGCAAGGCCGGGTCGATGTACGCCGAGACGCGTGCCGACGACCTGGTGATCAACTGCATCCGCGAGCTGATGCGTCGCCATCCCGAGCTGCCGCCCGAGAAGGTGGACGAGGTCGCGATCGCCGCAACGACGCAGATCGGTGATCAGGGTCTGACCATCGGCCGCAGCGCCGCGCTGCTCGCCGGGCTACCGCGCACCGTCCCCGGGTACGCCATCGACCGGATGTGTGCCGGCGCGATGACCGCGGTCACCACCACCGCATCGGGGATCGCGTTCGGCGCCTATGACGTGGCGATCGCCGGCGGGGTCGAGCACATGGGCAGGCACCCCATGGGTGAGGGCATCGATCCCAACCCCCGCATCGTTGCCGAGAAGCTGGTCGACGAGTCGGCCTTGATCATGGGATCGACGGCCGAGAACCTGCATGATCGCTACCCGGAGATCACCCGGCAGCGCTCCGACGCGTTCGCGCTACTCAGCCAGCAGCGGGTGGCCGCTGCCTACCGCTCCGGCATTATCCAGGAGTCCCTGGTTCCGACCGCGATCCGCAGCGCCGAACTTGGCTGGGGACTCGCCACGACCGACGAGCCGCCGCGCCCGGACACCAGCCTCCAGGCACTGGCCGGCCTGCGGACCCCGTTCCGGCCGCACGGCCGGGTGACGGCCGGGAACGCCGCGGGCCTGAACGACGGCGCCACTGCCTCGCTGCTGGCCGCCGAGGACACCGCCGGCGAGCTCGGACTGCCGGCCGCGATGCGGCTCGTCTCGTACGCCTTCGCCGGGGTCGATCCCGAGGTGATGGGTGTCGGACCGATTCCCGCCACCGAGAAGGCTTTGCAGCGCGCCGACCTGAGCTTCGACGATCTCGGGGCGATCGAGATCAACGAGGCGTTCGCGGTCCAGGTGCTCGCCTTCTGTGATCATTTCAAGGTCCCCGACGACGACCCGAAGCTCAATCCGTACGGCGGCGCCATCGCCCTCGGCCACCCGCTCGCCAGCTCCGGCGTACGCCTGATGATCCACCTGGCCCGTACGTTCCGCGACAACCCGCAGATCCGCTACGGCCTGACCACCATGTGCGTCGGCCTGGGCATGGGTGGATCGGTGATCTGGGAGAACCCGCACTACAACTCGGCGCAGGGAGCAGCACGATGACCACGGATTCGGGGACCAAGGATCTGCAGACGATGATCGACGAGGCCGCGGCACTCGCCGAGGAATCCGTTGTCACCAAGGCATTGAGCCGGGACGTCGCTCTCCCCCACAACGCCGGAACCGCCGTGTTGATCACGCTCGACAACGGCCAGGACCACAAGCGTCCGAACACCTTCGGACCGGCGAGTCTGGGCAATCTCAATGCCGCGATCGACGCCGCACTGGCCCGCGACGAGATCGCCGCGATCGCGATCACCGGCAAACCGTTCATCCTGGCCGCCGGTGCCGATCTCACCGGAGTTTCCAAGATCACCAAGCCGGAGCAGGCCGACGCGATCGCCCGGATCGGTCACCAGGTCTTCGGCAAACTGGGCACCGCCCGCGTCCCGACCTTCACCTTCTACAACGGCCTGGCGCTCGGCGGTGGTCTCGAGGTCGGCCTGAACTCCCGTTACCGAACCGTCTCCCGGTCCGCTGCCGGACTCGCGCTCCCGGAGGTCTTCCTCGGGCTGGTGCCCGGTTGGGGCGGCGCCTACCTGGTGCCCAATCTGATCGGCGCCGACAACGCGGTGACCGTGATCATCGAGAATCCGTTGAACAACAACCGGATGCTCACCGGCCCCCAGGCGTACGAACTCGGCCTCGCCGATGCGATCTTCGACGGCGCCGACTTCCTGGAACGCTCGCTTGACTGGGCCGGCCAGGTCGTTGCCGGCATGATCACCGTCAACCGTCCGGAAGTCGACCGGGGCGAGGCCTGGGATGCGGCAGTTGCCCGCGGAAGGGCAATCGCCGACGCCAAGGTGTCGGGTGCGGCCCCGGCGCCGTACCGGGCGCTGGAGCTGATCAGTGCAGCCAAGGACCAGGACCGCGAGGCGGCCTTCGAACGGGAGAACGCGGTCCTCACCGAGTTGATCATGTCCGACGAGCTCCGCGCCGGCCTGTACGCCTTCGATCTGGTCCAGAAGCGTGGCCGCAAGCCTGCCGGTGCACCGGATTCCTGGCTGGCCAGGACGGTGACCAAGGTAGGCGTCGTCGGCGCCGGGCTGATGGCCTCACAACTGGCGCTGCTGTTCCTGCGCAGACTCCAGGTCCCGGTGGTGATCAGCGATGTCGATCAGGAACGGGTTGATCGGGGTCTCGCCGGCGTGCACAATGAGATCGACCGGCTGCTGTCCCGGGGTCGGATCACGACCGACACCGCGAACCGCTTCAAGGCGCTGATCACCGGCACCACCGACTATGCGGCCTACGCCGACTGCGACTTCGTGATCGAGGCGGTGTTCGAGGAACTCGCAGTGAAGAAGCAGGTCTTCACAGAACTGGAGAAGTACGTCTCGGCCGAGGCGGTGCTGGCGACCAACACCTCGTCGCTGTCGGTCTCGGAGATGTCCGAGGACCTTGATCATCCCGAACGGGTGGTCGGCTTCCACTTCTTCAACCCGGTCGCGGTCCTGCCGTTGCTCGAGGTCGCCCGGGGCGGGAAGACCGACGACGAGACGGTGGCGACGGCGCTGGCGGTGGCCAAGAAGCTTCGTAAGAACGCCGTGATCGTCTCCGATGCCCCGGCGTTCGTGGTGAACCGACTGCTCACCCGGCTGATGGGTGAGGTGATCGCGGCCATCGACGAGGGTACGCCGATCGAGGTCGCCGACCGGGCGCTGCGTCCGCTCGGGCTGCCGATGACGCCGATGGTGCTCACCCAGTTGGTCGGTCCGGCGATCGCCCTGCACGTCGCCGAAACCCTGCACGCGAAACTCGGCGACCGGTTCGGTGTGTCGGAGAACCTGCGGGCTCTGGTCGCTTCCCAGCGGCCCGGCGTCTACGACTGGAACGCCGACGGCGCGCCGTACGTCCCGGACGAGGTGAAGGCGTTGTTCACCGTCGGCGACAAGCCGAGCACACCGGAGCAGATCCTCGACCGGGCGACGACCGCGCTGGCCGAGGAGATCGCGATGATGCTGGACGAGAAGGTGGTGCAGGCGCCGATGGACATCGATCTCTGCCTGATCCTCGGCGCCGGCTGGCCGTTCCACGACGGTGGCATCACGCCGTACCTGGATCGGACCGGGGTCTCGGAGAAGGTCACCGGATGCAGGTTCCTGCCACCGGGGGTGGCCGGCGTCGCCCGCTGATCAGGCCGTGACCGCCGCGGATCAGCTCCGCTCCTGGTCGACCGCCTCAGGGGCGCTGTGCAGGTCCGCGCCGGTCGCCAACCGGGAGCGCGTACGGCTGTAGCCGAAGTAGACCAGGAAGCCGACGGCCATCCAGACCACGAACCGGATCCAGGTCTCGATCGACAGGTTGATGGTCAGGTAGAAGCAGATCAGCGCAGAGACGATCGGCACAGCCGGGACGCCCGGCACCCGGAACGCCCGCGGCAGATCGGGCCGGGTCCGGCGCAGCACGACCACGCCGATCGAGACCAGGATGAAGGCGGTCAGCGTACCGATGTTGACCATCTCGGCCAGCCAGTCCTCCGGCACGAAACCGGCGATCAGGATGCCGACCACACCGATGATCGCGATCACCCGGTACGGCGTCTTGAAGGACGGGTGCAGCGCGCTCAGCCGGGGCGGCAGCAGATGATCGCGGGACATGGCGAAGACCACCCGGGAGGCTCCGGTGAGCAGAGTGAGTACCACCGTCATCAGACCGGCGACGGCACCGGCGGAGATGATCGTTGCCATCCAGCCCTTGCCCACGGTCTCGAAGGCCTGGGCGAGGGCGGCATCCGGATCGATCTTGTCGTAGCGCACCATGCCGGTGATCACCAGGCAGACCGCGCAGTAGAGGATCGTGCAGATGATCAAGGACGCGATGATGCCGATCGGCAGATCCCGCTGCGGGTTCCTGGCCTCCTCGGCGGTCGTTGCGACGACGTCGAAGCCGATGTAGGCGAAGAACACCAGCGCCGCTCCGGAGAAGATCCCGAAGACGCCGAAGGCACTGGGCTGCATGCCGAGCAAGGCCTGGATCAACGGCTGGGTGAGACCGGCAACCTGTTCACCCGGCTGGGACGGCGGGATGAACGGCGAGTAGTTGGCGGCCTGGATGAAGAACAGGCCGGCGATGATCACGAACAGGACGATGAAGATCTTCAGCGCGACCAGCGCCATGTTGACCCGTAGCGACTCCTTGATCCCGACCGTGATCAGCACGCAGAGGCCGAAGACCAGCAGGGCTGCCAGCCAGTGGAACGGACCGATGTGCTCGGAGAAGCCGTCACCACCCAGCTGGTGGATCAGTAATTCGGCGTACTGCGACCAGCCCTGGGCAACCGTCCCCGCACCGACCAGCAGCTCCAGCATCAGGTCCCAGCCGATGATCCAGGCGATGAGTTCGCCGAGGCTGGCGTAGGAGAAGGTGTACGCCGACCCGGACACCGGAACGGTGGAGGCGAACTCGGCGTAACAGAGGGCCGCGAAGGCGCAACACAGGCCGGAGAGCACGAAGCTGAGTACGATGCTCGGCCCGGCCATCGTTCCGGCGGCCCGCCCGGTCAGGGTGAAGATACCGGCTCCGATAACGACGCCGATACCGAAGACCGTCAGGTCGAGAGCAGTCAGACTCTTCTTCAGCCGGTACTCCGGCTCATCGGTGTCCTTGAGCGATTGCTCGATGGACTTGGTCCGCATAACGCTCACCCGTACTGCCCTCCCATTCGACGATGAGTCAAGCCGCACCATCACCTTAGGACTGGCTGCGCGTGACGAGTCGGAGATCTGTTCTCGCGCGTCGCGGGTCGCCACAATGCGCCGGCCGACGCGCAGCCGTCGGAACCTTCTTCCCGCACCGCTCAGTGCATCCCGCACCGGGTGTACAGGGTGCGGGATGCAGCAGCCGGTGCGGCAAGAGGGTGGGGCGGGGAGGGTGACCGAGGGGTCAGTTGTGGCCGGGCTCGTCGGCCAGTACGTCCTCGGCGACCAGTGGCCGGGCGTGGCCGACGATCTCCTCCAGGGTCGCCCGGGCGATCTCCTGTGCCGACAGTCCGAGCTCCTCCAGCAGTCCGGACCGGCTGCCGTGTTCCAGGAACTGCTGCGGCACGCCGTAGCTGCGCACCGGAGTGTTGATCTTGTGGTGGGACAGCTCCTGGGTCAGCCGTGCGCCACAGCCGCCGATCACGCCGCTGTCCTCGATGGTGATCACCAGCTGGTGGTGTGCGGCAAGATCAAGGAGAGCCGGGTTCACCGGCAGCGCCCAGACCGGATCCGCCACGGTGACGCCGATGCCCTGATCGGCGAGCCGCCGTCCGACGGTCATCGCCGTTGGCACCATGGCGCCGTAGCCGACGACCAGGGACCTGGTCCTGACCCGTACGGGCCAGGATGTCGACTCCGTCGATGGTGTCGATGGCATCGATGTCCGCGGGCACCGGTTCCTTGCAGTAGCGGATCACCGTCGGCGCGTCGTTTACCGTCACGGCCCGGGCCAGCGCCTGCCGCAACCGGGTGGCATCCCGGGGGGCGGTCAGTTGCAGGCGCGGTACGATCTGCAGGATCGACTGGTCCCACATGCCGTTGTGGCTGGCGCCGTCGTTGCCCGTCACCCCGGCCCGATCCAGGACGAAGGTCACCCCCAGCCGGTGCATGGCGACGTCCATAAGCACCTGGTCGAACGCCCGGTTGAGGAAGGTCGCGTACACCCCGAAGACCGGGTGCATGCCGCCCATCGCGAGTCCCGCGGCCGAGGTGACCGCGTGCTGTTCGGCGATCCCGACGTCGAAGGTGCGTTCGGGGAAGACCTCGGCGAAACGGTGCAGTCCTGTCGGATACAGCATCGCCGCAGTGATCGCGACGAGCCGGTCGTCGAACCTGCCGAGGCGGACCAGTTCCTCTCCGAAGATGTCGGTCCAGCTGCGGCCCTTGGGGTCCGACAGCGGCGCACCGGTGATCTCGTCGATCTTGCCGACCGTGTGGAACTGGTCCTCGGCGTGGTTCTCCGCGGCCGGGAATCCTTTGCCCTTCTTGGTGATCACGTGCACCATCACCGGGCCACCGAAATGCTTGGCCTGATTGAGTGCCTTCTCCACGGCGGCCACGTCGTGACCGTCGATCGGGCCGACGTATTTCAGACCAAGATCAGCAAACATGCCCTGTGGCGCCAGGACATCCTTCAGGCCGGTCTTCACGCCGTGCAACACCTCGTAGGCGGCACTGCCGACCACCGGCGTCCGGGTGACGCTGCGCCGGACAAGATCAAGTACCTGCTCGTAGCGCGGATCGGTGCGCAGCGTGGTCAGATGTTCGGCGATCGCGCCGACCGTCGGGGTGTAGGAACGGCCGTTGTCGTTGACCACGATCACCACGGGCAGGTCCGGGGCGGCGGCGATGTTGTTCAGCGCCTCCCAGGCCATCCCGCCGGTCAGTGCGCCGTCCCCGATCACCGCGACGACCGTGTGCCGGTCGCGGCGCAGCCGGAAAGCCTTGGCCAGCCCGTCGGCGTAGGGACAGCGACGCCGAGGCGTGCTGGTTCTCCACCCAGTCGTGTTCGGACTCGGCGCGGCTGGGATATCCGGAGAGCCCGTGCCGCTGCTTCAGTGTCGGAAAGAGATCGCGGCGGCCGGTCAGCATCTTGTGCACGTAACTCTGGTGGCCGGTGTCGAAGATGATCGGGTCGCGCGGCGAATCGAAAACCCGGTGCAATGCGATGGTGAGCTCGACCACACCGAGGTTCGGTCCGAGATGCCCGCCGGTCCGGCTGACGTGGTGGATCAGGAACGCCCTGATCTCCTCGCTGAGCTGCACCAGTTGTTCCGTGGAGAGCGACCGCAGATCACGCGGGTCGTTGATCTTCTCCAGCAAGGACATGAGGCTGAGTGTACGTGCCCGGGTGTCCGCATGCCGTCTCTGCCGGCCGTGCTTCGGACGTGATCGTCGTTACGTCCACGCCTACGGCCGGCTGTTGCTGCGGACGTCGATCAGAACGCCCGGGCGTACTGATCGGGCACCGGCACCTCGACACCGAGTTCTCGCGCGGCGTGCAACGGCCAGTACGGGTCGCGCAGCAGCTCCCGCGCCAGCAGCACGACATCGGCCTCGCCGTTGACGATGATCTTCTCCGCCTGGACCGGCTCGGTGATCATGCCGACCGCCCCCGTGGCGACACCGGCCTCCTCACGGATCCGGCGAGCGTAGGACACCTGATAGCCCGGACCGGCCGGAACCCTCACATCAGCCACGTTGCCGCCGCTCGACGTGTCGATCAGGTCGACTCCGTGTGCTCGCAGCCGACGGGCCAGTTCCACCGCCTCGTCCGCCGTCCAGCCGGGGCGTGGATTGCCCGCCTCGGCCAGCCAATCTGTCGCCGACACTCGGAACACCACCGGCAGCTCCTCGGGCCAGACCGACCGCACGGCATCGGTCACCTCGAGCGCCAGCCGAATGCGGTTCTCGAAGCTTCCGCCGTACCGGTCGGTGCGGTGATTGCTGTGCGGGGACAGGAACTGATGGATCAGATAGCCGTGCGCTCCGTGCACCTCGGCGACCCGGAAGCCGGCATTCAGGGCCCGCCGTGCCGCGGCACGGAACTCCTCGACCACTCCCGCGATCTCGTCGTCGGCAAGCTCATGCGGTCCGGCGTAACCGTCGGCGAACGGCACAGCGCTCGGTCCGACCGGTTGCCAGCCGTGTTGTTCCGGTCCGACCGGTCCGCCGCCCCGCCAGGGCTGTGCGGTGGACGCCTTGCGCCCGGCATGTGCCAACTGGATGGCCGGCACCGCACCATGCGATGAGACGGCGGCGGTGATCCGGGAGAACGCCGCGACCTGGTCGTCGTTCCAGATCCCGAGGTCCTGCGGGCTGATCCGACCGACCGGGCTGACCGCGGTCGCCTCGGTCATCACCAGACCGGCGCCACCCACCGCCCTGGAGACCAGATGGACAAGGTGCCAGTCGTTCGGCACACCGGTCCCGGGCCCGGACGGTTCTGCGCTGTACTGACACATCGGTGCCACCCAGACGCGGTTCTTGACGGTCAACGATCGCAGCCGGTACGGCTCGAAAAGCACACTCACGGGCAGGTCAACCCGGCTGCCACGCCGAGATATTCCGGCTTCGCTGTGCAGGTTCGCCGAGCCGGGGCGTGAACCGCTCCCCGCCCAGCGCACGGGAGACCAGGTCGACGGCGCGTTCAACCCGGGCCAGCCGGGCAAGTTCTGCCTGCCAGGCATCGACCGCCTCGGCGATCACCCGCTGGTCGACCCGCTGCTCGAGATCGGACCGCGCCATCGAGACTCCGTCGGTGGCCGCCCTGCGTTGTCCCGCAACGCTGTGTCTGGCGAAGGCCGCCAGCACCATCGGGTGGCGCCGCAGCACCGGATAGCCGCGGAAGTCTGCCGGACAGCAGTCCAGCAGGTACGCCACCGCCTGTCGGTCCCAGTCCGTCGCACCCGGAGGGCGGACGTTCTCCGGCCATCCGGGCGGTGCGTACCCGTCGGCCGGGTTCTGGTTGGTCGAGCAGCCGTTCATCGAAGCCTCCTGCGCAGTTAGAACATGTGTTCGATTCTAAGCCGGACAGGCGTCCGCGGCAAGCCGGCTCGGCGGCCTCTTGCCTTCAACCGTTGTTGAGGTTGCAGGATGGGTATCTCGTCACAACGCGACCACACGAGACGTGTGAAAGGACCCATTCATGGCCGTCTATGAGCTTCCCGATCTGCCCTACGACTACGCAGCGCTGGAGCCCCACATCTCGGGCAAGATCATGGAACTCCACCACGACAAACACCACGCCACCTACGTCGCCGGCATCAACACCGCCCTGGACCAACTCGCCGAAGCCCGCGAAACCGGCAACCTCGGCACCGTCGGCGGACTGGAGAAGAACCTCGCCTTCAACCTCGGCGGCCACGTCAACCACACCGTCTTCTGGCCCAACCTCTCCCCCGACGGCGGCGACAAACCCGACGGCGAACTCGGCGCAGCCATCGACGAATACTTCGGCACCTTCGACGCCTTCCGCGCCCACTTCGAAGCCACCGCCAACACCATCCAAGGCTCCGGCTGGGCCATGCTCGTCTACGACACCCTCGGCCAACGCCTCAACATCGTCCAGATCTACGACCAACAAGGAAA
Source organism: Microlunatus sp. Gsoil 973 (assembly GCF_009707365.1). Lineage (GTDB taxonomy): Bacteria > Actinomycetota > Actinomycetes > Propionibacteriales > Propionibacteriaceae > Microlunatus. The sequence goes on from NZ_CP046122.1 coordinate 1,872,574, forward strand.
CCTCCCCCTGGCCCAAATCCCCATCGTCCTCCTCGACATGTGGGAACACGCCTTCTACCTGCAATACCAAAACGTCAAAGCCGACTACGTCAAAGCCTGGTGGAACGTCGTCAACTGGGCCGACGCCCAAACCCGCTTCACCGCCGCCACCCAACAAACCGCCGGCCTGATCATCCCGAACTGACCCAACCCACCGGCCCGAACACCCCGGCATCCCGCGCGACTCCCGACTCGTGCGGGATGCCGCATGCCAGCGGGCAGGATCGAACGGGGCGCATGCCCCGAGGCAGCGGTCGGCGCCTCGATGTCGGCAACGCGGTTTCGGAAAGACCCCTACATCCTCTAACGTACGCACATCGGCCCGATCGAGTTGAAATCCCACCTCGCCCCGCGCGCGCCCCGAAGACGACGTCGTGCGACATCGGTGGCTGCCTGGATCCGGCTGAGTATCCTGACGCTGCTCTGCGTCGCCGCCGGTCTGTTCTGGTCCAGCTCGCTCGCCTCCGCCGACACCGATGATCACTCCGGTCCGGCTGCCGACCTCTTCGGTGTTGGCGGCGGCGTCCGGTCGGTCGGCGCTGAGGTCACCAACGGTGTCCACCGTGTCCTCGGCGCTCCCCCGGCCGGACACCCCTCCGGCAGGACCTCGAGCCACCCGTCCGCCGGTCACCGGCCGCCTCAGGCCACCGGCCACACGATGCCTACCCAGCGCCCGAAGGACACAACGAACGGTACGCACACCGCAGCCACTGCCGCTGCCGCCGACGCCGTCAACGGCGTGGTGCATTCGGCGTCGCGGAGGGTCCACGGGATCAGCAGTCGGGTCGGGTCGACTGCTGATCCCGTGGAACGCGCCGGTCATCGCGTTCCGGGTGGACGCGTCGAGGAGGTCACCCATTCGGGCGGAGATGCGGTGCGCAGCATCGGTGCCACGACCGACGCCGCGGGCTCGACCGTCGACCGGACGACCGGGATCGTCGACGGAGTGCGTCATCCCGACCGCTTCGGAAGCGCCGCCGGTGACGAGGTCGGACAGGTCACCGCAGTGGTGCGCACCGGTACGAAGGTGGTCTCCTCGACCGGCGGCGTGGTCACCAGCACCGGTAACACGGTGGGTGATCTCGGCGCTGATCTCGGCGCTCATCTCGACGCTCATCTCGGCGCTCATCTCGGAGATGGTCCAGGCGGTGATCACGCCAAGCCGGTCGGGGCCCTCGTCGGCACGGTCGGCGACACCGTGAGCGGAGTCGGCACAACGGTGGGCAACGTCGGAAAGACGGTTGATCACGTCACTGCCACAGTCGAGCCGGTCGCCCGGGACACGGTCACCAGGACCGTCGACACAGCAGTCGGCAACCCGGTGGTCACCACCGTGATCAACACCGCCACCCGCACAGACGACAGCACCGTCAGCCGCACCGTCAGCCGCACCGTCAGCCGCACCGTCAGCCGGACGGTCCAGCCTGTCGCCGAGACCGTCACGATCGTCAACAACGGTATCTCGATCGTCAGCAACACCGCCGGCCGGACCGTCGGTTCGTCTCCGGGCGGTTTGACACCGGGCGGAAGCGCTGCCGGTCTCCTCGGCGGCATCCCGATCACCCGTCTCGGATCCCCGACCGGCGCGGCGGATCCGGTGGTCCTTGGCCCGGACCTGTCCGCCGCGGGCATCACAGCCGACTCCGCCCCGTTCGGGGCCTCGACGCGGACGGGACAGGCGACGGCGACCCAGCACGCGCAGCAACCTCAGCTACTCCTCGGCCTGCTCACTTGCCGGCCCGCCTCGACAGCGATCCCCGGCACCCACCTGGTCGCCACCCCGTCGACCCACGTACACCTGGTCGCACGGTCCGGGCTTCTGCTCCTCGGCCTGGGCACCGGCGGTCCGGGACAGGCACCGGCTCAAGTCCCGTCTCCGTCGCAAGGCGTGATCACCACAAGCGCATCCGGTGGCCCCTGGCACGAGCACAGCACGCTTCCGAGCGTGATCCGCGGCACGGTAACGACCGCCGCAGGCGTACGCGGATCCGGCTCGTCACAACCGCAGGCCTCGCTGTACGATCCCGGCTTCTCCCCCGACTGAGCATCGGCGCCGATCTCGCGCCCAACGGCGCACCCGACGCACTTCACCAAGCATTTGGGGAGACTCTGATGATCAACTCCGGCACAGCCGAACACCGCAGCGACGATGTCATCTGCCGGATCGTGGCCGGTGATCTTCCGGCCGACGTGGTCCACCGCGACGACAACCTGATCGGCTTTCTTGATCACCGACCGGTGTTCAAGGGGCATGTGCTGATCGCACCGGTCCGCCATGTCGACACGCTGCTGACACTTCCGGAGGACCTGATGCAGCCCCTGCTGGGGCTGGCCCGCCGGATGTCGTCGGCGATGCTCGACGGACTGGGCGCGCAGGGCACGTTCAGCGCGATCAACACGATCGTCAGTCAGTCGATACCCCATCTGCACCTTCACGTCGTACCGCGGACCAAGGGCGACGGACTGCGCGGCTTCTTCTGGCCGCGCACCCGCTATGCCGCCGGTGAGGCCGCCGACTATGCGGCCCGCATCGCGGCTGCCCTGAGCCGGGTCCGCCCGGACGACGACACCTGACGCGGAGCCCCAGGAGGGCACACCGCGATTTGCCGGACCGGCGGTCCTCACGCCGGTCCGGGACGAACCGAAGGTTCCGATGACTCAGTTTGCCAAGCGCTTCTCCGACCCTACGAACGCCGCCCGAAGCCGGGACAGGTCGACTGCCGATCTGGCCGCGGCGGCAGTACGACAGACCAACGCGCGGGACTGCCTGATGATCCTGCTGAATGCCGAAGAACCGCTCACCGTTGCCGACCTGACCTCACGTACCGGGCTCTCCCGGCCAACCGTTGACGCGGTCCTGCACGACCTCATCGCCGCCGGACCGGTGCGGACGGCCGAACCGTCGGACAGTTGTACGCCGGGACGTCCGGCACGGCGGTTCGTCGCCGATCCGTCGACGACGCTGGTCGCCGGCGTCGAGGTCGGCGCACACGTCGTCCGCTGCACGGTCAGCGACGCCGGCGGGTCGATCGTCTCCCGCGTCTGCAGGCGCCTGGACGGTGATGCCGCGACCGACCGACTCGAGGTGATCACGGAGCTCGTGACGAGCGCCGTCGAGCACCGATCGACCGGTACGGCCGGACACCGTCCGCACCCGCGGCCGGCGGCAGTCGGCCTGGCGGTGCCCGGAATCCTCGATCATGATCAACGGCTGGTGCGGAGCGGGCAGCTTCCGGAATGGACCGGTGTTCGTCCGGGAGCCGAGCTGTCCCGGCGGCTCGGTTGCGCGGTGTTGGTCGAGACCGATCTCAAGCTCGCGGCGTATGCAGAACATCATCTCGGCGACATCGCAGGGAATCTGATCTACCTCCATCTGGGCAGGAGGATCGCGGTCGCACTGATGGTCGACGACCAGATCCTGCAGGGCAGGAACCGGATGGCCGGTGAGCTCGGTGCGCAACGCGGGATGCGCTGGACCCCGTCCTACGACGACGGCGGAGGGCTCTGCTGGTCGACCGGGCGGGAAGCCCGGCCGCTCTTCGACCGGGCGGCAGCCGGTGACCACCGGGCGCTCGCCGAGATCGACGCCTTCTGCGAGCAACTCGCTCCCCGGCTGGCGACCCTGGCGCTGACCCTCGACCCGGAGCTGGTGATCGTCGGCGGTGGCCTGTCCCGAGCCGGTCGGACCCTGCTCGGACCGCTGGCCCGGCAGCTCGACCGGCTGCTCGACCTGCCGGTCCGCCCGGAGTTGACCACGTCACGGCTGACCTCGGACGCGTCCGTCACGGGCGCGCTGGCGTACGCCTTCGAGCGGGGTTCGGAGCAGATCTTCGGGCTTCCGGCGGTGCCGCCACCGTGGCGGCGGCTGCGTACCGCGCCCGAAACCGACCCCCGGACGCAAGCGGACCGGGCGGGCACGCAATGATCGGAGCAAGCACCGACCTGTGTTCACCGACGAAGCCCGAGAAGGGGACATGACCGACAAGATCAGCTTCGGCTTCAGCAGTTACAGCTTCTCCCAGAAGCTGCGGTCCGGCGAGATGACGTTGCCCGACGTCATCGACTGGGTCGCCGACAGCGAGGGCGAGCACCTCGAACTGGCGGTGGCCGGCCAACATGGGCCGGACGCGCCGATCCCGAACCTCGAGTCCGATCCGGAATACGTGGATTCCATCCGGGCGAAGGCCGAGCAGTCCGGCGTCACGCTCTCCAACATCGCGGTCGGCGCCAATTTCTACACCTCCGACCAGGCCGAACTCGAGGCAGAGGTCAAGCGCGTCAAGGCCTACGTCGACCTGGCCGAGCAACTGGGCATCACGCTGATGCGGCACGACGTGGTCGCGCACAAGGGCCTCGAGGGCGATGACACTCCCCTCTTCGAGGAGGCGCTTCCGTTGATCGTCGGCGCCACCAAGGAGATCGCCGGGTACGCCGCCGGCAAGGGCATCACGACCAGCCTGGAGAACCACGGCTTCTTCGTGCAATCCGCAGACCGGGTGCGCCGGATCGTGCACGCCGTCGGCGAGCCGAACTTCAAGACCACCCTGGACGTCGGCAACTTCGTCTGTGTCGACGAGGACCCGACGGCGTCGGTACCGCAGAACCTGCCGTACGCGATGATCGTGCACTTCAAGGACTTCTACATCCGCCCCGCGGACAAGGATCCGGGCGAGGGCTGGTTCCTGTCCAAGGGCGGCAAGTTCCTGCGCGGCGCGATCGTCGGGAACGGCGACATCGATCTGCGTTCCGTGGCGAAGTCGATCAAGGAATCCTCCTATCAGGGGTACGCGTCCATCGAGTTCGAAGGCATCGAGGACTGCCTGCTCGGTTGCGAACGCGGCCTGGCCAACGCCAAGCGGCTGATCGCCGAAGCATGATCGTTTGACCCACAGTTGACCCACAGACCAACCGACCCGTAGCCAGCACAGAGGACTGAACAGCACCGTGCCAAAGTTCAAGATCGGTGTCATCGGCACCGGAAGCATCGCCCAGCTCCACCTGGGAGCGTACGCAACCAACCCCGACGTCGAGATCGTCGCCGTCAGCGACATCAACGCTGAACGTGCCCAGGCGGTTGCCGACCAGTTCGGCGCCAAGCGGGCCTACGGCGACCCGAACCAGCTGCTCGCCGACCCGGAGGTGGACGGTGTCAGCGTCTGCACCTGGAACAACACCCATGCCTCGTGGTCGATCGCCGCGGTCAAGGCAGGCAAGCACGTCCTGGTGGAGAAGCCGATCAGCCGTACCTACGGCGAGGCACTGGAACTGCAGCGCGTCGTCGAAGATCACGATCGCGTCGTCCAGGTCGGTTTCGTACGCCGGCACTTCCCCAACTGCCAGGTGCTGAAGACGTTCATCGACGCCGGTGATCTTGGTGACATCTACTACGCGAAGGCCAGCTGCATCCGGCGGGTGGGCAACCCCGGCGGCTGGTTCGCCGACAAGGAGATCGCCGGCGGCGGCCCGCTGCTGGACATCGGCGTCCACGTGATCGACCTGTGCTGGTATCTGATGGGATCACCGCAGGCCACCGCGGTCAGCGGACACACCTACGCCGAGCTGGGCAATCGCGCCAACATCGTCAACCTGCCGCGCTACCGGGTCTCCGACTACGACCCGACCAAGAACAGCGTCGAGGACATGGCCAACGCGGTCGTCCGCTTCGACAACGGTGCCTCGCTGCTGATCGACGCCTCCTACTCGTTGCACGCGATCAAGAACTCCATCGACGTGTCTGTGTACGGGCAGAAGGGCGGCGCCGAACTCGAGCCGGAGCTGAAGATCGCCACCGAGCGGCACGACACGGTGGTCAACATCGAGCCGCAGATCGCCGCCCGCACGGATGAGATCACCGTCGGCTTCCGTAACGAGATCGCCAACTTCGTCGACGCCTCGCTGGGTCGCGCGGAGAGCGTCGCGCCGGCCTGGCACGGCGTCGAGATCATGAAGATCCTGGAAGGGATCTACGAGTCGGCTGACTCCGGCAAGGAGATCACCCTGGTCTGAACCGGACCGTGCCGCGTGTCCGGATGTCCAGCAGCTCCGGCAGAGCGGTCAGGTTCCCGATCTCATCGTGACCGCTCGGGTCGACGTCGCGGCGCAACCAGATGCCGCGCCAGCCGGCGTCCCGGGCGGCTCGGACGTCCTTCCCCCACGAGTCGCCGACCATGATCAACTCCCGCGGTCGGCAACCGACGTCAGCGGCGGCATGGGCGTAGATCCGCGGGTCGGGCTTGGCGTATCCCACCTGTTCGGCGACGAACTCCCGGTCGAAGTAGTGATCAAGTCCGAGCGAGTCGAGTTTGGAGTTGCCGTTGGTGATCACGCCGAGCCGGCAGGTCCCCCGCAGCGCCTCCAGGCAGGGCAGCACATCGTCGAACAGCAATGGTTCGGCGAACCGGATTCCCAAGTAGTGCTCGGTGATCTCGTCGATCTCGTCTACGCGCGGACCCACCGGAGCCAACGCCTCGGCGAACATCTGCCGGCGTACCGGCACCAGCGGCACGGGTCGATCCCCGTACGCATCGGCCAATCGGTCGCGGATCGCTTCGAGGTCATCGGGCTGGTAGCGTCCGCGCAGCTCGGGCCAACGCTCCCCGATCTCGGCCAGCGACGCGGACAGGCTCGGCGCATCATGCTGGCGAAGTCGCACAGGGTCTGGTCGACATCGAAGAACACCCATTCGATCACGGGTGCCGATCCCAGCGTCCGGTCTCCAGGAAGTGCTCCATGGTCGCCAGGTGCGGGGCCAGATCGAAGCCCTGGTCGGCGATCCAATCGTCGTCGTAGTAACTGTTGGCGTAGCGTTCCCCGCTGTCGCAGATCAATGTGACCACGCTGCCGTGCTCCTGGTCGGTGATCATTCGCGCGATGAGCTGGAACGCGCCGTAGAGATTGGTGCCGGTGGAACCGCCGCCCAGTGCCTGGTGCGGCTGCGCAGCAGGCGGATCGCGGCCAGCGAGCCGGCATCGGGGATCTGCAGCATCTCGTCGATCACCTCGGGAACGAAGGACGGCTCGACCCGGGGGCGTCCGATGCCCTCGATGCGGGACGGGCGCCCGGGCCGAGAGTCTGGCGATTCGGTCTTCCAGCCGCCGTAGAAGGCAGAACCCTCCGGGTCCACCACGGCGATCCTGGTGCGGTGCCTGCGGTAGCGGACGTACCGGCCGAAGGTGGCGCTGGTGCCGCCGGTGCCCGCGCCGACGACGATCCAGGCCGGGATCGGATACCGCTCGAGAGCCAACTGGGAGAAGACCGACTCGGCGATGTTGTTGTTGCCGCGCCAGTCGGTCGCTCGCTCCGCAAGCGTGAACTGGTCGAGGTAGTAGCCGTCGGAGTCGTCGGCCAACCGGGCCGCTGCCCCGTACATCTCCGACGCCTTGTCGACCAGGTGGCACCCGCCGCCATAGAACTCGATCATGGCGATCTTCTCCGGACTGGTGTTGCGTGGCACCACCGCGGTGAAGCGGAGTCCGAGCATCCGTGCGAAGTAGGCCTCCGACACCGCCGTCGATCCGCTGGACGCCTCGACCAGCCCGGTGGCCGGTCCGATCCGGCCGTTCACCAGGCCGTACAGGATCAACGACCTGGCCAGGCGGTGCTTCAGCGAGCCGGTGGGGTGCACCGACTCGTCCTTCAGGTACAGGTCGATGCCCCACTCCGGCGGCAACGGGAAGACATGCAGATGGGTGTCCGCACTGCGATTGGCGTCGGCGTCGAGCAGCCGGATCGCCTCCCTCACCCAGGCACGGTCCTCGCTCGCGGCAGCCATGGGAGGAGATGCTAGTGCCGCCGCTGCCCAAGTGACACGGCCGCACAATGACGGGAATGACGACGGCGATCGCCTTCCGGGCTCCAAGCCCCGAGAAGGCGATCGCCGTCGTGATTGCTGTCAGCGCACAGGGACGACCTACCGGCGCAGCAGCGACCGCAGCACGTACTGCATGATGCCGCCGTGCCGGTAGTACGCGGCCTCCCCAGGTGTGTCGATCCGGACGAGAGCGTCGAAGGTCACGTCGCCGGCCTGCACCGATACGGTCCGGGGTGTCGTGCCCTCGTTGAGCTCGGTGATCCCGGTGATGGTGAAGGTTTCCTCTCCGGTCAGCCCGAGGCTCTCCGCGGTCTGGCCCTCCGGGTACTGCAGCGGGAGAACGCCCATGCCGATCAGGTTGGACCGGTGGATCCGTTCGTAGGACTCGGCGATCACCGCGCGGACGCCGAGCAGTGCGGTGCCCTTGGCCGCCCAGTCGCGCGAGGAGCCGGAGCCGTACTCCTTGCCGGCCAGCACAACCAGCGGGGTTCCGGCGGCCTGGTAGTTCTGCGATGCGTCGAAGACCGTCGTCACCGGAGCGTCCTCGGAGGTGAAGTCCCGGGTGAACCCGCCTTCTGTCCCCGGTGCGATCTGGTTCCGCAGCCGGATGTTGGCGAACGTGCCCCGGATCATCACCTCGTGGTTGCCGCGCCGTGAGCCGTAGGAGTTGAAGTCCCGCCGGTCGATGCCGTGCTCGGTCAGGTACTGACCGGCCGGGCTGTCGGCCTTGATCGAACCCGCCGGGCTGATGTGATCGGTGGTCACCGAGTCGCCGAGCTTGAGCAACACCCGGGCACCCTCGATATCGGTCACTGCAGCCGGCTCGGTCGGCATTCCGTCGAAGTACGGCGGCTTGCGGACGTAGGTCGACTCCGAATCCCAGGCGAAGGTCTCGCCCTCCGGTGTCGGCAGCGACTGCCACTGTTGATCACCGGCGAAGACGTCGGCATAGCTTTCGGTGAACATCTCCGCACCGATCGCCGAGGACACGATTTCGTCGATCTCGGCCTCGGTCGGCCAGATGTCGTTCAGATACACGGGATTCCCCGACGTGTCGGTGCCCAGCGGTTCGGTGGTCAGATCGATGTCCATGCTGCCGGCCAGGGCGTAGGCGACCACCAGCGGCGGGCTGGCGAGGTAGTTCATCTTGACGTCGGGGTTGATCCGACCCTCGAAGTTCCGGTTGCCGGACAGTACCGACACCACAGCAAGGTCATTGGCGTTGACGGCGTCGCTGACCTCCGGGATCAGCGGCCCGGAGTTGCCGATGCAGGTGGTACATCCGTACCCCACCAGGTTGAATCCCAGCTTGTCCAGGTACGGGGTCAGGCCGGACCGCTCGTAGTAGTCGCTGACCACCTTCGAGCCCGGGGCCAGCGTGGTCTTCACCCATGGCTTGCGGCTCAGGCCGCGTTCGATCGCCTTCTTGGCCACCAGGGCTGCGCCGATCATGACGCTCGGGTTGGAGGTGTTGGTGCACGAGGTGATCGCCGCGATCACGACTGCGCCGTGATCCAGGGTGACCGTCGTGCCGTCGTCCAGCGTGACCTTCACCGACCTGCTGCTGCGTTTGCCGTCGGCAGGTGCGCAGGACAGATAGTCGCGACCCGGAGTCTGACCATGGACGCTCTCGTGGGCGGCCGGCGCGTCGGAGGCGGGGAAGGACTCCTCCAGCGCCTCGTCGTACGCCCCGGTGATCGCCTCTTCGTCGTCCTCGACGTAGGCGGTCAGCGCTCCGCGGAAGCCCTGCTTCGCATCGGACAGCGATACCCGGTCCTGGGGCCGCTTCGGGCCGGAGATGCTCGGCACCACCGAACCAAGATCAAGTTCGAGATACTCGGAGTACTTCGGCTCCTTGTCCGCCTCGTGCCACAGACCCTGCGCCTTGGCGTACGCCTCGACCAGGGCGATCTGCTCCGGTGTACGGCCGGTGAGCCGGAGGTAGTCGATCGTCTTGTCGTCGATCGGGAAGATCGCGATGGTCGATCCGTACTCGGGACTCATGTTGCCGATGGTGGCCCGGTTGGCGACCGGTACCTCGGCGACACCAAGTCCGTAGAACTCGACGAACTTGCCGACTGCGCCATGCGCGCGGAGCATCTCGGTGATCGTCAGTACCAGGTCGGTCGCGGTGGCTCCCTCCGGCAGCGAGCCGGAGAGCTTGAAGCCGACCACCCGCGGAACCAGCATGGACACCGGCTGGCCGAGCATCGCCGCCTCAGCCTCGATGCCACCGACGCCCCAACCGACGACGCCGAGGCCGTTGACCATCGTGGTGTGACTGTCGGTGCCGACCAGGGTGTCGGGATAGGCGTACGTCTGACCGTCGATCTCCCGCGGGAAGACGACCCGGGCCAGGTGCTCGATGTTGACCTGGTGCACGATGCCGGTGCCCGGCGGGACGACCTTGAAGTCGTCGAAGGCGCCCTGCCCCCAGCGCAGGAACTGGTAGCGCTCCTTGTTGCGGCCGTACTCGATCTCGACATTGCGGGTGAAGGCATCGGCCGTGCCGAAGACGTCGGCGATCACCGAGTGGTCGATCACCAGCTCCGCCGGTGACAGCGGATTGATCTTGTTGGGATCACCGCCGAGATCGGCGAACGCCTCACGCATCGTGGCGAGGTCGACGATCGCCGGGACGCCGGTGAAGTCCTGCATGATCACCCGGGCCGGCGTGAACTGGATCTCCTTGCTGGGTTGGGCATCGGGATCCCATCCAGCCAACGCACGGATATCGTCGGCGGTGATGTTGGCGCCGTCCTCGGTGCGCAGCAGGTTCTCCAACAACACCTTCAGGCTGTACGGCAGCTTTTCCGATCCCTCGACCGCGTCGAGGCGGAAGATCTCGTAGGACTTGTCACCCACTGCCAGGGTGGCCTTCGCACCGAAGCTGTTCACGCTCCGGCCGGTGCTCTCGGGAGAACCTTGGTTACCGGCTTCGCTCGTCATGCGTCACTCCGTTGTCGTCGAAACTCTCTCGACGTCAAGATATCACCGTTGGGAAGCACTCGGTGACCGCCATGCCGCCGGGAGTGGTCACCTCCGACACTAGCGACAGCGCCGGCCCGCTCAACCACCGCTGGGCTGCAGGACGGCGACGCACTCCAGGTGATGGGTCATCGGGAACAGGTCGAAGGCCCGCAGCGACGTCAGCTGGTACGCCTGCCGGAACAGGTAGCCCAGGTCCCGGGCCAGTGCTGCGGGATCGCAGGCGACATACGCGATGGCCCGCGGCCGGCGGCGTACGACCTGCTCGATCACCCGCTTGCCCGCCCCGCTGCGCGGCGGATCGAGCACGATCAGATCGGTGGACCCGGGCAACGCGCTGCGCCCGCGCGGAGCGCCGAGCGCCCGATCCACCCGGGCGGCGTGGAACCGGGCACGGGAACCGGCATCGGCCAGGTTGCGCCGGGCCGCAGCGACGGCGTCACGACTCGACTCGACCCCGATCACCCGGCAACCCGCATCGACCAGGGCACCGGAGAACAGGCCGACGCCGCAGTAGAGGTCGAACGCCTTCTCACCCGACTCGGGACGTAACCCGTCCAACACCGCCGTGGCCAGCAGATCGGCCGCCGCGGGGTGCACCTGCCAGAACCCGTCGCCGGCCACCTGCCAGTCGCGGCCGACGGCATGTTCGGTGATCTGCTCACGGTCCTCGCCCGACAGCCAGTGCACACCATCGGCGGCGTCGATTCCGATCAGCTCGCCATCGGACGGCGCGCCCGTCGGCCTGCTGATCACCGGGGATGCGATCAGGCAACCCTGCGGCGGCAACGTGATCACCCGATGCGAGCGATGGGCCCGCAAGCCGGGCTGCCTATGATCATCGAACAGGTAGCGCATCCGGGTCCGCCAGCCGAGCCCGTCGACCGGTTGCCCGTCCTGCGATGGACTCCGGACCGGTACATGCTCCACGGGCACGTGAAGATCGAGTCCGGCCAGCCGATGCAGCTGTTCGGCCAGGACGTCGGCCTTGAGCCGCCGCTGCGCGGCCGGCGCGACATGCTGGAAATCGCAGCCGCCGCAGCCACCAGGCCCGGAGATCGGACAGGCCCGGTCGATCCTGTCCGGCGACGGGTCGATGATCACCGTCGCGTCACCGCGCCAATAGCTGGGCTGCCCGGTGTCGGTGATCGTGATCATCACCGTCTCGCCCGGCAGCGCATGGCGTACGAAGATTACCCGCCCGTCGTAGCGGGCCACGCAATGGCCGCCGTGGGCGATCGGCCCGACCGTCACGGGTCCGACCGTCACGGGTCCGACCGTCACGGGCCCGGCGGCCTCGCCCGCCGGCGTCTCGGCAGTCACTGGCGGACGGACGCGCGGGATCGCCGGTCGGACCGGGCGTAGCGCCGCTCCCCCGCGCTCGAGGACTGCAACAGGAACGGCACCGAGGTCACCATCACGCCCGGGGTGAACAGCAGCCTGGCCTTCAACCGCAGGGCGCTCTGGTTGTGCAGGAACTGTTCCCACCAACGCCCGACGACGTACTCGGGGATGTAGACCGTCACGACGTCACGCGGGCTCTCCCGACGGATGTTGCGGACGAACTCCAGCGCCGGGTTGGTGATCTCCCGGTACGGCGACGCGATCACCTTCAGCGGTACGGCAATGCCGGCGTCCTCCCATTGCTGGACCAGCCGTTCGGTCTCGTCGGGATCGACGTCGACGGTGATCGCCTCCAGCGTGCTCGGTCGAGACGCCTTGGCGAACGCCAACGCCCGCAGGGTCGGTTTGTGCAACTTGGACACCAGCACGACCGCCCGGACCCGGCTCGGCAGCATCTTGTCCTCGGTCGGATCGATCGCCGTCTCCCGCGCGACGGTGTCGTAATGCCGTCGGATCGCCTTCATCATCAGGAACAGCACGATCATCGCGATGATCGCGATGTAGGCGCCCTGCACGAACTTGGACAGCAGCACGATGATCAACACCGTTCCGGTGCAGACCGCGCCGACGCCGTTGATCACGCGCGCCCGGATCATTCGCAACCGGGCGTGGCGGTCTGCCTCACCCTTCAACAGCCGGGTCCAGTGGATCACCATTCCGGTCTGGCTGGTGGTGAAGGACACGAACACGCCGACGACGTACAGCTGGATCAGGGCCGAGACGCTGGCGTCGAAGGCGATGATCAGCACAACCGCCCCGACGGCCAGCAGCAGGATGCCGTTGCTGTAGGCGAGCCGATCACCGCGGGTGTGCAACTGCCTGGGCAGGTAACCGTCCCGGCCGAGGATCGAGCCGAGCACCGGGAACCCGTTGAACGCGGTGTTGGCGGCCAGGAACAGGATCAACATCGTCGCGCCGAGCACGAAGTAGAAGCCCGGCGGGAAGTGGTCGAAGACCGCCCGGGCCAGCTGGCCGATCGCGGTGTCCTCGTTCAGGTTCACCACCCGGCCGTTGACCACGTAGTGGCTGTAGGGCGGGTCCACCAGCCTCAGCCCGGTGAGGTGGGCCAGGGTGATCACGCCCAGCATCATGCTGACCGCGACCGTGGCCAGCAGCGCAAGAGTAGTTGCAGCGTTCTTGCTCTTGGGCTTCCGGAAGGCGGGGACCCCGTTGGAGATCGCTTCGACCCCGGTGAGCGCCGCGGAACCGGAGGAGAACGTCCGGGCCATCAACGCCACGAACGCGAATCCGGCCAGCCCGGTGTAGCGCGGGTCGCCCTGGATGTCGTAGCCGGAGGTCGCCACAACGATGTGGTGGCCGAGCACCTCGATCCGGAACAGTCCCCAGATGATCATCGCCAGTACGCCGACCATGAAGCAGTAGGTGGGGATTGCGAACAGGGTGCCTGACTCGCGGACGCCCCGCAGGTTGAGTGCGGTCAGCAGCAGCACCACCAACACCGCGACGAACGCCTCATGGCCCTTGAGGAACGGGAACACGGCTTCGGCGTTCTGCACGCCGGACGATATCGACACCGCGACGGTGAGCACATAGTCGACCAGGAGCGCGCTGGCGACCGTCAGGCCGGCGTTGGGTCCAAGATTGGTGGTGGCGACCTCGTAGTCGCCGCCGCCGGACGGATAGGCGCGGACGTTCTGCCGGTAGGACATGACGACGACGACCATCACGATGGCGACGAAGATCGCCACCCGCCAGGAGAACGCGAACCCGGCGACGCCGGCCAGCGAGAGGGTGATCAGGATCTCATCCGGCGCGTACGCCACCGAACTGAGCGCGTCGGAGGCGAAAACGGGAAGAGCGATCCGTTTCGGCAGCAGAGTCTCGCCCAGCTGCGTACTGCGAAGCTTGCGGCCGATCAGCAGCCGCTTGCCCACATCCGCGATGTTCACGTCGGGAAAGCCTAGGCCCACAACCCGGCGTGGACACCATCAGCGTCGGGCCGGGCAACGATCCTGCATCGTCTGCGCCGCAGCGTGGGGTTTGCCGACTTCGCTGCGATTGGATCAGGATGAAGCAGAGCGCTACTGCGTCCGTCCGCTGGTATCCGAGGAGACCATCAAGTGCACATCGTGATCATGGGCTGCGGCCGGGTCGGTTCGACCCTCGCCCGCGGTCTCGAAAAGCGCGGCCACGCGGTCGCTGTGATCGACATGAACACCGATGCGTTCCGGCGCCTCGGGCCGGACTTCACCGGCCGGACGGTCAAGGGCATGGGATTCGACCGTGAGGTGCTGTTGGAGGCCGGGATCCGGGAGGCGGACGGTTTCGCCGCCGTCTCCAGCGGTGACAACTCCAACATCATCGCTGCCCGGGTGGTCCGGGAGACGTTCGAGGTCACCAATGTCGTGGCCCGGATCTACGATCCGGGTCGTGCCGAGGTGTACGAGCGCCTGGGGATCCCGACCGTGGCCACCGTCCGCTGGACCGCCGACCAGGTGATCCGGCGGTTGCTGCCGACCGGATCGGAACCGCACTGGCGCGACGCCTCCGGGACCGTACGCCTGGCCGAGGTGCACGTCGACGCCAGCTGGGTCGGCAGACGGGTCGACCAGATCGAGGCGGCTGCCAGCACCCGCGTGGCCTTCATCCAGCGGATGGGCGACGGCATCGTGCCGACTGCCGGGACCGTCTTCCAGGACGGCGATCTGCTCTATGTGGCGGTCGAGGACCAGCGGCTTGCCGCCGTCGAGGCGACCCTCGCCGGTCCGCCGCGGGCGGGATGATCGGCCCGGGGACAGCCTTGCGGTTGATCATGGTCAGCCAGGAATCGCTTCACGATCACAGAAGGAGTGCGGGATGCGGGTCTCGATAGCGGGAGCCGGCAACGTCGGCAGGTCGATCGCCGCGGAGCTGGTGGAGAACGGGCACCAGGTGCTGTTGATCGATAAGGACCCGGGAGCGATCAAGGCGGAGACCCTTCCCGAGGCCGAGTGGTTGCTGGCCGATGCCTGCGAGCTCTCCACTCTCGAGGAGGCCGGCATCGACACATGTGATGTGGCGATCGCCGCGACCGGAGACGACAAGGTCAATCTGGTCACCTCGCTGCTGGCCAAGACCGAGTTCAGCGTGCCCCGTACGGTCGCCCGGGTGAACCACCCCAAGAACGAATGGTTGTTCACCGACGATTGGGGTGTGGATCATGCTGTCTCGACGCCCCGGCTGATGTCCGCCCTGGTCGAGGAGGCGGTCACGGTCGGTGACCTGGTGCGACTGCTCACCTTCCACCAGGGCAGCGCCAACCTCGTGGAACTCACGCTGCCTGAGCAGAGTCCGCAGGTCGGCGCGCGGATCGGCGATCTGCGGCTGCCCGGTGACGCGGTGCTGGTGGCCATCGTCCGGGATGGTCTGGCCCAAGCACCTGACACGGACGGTTCGCTGGAGGCAGGGGACGAGTTGCTGTTCGTCGCCACCCAGGAGGTGGAACGGAGCCTGGCCGACATGCTTTCGCCGCGGATCGGCGGCGCCGCCTGAGCCCATCGACCGACCCCTGGGACGGGCGGGCGGCAACAGCCCGCCGGAGGTCAGAGCAGCTCGTACCTGGGGTTGAAGACGACCCGCTGGCCGTTGGCGCCACAACTGATCCGGCCGGAGACCCGAATCGTGCGACCCGGCTCGATGCCGGGAATCTTGCGCCGGCCGAGCCAGACCAGGGTCACCGATCCGGAACCGTCGCGCAGTTCGACCTCGAGGGCGGGCTTGCCGCCGTGCGGGTTGAGCGTCACCGTCGCGACGTCGCCGCACAGGTCGACCACCTGCCGGTCACCGCAGGAGCTGATCGGCATGGCGCCGGTCTTGCGGACCATGCGTTGCCGCTCTTCGTCCTCCAGTTGGGCATTGGATGAGGCCAGCCGCCGGATCGCCCGGCGGAACAGCCCATTGCCTTTGTCCGCCCCGGCGCGGGCGCCGGTCTGCGGATTCGTAGTCATCAGGTTTCTCCTGATTCACCCGCCGCGGGTGCGACGGGAGAGGCGTTTTCGGGAAGGGACAGCGGGAGAAGATCTCCCGGTGCCATGGCTTCGTCGCCGCGTCGGACGACGATCGTCCGGAATGCTTCCAAGAAGTCCGCAACCGGACCATCAGTTCCATCGTTCAGAGCCGCCTGGCCGTAGATGATGCCGCGCAACATCCACCGCGGGCCCTCGGCGACCCACATCCTCGAGGGCTGGTAGCCGTCCTGGCCGTCCGGGCTGCGAACCGGCAGCAGCCGGCGCAACTCGACGCCGAACGGACCCGGCACCAGGTCGGCCGAGCCGCCTGCCTCGTGGGCCGCCTGCACCAGCTCGTCCCGGATCTCGGCCCACAGTCCGCCGCTGCGCGGGGCAGCGAACGCACCGACCTCCAGCGCGGAATCACCGCGGATCATCATCGCCGAGACGACCTGCTGGCTCGCTTCGTCGACCTGCAGCCTCAGCTCGGTGTTCTCGGGCGCACCCAGCACGATGCTCCCCAGATCGATCCGGGACTGCTGCTCGACCTCGGTCTCCAAGGCATCGATGTCGATATCGGAGATGTCGTACGGCCCGAGATCCCGCCAGTCCTGGGCATCCAGCTCGGTCAGCGTCGGTGCCACGCTGCCGGTCGTGCTTGCGGGCTGCGCCCCGTTCGCACCCGTTCCGGGAGTTCCGGACGCCTCGGAGCGCTCCGACGGGTCGGGCCGGTCAGCTCGGTCGGGCGCGGGGTCGTCGGAGGTCGGCTCGTCGGCTGCCGCGGTGCCGTCGTCCAGGGCTGCGTCATCCTCGACCAACTCGGTGGATTCGTTTCGCCGCCGGCGCGAGCGAAAGATCATCGACTCTTCTCCTGCTGTGTACTGCCCGGCTCGACCCCAGGCTGATCCGGGCGTCCGTCGGCCGCAACCGGCCCGTTCGTCAGGTCTGTCGGCATCCCGCCGGTAGACCCGTACCCATCCGATCCGCGGATGGACCCGGGCAATTGTGACACCGTCACGAAGTCGGCTCGACTCACCCGCTGAACGACCAGTTGAGCGATGCGATCACCGCGGGACAGTTTGATCGGCGTGGACCGATCGGTGTTGATCAGACAGACCTTGATCTCGCCGCGGTAGCCGGCGTCCACCGTGCCCGGCGCGTTGACGATGCTCAGCCCGTGGGTGGCCGCCATTCCCGAGCGCGGGTGTACCAGTCCGACATAACCCTCGGGCAGGGCGATGGCGACACCGGTGCCGACGAGTTGCCGCTCACCCGGCTGCAGAACGGTGTCGGCGGTCAGCTGCAGATCGGCCCCGGCATCACCGGGTCGGGCGTAGGAGGGTGCGGGTAACCCCGGGTCGAGGAGCAGCAACTGCACCTCGACCACGTCAACTCCTTCGCCGCCCGGAGAACGCACCTCGGGAGCGTCGGAGCGCCCCTCGTAGGGAACCGTTCTGCTCACGAATCAAGCGTATCTCCGGTGGGTGACACTTCCGGCCGAACGTCAGGTTCCGCGACAACTTTCCGGGGCGGTCTCCGGGGCACGGTTCCCCGATCCGCGACGCTCTCCGCGCCACTCTCCACACCGCGCCCCGGAGGATTCCCAGGAGCGGCCGGCGCGGCGCAGTGCGCCGAGATCGCCGCCGCCAGCCGCTCCGGCGCGCGAGAGCTGATCAGCCAGTAGGGCGTCGGATCGTCCACGTCGTCGAGGGTCACCTCGACCGCGCGGTTCAGGTAGGGCCGGAGAACCAGATAGGCGCGGGCGTCGGATTCCGGGCCCCGGCGTCTGCGGGTGGTCGCCTCGTCCAGGGCCCGGCCGGCGGTCACGTAGGCCCATTCGATGTTCGCAGCGCCGACCCAGAGCCGATCCGACTCGACGCGGATCTGTTCGCGTCCGTACCGATAGAAGAGCAGGCCCATCACCACCATCACCAACAGCCCGGAGCCGAAGCCCCAGATCGGGCCGAGATAGAACAGCACCGCGACCAGCAGGGAGATGGCGAACAGCGCGGTCAGCACCCACCACCCGATGGGCACCCAGAGCCGCTCGGTGTAGCCGGGGTGGGATCGCTGATCTACGGCCTCTGGCACGCGTCAACCGTACGTCGTGGGGAGCGTTTGATGACAATGTGTGTGCCGACCGCGAATCCCGGCCGGATCGGGCTGATCGGGTGATCCGCATCGACGTGCTGTCACCGCAGGCCGGCGCCCGCTAGAGTCGACGTATGCGACCGACGTCGAAGCTGGTGTGGAAGATCTACATGGGAGTCTTCGGAGCGGCCACGACGATCGCGGCCCAGCAAGGGATCAAGATCGCCTGGAGGGCCGCGACCGGCAAGAAACCGCCGTCGGCGACCGACCCGAACACGCCGCTGGTCGAGGCGGCCAGCTGGGCCATCGCCAGTGGGGTGGGAGTCGGGTTGACCCAGTTCGTGGTGACCCGCTTCGCGGCGAGCCGATGGGCCAAGGACATGGGCACCCAGGCGCCAGGGATCCCGCAGATCAAGCTCAAGATCTAGCTCAAGCCCCGACGTCGCGTCCTGAGCGCCCTCCTGCTGCATGGGTCTGGAGAAACTCGACGGTCCGCAGGTCCTGGGGACCGTCAAGCGGTTGGAGTCGCGGATCGCAGCACGCTTTCCGGACCGCAATCTGGTTCGGATCGCCGTTGAACTCGCCCGGCTGATCGAGGAGGTCGCCGGTACCGGTCCCCGGCTCCGGCGCCGACTCACGGTGGCGAGGCTGGTCCGCTGGATCCTGATCGCGGTACTCATCGGAGTCGCCATGGTGCTGTTCGGCTGGGCGCTGATCACCTCGACCGATGACGGATCGCTGCAGGAGCCCGGCACCCTGCTGCCACTGCTGGACAGCTCGATCAGTGATGTCGTCTTCGCCGGGCTTGCTGTCTTCTTCCTGTATTCGGTGCCCGACCGGCTGGTGCGGGCCGAGACACTGCGGCTGCTGCATCGATTGCGTTCGATGGCACACATCATCGACATGCATCAGCTGAGCAAGGACCCGGAGAGGCTGCGGGCCGGATATCACCCGACGTCGGCGAGCCCGCCGCCGATCGACCTGGATCTGACCGGACTGGTCTACTACCTCGACTACTGTTCGGAACTGCTCAGCCTGGTCGGCAAGGCGGCGGCGCTGTGCGCCGAGGAATCCCGCGACGACGTCGTGCTGGACACGGTCAGCACCGTCGAGGACCTGACGGTGAACCTGACCCGGCAGATCTGGCAGAAGATCACTTTGATCAACCAGCTCGGCGATCGCTGAGGGTGGGGGCATTCAGGACTGACGGAAGCGGTCCGGATCCAGTTCGAGGCGGAAGATCGTACCGATGCAGGTCAGGCCGGCAGATTCGAGCGTGCGTCGTGACTGCCAATTGGCCCACCAGCAGCCGGCTGTCGGCCTACCACCGGAGGCCAGGACCTGCTGCGCTGTGAGCGCCAGGATCGATCGGCCGATGCCGGTACGGCGGGCCGGCGGGTCGGTGTACATACCGATATCGACCCGGGCGTCGTGCAACGGGTGCGGATGGGCGACGCCGATCCCCACCCTGCGGCCGTCGAGCCGGGCGACCCGCAGCTCCCCCTTGGCGGCCTTGTCGTCGGAATCGTCCAGGAAACCGGTGCTGTGCAGGTAATCCAGATCCGAGTCGCCCGCGATGCTGAGCGCCACGCCGGGCAGCGGTGGCCGGAGGTCCGCGGGCCGGAGCAGCTCGAACTGGTACGTCTGGTTGTCGATTCCGGTGGCGAAGTTGCCGAACAGGTTGAGGTGATGTCGGTCCCAGGACGCGGCGTACGCCTGGGTCGCTCCGGTCTCGGAGAGCACCGTCTCCAGGATCTGGCGGTCGAGTCGCACCGCCGGCGGTGCGACCGTGCACAGCGACAATCCGTCGCCGCCCACCGCGGCGAGGCCGACGCGCTGACCGTCGACCTCGATCGCCAGGTGCCGGGCCTCCAGCTGCCGACTGCCGAGAAAGAAATCCCCGGTGTACGACTGTAGCCGGTGATGTTCCTCGACCACCTGACGAGCGTCCGACGGCTCCACCTCGGTGAGCCGGATGTCCACCTCGTACCTGATCACCCGGCGCAGTCTGGCGCAGTCCGCCCTGCCGCGCGATCGATATTCGCCGCCCGACGGTCCCCGGGCCCTCCGCCCACCGTGGTCGGGTCCTTCCGCAAACTCAAAGTTTGACCGTGCGGCGCCGACACGCCGAGGCCGGCAAGCCGCTGGGTCAAACTTCGAGTTTTGCGCGTACGGCCGGGGGCGGATCGTACGGCGTGGCCGGCGCACGGCGTGGCGTACCGCGCGGCGGAACGGGCGGTACGGCGTCCGCGGGGCACGGCACGCGGCCGGAACCGGAAAGCACGAAGCCCGTGCCGTCCGGCACGGGCTTGTGTTGGTGATATCGCTCTACGCTGCTGTCAGCCGGCGCAGTCGACGCAGTACATCTGTCCATTCCGGGTCTCGGCCAGCTGGCTGCGGTGCCGGACCAGGAAACAGCTCGCACAGGTGAACTCGTCGGCCTGCCTGGGCAGGACCCGTACGGTCAACTCCTCGTGCGAGAGGTCGGCCCCGGGCAGCTCGAACGCCTCGGCCGCCTCGGCTTCGTCCTCGTCGACCTTCCCGGAGTTCTTGTCGTTCCGCCGGTTCTTCAGTTCCTCGATGCTGTCTTCATTGACATCGTCTTCAGTCTTGCGTGGGGCGTCGTAATCGGTCGCCATCTCTTCCCCTCCCGGGCCTGACACCCGAGTTCGTATCGCTCTCCATCAGTCCGGCGGCCAGGTGCCGGACCGCCGTTCGGACACCTCGCCGCGCGCAAAGTCCGAGCGCAATGCATACCACATCGAGTCAAGACCCGCGCGGGACTTGCTCTACAACACTCGGGATCGAGCAAAATTCCCGCCTGTCCGAACTGATTCCAGAAAGCTCAGGACGGTCTCGTACCAGACGATCGCGTGCTGCGGCTTCAGGATCCAGTGGTTCTCGTCCGGGAAGTACAGGAACTTGTGCGGCAAGTCCTCCGGATCGCCGTCGTGCCGCGACACCAACTCGGTCCACAACCCCAAACCCTCGGTGATCGGCACCCGGTAGTCCTTGTCCCCGTGGATGACCAGCATCGGGGTGCTGATCCGGTCCGCGGACAGGTGCGGCGAGTACTCGGCCACCATCCGGTCATTGAGTTCGGTCAGCCAGTAGACCCCGTTGTCGGTCGCGTACCGGAACGACCCGAGGTTCCACAGGCTGGCGTGCGTCACGATCGCCTTGAAGCGGTCCGTGTGCCCGGCCACCCAGTTCGCCATGTACCCACCGAATGAGCCGCCCATCGCCACGGTGTCGGTCTCGTCGATGTCGTCGCGGGTCACTACGGCGTCGGTGATCGCCATCAGATCGGTGTACGGCTCGGCGCCCCACCGGCCCCAGCCGCGCTTGATGAACTCCTGGCCGTACCCGGTGGACAGCGCCGGATCAGGCAACAGCACCGCGTAACCCTGGGAGACCAGCAGCCACGGCGACCACCGCCAGGACCAGGCGTTCCAGGAACCCAACGGTCCGCCGTGGATCCACAGCGCCAGCGGCGCCTTCCTGTCGGCCGACGCGCCCTCGGGCAGCGCCAGATAGCCCCGGATGCGTACGCCGTCGGGCGCGTGGGCCTCGACGTCGACCAGGGTTCCCGGCAGTTCCGGATAGCTGACCGGCGCCGGCAGCTCGGTCGAAGCACCGGTTGCGGTGTCGATCGCCACGATGCCTCCCGGGTCGGTGTAGGAGGTCCGGATCGCATAGACTGTGGCACCGTCGTCGGACAGTACGGCCGATCCGTACGCGCCCCGCTCGGTCAAGCGTCGCGGCGCTTCGGTGGCCAGGTCGACCTCGAAGAGCGGCGAGTCGCCGTCCTCATCGGCGATCACATAGAGCACGGACGCGTCCGGGCTGAACGCGACCGGCTGCGGCCAACGGTCCCAATCCGCGGCCAGCACCCGACCCTGCCCCGTGGCCCGGTCGATCAGCCACAGGTGCACCTGCGGCGGTTCGGTCGTCGTCGGTTCGGTACGGCGCACGGCGGCGATCAGGGCGCCGTCCGGGCTGATCACCGCGCCGCCGAACTCGACGTCCGCCTCTTCGGCGCGGACCACCGGTTCGGCGTCAGGATCGGTCAGATCGATCTCCACCAGCGCTGCGGCGGACTTCCCGCGGGGTTTGCGGACCTCCCGGTTGATGATCACGAAGCTGCCGTCGTCGGCGATCGCCTCCAGGTCGACGCCGTCCCGGCCGGCCTGCGGGAACAGCCTGGTCAGGGCGTCCAGCTCGACGTGCAGGTCACCATGATCATCGGTGCTGTCCAGGTCTCCCGTGTAGAGCCGGGTCTGTTCGCCGAGATCATGATCCCAGAATCGCACCGGGTAGCCCTCGTGCAGGATCGCCGAGACCTTCTTGGTCTTGCGCAGTTTCCGCAGCTCCTGATCGGTCCCCTCCGAGTCGACGCCGGCCAGTGCGGCGGCGCTGAACACCGCGCGGGGCGCCTTTCTGGCGATGCTGACGCCGCGCCAGCCGCCGGCCCGTCGGGCGATCGGGTACGCCTCTCCCCCGCCGGCCGGCAGACACCACAGGACGCCGTCGCTGTCGTCGGGCTTGGTCCCGGGCTTCGGGCCGTACGTCTTGGCTGCGGGCGGCGCGGGTCGACCCGATCCGAAGATCAGGCTGCCGTCGGGAAGGTAGGCGGCCACGGATTCGCCCTCGGTCGACCGGGTGAGACGACGGGCGCCCGCGGCTCCGGTCGGATCGACGCTCCACCAGCCGGTCCGGTAACCGGTCTGATCATGGTTGAGCTCGCTGACCGAGACCAGCAGAGTGCCGGTCTGAGACAGCAACAGCGATCCCAGTCGCGGCGTGGCGACATAGGCGCGCAGGTCCTCCCACGGCGAGCCGAGCGGTTGTTCGTCCGGATCCGGTGTCCGGCTGTCCGGCTCGGAGCCGGTGGCGCTAGGTTCGTGGTTATTGGTCTCGGCCCGGTCCGACGCGCTGGTGAACGACATCTCGCCCCTTCGTCCTGTGATTCGATGATTGCCGGCCGCGAAAGACTATGACATCGCGGTCCGAGGACGGTGACGAGATAACAAACGAGCTGAGGAACAAGCTGACGAACGAGGTAAGGAAGGAGAGGAGACTGTCCGACCCAGCTGACCGTGGCCGCATCCTGACGGTGGTCATCGCACCGGATTCGTTCAAAGGAACGGTTCCGGCAGCCGACGCCGCGACCGCCGTCGCCGAAGGCTGGCATGCGGTGCGCGAGCAGGACGAGGTGCTGACCATTCCACTCGCCGACGGCGGCGAGGGAACGGTGGCTGCGGTCGCCGCGGCACGTCCGGACGGCGTCCTGCACCGCGTCGACGGGCTGCGCGGGCCCGACGGACGCCAGGTGTCGGCCTCCTGGCTGGAACTGGATCCGGGGACGCCGGACAGTACGGCGGTGATCGAGATGGCATCGGTGTCCGGGTTGCCGTTGATGGACAGGCTCGACCCGCTGGGTGCGACGACCTACGGCCTCGGACAGTTGATCAACGCTGCTCTGGACAGCGGATGCCGGACCGTGATCGTCGGCGCGGGAGGGTCGGCGACGACCGACGGCGGTGCCGGAGCGTTGGCAGCGCTCGGATTGCACCTGCTTGACGATCACGGTCGTCCGGTGCCATACGGCGGTGCAGAGCTCGGCCGGCTGGCGAAGATCACCGGACGGGTGCGGCGGCCCGAGAAGCTGATCATGCTCAGCGACGTCGACGCACCACTGCTCGGGCCGCGTGGCGCCGCAGCCGTGTTCGGACCGCAGAAGGGTGCCGACCCGGAGCAGATCGTGATCTTGGACGCGGCATTGTCCCGGTTCGCCGCACTGCTCGGCGGGCCGACGGACGAACCCGGGATGGGCGCGGCCGGAGGCCTCGGTTACGGGCTGGTCGCCGGCCTCGGCGCGGTGATCACGCCGGGTGCCCCGTATCTGGCAGGCCTCGCCGGACTGCCCGTTGCTCTGGCCCGGGCCGATCTGGTGATCAGCGGGGAGGGCCGGTTCGACGAGACGTCGCTGGGCGGCAAGGTCGTCGGCTACGTGCTCACCCAGGCGGCAGCTCACCAGGTCGACTCCATGATCATCGCCGGCCAGGTCGCCCATCGGGTCGACGGCATCGCGGCGCTCAGTCTCGCCGAGCTGTCGGGTTCGACCCAGGCGGCGCTGGCGGACCCGATCCACTGGTTGCGGCTGGCCGGAAGCCGGGCCGCCGCGTCCCTCCCGGTCACGCACTGACCCCGGGTTCCGCCCGAGTATCGGCGGTTGCGACAATCCAGCCATGGCTACAGCAGAATCAGCATCCGACGGTTCCGGTTTCACAGCCGACAACTGGCCCATCGCAACGGCGATGATGTGGGCCGGCGCCGGACAGCCCGAGCCGGACGCCCCGGCGCCGGTCGCGACGTGGACCAGCAATCTGCGGGACGTCGCGGATGCCGGGTTCGCCTACGCCGACATCACCGACAGCTGGGTCCGCCCGGGCGACCTCAACCCCGAACAGCTCAAGGCGCTGGGTGATATCGCGAAGGAACAGGGCGTCACCTTCGCCTCGATCTCGGCGATCCGGCGCAGTGTCATCGAGCAGGGCGCCTGGCAGGACAACCTCGCCTACAGCCACCGCACCCTGGACGCGGCCGCCGAACTGGGCATCGGCGTCGTCTCCTTCGGCCTGCACCAGGCGCTGACCCCCGAGCAGCAGCAGGCGCTGTGGTTCTGGACCGTGCAGGGCCACGTCGACGATCCCGACGACAAGGAGGCCTTCGATCTGGCTGCACAGCGGTTCCAGGAGCTGGGCCGGCACGCCGCAGAGAACGGTCAGATCGTCTCACTGGAGATGTATGAGGACACCTACCTGGGCTCGGCCGAATCCTCGGTCCGGCTGGTCGAGGCGATCGGCATGGACAACGTCGGCCTCAACCCCGATGTGGGCAACCTGATCCGGCTGCACCGGCCGATCGAGTCGTGGCAGCACGCTTTCGAACTGCTCCTGCCCTGGTCGAACTTCTGGCACGTCAAGAACTATTTCCGCGACGAGGACCCGGCCAAGGACCAGTGGTTCGCCACTCCGGCACCGCTGGAGACCGGGCTGATCAGCTATCGGTCGGCAATGGGCACCGCCGTCGCGGCCGGTTTCCAGGGCGTGATCATGTGCGAGCACTACGGTGGCGACAGCCTCAGCGTCTGTGCCAGCAGCCAGGACTACCTGCGCCGGCACGCCTTGCCGAAGCGGCCGTACCAGGCACCGGCCAGCAAGGTCAAGCAGCAGGTGTCGATCAGCAAGTCGGCCTGAGCCGGCACCGGAAGCAGCGCCCAGAGAAGAGGGATCATGGCCATCAAACAAACAGACAATCCGCTGACCATTGCCATCGTCGGTTCCGGCTACATGGGCGGCGGTATCGCCCAGGTGCTGGCGCTGGCCGGCCACACGGTGATCATTTCCGATGTCAGCGCCGAGGTCGCCGAGCAGAATCGGCAGCGGCTGCTGAAGGAGTCCGACCAGTTCGTCGCCGACGATCTCTTCGAGGACGGCTCCACCAAGATCATCGACGAGCACCTGACCGCCGCCACCTCGATCGAGGAAGCGGTGGCCAAGGCACAGTTCATCGAGGAAGCCGTACCGGAGAAGCTGGAACTCAAGCGCGAGATCCTGGCCCGGATCAGCGCCGCTGCCCCGGCGGATGCGGTGATCGCCTCGAACACGTCGACGATCCAGATCAGTGCTATGGCGTCGGCGGTGGAGCATCCGGAGCGCTTCCTCGGTGTGCACTTCTCCAACCCGTCGCCGTTCATCCCCGGTGTCGAGGTGATCCCGCACGAAGGCACCACCGAGGACACGATCAAGACGGCCGAGGCGGTCGTGCAGTCGACCGGCAAGGAGACCGCCCGCATCAAGGACGTCACCGGCTTCGTGCTGAACCGGTTGCAGTATGCGCTCTTCCACGAGGCAACGCAGTTGGTCGACGAGGGGGTGGCGTCGGTCGAGGACATCGACACCGTCGTCCGAACCACGTTCGGATTCCGGCTGCCGTTCTTCGGCCCGTTCGCGATCGCCGACATGGCCGGCCTCGACGTGTACGCCTTCTGCTACGCCTCGCTGCAGCAGGGCTTCCCCGAGCGGTTCGCCACCCCGCAGATCCTCAAGGACCTGGTCGATCAGGGCAAGCTCGGCACCAAGACCGGCGCCGGCTTCCTGAATGTCCCGGCCGATGCCACACCGGAGCTGGTCGCGTACCGGAACAAGGCGTACGTGAAGATGCAGCAGCTGCTCGACGAACTCGGCCCGGCCCCGGTCACCTACTGACCGGACCACGATTGTGGATGCTCTGTGGCAGGGACGTCCCTGTCACAGATCATCCATCAGTCCGGTTCGAGCAGTTCGGACACCGGTTCGGCCGACCTTCCCAGCCACCTCGATGCAGCATGAGGGCGACTTGTCGGGCGACCTGACAGCTCTCCGAGCGGACGTCGTGCCACCCGTAGCGCAGGGTGGCATCGCCGTCCACCAGCGCGGCGTTGTCCCGCCGGTAGTCGCGGAACCGGCCCTCTCCGACGTGTCCGATCGTCCCATCCAACTCGACGAGCACACGGAACTCCTCGTAGTAGACGTCACGCCATAGGCGCTGACGACCCGACCGTCCCGAAGCCTGCCGGCGACCGCGTGGCAGGCCGTGAGCTGCTTCCACATCCTTGCGGTAGCGATATTCCAGCGGTGACTGGACACCGTCAGCGACGTCGGTGAGCAGGTTGATCATTTCGCGTCGCCCGGTGATCCGACCGCGTCGGTTCAGCGCATCGAGGAGACGTTCCGGCGTGGTCAGACGACGCTGCACGGCCGCGGTGAGCCAGTGCACCGCACCCTTTCCGGCTGCTCGGCCGAGGTCGGTACCGATCAGATCCAGGACGGTGTCGTCGATCGGGGTTCGCGGAGGGCTGCCGACGGTGGCGGCCGGTCGAACACCGCAGCGCTCCTGGTGGAAACACAGAATGCCCCAACTTTTCAGGCGCGAGCCGTGTGGATGCAGGATGTCGATACGCGGCGGCGGAACGTCGACGAGCTGATGACCGTACGCTGCCGCAAGGCCGCCCAATCTTGCGCCGTCGCCGGCATACAACACGCCGGCCCAGGCGAGTGCATCCCAGGACGGCACTGCGTTGTTGGTGAGGAAGATCCCCGGCGCGAGCCGTTGCCAGGTCGACAGCTGCACCATCCGCTGTTGCGCGTAACGGCCGAAGCCCGACTCCGTCGCCTGGGTCCTGGACACCACGTCGTCCTGTGCCGCGGCGAGCTCCAGCAGTGCGGTCGGCACCTTGATCGTCCCCACACTCTCACAGTGGGCCCAAGCAGTGTCCGTGGTTCAGGGTGGAAGCGATCTGTGGACAGTGCTTCGACGGGCTCCAACGCTTGTGGATGATCTGTGACAGGCACGTCCCTGCCACGGATCATCCACAACACCGGGGATTATGGACGGGTGCCGAAATCGGGGTTGACCGCCATCGCGTTGCTCGCCGCTCTGCTCCTTGCCGCCTGCGGTGTGGAACCGCCGGGCAAGCCCACATCCGGGAGCACCGCGTCTGCGCCGGGCCAGGGCTCGGCGACCAGCAGCACGACCCGGCACAAGAGCCCCAGCCCCTCACCGACCCCGCCGCCACCGCCGATGCTGCTGGACTCCATCGTGCCGGCCGACGGCACGACCGTCGGCGTGGCGATGCCGATCGTGGTCATCTTCAGCCGACCGGTGAAGAAGTCGGCACGGGCCGGCATCGAGAACGCGATGAAGCTCACCGCCTCGACACCGGTGATCGGCGCCTGGCACTGGTTCAGCAACCGGCAGGTCGACTTCCGCCCGAAGGACTACTGGCCGGCCGGTGACCGGGTGAGCTTGGATGCGGAGTTCAAGGGTGTCCCGGACGGCCACGGCCGGGAGGGCACACACTCCTACATCCACCGGTTCAGGATCGGCGAAGACTTCGAGACCAAGATCTCGGTCACCAAGCACACCACCAAGGTCTACGGCGACGGCAAGCTGATCCGCAGCATGTCCAGTGATGCCGGCAGCCCGGACTTCCCGTCTTGGGACGGCACCATGTCGGTCTCGGAGAAGGTGCGCAACGAGCACATGACGTCCTGCAGCGCCGGCATCACCTGCGACAAGAACAGCCCCAACTACTACGACGGCTTCTATCCCTGGGCGGTACGGCTGACCTACTCTGGGACGTTCGTGCACTACTCCGACGCTGATCCCTATCCGGGTCATAGCTACGGATCCCACGGGTGCGTGCACCTTTCGTTGGCCGACGCCACGTGGTACTTCAGGCACGTCTCGATCGGCGACCCGGTCACGATCACCGGGTCGCCCCGAGGCAAGGCGGCCGGGGACAACGGTTACGCGGTCTACAACCTGTCCTGGACCGAGTGGCTGCAGAAGAGCGGACGAGGCGAGTTCACGACCTCTTGATCATCGGATGCGGGACCGGCGGCTCGTCGGCCTCGTCCTCGGTCGCGCCCTTGTTCTCGGTGAAGGCCCTGGTGACACTCTGCAATGCCGAGGTGACCTCGCTGGGGATGACCCAGAACGTGTTGCCCTGGCCCTTGGCCAATTCCGGAAGCACCTGCAGGTACTGATAGGCCAGCAGCTTGGGGTCCGGATCGTTGCGGTGGATGGCGCCGAAGACTGTGTCGATCGCCTTGGCCTGGCCCTCGGCCTTCAAGATCGCAGCCTGCCGTTCACCCTCCGCAGTGAGGATCCGGGACTGCCGAATGCCTTCGGCAGCGAGAATCGTCGCACGCTTCTCCCGGTCCGCGCGCATCTGCTTCTCCATCGCCTCCTTGATCGTCGGCGGCGGGTCGATCCCCTTCAACTCCACGCGGTTGACCCGGATCCCCCACTTTCCGGACGCCTCGTCCAGGACCCCGCGGAGGGTCGAGTTGATGTACTCCCGGGACACCAGCACCTTCTCAAGATCAAGACTGCCGATCACGTTGCGCAGCGTGGTCACCGTCAGCTGTTCGATGGCCTGGATGTAGTTCGCGATCTCGTACGCCGCATCGCGGGGATTGGTGACCTGGAAATACAGCACGGTGTCGATGTGCACACTCAGGTTGTCCTCGGTGATCACCGCCCGCGGTTCGAACGACACCACCTGCTCCCGGACGTCGATCAACGGGCGGACCCGGTCCACGAACGGGATGACGAAGTTCAGACCCGGCTCCAACGTACGGATGTAGCGGCCGAGCCGCTCGACGTTGCCGGCCCGCGCCTGCGGGACGATCCGCACGGTACGGAGAACGATCAGGGCAGCGAGCAGCGCCGCGACGATTCCGATGATCAGGGTTGCCATAGATCCTCCCGTAACAGGGGTTCCTCGCGCGGATAGACCAGAGCCGTTGCACCGTCGATGGCGAAGATCTCCACCGTTGTGTCCTTGGGAATCACCAGGTCGGAGTCGTACGGACGGGCCGTCCACTCCTCACCGCCGATCCGCACCCGGCCACTGTTCCGGGCGACATCGGTGAGGGTGACCGCTTCCTTGCCGACCAGCCGGGCAACGCCGGAGCGCACCGGCGGGGTGTTCACCATGTGCCGGCGAACCACCGGACGGACCAGCGCCATCAACAGCACGGCAGAGATACAGAAACCGAGGAACTGTATGCCGACAGGCAATCCCAATGCAGCCAGACCGGCTGCCGACAGAGCGGCGATTCCGAGCAGGGCGAGATCAAGCGTCGTCGCGACCAGCTCGGCAACCCCGAGGCCCGCGGCGACCATCACCCAGATCATCCAGGCTTGCATCGCGCACCCGTTCGGACATGGCGCTCCTCATCGAGCGCTCACCCTTGACGGTACTCCCCGCGGCATCCCGAACCAATGGCGTCACCCCAGGTCACAGGGCGGTATCGGCCGCCGAACCACCGGTCAGGGCACTGACGATCGCATGTTCGGCGTCCAGGGACGCCCACTCGTCGTCGGTCGGACCGTCGTAGACCAAGGCGAACGGACCGTCGAAACCGGCGTCAAGCAACACCTGGACCGACCGCCGATAGTCCTCGGTCTCAAGATCACCGTCGGCGGTGTGATGGCACTTGGCATGGCAGGTCTCGGCGGAAGCGGCGATCGCGGCGAGCTGCTTATACTTGCCCGGGCCGGTCCAGTTCCCGAGATCGGCCAACAGCCCGACCTGATCACCGGCTGACCCCAGCACGGCCTTCACAGAGTCGGCATCCGGCAACAGTGCCATCCAGTTCTCGGTGACGATACGCACGCCCGGGTGGCCGGCGGCCAGTCGGGCCAGCCGGCGGCCGCTGTCCTGCAGGCGGTCCGGCGAGGGCGGCTGCTGGCCGGCGATGATCCGGGCCCGGCGGGCGCCCAAGGCCTCGGCGTCGTCGATCCACGCATCGATCCAGGCCTGGTGGGCGTCCGCGTCGGTCGGATGGGTGAGGTCGCCGGCGTCGACCAGGAGTGCGTCGAGCAGGATCCCCGCCTCGTCGAGTGCGGCCCGCAGTTCGGACAGATAGCCGGAATCGCGATGCGGCAGATGGAAGTGGCAGATCTGGACCGTGTCGTAGCCATGGGCGGCCAGCTGGCCGGGAAGTTCCAGCAGGCTGGTACCCAGGACCGGTCCGGTGGGGCGGAGACCGTTGGATCCCGGCGGCGTCGCATCCTCGGCGATGTAACTGCCGAGGGTGCGGTGCAGGGACCACGTCGAAACTGCACGCGTCATGGGATCACCGTAGCGGTGCCCGGATGGTCGGCATCCTCAGTGCCCGGTCGTCGGTTGGTGCGGCTCACCAGGTGACGGTGAGGGTTGTTCCGGCCGGCAGGCCGGGATGGCGGAGCCGGAGGACACCGTCGGCCGGGTCATGGGTCCACTCGGCTCCGTCGACGGCGCTCGGCGGCTCGGGTGATCGGAGCGCGGTGATCACCTCGACACCCAGCGGAGCCTCACACCGGAAGCTGACCCGTCCGCCGTCGCGATCAAGATCACGGATCCTTCCGGCGGAGGCCAGCACCAGCGCATCGTCATGATCGAGATCGCGCAGCCAGATCACGTCACCCGGCTCAAGATCACGCGAGGTGATCACCGGCAGCTGCGGGTCGAGCAGATCCAGGTAGCGTCCGGTGATCGTCACCCCGCCTCGCGCCTCGGACGGTACGGCTCCGATCAGGTACGGCCCGCGGCGCACCGACAACCACGGGCCGGGCTGCCAGTCACGCCCGCCGGCGACGGTCAACGCACGAAGATGATCACAGAGTTCACCGGCCCGGTCGGCCGAGCCGGTGAAGTCCGCCGGGGAGGCGTCGAGGAATCTCACCCGACCGGCACCGACGGCCTGGATCGCGTCGGAACGGGCAGACACCCCCAGGGCCTCGGCCAGATGCTGAGCCGGGGTCGGGTAGCGCCCGGTCCACCACTGCCGGATCTGGTGGTACGGATCGGACCCGTCGCCGACATAGAGCAGCGATCCGCCCTGTCCCACCCAGGCCGCCAGCGCGTAGTGCAGCGCCGGGGTGAGAGGTTTCTGGAACTCGTAGGACAGGATCAACACATCAAGATCATCCAGCGCACCGGGAGTGGTGATCAGGTTCTCCAGTTGCACCGGGCGGACCTGCTGGCCGCAGAAGAGCGGCGGCAGCGCCAAGCCGTAGAAATCGGAGAAGTTCAGCAGTTCCCGACCCTCGACTGCCAACGCGTCCTGCAGCCCGTCATAGTGGCCGGACACGACCCCCGGCCGCCAGCGCTGGAACATCGCGGTGTCGGAGAGCAGCACACCGAACTGCGGACCGTCGTTGTCACGATGCACTTCGCGGCCGTCAAGATCACGAAGCGAATTCATCGTGATCAGATAGGACGTCGCCGTCGCGGCCGGGATCGGGACCCGCTCTGCCGATTCCTCGGACCGGTAGGGCCGGGTGAAGATCCGGTGCGGCCAGGGCGCGACCTCGAAGTTGCTGATCTCGGGATGCAGCAGGGAAGCCACAACAGTCCGGCGATAGTTGGCCAGGTAGTCCTGCCAGGTCCGGTCCGGCTGGTCCTCGATCGGGTCGTGGAGGAACCACAGCGTGCGTTTCGTGCCGCGGGTCAGGTCCTGGGCGATGCCATACTCGAGGTAGGCGGTCTCGAAGGTCCGTTCGGCGCGGCGGCCGGCGTACACGTTGGGCGTCCGTGAGGTGCCGGTCCACACCTGCGCGATGGCGCCGTGGACCGACGGAAGTTCGCGCAGCGTGGATTCCGGGCTGACGATCTGCCACTGGGTGTAGTTCAACAGACTGTGGGTCGGCACGGAGAAGCGGATGTCGCGCCCGGCCCGCAGCGCCTCGTCCCGCAGCACGGTCGTCACCCGGTCAAGGCTTCTGGTCAGCAGATGCTGTTTCAGCTGCCCAGCACGGAAATGCGCCTCCGGTGAACTGTACGGATCCTGCCAGGGTTCGCCGAAGTACGCCTGCCACTCCCGGCGGAACGCCGGCGAGTAGCCGGCCCGGGCCCAGAACTCCGGCTCCTCGAGATGGATCATCTCGACACCCAACTCCAGCACCGGCCGCAGCTTGTCGGTCAGATAGTCGGTGAAGGTGACTGTCGGCACCATGTACGGGATGTCCTTCCCGTGCAGGATCGGCGAGCCGTCGGCAACGGTCTGGGCATCGTCCCAATGCCGCTGGCCGTCCCAGTCGCCGTACAGATAGTCCTGGTAAGTGCCCCAGGAGACACCTGTCATCAGATGGATCCGGTAGCCGGCGTCACGCCACCGCTGGATCCGCTCCGCCGTGGTCTCGTTGAGCCCGTAGACCATGACGAAGTCGGTTCGCAGATCCGTCCGCTCGTCGTAGGGTGCCTGCTCCTGGAAGCCCGTCAACTCTGACATTGCTCGCTCTCGGCTCGGTCTCGGCTCACTCGTGCCGGTGGTCCGACCATGATCGCGACCATCGGCAACAGCGGAAGACCGCCCGCCGCGGTTCTCACATGCTGATCATGAATCCACAATTCGCACCGGAGACTGCCGGATAATCGGGTCTGGTTGAATCGACGTGCAATATACCTGTCCACGAGCAATGGAGCTTCCTTCATGGTCCAGATCGCTGAGATGTTGCCCAACTCCCCCGGCAACGAATCGTTGTGGCGGCTGGCGAGCCAGATGGGCGTCCGGTATGCGGTCGGCAGCCTTCCCGACCAGACGCTCTGCGGCCCCGGCGAACAGCCCTGGGACTATCGACCGTTGTTGCGGCTGAAGCAGAAGCACGCCGACGCCGGTTTCGAACTGCCGGTGATCGAATCGCGCCCGCCACTCAACCTGACCAAGCGAGGCCTCGACGGCCGGGACACCGAGATCGACGCGGTCTGCGCGCTGATCGAGAACATGGGCCGGGTCGGGATCAAGACCTGGTGCTATGAGTGGATGGCCGACTTCAACTGGCTGCGTACCGATTTCGGCTACCAGTCCCGCGGCGGATCGCTGGTCACCCGGTACAACCACGCCGACATGGTCGACGCACCCGTCAGCGAACTCGGCGAGGTCAGC
Organism: Microlunatus sp. Gsoil 973; assembly: GCF_009707365.1. Lineage (GTDB taxonomy): Bacteria > Actinomycetota > Actinomycetes > Propionibacteriales > Propionibacteriaceae > Microlunatus. Next base: position 1,906,338 of record NZ_CP046122.1, read on the forward strand.
GAGGACACCTTGTGGGACTCGTTGGAGTACTTCCTCCGCCGGGTGTTGCCGGTCGCCGAGAAGGCGGGTGTCGAACTGGCCATGCATCCCGACGACCCGCCGCTGTCTCCGATCCGCGGTGTGGCCCGGATCATGCGGTCGGTGGAGAACTTCCAGCGCCTGCTCGACCTGGTGCCCTCCCCGATGAACGGGATCACCCTGTGCCAGGGCAACTTCGTCCTGATGGACCCTGACCTGCCCAGCACGATCCGCCACTTCGGCAGGCAGAACAAGATCTTCTTCGTCCACCTGCGCGACGTGGTCGGCACCGTGGAGGACTATCACGAGACCTGGCACGACGACGGACCGACCGATCTCCTGGAATGCCTCCGCACCTACGACGAGGTCGGCTTCACCGGGGTGCTGCGTCCTGATCACGTGCCGAGCGTCGAGGGCGAGGACAATCTCCATCCCGGCTATCAGCTCTACGGCCGCCTCTTCGCTGTCGGCTACATCGCCGGGCTGCTCGAATCACTGGGCATCCACTCCCTGCGCCGCACCTACCCCGAGCCGGTCACGGTCACCGAACCCGCGCCGGTCTGAGAACTGTCGATCCGACCGGCTTCGGACGGGCGGCTCAGGCCTGACAGAGTGCCGGACGGTCCGGCTGGCGCAGGTTGACGCAGCAGTCGGTCGGACACAGGTATGCCCCCACCTCGGCCCCGGAGATCACCGCCCGGTCGGGTCGCTCGCCGCGCGCAGCGGCTGCCCGCTCCCGCATAAGATCAACAAGCGCCGACACGAAGGCCGGATGCGTCCCGGCCGTCGCTGCCCGGGCGAATCCAAGACCCAACTGCTGTGCGGTCTCGGCAGCCTCGGTGTCCAGGTCGTAGATCACTTCCATGTGGTCGGAGATGAATCCGATCGGCACCACGACCACCGACCCGACGCCCTGCTCCGTCAGCACCGCCAGATGATCATTGATGTCCGGCTCCAGCCACGGTTGTCCGGGGGCGCCGGACCGCGAGCAATAGACAAGATCACCGCGATAGCCAACACCGGTGGTCTCAGACACCCGGCGGGTGATCTCGTCGGCAACAGTGTTGTGCCAGGACACGTAGCCCCGGGTCGCCTTCTCCGAAGCATCCGACATCGCGGTCGGGATGGAGTGCGTGACATAGACCAGCCGCGCCGACTCCGGCTGATGACCGGCGGCCTGCAGTTGATCAAGACCGGCCAGAACGGCGTCAACAGAGGCGGTGGCGAAGCCGGGATGATCGGCGTACTGCCGGATGCGGTCGATCTGCAGCGCGGTGGATCCGGCCGCGTCGTACAGGTTCTCCCGGTACTGCCGGCATGAGGAATACGACGGGTAGGCGCTGGTCGTGATCACCAGCAACCGACGATGCCCGTCGGCCTCTGCTGCCAGAAACGTATCGGCCAGATAGGGCTCCCAGTTGCGATTGCCCCAGTAGATCGGCGTGTCGATCCTCTGCCCGTCGAATTCCGTCCGGAGGGCTGCGATCAACGCACGGCACTGGTCGTTGATCGGGCTCCTGCCGCCGAACCGGTAGTAGTGCTCACCGACCTCCGCCAGACGCTCGTCCGGGATACCGCGGCCCTGCGTCACGTTCCGGAGGAAGGGAACGACGTCCTCGGGTCTCTCCGGTCCCCCGAAGGAGACCAGAACCACCGCGTCGTACGGCTCGAGCGGATCGGATGTACTCACCGAAGGATCTTCACATACCAGCCCGGCGACGCCGCTGCGGACCCGGTCGGTCGGCGGTGCCGGATTTCGCGGCGCGGGCGGGGCGCGAGACCGGCTGAGTGCTACGCACCGGTCTGCCCAGCATGTGACGTCCCGAAGGTGCCCGGCGGGTCGGAATCAGCTAGTGTTCCGAAGGATTAATCAACCTGCGTGACAAAACCGGGGCGTTGCGTCTGACCCGCGTGATCCCGCCCGATTCACCCAGTTCTCCAACGAGGAGTTGCACCGATGCACGACCGTCAGACCGAGATCGAGAACCGCGTCCGCAGAGTCCTGCGGGAACGGCTCTCACCGGCCGTTCACACCCCCGTCGCCGATCTGCAGATCGAAGCCTGGCACGTCGAGGGCGGTGGGGGCGAGCCGGTGCCGCCGGCCGTCGCCCTCGGCCTGGACGGCAATCAGCGTCCCGAGTATGTCCCGTTCGGCGTCGGCGACCCGTGGGGTCCGCCGTGGGGTACCAGCTGGCTGCACATCACCGCTACGGTGCCGGAGGAACTCAACCCGGCCGACCTTGAGGTCGTGATCAATCTCGGTTGGCACTACGGCGGCGCCGGGTTCCAGGCCGAGGGTCTGGCGTACCTGCCCGACGGCAGCGTGATCAAGGGCATCAACCCGTTCAACGAGTGGCTCAAGGTCACCGACCGCACTATCGACTTCTACCTCGAGGCTGCCGCCAACCCCAGCGTCGGCGACTGGCGCCCGACCGAGCTCGGCGACAAGCTCACCGCGCCGAAGGAGCCGATCTACAAGCTGCTCCGGGCGGATCTCAGCGTCTTCAATGAAGAGGTGCACGAGCTGGTCGCCGATATCGACGTGCTCGACCAACTCGGCAAGGCGCTTCCGGTCGGTGAACCGCGTAAATGGGAGATCCTGCTGGCGCTTGATCACGCGCTGGACCTGATCGACCTGGCCGACATCCCCGGCACCGCGACGACCGCCCGTGAGTCGCTCGAGCCGGTCTTCGCCAAGAAGGCCAATGCCAGCGCCCATCAGCTGACCGCGACTGGGCACGCCCACATCGACTCCGCCTGGCTGTGGCCGGTCCGGGAGACGGTGCGCAAGGTCGCCCGGACGACCGCCAACCAGGTCAACCTGCTCGAGACCTACCCCGATCACGTCTATGCGATGAGCTCGGCCCAGCAGTACGAGTGGATCAAGGACAACCGGCCCGAGGTCTACGAGAAGGTGAAGGCCGCAGTCGGCGAGGGTCGCTTCGTCCCGGTCGGCGGCATGTGGGTCGAGTCCGACACCAACATGGTCGGCTCGGAGGCGATGGCCCGGCAGTTGGTCTTCGGCCAGAACTTCTTCCGCGACGAGTTCGGCGTGCTGTGTGACGAGGTCTGGCTGCCGGACTCGTTCGGCTACTCCGGCGGCCTGCCGCAGATCGTCAAGCTGGCCGGCGTCAAGTACTTCCTGACGCAGAAGATCTCCTGGAACCGGGTCAACAAGTTCCCCCACCACACCTTCATGTGGGAGGGCATCGACGGCACCCGGGTGTTCACCCACTTCCCGCCGGTCGACACCTACAACTCCGATCTGTCCGGCCGCGAACTGGACCATGCGGTCAGCAACTTCCGGGACAAGGGTGCGTCCAGCCACTCGCTGGCCCCGTTCGGCTGGGGCGACGGTGGCGGTGGCCCGACTCGCGAGATGCTCCAGCGCGCCCGCCGGACCAGGGATCTCGAGGGCTCGGCGAAGGTGACGGTCCGGTCGCCGAAGGAGTTCTTCGCCGACGCCGCGGCCGAGTACCACAGCCCGGCGGTCTGGAAGGGCGAGCTGTACCTGGAGATCCACCGCGGCACGTACACCTCGCAGGCCAAGACCAAGCAGGGCAACCGGTTCAGTGAACATCTGCTCCGGGAGGCCGAACAGTGGTCAACGCTGGCCGCGGTGCATGCCGGCCTCGACTACCCCTACGAGGAGCTGTCCCGGATCTGGAAGCTGGTGCTGCTGCAGCAGTTCCACGACATCCTGCCCGGCTCGGCGATCGCCTGGGTGCACCGGGAGGCGCGGGAGAACTACCTGCAGGTGTTCGCCGATCTGAACAAGATCATCGATGACGCCCAGCGGGCCCTGGTGTCGAAGTTCGCGACGGACGGTTCAACGGGTTCCGAGGGCGGCGAGACGATCTTCAACGGGGCGCCGGTCGCCCGCGGCGGCCTCACCGCGCTGTCCGCGGCACCGGCCGATGCGGTCCCTGTGGTCGAACCGGTCTCGCTGACCGAGGCCGACGGCGGCTACCGGATCGCCAACGACAGGATCAGCATCACCATCGACGCCCGGGGGTTGATCACCTCCGCCGTCGACCTGGCCAGCGGTCGGGAGACGCTGCCCGCCGGCCAGACCGCGAACCTGCTGCAACTGCACGCCGACTTCCCGAACGCCTGGGATGCCTGGGACATCGACGAGTTCTACAAGCACACCGTGACCAACCTCACCGATGTCGAGGGACTCAAGGCCGAGCAACTGCCCGACGGCTCCGTCCGGGTCGGGCTGCGGCGCTCGTTCGCCAAGTCGACGGTTGACCAGACCCTGGTCGTCCGCCCCGGTGAGTCGGGTGTGGAGATCACCTGTGACATCGACTGGCACGAGCAGGAGAAGCTGCTGAAGCTGGCCTTCCCGATCGACGTGCACGCCGACAGCGCGGCCTACGAGACCCAGTTCGGTCACCTGTACCGGCCGACACACGAGAACACGTCGTGGGACAGCGCGCGCTTCGAGGTCTGCGCGCACCGCTGGGTGCACGTCGGCGAGACCGGCTTCGGTGCGGCGGTGGCGAACAACTCCACCTACGGCCACGACGTGTCTCGGCACGCCTCCCCGGACGGCGGCAGTTACTCGGTGGTCCGGCTGTCACTGCTGCGTGGGCCGCGCTACCCCGACCCCCAAACCGACCAGGACCGGCACACCGTCAAGGCCCGGTTCGAGATCGGCGCCCAGATCGCGGACGCTGTCGGCGCCGGCTACGCGCTCAACCTTCCGGAGCGTCGGCAGCCCGGTACGGCGACCGTGCCGGCGATCGCGACGGTCGAGGGTGGGGTGATCATCGAGGCGATCAAGCTGGCCGAGGACCGATCGGGTGACGTGATCATCCGTGCCTACGAGCCGTACGGCGCCCGCAGCACCGCGACGATCACCCCCGGCTTCGGCTTCGCCGAGGTCTCGGAGGTCGATCTGCTGGAACGGCCGATCACCGAGATCGAGGATCGCAAGCCGGCGCTGGTCGACGGCGGGGACGAAGCCGCGGCCGTCGCGGTCCGACCGTTCCAGATCGTCAGCCTCCGGTTCTCCGGGGTCAAGTAACCCAACGCCGGCAGAAGGTGACGCGTCGGAGGGTGGTGGGATCGCTCGAACCCACCACCCTCCTGGCATTCCGCAGATGAAAGCTCTCCTCTATTCAGCGATCGGCGCCCGGCCGGACGTCCTCGACGTACCCGACCCCCAGTGCCCGCCTGACGGTGTGCTCGTCGAAGTGCGAGCGACCGGCGTCTGCCGGTCGGACTACCACGCCTGGGTCGGCCAGGACCCGGTCGCCGTCCCGCACGTCGGTGGTCACGAGTTGGCCGGCGTTGTCGCGGCGGTCGGCGCCCAGGTCAGTCGATGGTCCGTCGGTGACCGCGTCACCACACCGTTCGTCTGCGGCTGCGGTCGCTGTGACTACTGCCGCGCGGGCGACCCACAGGTCTGTCCGGACCAGACGCAGCCCGGTTTCACCGGCTGGGGCTCGTTCGCCGAGCTGGTGGCGGTGCATGCCGCGGACTTCAACCTGGTACGTCTCCCCGACGATCTCGAGTTCATCACCGCGGCGGCGCTGGGATGCCGGTTCGCGACCGCCTATCGCGCGGTGACCGGACACGCACCGATCACCGACGGGGACTGGCTCGCCGTGTACGGAGCGGGCGGCGCCGGCCTCTCCGCGATCATGATCGGAGCCGCCCTGGGACTGCGGGTGATCGCCGTCGATCTCTCGTCGGCCGCGCTGGAGCTGGCCGCCGAGGTCGGCGCCGAACACGTGATCAGGGCAGGTGGTGGCGATCCCGCCGAGCAGATCAACCAGATCTGCGGTGGCGCCGCCGTGAGCATCGACTGTGCCGGGACCGCGACCACCGCCCGACAATCCGTCCGCAGCCTGCGCCGTCGCGGTCACCATGTGCAGGTCGGACTGTTGTTCGGACCGGACGCCGCGCAGGCGATCCCGATGGATCGGGTGATCGCCTGGGAGTTGTCGGTACACGGTTCGCACGGCATCGCCGCCGCCGACTATCCCGACCTGTTGGATCTGGTCACCTCGGGCCGGGTCCGGCCGCAACGGCTGATCACCGAGGTCACCGATCTTGCCGGCGCAGGCCGTACCTTGATCGCGATGGGTGATCCGGCGCCGCACTCGGGGATCACGGTCGCCGTCCCGTACCGCCCCACTCCCTGACCGCCCCACTCCCTGACCGCCCCGCCCGCCCCACCTCGGCACGCGCCCCGGTCCTCCTTCCCGCACTACTTGCTCGGCCGCGCACCCGCTGCAGGCGGTGCGCGGCCTAGGAACTGGTGCGCGGCCGAGGAACTGGTGCGGCGGTGGGGTCTGGGTGCGGGTCAGCGCCGATCGGGGATCGGATAGGTTCTCTCCCGCCGGAAGATCACGAGGAGCAGCAATGCCCGACCGCGCCGAAGCGGCACCGCACCGCCTCGAGTACGCCACCCCCGCCCGCTACTGGACCGACGCGCTGCCGATCGGCAACGGCCGGCTCGGCGCGATGCTCTACGGCGATCCCGATCATGATCACTGGCAGGTCAACGACGACACCTGCTGGTCTGGCTCACCGCGCTCGGCGGCCGGTGTACCCGCCTCGGAGGAGCCGTCACCCGAGGTGATCGAACGCGTCCGGGCCGCCCTGCTGGCCGGTGACGTGGCGACCGCCGAACGGGAGATCCGCAAGGTTCAGTACGGGCATTCCCAGGCCTATCAACCGTTGGCCGAGTTGGCGATCGAGGTCGCCGGCCAGTCAAGTACGCTCTCCCGTCGCACTCTTGATCTTCGTACGGCGGTCGCCGGCTGGCGATCCGATGCCGGTGAGGCGGAGATCTTCGCCAGTGCGCCGGCGGCGGCGATCATCGGGCGATACCACTGGAGCGGTCCGCGTGACCTGGTGATCAGGTTGACCGCAGCGCATGCCGATTGGGGTCGGTCGTCGACCACCGCCGATGATGATCACCTGCTGCTGACCAGCCGGATGCCGTCCGACGTCTTTCCCGGTCACGAGCGGACGGAGGATGCGGTCTTCTTCGACGACCGACCCGGAAGCTCGGTCACCGCTGTCGTGGTGGCTCAGGTGCACACCGACGGAACGGTCCGGCCGGACGCGGACGTGCTGACGGTCACCGGCGCGACCCGGCTGATGATCACGGTGGTCACCGAGACGGACTTCACCGATCCGGCGACGGCTCCGCACGGTGACGTCGAGGGCATGATCAACCTTGCTCGACGGCGCGCCGCAGCGATCATCGACACACCGTTCGACCTGCTCCGCGACCAGCACCGCGCCGAATACCGGGCCTGGTTCGACCGGTTCGACCTGGTGCTGACCGATCCGCTGGGCACTGCTGCCGATGACGGTGTCGGTGACACCGATGGCTTGCTCACCCGCTCCCGTGATCACGACGTCTCGCCGCGACTGGTCTCGCTGATCGTGGCGTACGGCCGGTATCTGATGATCAGCTCCAGCCGGCCCGGAACCCGGGCGATCAACCTGCAGGGAATCTGGAACCCCTGGGTCCAACCACCGTGGAGCAGCAACTACACGGTCAACATCAACACCGAGATGAACTACTGGCCGGCGTTGCCCGCCAATCTCGCCGAATGCGCTGAACCGCTGTACCGGTTGGTGGAGACGCTGGCCGACACCGGTGCGGACACCGCTCGGCGGGTCTACGACCGCCCGGGTTGGGCCGCCCATCACAACACCGATCAGTGGGGCTACAGCCTGCCCGTCGGGATGGGTGATGCGAATCCCTGCTGGTCCGCCTGGCCGATGGCCGGATTCTGGTTGCTGAGGCACCTGTGGGAGCAGTACGAGTTCACCGCGGACGAGGATTTCCTGGTACGCCGGACCTGGCCGCTGCTTGATGGAGCGGTCGGCTTCGCGCTGGCGACCCTGGTCACCCTCGGCGACGGCACGTTGGGCACGGTGCCGTCCACCTCTCCGGAGAACAGCTACCTGACCGATGACGGGCAGCAGGCGGCGGTCACCGTGTCCTCAACGATGGACATCGCCCTGATCCGGGAGACACTGCTGCACTGGTCACAGGCCGCCGAGGTGGCCGCTCGGTGGGGCCGATCGGTCGATCCGCTCCGGCAGCAGGCTGTCACCGGGGCGATCGACGCACTGCCGTTTCCGGAGCCGACCGAACGCGGCACATATCCGGAATGGCGGGACGACCTCACCGAGGCCGAGCCGAGCCACCGCCACCAGTCACACCTCTACGACATCCACCCCGGCGATGCGGTCACCGTCTACCACCCCGGGCACGCCGGGCGGATCACGGCGGCACGGGAAACGTTGCGGCTTCGCGGCGCCTACTCCACCGGCTGGTCACTCGCCTGGCGGATCGCGTTGCACGCCCGGCTGCACGACACGGCATCGGCCGTGCAGAGTCTGGCCTACTTCCTGGCCCCGGTGCCCGAGGAGATCGCCGCGGCGGGACCGCACACCGCACAGGCCGGCGGCGTGTACCGCAATCTTTTCTGTGCCCATCCGCCGTTCCAGATCGACGGGAACTTCGGAGCGACCGCCGGGATCATCGAAATGTTGGTGCAGTCCCACGGTCGCACGTCCGGCGGCCTGCGGATCATCGACGTCCTGCCGTGTCTGCCCGACGAGTGGCCCGAGGGCAGTCTGCGCGGGGTACGGGCTCGCGGCGGTCTGATCATCGACCTGTCCTGGAGTGGCGGCGGGCTCACCGAGCTGGTGATCACGCCGACGGTCGACCAACGGGTGCTGATCAGGATCCCCGGTCGGGACGATCAGCAACTGTCGCTGGCGACCGGACGACCCGTCACCCTGTGACCGTCGCGAAATCAGTTCGCTTCGGGTAGCGCTGTCCTGCCATAGTGCGGCATCGTGCACACCCTGCAGTCGTGGCCGATCCCCGACTCCTATCGGGACCACGCGGGCGACCTGCCCGACTCCGCGGAATGGCTGCCCGGCCTGTCGGTGACGGCGGCGCGACTTGCCGCGGACTGGGAGGTCGAGCCGGACGGTCCGGCGACCCACGGGTGGGTGTCGATGGTATGGCCGGTGCGCGACAACGCCGGACGGCGCTACGTGCTGAAGGTGTCGCCGCCGTTGTCCTGGTCGTCGGACGAGCCGCGATGTCTGCAGGCCTGGGCCGAGCACACCGACCACGAAGCCGAGGTCCGCATGGTCCCACCGGCCCGGGCGTCGGTGCCGGACCGCGCCGTGTTGCTGCCGCGGCTCGATGCCGATCGCCCGCTGCAGCGGCATCCCGACATCGTCGAGGCGAACGCGATCATCGGCGGCCTGCTTGCCGGAATCTCCGAGGTGATCGCCCCGCCGGGCATGCCGACCCTGGCCGAGGAGTTGGCGATGACCAGGGAGCAGCTCGATCCCGCCGGTCCGGTGCCCGCCCATCACGTCGAGCGTGCCCGGTCGACCGTTGATGATCTTCTCGCCGAACTCGCCCGCCACGGCGCACCGTTGTCCCTGTTGCATCGGGATCTGCACTATCTGAACGTGCTGCACACGCTGCCGGACGAACCGGCCGCCTGGGTCGGCATCGATCCGCTGCCGCTTGCCGGACTCCGCGAATGGGAGCTGACGCCGATGCTTCGCAACCGCTGGGACGACGCGGCCGCGACCGGTGACCCGGATCGGGCGCTGCGCCGGCGCGTCGATCAGGTGGCCGAGATCGCCGGCCTCGACCCGTTCCTGGTGCGCAGGTGCAGTCAGATCGTTGCCGCCGAGGCGTTGCAGCGGCTGCTCCCCGATCGCACGGACCACCTGTTCGCGGCGCCGTATTCGATCATGGTCGGATGGTGAACGACGACCGGTTCGCAATGTCGGGACATCGGCCGAAGATCGGCCGGCCGACGGAGCGTCACTTCCTGCGACGGCCCCGTTTCGCTCGGCCGATCCGGCCGTCGAGATCGGCCACGATCTCCCCGAACGGACGCAGCCGGAGCACGTCGTGATCAAGCACCATGGACTCGAAGGACAGTGGGCCGATCTCGGAGACCGTGCGCTCGGTGACCGACCGCCGACGTTCCCGCCAGACGACGGCCTGACCGTGATTGTTGGCGACGGTGGCGTAGCTCATCGACGGGTAGAAGGTGTCAATGAACCAGACGAGTTTGTAGACGTCTCCCATCCAGGCCCGCCGGTCGTCGCGGACGTACTGGCGCAACTTCTGGTAGCTGCGCGGGTCCGACAGGGACGCATGGTAGGAGGAGGGTCTCACGTCGTCGACGACGATCACCCCACCCTCTGCCAGATGGGCAACGGCGTTGGTGAAGTCGCGCAAGGTCTGTTCGAACGTGTGGAGTCCGTCGAGGTAGATGACGTCGAACTCCTGGGTCGGGTCGATGATCGATCCGAAGTACACGTCGCTGGTCACCTCGTGGTACTGCGTACGCGGTCCCCGGCCGGCCTGCTCGGCCTGCCAGTCGAATCGGAATCGCGGATCCACTGCGACCTTGAATCGCGCCTCGAGGCGATGGAACGTCGTGCCCTTGCTGACCCCGACCTCCAGGTAGCGAGGCCTGTCGAAGAAGTCCAGGAGGGCCTGGATGACCTCGAACCGACGGATCCTCGGTTTGGAGAGGCGATCGGTGGCAGGATTGCCCGCGGTCGACGCCGTGACACGGGGCGCAGCGGTGTTCGTCATCGAATACCTTTCCCGACGGCCTAGGCCTGGCCGCCCTTGCGTAACACGATTCCCTGGTCGGCCAACGCCGCATCGCGCTCTGCGACCAGCCGATCGCGTTCGTCGCGGATCTGCAGCAGTTCTGTGATCACCGCGTCGGGGTCGACGCCTCGTTCCACGACGCTCGGCACCGACAGGCGCGACTCGATCCTGTTGATCATGGTCCCGTCACCCGGTCGTTGGGTCGGTTCGTCTCGATGGCCGACCACCCGGACGTGTCGATCAGCGTCGAAGGCGATCAGGCGGGACGCCAGCCAGGCCTTCGAGTCCTCTTCGGGGGCCAGGACGTAGTCGTACAACCGCATGCGGTTGCTCAGCCACAGGTTCCTGCCGTCTCCCGGTGCCCCGAGGTAGACGTGCAGCATGTCGTGGAAGCCGGCCTCCCGCAGATTCAGTCTGGACTGGTTGACGTAGAGCATCACCTTGGTCTGCAACTGCTGTGCGACGTACTCGGCCTCGCCGGCGATCCGACCGAAGTAGCAGGGCAGGTCCGTCACGCCATGGACGGCCTGATAGGCCGAGACGTCGCCGAGCAAGATCGAAACAGTGGCCGACTCGTTGAGCCGGTGCAGCACCGGAATCCATTCCATCAGATCGTCGAGGCTGCTGGGTGAACCGGGATAGTTGATCAGGAAGTCGGTGGTAGTGCCCGGGTCGGCGGCGCGTTCCCGGCTCTGCGGCAGCACGCGGTGCTGGTGCCTGAGGTTCAGCCGGAGCCGGCGATACCGACGACCGTATTCGACCAGCCTGAGCAGGAGTTCCGCCAGCCTCGGACGTCTCGCGCTGCCGGCGGTGAGCGCGGATTCCCGCTGCAACTGCGGCATCACCCGACCACCGGTCCGACACAGGTGAGCTCGGCCGCAACATCGTGGTCCCGACCGATCCACTCGTCACGTTCGCTGATCATCCGCTCCACCGCGTCAAGGAACCGCTGCATCGAAGCACCCGGGGTCGTGTCGCCGTAGTAGTAGGCACACCAGCGGCGCATCCTCAGCCTCTGGTCGGGGTCTGTCAGCACCGTCTGCAGGATCTTGACGATGCCGTCGGCCTCGTCCGCGGCGATCAACGGCATGTCGCTGACGAATGCCGTCGGATCGATGACAGCCGTCTCTTCGGCCGGTCGGGTGATCAGCAGCGGCTTGGCGGTGGTCAGCCAGTCATAGGCGACCGCGGAGATGTCGGTGATCATCACGTCCGCGACGTCGAGCTGCCAGCCGAAGGCACTGTCGTCGACCAGGTGCCCGGCAGCCGGATCGCCGGCGATCGCGTCGGCGATCTCGGTGCGGATCTCCTGATCCGCCAGACCGTGCTCGGGAAGCATGATGCCGGTCCGGGGATGCGGCCGGTAGATCAGCCGGTACGACGGATCGGCGAGAATCGCCCGGACCATCTCAAGGCCGTGGCTGACCACCGAGCCGTAGCGCATCGAGGTCCGGCCACCCTCCCAGGTCGGGGCGTACAACACGGTCGTGCGGGAGTCGTCGAAGGCGAACGGCGCGTGATGGTCGACATCGATCTGCGGACGGCCGATCTCGATGGTGCGCGCCTCGACGTCGTAACCGAAGAGTCGGCGCCGCAACCGCTCCTTGGCCGCGGGACCGGCGACAAGGTCGTAGTTGAAGACCTTCATCCAATTGGACGCCATGTAGATCTTGTCCGACTCGCCGTGGCAGATGAACGCGTGCTGGCAGCTGTTCAGGCCGAGGATCGTGAAGTTGGTGTAGTTCTGGTTCGGATACAGGATCACTTTGGGCCGATGTACGTCGCGGATCCGCTCGAAGTCGGGCTGCCCTCCGCGGATCAGCAGGACCGGCAGTGAGGTCTCCTGCCGGATGATCTCCGCCGTGTCCGGCTCGTAACACAGGATCGCGACCGACCGCCGGCCTGACAGCTGCTCAAGCGGGCCGTACCACTGCCGGACCTGGTAGAGGTTCACAGGCCGATCCGGGAAGTGCAGCAGCACATCGAACTGCCGGTCGGCGTGTTGCCGGTACACGGGAAGTTGCTGCAGGCGCCGGTGCTCCCGCCGGCGGCGCAGCGACTGCCCGATGCGGCGGATCGGCTCGACGACGTGGGCGGCGCGCAGCGAACGCCCCAGTGCCGTGCTCACCCGCTCGTTCACCCCCAGCTTCGATACGCCGCCGTGCCTCGGACAGCGACCACCGTAACAGCACAGATATCAGGATTTCGCCAGCACTTGGCTCACCCCGGGTCGTGCCAACATCCTCGCCGTGGTCGGCCGGTATTATCCACGCATTGATGCGCCTGCCGACGGCGTCGGGCACAAACGGCGATGACCGATCAAACGATGACAATCGGATGAGCTGATACATCACCAATCGAAGTGCAAGGAGCGCTGGCGAATTGCCACGTGACATTCGTAGACAACTTGCCCGGGCCGCCCGGCGACACGTTCACCCTGCACTGCGTGCGACGTTGCAACGCGCCCGGACGAGCCGCAGTGAGCAGCAGCACGAATTGGTGAGCATCGTCGTGCCGGTCTACAACGTCGAAGAGTACCTCGACGAGTGCCTGACGTCGATCATCCAGCAGACGTACCGCAATCTCGAGATCATCGTCGTCGACGACGGTTCCCGCGACCGCTCCCACGAGATCGCCCGGTCGTTCGCCCGCTGGGACCCGAGGATCCGCATCATCCGTCAGCAGAACCGCGGGCTCGGTGGCGCCCGCAACACCGGCACCGCCGCCGCGCACGGCCGCTACCTCTGCTTCGCCGATTCCGACGATGCGCTACCACCCGAGGCGATCGAGCTGATGGTTCGGTCCTTGCGGAAGTCCAGATCCGATTTCGCGGTCGGCGCGCCGATCCGGATGGCCAACGGTCGGACCTGGGCCGCCGGTTGGGTCAAGGACGTGCATGCCGTCGACCGGGTCGGGATCAGGCTCAACGATTTTCCCGACGTTCTGAAGGACGTCTTCGCCTGGAACAAGCTCTTCCGGACCGAATTCTTCCGGCGGGTGGTCGAAGGATTCCCCGAAGGGATCCGCTACGAGGATCAGGAGCCGACGGCCAAGGCGTACGTCGCCGGCCGGTTCGATGTGCTGGCGGCCCCCGTCTACTACTGGCGGGAGCGGGAGAACGGCACCTCGATCACCCAGCAGAAGGCCGATCCGCGTGATCTGCGCGACCGCCTGCTGGTGAAGAACAAGGTCTCCGACGTCATTTCGGCCGGGGCGAGCCGACAGACCCATGACGTCTGGCTGGCCAAGGCGATCGGCTTCGACCTGCGGCTGTACTTCGAGGAAGTGCCCCGCACCGACGAGGCCTACTTCAACCAGCTGCGCGACGGAGCGCGACACCTGGCCGAGCGGGCGACGCCGGGGATCTGGCGGTTGGTCCCGATCCTGGACCGGATCCCGTCGTTGGCGTTGCTGGCCGGACGTCGCGAGGACGTGGCGGCCGCCGTGCTGCTGCGGGAGGAGTACGGCTGGTACTTCCCCACCGAGTTGCGGAACGGGCAGGCGTACCTGCAGCGGTCCTTCCTCGACCGGCTGGGCATGGACTTCACCGACGAACAGCTCCGCCTCGGACCCGCCGACCTGCGCGTGATCGCCAAGGTCACCTCCCTGTGGTGGGTCGGTCGGCGACTGTCGGTCGAAGGACACGCCTACCTGACCAACGTCCCCTATGAGCTGGACTCCTCCCGGACCGACATCGAGCTGGTCTCGGCCGACGGCGTACGCGTCCCGGTTCCGGTGCGTCGGCGGCCCGACCCGGTGCTCGCGGTGACCACGAACGATGCGTTCAACGACCACCGCGAATCCGGATTCGCGATCGACGTCGATCCGGCCGAGCTTCCCATCGGTGCGGCCGCGCCATGGCATCTCGAGGTCACGGTCCGGCACGAGAGCGTCAGCGCCTCGACGGTGCTGCGCGAGGTAGATCTGCGTGGCATCGCCGGCACCAAGCCGGTCGCCGCCGCCGATGGTGCGGTGCGCTGGATGGCCGGGTTCGAGGAGCACAACTACCTGACCTTGGAACCGACGAGCGAGTCGGGCATGCGGATCGCCGCCCTGCGCACCGACGGCCGGGAAGTGGCCATAACGGTCGAGGATCCTTCGGCGAAGGTGCTCCGGCTCACCTGCCGGTCGTTGCGGCGGGCGGTTGAGGTGACCGGGCGGCCGGACGGGGAGAAGTCGGGACGGGTGACTTTCCAGGTGTCGTTGCCGGGGCTGCTGCGCAGCGACGACCATGGGGCCGAGCATCTGTGGTCGGCCCGGGTGTCCGACAACCAGGGCGGTTCCCACCGGCTGTCCTACTCCGGCAGTGTCGACGATCTGCACGCCGAGGTCTCCGAACACCACATGGTCCGGCCCTCCATCACCCGGGCGGGCACGTTGCGGCTGGCCCAGAACCTGTGGTGGGCGGTCGCCGACGACGTACGGGTCGACGACGAGTCGCTGACCGTCACCGGCCGGATCAGCGCCGCGGGAGCCACCGGTATCACCGCACGCATGGTCAGTGCGACCGAGACGATCGACAGTGATCAGGCGCAACTGGACGTCGACGAGGAGACCTTCAGCATCCGGTTCCCCTTCAACGAGGGCGGTCGGGTTCCGTCGGTAGGCCACGGTTTCAGCGTCCGGGTCTCGCTGCAGTTCGACGGCAGGTGGCAGGAACGGTGGCTCAAGGCATCGGTCGGCATGCAGCACCGTTTCCCCGCTGAGGCCGACGCGCTTCGCTACGGCCTCACCTTCACCCGGACCAGGAAGGCTGCCGCACTCTGGATCCGGTTCCGACCGCCCTACCGGGACGAGGAACGCGGCCGGCTCGCCCAACGCCGGCTGCATGAGCAGTTCCGGCTTCCGGTTGCCGAGGGCGGCGGCCTGACGCCCGAACTTCGCAATGCCGTGCTGTTCGAAAGCTTCAACGGCCGCTCCGTGGGGGACTCCGTACTGGCCATCCATGATCAAATCCGTCGGCGGGGTACGGACCTGGAACTGTTCTGGACGGTCGCCGACCTGAACACCGAGGTCCCACCGGGAGCGACGCCGCTGCTGGTGCACAGCCGGGCGTACCTGGACGTACTGCACAACTCTCGTTATCTGATCAACAACAACAACTTCCCGTTCTACTTCCGCAAGCGGCCCGGCCAGGTCTACGTGCAGACCTGGCACGGAACGCCGCTGAAGAAGATCGGCAACGATGTGCCCGGGGCGAACCTGTCGCTCTCCTATCGGGAGCTGATGAGACGCGAACCGGGATATTGGGACGTGCTGCTGGCCCAGAACGATTTCGCCGCCCGGGTGCTGCCCGAGGCGTTCGGTTACCACGGACCTACGTTGAACGTCGGCTATCCCCGCAACGACGTGCTGACCGGACCGGCGTCCCACCAGCGGCGCGCCACGGTGCGGGCGAGGCTGGGCCTTGCCGATGATCAACCGGTCGCGCTGTATGCACCGACCTGGCGGGACAACGTCTCGGTGGCGACCGGCTACGCGATGGTGTCGCATCTGGACTTCGCCCGCGCCCGCGCCGCGCTGGGCCGCAATTCCACGATCCTGCTGCGCGGTCACGCCAACACCGCACATGACCGGATGGATTCCGAGCCGGGCGTGATCAACGTGACCGAGCATCCCGATGTCAACGACTTGATCCTGGCATCGGATCTGTTGATCACCGACTATTCGTCGATCATGTTCGACTACTGCGTCACCGGAAAGCCGATCCTCTTCCTGACACCGGATCTTGATCAGTACCGCACGGTGACCCGGGGCTTCTATCTCGATCTGGAGGAGGTCGCGCCCGGGCCGGTCTGTCCGGACAACGACACCCTCGCCGAGGCTCTCGGTGATCTTGCAGCCACCAAGATCAACTATGCCGATCGGTATGCGCGGTTCGTCTCGACCTATGCACCGCGGGATGACGGCTCGGCCGCCGCGCGCGTGGTCGATGCGCTCTTCGGTGAAGGTCTGTCATCCGACGGGCCGGCGGACGACGCAATGCTTTCTGCTCTGGATCAGAACGAGGATCACAGCGACTTCGGCAGCCGCCCACGAGACGGCGCGGCGCGGGATTAGGTACGGTTGCGGCGTGTTGGATCCCGAAACCGCAGACGCCCTGTTGCTTCCGCCGCGGACCCGGTTGCTGCACATCGGCCCGATGAAGACCGGGACGACCTCGCTACAACTGGCGGCTCACCGACGGCGCGAGGTGTTGCTCGCGAACGGGGTCCGGTATCCCGGCACCGCGCCCAACCACCGCCGGCCACTTGGGGCCTTGATGGAGTGGAGCGTGAATACCTGGAACCGGGCGCGGCCCTTGGGACCAGATCGGCTGGACGTCGACAGAACGGGCATTCCAGCGCGGGAGGAATGGGAAAGGCTCAAGGAGGAGATCGACGCTGAGATCGAGCGTCGAATCTTCATCACTCACGAATTCGTGAGCCAGGTCGACGACGCGACCGCCCAACGGATCATCGATGCGATCGGTGACCCGACCCATGTCTGCATCACCTTACGGGCCCCTGGGCGGATCGTTCCGTCGCTGTGGGCGCAGAGTGTTCGGGATGATGCGCAGACAGAACCGTTCGAGAGTTGGCTTGGCCGGTACTTCGGCAAGGATTCAGAGCATCCGCTGCCCGAGCGGCATCGGCGCGCCTACGATCAGGGCCAGCTGGTCAGCCGCTGGGCCAGTCTTATCGGACCGGAGAACGTCACGGTGATCGTCGTGGACCGGTCGGACCCCGATCTGTTGGCAAGCGCCGTCGAGGCGATGCTCGGCCTACCTCACGAGACCCTTAGTTGGAAGCGCAGTAACGATTCATTGACCGCAACTGACGCCGAATTGTTCCGCCACGTGAACGTTATCCTTCGCGATCGGAAGGCAACGTGGTCAACATTTCACAACCTCGTTTGGCAGGGAGCCATCAAGCTTGGACCAGAACAACGTTCGGTCTCGCCGAACGAGCCGCGTGTGCTTCTGCCACCCTGGGCCGCCGAGATCGCCGACCGGGACGGAGCCAGGTTTGCTGAGCACATCCGCGGGACTGCGGTTCGGGTTGTCGGCGATCTCGACAATTTGGCGGTCAAGTCACCTACTGCACCGTGGCGGTCGATCGAGGAGATCCCGGTCAACATCGCAGCCGAGGCCGTCGCCGGCGCGGTCCTCGCAGGCCAGAGGGCGCGCCGCGACGCAAGGAAGGAACTTGACAAACAGGCAGCCGAACTCGAGCAACTCCAGACAGAGTTGGCCGAGTTGACCGCCGAGCGTGATCAACTCGTCGAACGGGAGAGATCCGCGGCGTCGTCGCTAGCGCTCAGTTCGGCCGCCGCGGAGCGTGCCGAACGGCCGGCGGCGATGTTCGGCGCTCACCAGCTCGCCGCCGGACTGAAGCGTCGACTGTTGCGCCGGGTGCGTACTCACCGTTCCCATCCGCTGGACAAGGCGCGCTGATCCAGTCAGCCCCTGGTGCCGACGAGCAGTCTGTCCAGCTCTGTGCCCAGGCGCGAGAAGTCGAACGTCCAGTTCGACTTGTACGCTTCGCGGGACCAACCTTCCTCAGGCTGCTGTATCTCCGGGACGTTCCACAGGTAGTGAATGTCGGCGCCCAGCGCGAGCGCGATCAGGTGCTCGTTCCGGGCGGTGTACGCCTCCTGGTTGAGGACGATCATCTGCTCCAGATTCTCGGCGAACAGGGTGTTGAACATGGCACTCCCGCCGAATCCCGCGACAATCCGGGCATGCTCCAGCATCCCGGCCTGGTGCCGCAACGGATAGTCCTCCGGATAGACGATCTCGAAACCTTCCGCCGCGAACCGCTCCTCCACCGCAACCCGGTTGAGACAGCGGCGGTTTCCCAACGTGTCGCGACGCGACAGGAAGACGCGGTCGAATTGTGGCGCTCCGGAGCGGTCCAATCCGTCCCGCAGTCGGCGCCACACCGTCCGGATCTGTGGATGGACGTAATGCGGCATCGCATTGTGGAACATCGGCGTCGCACCGTAGGCGGTCTGCAGATACACCGGATGGTCAACCCAGACGATGTCGTCGGGTTGGATTCCGTACGCCGTGAACACAGTCTGCTCGAGTTCGGGGTTCCGTTCGTTGACGTGGCGCAACCGGAAGATGACCTTCAGGTCCGGATTCTCCTCCTTTGCCCGCGGCCAGCCCCACAACCGGGAGATGACCTCGGTCATCAGGTGCCCGAAATGTCCGGAATTCTCCGAATCCAGCAGGTAGAAGGCGCCGTCAATGGTCTCCTGCGGGCGAACATGCTCGTCGAGACGGGCGAAACTCTCGTCGACATTGACCATCCGCGGGTTCCGGAGGTCGCCGGCCAGATGGTGTCTGAACGAGTCTGGGAGGATCTCGTTGTCTGTGAAGACGAGGCTGTTGCTGACGAAACCGATCCGCCCGCGATACTCGCGCAGATGCATGGGCGGATACTTGACCGCCGGGTCGAGGCCGACGAGTTCTCGGGTCGCCCCGATCGAGTCGACCTGTCCCGATGATGTCAGCTCGCCGCGGGAGAGAAGTTCGAGCTGACGGACGGCGACATTGTGATTCCGACTACCGAGCATCCGATTGGTCGATCGGTCGGACAGCTTCAGGTAGTGCCGGCCGCGCTTGCCGATCCTGATGAAGTCGCGGTCGACCGTCACCGAACTCGTCGCCCACAGCAACTCGTCGTAATCCTGGGCCGATGCTGCCTGTTTGCCGTCGGCCAGCCCGGCGAGCATCGTGGCCAGGCAGCGTCCGAGGTCACGACCCTGGGTGTACCCGGTGATCTTGGCCATGGGAATCACGTAGCTGCCGCCGGGAGCGAGATGGAACAACAGTTGCCGCAGCGCGGCCTCATGTTTCGCCGAGGTCCCACGTCGGACGTACACGATGACGTCGACCGGTCCGTGCAGCTTGAGATGCCACCTGACGTTGGAATGCTGATCGAGCTTGTGGTAGCGGCGCTGCTCTCCGTCCAAACCCCACTCGACCTGGGGCTCGGGGGCGACAACATGCAGCTCGTCGTCCCAGTACGGCTCCAGATACGGGCGAAGCGCACCGGGCGGCATCCTGTCGGCAATCACGAACACCTTCCGGCGACCCTCGCTGTCCGGGTGCCGGCCGGCCCGCGGCCCGGCAATTCGCCGAGCCAGGCCCAGGGAGCGTCGGGCAGTCGTTCCGACCGATTTCCCGACCATTCCCAGACCGGATCTCCCGCCGAGCTTCTCAACTGCCAATCGGATTGCGCGTTCGGCGCCGCCCGGCGAATTGTTCATATCCACGGTTTCCGGCATGCGTACGTGGTTCCTCCGAGAACTGTCTCCCAGTAACTGTCCGACCCATGAACCCGGGCGGAAACCCATCCTGACAGATGATCTCATTCCGGCAGGGGCCCGACGCGATTGTCAATCGTGCAAGTTGCCGACCGGGACAATCATCCGGCCAATCAGTCGTGCAACGCCCACGGCCAGTCATAGAACGGATCCGGCGTAGACCAGCCGTCCCCGTAGCGGTCTGCCAGGAACGCCTCCGGGTCCGCCGGGACGAGCACCTCACGACCCAGGAAGGTGAACGGTTTGGGCGGCAGGACGACGTCGGTGGCGATGTCTCGCAGCCGCATCTTCTCCATGTGCAGGCTGGACCTCTCACCGTCGACCAACAGCGGGAAGACATCGACGTGCAGGCCGGTCTCCGGCTCGCCGAGATGGAAGTTGGTGTACGAGTTGGGCCGGGACACCCGCCACCCCTTGGACCGGAGCTGCTCGGCGAGTGGAGCCAGGACCTTCTCCACCTCGTCCCGGTTCGCTGCCGGGATCGGGATCAACATGTCCACGTCGTCATCGTGGGCCAGGAAGTTGCCCTCCCGCACCGCGCCGAGCAGCGTGCCGTAGGCGATCATGGCCGGATACCCGCACTCGTCGAGCAGCGCCGTGGCGCGCAGGATGAGGCCGACGTAATCGTCGGCGCGTTGCTGCAGGATCCCGATGTCGGTGAACCCGTGCCGGGTGAGGACGGCGCGCGGGGAGCCGAGGACCTCGCCTGCCCGGTTCACCTCCGACTCCAGCCGGCGGAGTTTGGCGCGCGAATCCAGCACCCGATGGAAGGCGGCCATCGACGTCTTGCTCGACGGCACCCGCGCGCGTTCGGCAGCCAGCAGGTGCCCCAGCAGGGTCCACTCGTCGTCGGACAGCGACTGCCCCTCCGGCAGTCGGCGTCGTGGGATCAACGAGCTGAGCAACCGCTGCTCCTCCCTGTCGGCGGTCAGCAGTCCTGACAGGGTGCGCTCCGCCAGGTCGGCCAGCAATTCCTCCCGCAGCCGGATGGCTTCGGATTGCGAGGCCAGAACCGACAGGTCGAGATCTCGACCGGTGATCCGATGCAGCAGGTCGAGCGTGGCCTCGACGGCGCGGTCGGAGTCCACCGACCTGATGGTCTCGAAGTAGCCGTCGGGACCGGCAGCCGCCACGGTCAGCGAACTTGCCCGGACACCCCAGCCGTCGAGTCGGTTGTAGATCCGGACCTCGTCCGCGTCGACCGGCGGGTCGAAGGTCACCGCCCACCAGGGCGCCGTCTGTTTCTCGGTCCGGATCCCGCCGAACGCGAATGGGCTGCGGCGGGCACCGGGACGGCGCGCGTCCGAGCTTTGCGCTGTCGAGATGTTCGACTCATCGACTCCAACGCGCCGTCCGTTGCGGTACATCTCGAGCCCACGCAGATCCAGCTGCGCCTCGGCCTCGGTGAGGAACAGGCGGAGCCGTGAAACCGGTCGGGGCACCTTGACCGAGAAGTAGTTCGCGGCGATCCCGCCGAAATAGCCCAGCGACGGCACCAGCACGGCGGTTCCGTCCTTGTTCCGCAGACTGTCCCCCGGTTCTCGGGTCGGTATCGAACTCGGGCCCGCTCTGTGCGCGCCCTTGCGGCGCAGGAAGGGCGCAGCGTCGAGCAGGCAGCGGTGGTCGAAGGTGATCGGTTCGTCGGTGAAGGACAACTCTGCGAGTAGGTCGACAGTCACCGGCCGGTCGGCCAGATCCAGTTTCTGTGGCTGGCGGAACTTGTTCACCGACGCGAAGTAGTCATAGAACTGGAACACCCCGCCCCGGGGAGACGACGACGCCAGCCAGGCGCTGGGGATGCCGTACGCATCCGCGAGCGTCAGAGCGCGCAGCGACGAACTGACGATCCTCCGGCAGGACAGCACGTCGTCGATCACTCCCTCCACGTCGCCGCGGGAACAGTCGATCAGTTTGACGTCCGGACCGTAGGTCGCCTCGGCCCAGGCCCGTTCGCTCCATCGCACGACCACGCCGTACTCATCGGTGACCGGGACCTCCGGCTGATAGTAGAGCGGCACCAGCAGGGTCGGGTCGCCGTACACCTCAGGCACCGGGATGCCGAAGCCCTTGGCTGCGCTCAGTTTGGCCTGGGTGAGCGGCCCGCGGACCGCAGTGAAGCGGGCGTTCGCGGGCACCTCCCGCTTGGCCTCGGTGCCGTAGGCGCCGGTCCCCCAGAAGATCGACAGGTCGGTTCCCTGGCTGATGATCGACCCGATGGCCACGTAGTGCGGCTTGTCACGATCAGCGACGACCACCTCGCGCCCGGTCATCTTCGAAACCAGCCACGGCGACAACAGGTCACCGAAGTTCGCCGAGAAGGTGAAGTAGTTGACCGGGACTTTGCCGTCGACCTCGAGCAGGCCGGCGACCTGATAGTCGTTGACCAGCGACCTGAGCGGGTCCTGGCCGGAATCGGAGCCGCCCGACCTCGCTCTGGCGACTCTGGCGAGCTGGCTCCGGACAACACGCCCCAACGGCATCAGCAGTCCCCCGTCATCGGCCGGTCGCGTTCGGATGGTCTGGCAGACATGCCGCTGATTCTTCCATCACCCGGGCGGCAGCGGGGGTGAAGCCGGACCGACACCGACGCGCGGATGCTGCGGCAGTGCCGAACTCCGGCAAGCCGTCGGTAGTCTGTCCGGAACCTTGCTCACCCACCGTAGTTAC
Organism: Microlunatus sp. Gsoil 973; assembly: GCF_009707365.1. Taxonomy (GTDB): domain Bacteria; phylum Actinomycetota; class Actinomycetes; order Propionibacteriales; family Propionibacteriaceae; genus Microlunatus. The sequence goes on from NZ_CP046122.1 coordinate 1,928,983, forward strand.
GGAGAGCCATGGACGACACGGATTCGGTATCGGTGCTGATCAGATCGGGCAACCTCGGCGACCGACTCCCACGGCTCGTCGGGACGCTGGACGACCAGAGTCTGCCCTACGGCCGCTACGAGGTGATCTTCCTTGATGCGGGTTCGTCCGACGGCACGTCCGCCCGGATCCGGCAACTGGTCGACCGGCGGCCGAATGTGCATCTGATCGAGTCGGATGCTGACGGCTGGCGCCCTGCGCTGGAGGCGGCCGCCGGCGAGTTCGTGCTCTGCTTGGGCGACGACGACCGGTTACTCCCCGGCGGCTTGGCGAACCTGCTGGCAGCGGCTGCGGACAAGGACGTCGTGTTAGCAGGTGGTGGCGACGCCGGACCGGTGGGTTTTCTCCCCGACAGCATCGAGGCGACCGGGGTCACCTCGGCGACCGAGCCGCTATCCGGCATCAGGGCCATCACTCCCTTCGCGCTCATCCGCCGCGAACTGCTACTGGGAATGGGGTCGGACCTGCCGGCCGCGGACGACTTCCGCCGGACCAGGGTCGGACTGTTGGCGTCATCGGCAACCATCGGCACCTGCGGCACACCAGTCGGTCTCGGCTCAGGCCCGCCCTCGGGGACGTCCGCCGAACGAATTCTCGCCGATGCCTCCGGGGCAGCGGAGTTGTTGGGTGATTCCGACAGCGCGGCCTGGCTCGTGGCCGCCCATGCCGCCGCGCTGCTCGACCAGCCGTCGACGTCACTCACTCCTGAGGTGGAAGGACAGCTCACCGAGCTGGTCCAGCGACATTGGAAGGACCGGGATCCCGCGCCGCTGCCTCCGCTGTACCGAGCCCTGGTGCAGGCAGCGGTCGACGGAATCCCGGCGTCGGCAGCAGGACTGTTGAACATCGCTGAGCTTTCTCCCGCTGTCGAATCGGCAACGGCGGAGTGGTCGGACGGCAGGCTCAGGCTGGCGGTAACAGGGACGGTTCCTGCCCCGTCGACCAGCCCGGTGCTGGTACCGGACCACCGGCCCGTTCGGCTGACGGTGCGGAACGTGAACACCGGGATCCGCTACGACCTCGCTACCGAGGTCACGATCGAGGCGATCGAGGGATCCACCGGGTTCGTCGCGCGCGCTGTGGTGGACGTCGCGGAGGCGGCAGCCGGAGAACCGTTGACCGAAGGCGTCTGGCAGGTACTGGTTCGGCTGGTCGGAACCGGATCCCGCTCCGCGGTCACCGTCGCTGTGCCCGCCTGCACAGTGCCGGGCGGCGTCGTCGACGGCATCCCGATCGGTGTCTTCGCCGCCGACGGTCAGCTGCGTCTGGACGTCGGGGCCCGACAACACGGCCTGTTGGGCGCGCCGTTCACCCCTGACCGGGCCACGATCACCGAATCGGCCCGGGGTGCGCTGCTCAGCATCGCCGACCCGAACCTCGTGGTCCGCGGAGACGCCGCACTTCCGGCCGCCCTGTTCCTGGGCTCCTTCCGGCTGCCTGCAGTGCTGCGTTCCGCCGAATCCGGGGTACGCCTGGAGTGTTACGTCAGCGGTCTGGCCGGCGTGTCGAAACTCCAAGCGCAGGTCGGTCGGGCCCAGCGGCAGCCCCTCGGTCTGCAGCTGCGGATCACTGCCATCGGGGAGATGTCGATCGAACCTGCCGCGCCGGATCGGCCCGCAGCAAAGCGGTCGGCTGCCAAGAGACCGGCCGGCAAGCAATCACCTGTCAAGAAGCCGGGCGCCCCGAAACCGGCTGCCCGAAAGCCAACCGCCAAGAACTCGGCCCGCCACCAGAAGAACCCAGTGAAGCAGCAGCGGAACCGCCGCATCGTGGATCGGGTTCCCGGTCCGTTGCGCCCCGTGGCCCGCTCAGCGGCGCGATCACCCGTCCTGCAACGGGCGTACCGGCAGCTCAGGCGTCTGATCTGACGCCGATTTCCCACCAGTGACCTACGAGGACACCGAGGACAGCGATGTACTTCTACTACCGCAGATTTCTGACCCAGGTCCACCAGCGCCTGCGTCCTCGCAACTACCTGGAGATAGGAGTCCGCAACGGCGGCAGCCTCGCGCTGTCCCGCTGCAGGTCGGTGGCGATCGATCCGGCGTACTCGATCACGGCCGAACTCAACGCACCCGTTTCGTTGTTCCGAACCTCCAGTGACGAGTACTTCGCCCGAGCGGATCCGCTTCAGCCGACCGACGGGCAGCCGTTCGATCTCACGTTCATCGACGGGCTGCACCTCTTCGAGTTCGCGCTCCGCGACTTCATCAACGCGGAACGACACTCCAGCAACCGTGGCGTGATCATCTTCGACGACGTCCTGCCCCGCACCGTCGACGAGGCGGCCAGGGTGCGACACACCCATGCCTGGACCGGCGATGTGTATTCGGTTCTCGGCGTGATCGCCAAGTACCGCCCCGAACTGTCGGTGATCACCATCGGAACACAGCCGACCGGCCTGTTGATGATCACCGGACTGGATCCCACCAGCACCGTGCTGACTGATCACTACCACGAGATCCTGCGCGAGTTCCGGCACGCGGACCCGCAGCCGGTTCCCGAGCACCTGCTTGATCGGCTGGCCATCGCTCCGCCGCAGAAGGTGTTGGACTCCGGACTCCTGGAATTGCTCGGCAACGCCGATCCGGCCACGTCGTCGGCCGACCTCAGGCAACAGATCGCCGACGTCGTGTCAGCGAACGTCGGTCGGGCGTACGCACCGGGCGAGCCCGTTGGAGCTACGTTCGAAGGCTGATCCTCAGAGTCAGGAACTGGTCGCCGGCCGGGGCTCCGACCGGGAGCGCCCCTTGCGGCGCAGGAACGGCGCCGCGTCGAGCAGCGCCCGGTAGTCGAAGTCGATCGATTCTTCACTGAAGGCGAACGACGTGCGCAACCGCTCGGCGGTGACCGGTCGATCCGAGGGATCGAACCTCTGCGGCTGCCGGAACTTGTTCACCGATGCGAAGTAGTCGTAGTACTTGAAGACCCCTCCGCGCGGCGAACTCGAGGCCAGCCAGGCGTTGGGGATGCCGTAGGCATCGGCGACGATCAGCCCGTGCAGGGACGAGGTGATGATCTTCCGGCAGGAGAGCAGTTCCCGGACGACCGCTTCGACATCTGAACGGGAGAAGTCGATCAGCTTGACACCCGGTCCGTAGGTGCCGTTCGCCCATTTCCGCTCGCTCCACCGCACCACGACGCCGTACTCGTGGGTGACCGGCACCTCGGGTCGGTAGTAGAGCGGTAGCAACAACGCGGGGTCGCCGTACACCTCGGGAACCGGAATCCCGAAACCCCGTGCCGCGCTGAGCTTGGCCCTGGTCAGCGGACCCCGGACCGCGGTGAAGCTGGCGTTCTTGGCGACCTCGTCCTCCCTCTCGGTACCGTAGACGCCCGCTCCCCAAACGATCGACTGGTCGGTGCTCTGACTGACGATCGATCCGATGACCAGGTAATGCGGATTCTTCCGGTTCGCGACGATCGCCGGCCTGCCGGTCATCTGCTCGATCAGCCAAGGAGACAGCAGGTCACCGAAGTTCGGTCGGTAGGTGAAGTAGTTCAGTGGGACCCAGCCCCCGACCTCGATCAGGTCGGCTACCTCGTAGTCGTCCAGGACGCTGTGGTGAACCTGCCGCCGCGGCGCCTTGGCCGGCCGCCCAACCAACCGGGCCGTCGCCAGATCGACAAGGTGGCGGCGCACGGGCCCCGGCTTCAACCGGAGGACATTCAGGTCTTCCCTATTAGTCATATCGGAATTATGTCACCAACTTCACCGCATCCCGCTGAGTCACGGCTAAGGCTCAATCAATGTGCCGGCCGACGTCGGCGACTACGCTGGCCGACATGGGGCTGAATCTGCCCGCCTGGCCCCGGTTCCCGGCGTCACTGGGGGTTCGCCGAAGGCCGCGCGTCTCGGTCGTCGTTCCCGTCTTCAACGCGATGCCCTATCTGACCGAACTGCTCAGCTCCTTGGATGACCAGGGACTGTCACCGGCGCAACTGCAGGTCATCCTGGTCGACGACGGCTCGACCGACGGAAGTCCCGCCGTCCTCGACGATTTCGGCCGCGATCGCCCGAACGTGATCGTGCTGCATCAGGTGAATTCCGGGTGGCCGGGTCAGCCCCGCAACAAGGGTCTGGAGCATGCGACCGGGCGATGGGTCTTCTTCGCCGACGCCGACGACTACTTCGCATCAGGGGCTCTGGCCGACCTGGCCGACTACGGAGACCGGCAACGTACTCAGATCGTGTTACCCCGGGTCAACCGGTTCGGCAACCGAAGCGCCGGCCGTCGTCTGGTCAAGACGAAGGACAGAGTCTCCAAAGAGGTCGCGTTCCGGTCGTTCACCCCGCACAAGCTCGTGCGGCGGGACCTGATCATGAAGAACGGAGTGCGTTTCCCGGAGGGGAAGGTCCGGTTGGAGGACGGCATCTTCTTCAGCCGTTGCTTCCTCCTGACGGACCGGATCTCTGCCCTTGCGGATCGGGAGTACTACATGATGCGCGGCCGTACGGACGGCGGCAACATCTCCAGACAGCCCAAGGATCCGGCCGGCTACGTGAGTTCTGTCGAGCGGATCGTGCAGACCACCAACGAGCTCTGTGACGACCCCGGACTGCGAAGCAGACTGATCGCCATCGTGCTGCATCGCAAGTGCCTGAAACTCTATGCCGGCGGATTCGCCCGACTCTCCGATGATCTTCAGCAGCGGTGGCTCACCGAGCATCGCCAGCTCCTGACCAGGTACATGACTGCAGAGATCAGGGCCGAACTCGCACCGATCGACCAGGATCGGCTCGCTCTGGTACTCACCGGGGACCGATCCCGGATCCTGGCGCACATCCGCGACAACCGGGTACGACCGGCGGGCCGGACAACTGCTCTGGAGCTGTGACCACACCCGACCCGCCCGATTCAGACCTGCCCGCCGGCGCTGTGGTCACCCGCGGCTGCCGCGGCTTCGCGTTCTCAGATAGTCGGCGACGACATATTCCCCGAGCCGTCCGATGTCGGGGGTGAAGACCCGCCCGCCACACCGTCGGGCGATGGCATCGACGAAGCGGGCCAAACCCTCGTCCTCACCGAGCATGAACGTGTTCAGTGTCGCGCCGTACCGGGCCAGTTCGTCGACCTGGGACACCGTGGCGCGGACCGCCTCAGGCGTCGTCGGCCAATGGAAGATCGGCTCACCGGTCTCGGTCAGATGCGCCGTCGGCTCGCCGTCGGTGACCACCATCACCACCGGCTCGGCATCGGGATGCCGGCGCAGATGCCGGGACGCCAACATCAGCGCGTGCTGCAGGTTGGTGCCCTGCACCCACTCCGGTTCGGCCTCGGCCAACTCGACCGCGGACATCCGCCGGCCGAGCAGGTTGAACCCGATGATCTCCAACGCGTCCTGCCGGAACCGGGTCTCGACCAGATGCGACAACGCCAGGGCCGTCTGTTTCATCGGCCCCCAGCGACCGTCGGCGAACATCGAGAACGACAGGTCGACACACAAGGCGACCGCCGCCGACGTCCGCCGCTCGGTCTCGGTCACCTCGAAGTCGTCGACCTCCAACATTCGTCCCGATCCTGGCCGCTCCTGAGCACGTCCTGCCGCGAGGCTCTGGCCGGAGGCGGCCCGACGTCGCAGCGCATTGCCGACCGTCCTCGGTACGTCGATCGGCAACTCGTCCCCGAAGACCCATGGCCGGGTGAGTCCGGTCGGCTCGTCTGCGGATCCGGTCCTGCGGTCCTGGTGATCACCGGTCCCCCGTGCCTCCAATTCGGCGAACACCCGGCGTAGCGCCGTTTCACCCAGCCGCCGCACCGCCTTGGGAGTCAACCGCAATCCGTCATCACCGCGACGCAGGTAGCCCTGCCGTTCCAGTTCACGTTCAAGATCACGAAGCTGTGCGAAGTCCTCCGCCGCCTCGCGGCCCAGATGCCGTTCCAGGGAATCGACATCCACATCGTCCAGCGTTGCGCCGGGATGCCGCTGTCCGAGCTGCGCCTCCAAGGCTTCGAGATCAGCAAGGTCTGCCACGGCCGACACCGCATCGCTGTAGCCGAGCCCCTCACCGTCGCCCTGGTTCGGCATTCCGGTCGGTGACTGCCGGTCAAGTCCGGGACGCAGCGCCCGCAGATTGTCCTGCAGCCTGGCCATCTCGGCCGCAAGATCCGCATCCCGCAACGCATCGCTGACCAACTGGCCGAGTTGTCGGCGTTGATCGGGACTCAGCGAGTTGAGCATCCGCTCCGCGGCGGCCTGTTGCCGAGCCAGCGAGTCGATCAACTCCTCGACGTTCTGCGGGTCGTCGGGGAAGAACTCGCCGTGCTTGTCCATGAAGTCCCGGAACTGCTCGTCGGTGTCCTCGTTCCGGGCGTGCGCGGCAAGCAGTTCGTTCAGATCGGCCATCATGTCCTTGACCCGTTGCATCGCGTCCGGGTCCGGATTGCTCAACGCCTGCTGCAATCCCTGGAACTGGGAGTCAAGAACCTGCTGCTGCAGCATCTCCTTGATCGATTCGTAGGTCTGCCGGGCTTCCGGTGATCGCCACTGGTACGACTCCAGGGCGCGGACGGCTCCGGCGACGTCGTCGGGAACGGTGTCCAATTCCATCTCGGCGAACCGGGCATCCATGCTGTCGTCGCCGGCCAGCGCCTCCTTCTCGGCGGCCATGGCCTGGTCGAGGGCGGCCCGGACCTGATCGAGGGTCCCGCCAAGATTCCCGCGCCGGCGGGCCTGCTCGCGCATCCGCCGGATCCGCTCGGCCAATCGGTCCAGCCCACCGCGACCGTCGGTTCCGCGGTGCTGCAGGTCCCGCAGGGCATCGCCGATGTTTCCGGAGTTCAGGACGTCGTGGCCAAGCTCGTCCATCGCCGAACGTACGTCGAAGGGAGCGGCCAGCGGATCCGGTCCGCCACGCCACGGCCCGTACCGGACCCGGCCATGCCGGTCGCGGTGGAATCCCAGGTTGTCAGCCATGTGCTCTGTCCATGATCGTCACACTGATCACATTCATGATCACTCTGATGATCCAGTCATGATCATCATTCCGGTCAACCGCCGTAGACCGTTCGTCCGTCGACCACGTCCTTCTCGATCCGACGAGTCAGGTAGAGGCCTTCCAGCACGAACTCCACGGCGGCGGCCACCTCACCGCGGTTGGCGTCGTCACCGTAACCGAGCCGGTCCAGCACCCGGGACAATCCGGACAGGGTGCCGAACTGGCGAAGCAGCTCGTCCGCCGCGACCAGATCACCGGTCTCCACCACCGAGCCCTCGGCAAAGATCTTGGTGAACCCGGAGAGATCGACACCGCTGAGCCGCTCCCGGAAGGTCTCGGCGACAGCCAGTTTCAGCAGATGATCAAGGACTGCGGCCTCCCTGCCCTCCTCGCCCATCTCGAATTCGATCTTGCCCAGCAGGGTCGGCAAGATCTGCGGAAGATCACCGATCCTGGCCACTGCCTCCGGTTCGCCGGTGCGGGCAGCACGGCGCAATGCCGACGCAGCGACTGCCTCGGTCGCCGCGATCGAGAACCGGGCCGACACCCCGGAGCGCTGGTCGACCGACGGTGATTCGCGCAACCCGCGGCTCAGCCTGGCGATCGCCTCGAGGAGATGATCACCTACATCGGCGACCAGGTGGGTCTCCTGGCGGAGCAGTTCCGCCTCGTCGGAGATGTCGGTCAGATAGTGGGTCCGGATCTCGCCGCCGAAGCGGTCCTTGAGCGGGGTGATGATCCGGCCGCGGTTGGTGTAGTCCTCGGGGTTGGCGGTCGCGATGACCAGCACATCAAGTGGCAGCCGGATCGAGTAGCCGCGGACCTGGATGTCGCGTTCTTCGAGCACGTTGAACAGGGCCACCTGGATCCGCTCGGCCAGGTCGGGCAGTTCGTTGAGGCCGAAGACGCCCCGGTGGGTGCGCGGCACCAGTCCGTAGTGGATGGTCTCCGGATCGCCGAGGGTGCGGCCCTCGGCCACCTTGACCGGGTCGACGTCGCCGATCAGGTCACCGACCGACGTGTCGGGCGTGGCGAGCTTCTCGGTGTAGCGGTCGTCGCGGTGCAGCCAGCCGATCGGCAGATCGTCGCCGGTCTCCACGGCGAGGGCCTGGCAGCGTACGCAGAGCGGATCGTAGGGATCGTCGTTGATCTCACAGCCGTCGACGACCGGGATCCATTCGTCCAGCAGTTGTCCCACGGTGCGCATCAGCCGGGTCTTGCCCTGGCCGCGCTCGCCGAGCAGGACGAAGTCGTGGCCGGCGAGGAGGGCGGCTTCGAGTTCGGGAAGCACCGTGTCCTCGAATCCGACGATGCCAGGAAACGCCCGCTCCCCCGATCGCAGCCGGTGCAGCAGGTTTGCGCGGATCTCCTCCTTGACGCCGCGGGTGCGATATCCGGAGGCCTTCAGTTGGCCGAGCGTGCGGGGCCGTTCGGACGAAGGGGTGTGGGTTGATGCCTGACTCATGGGCGAGACTCCTGTAAGACGGACAGGAAGGGACTCAGCAAAGACGCTACTCACGCTAGTCCTGCGCACAACCCGACCAGCCACCGGCCGGGGCTCATCCACTCCGGGCAGGCGAACAGCAGACGGGCGTACTGCCGATGCGAAGCCCCGTTTGATCACCGCACGCTGCTGATCCTCACCATCATGTGGAGGTTGAGGGCGGCTCCGGCGGGTACGATCCGCTGCCACCCCGAACCGCCTCCCTCCCAGGGGCGCGCCGGCGCGGTAGGTTGATTCCCCAAGACGCGAGGATGAGAGAGTGAGGCACGACCCATCGATGCGGACCGCACGACCGGTGGGACTGACCGACGACGGCCGGTTCGTCATCGTGGAGACCGCCGACGGTGAGTCCATCTCCGTACCCGCCGACGAGTTGCGCCCCGCCTTGCGGAACCGGCCACGACGACACCTGGAGACCGAGTTGGAGCAATCAATGACACCTCGTGAGATCCAGATGAAGATCCGCGCCGGGGCATCGGTCGAGGAGATCGTCGAGGCGTCCGGGATGCCGGTAGCCAGGGTCGAGGCGTTCGCCGCACCGGTCCTTGCCGAGCGCAACCACATCGCAGGTCTGGCCCAGACCGGTTCGGTCCGGCGTACCGGTGAATCGACCGGGCATCGGACGTTGCGGGCGGCGCTCGCGGAGCGGCTCAAGGCGCGAGGCGTCAACCCCGACACCGTCGAGTGGGACTCGTTCAAGATGGACGACGGCCGGTGGTCGGTCAATGCCTCGTATCGGATCGAGCAGGCAGAACGGTGCGCCGTCTTCTACTTCGACCAGCGCGGCCGCTTCTCGGTGCCCGGGAACGACGAGGGCCGGTGGGCGATCGGCGAGCCCACCGAGGCCGACGCGCCGACAACCCCGTCGGTCGGCGAGGACGTGGACACCGAGCCGACCCTCAAGCTGGCCGGCCCGGCCGACGAACTCGCCCTGCTCCGGGCAGTCGAGATCGACGAGGCTGCACCCGAGCCCGACGCCGAGGAGCCGGCGACAGCACCCGAGGGAACCGCGGAAGACGGGCCGTCCTCCGCGGTGGAGATCCGGACCGAGGAAGAGTTCCGGGCCGAGATCGAGATGGTGGCCGTACCGGACGACGCCCCGGACGCGGAGGCCGAGGTGCCGGCGGAACCGTCGCAACTGGATCTGCTGTACGACCTGCTGGGCAGTGACGGTTATGCCGAGGATTCGATCCGGGTGTTCGAGGGTCTCAGCGATGCCGCCGCCGTGCCCGACGTTGCCGACACCGCGTGGCAGGAGCCGGAACCCGAACCTGAAGACGAACCGGCGGCCGAGTCCGGGCAGCCGAGGATCTTCGCCGACGGAGCCACACAGGAGACCCTCCCGGGCGCCGAACACGGCACAGCGCCGGAATCAATTGCGGAATCAGCGCCGGAAACACTTCCCGAGACAGAGCAGGAATCAGTTCCCGAGACAGAACCGGAGTCTGAATCCCAGGACAGCACGGACCTGCGTAGCGAGCCGATGTCCGAGCCGGATTCGGTACCCCGGCCGGAATCAGAGCCGGAGCCGAAGCCCGCGGCCAAGGCGAAGAGGCGCAAGCGTGCGTCGGTGCCGAGCTGGGACGAGATCATGTTCGGCAGCCCGGGTCCCAAGGGGAAGTGATGCCGGGCCGAACCGGAACGGGGCGCCGTACCCGGGCCGGTCGGGCGTGGCGACGCACGCTTCGCAAGGTTCGCAGAACCGTGGCCCGAAACAGCAAGGTGAGGAAGCCGGCGGCGAGCCGTCGATCGGGATCCCTGGCCAGCCACTTTCCGGACTCGGCCCTTGAGCCCTTGGACCGCGTCGTTGTCGTGGCAATCCACGCCGGCAGAAACGTCGGCCGGGACATCGTCGCCCAGTTCGGCGATTCCACGGTGACGGTGCTCTCCGCGAGACCTCGTGCTACCTGGACCCTGGCGGACTACGGCGCACGCCACATGGTGACGAAGTCGATGGGCGACTTGAACTGGCATCTCCGCAAGATCGGGCCGGTCGACGCAATCATCGACGTCAGCAAGGACCCTGCCTATCCCGCCGCCTCGGTCTGGGATTCGCTCTTCCTGCACCTGCGTAACGGCGGGGTCTATGCAGTGCGTCAGCCGGACCGACCGGCACGGGCGGACGTCGAGTTCGCCCAGCGACTCGCCCGGGCGGCGATCGCTGCCAATGACGCCCCGGCAGCGTTCAACTCGGCAGTGAGCGGCGTCAACTTCGTCGACGGCTGGACAGTGATCACCAAACGCGGCAACCACTACCTGCGGATGCGCGACGCACATGTCGACCGGATGCTCCCGACCCGACGTTCGAATGCGACCGTCGAACTGCTCCGACGGATGCCCGCCGGCGAGCTGGTCAGTCGGGCTACCGTGACGTCGCACCGCTCGGGAGTACCGATAGGGCACCTGGATCTCGTTCTTCCCTACCCGGCCATGAATCTGCGTCACTACACCGGCAAGGTCGCAGTCGCCGGCCACAGCCTGCTGTACGCCGACGGGGTCATCCTTCCCGAGTCGTTCCGGCACCATCTCGCCCGTGGCGGGCTGCGCAACTCAAAGCTCGTCCGAGTGGACCGCCAGTTCTCGATCGTGCCGGACCGACTGCGACCCACCCGGACGCTCCCCGGTGACTACTACTTCTTGGACTGCCCGTTCCCCGGCCACTTCGGCCACATGACCACCGAGGCCCTGTCCAGGCTGTGGGGTTGGCGAGAGGCCAAGGAGCGCTTCCCCGATCTCAAGGCCATCTTCCATATCCGCTGGCCGAACGAGCGACCGCCAACCATGGAGAAAGCCCTCTTCCGGGCGTACGGCATCCTGGATGAGGACATCGTCTGTCTGGATCAACCGGTCTTCGTCGAATCGATCGTCGGCGTCACGCCGATGTTCCACAACCAGGTGCCGCACTACGTCCATCCACAGTTGCGTGGCGTCTGGCAGACGATCTCGGACAACCTGGCCAAACCGCCCGCCAAGCCGACTCCGCGGTTGTTCGTCTCGCGCAGGCCCAGTCGGAATCGCAGCTGCCGCAACGCGCCCCAGGTCGAGGCGTTGTTCGCCGAATACGGCTTCACGATCGTCTATCCCGAGGACTGGTCGATGCCCGAGCAGGCGGGCCTGTTCCGGGATGCCGAGGTGGTCGCCGGATTCGTCGGCTCGGGCATGTTCAACATCCTGTACGCGACGAAGCTGCGCCAGTTGATCTTGCTCGGACATGAGGCGTACACCGCCCGCAACGAGTACCTTTTCGCTGCCGTGCTCGGCGGTGCTGTCGACTACTTCTGGTCAACTCCGGACAAACACCATCCGCCTGGCAGGTGGTCCAACGAGGCGTTCGTCTCGGACTGGGAGTTCGACTTCGAACGCAACGAGGCAGAGCTGCGGAGCCTGTTGGATCGCCTCTAGGCGGCTGGGCGGACGTGATCATCGTCCGCGGCGGCGTCGACGAACGCCTGACGCGGATGCTGAACCGGTTCCAGGGAGACCAGGTCGCGGCCGAAGACCGCCTGGGTCACCCAGCCCGCGGCCACCCGGACCTTGCGTTCCCACATCGGCACGGCCAACACGTGGTAACCACGATGGATGAGCCAGGCCGGCGGCCCCGTGATTACCAACCGGTGGTACTGGAAGATCCCCCGGCCGATGCCGAGGGTGGCGACCACGCCGATGCTGTGGTGGACGTACGGCCTCAGCTTCCCGCCGTGCAGTTGTGCGGCGATGTTGCGGCCGACGCGCTTGCCCTGCCGTACGGCATGCTGAGCGTTCGGCACGGTCCGCGCTCCGGGGACGTCCGAGGCCAGGTCGGGGATCAGTGCGTCGTCGCCGGCGGCCCAGGCATCGACGATCGGCAGGTCGTCGCTGCCGACCCGCAGATCCGGGCGGACGATCAGCAGACCGGAGCGGTCGGTCGGGAGATCGGTGTGTCTGCTGATCACCTCGGTCGCCGCGTTGCCGGCGGTCCAGATGATCAGGTCACTGTCGAACTCCTCGCCGTCGGACAGCACCAGGTGGCCGTTCTCGGCGGAGATCAGACTGGTGCGCAGATGGACGCGCGCCCCGCGGTCCCGCAGCGAGCGGACCACCCATCGGGCGGGTTCGGTGCCGACCTCGGGCAACACCCGCTCCTTGGCCTCGACCAGGTGGAACGTGAGGTCGTCGGGTCCCAGTTCCGGATACCGTTTGATCATCGCCGAGGCCAGCGACAACAACTCGCCCAAGACCTCGATGCCGGTGAAACCTCCTCCGACGACGGTGAAGGTCAGCAGCCGGGTGCGCTGCCGGCCCGCCGGTAGCACGGCCGCCCGGTCCAGCGCGGTCAGCACCCTGTCCCGCACCGCCACTGCTTCTTCGACGTGCTTGAAGCCGATCGCGTGCTCCCGCAGCCCCGGAACCGGAAAGGTTCGGGTGACCGCTCCCGCCGTGACAAGGATGATGTCGTAGTCGATCGTCATCGTCCCGCCGTCCACGGGCTGTACGGTCACCGCCCTGTGCTCATGATCGACAGCCGTCACCCGACCCGAGATCAGGCGCGTCCGTTTCAGGTGCCGTCGGTGCGAAACCGCGGCATGACGCGGCTCGATCGATCCCGCCGCGACCTCCGGCAGGAACGGCTGATAGGTCATGTACGGACGCGGGTCGATCATCATCAACTCCGCCTCTTTGCGGGACAGCCGCCGTTCCAGTGTCCGGGCGGCGTAGAAACCTGCATAGCCCCCACCCACGATGAGGATGCGTCGCATTGTTGCTCCCTTTCTCTCACCAATGAAGACCGTGCAGCCGGCCCGAATGTGACAGCCGGCCCGGATGAGAGACTGTCACCCATCGAAGGGGTGATCGGGTGACGACGCGGACGGCGGAATATCAGCAGGACTACCAGCGGCTGCGCCCGCGGCTCTTCGGCATCGCCTACCGGATGTTGGGCAGCGTCGCCGACGCGGGAGGACATCCTCCAGGAGGTCTGGATCCGATGGCAGGACTACCCCCACGAGAACGTCGACAACGTCGACGCGTTCCCTCACCTCGATCACCACCCGGTTGGCGATCAACCTCAGCCAATCCGCCCGCAAACGGCGTGAGACGTACGTCGGTCCGTGGCTGCCGGAGCCGATCGACACCAGCGCCGACCCGGCACTCGGCGCCGAGCGATCGGAGGCGCTCTCCCTCGGCATCCTGGTGCTGCTGGAGAAGCTGACGCCGACCCAGCGGGCCGCCTACGTGCTGCGGGAGGCGTTCGACTACCCGTACGACCAGATCGGCGCGATCATCGGCCAAACACCGGAAAGCAGCCGGCAGTTGGTCAGCCGGGCACGCCGTCTGGTCAACAACGGGAAACGGAACCGGATCGGCGCCGACCGACACCGGCAGCTCGTCGACACCTTCGTCGCCGCCGCGAAGACCGGCGACATCGACGAGCTGGAAGCACTCTTCGCCCAGGACGTCGTGTCCTATTCCGACGGCGGCGGCAAGCCGGGCACCAAGGCCGCCAGAAACCCGGTGGCCGGTCGCGAACGGGTGGCCCGGTTCATCGCGTCCTTCGCCGGACACTTCTGGACCGATGCGCTCATCGAACCGATCGAGATCAACGGCGATGCTGCGATCCGGCTGTCCCGGGAGGGACGGACCTACACGATCGTCACGATCACGGCGGGTCCCGACGGCATCGATCAGATCCTCTGGATGATGAATCCGGACAAGATCACCTCGTTCAGCACGGGTGGCTGACCTGTCCAGGCGTGTCGCCGATCCACTGTCACAGCAGCGCCCGGTGTCCGGTCGATCAGGGTGGAACATCCGATCGAACACCAAGGAGAACCCATGCGCATCGCTGTTGTCGGAGCCACCGGACTCGTCGGCTCAGCCCTGGTTGCGGCAGCCCGGGAAGCCGGTCACGACGTCATCGCGCTGTCCCGGGAGACGGGCACCGACGTACTGAACCCTGCCGGCCTCGATCAGCAACTCGGCGGAGCCGCGGCACTGATCAACGTCGTCCAGAGCCCGAGCCTGGAGGAAGAGGACTCGAAGGCATTCTTCATCACCGCAGCGAACAATCTGGCCGCGGCGGCAAAGGCCGCCGGCGTCCAGCGGACCGTCGTGCTGTCCATCGTCGGCGTCGACCAGGTCGCTTCCGGCGAAGACGCCGGCACCGGTTTCGACGGCTACTACCGAGCCAAGTACGCCCAGGAGCTGGCCACGACGAAGGCAGCGCCCGGTGCCCGGATCGTTCGCTCCACCCAGTTCCACGACATCGCCCGCCAGGCGATCGGCTGGGGGCTGGACGGCGACCGGACCGTCATCCCCGACCTTCGCATCCAGCCGGTCGCCGTGCCCGCCATGGTCGAGGTCCTGATCGGTGCCGCAACCGGCGAGATCGCCGGTGAGGTCATCGAGGTCGGCGGGCCCGGTGAGGAACAGGTCGCCGAACTGTCCGCGCGGTATGCCGCACATGTCGGCGATCCGGTCACCGTCGTTCCCGGCCCGGTCGGCAAGCCGGTCGCCGACGGCATCCTGTTGCCGCATCCCGGCGCTCGGCTGGTCGGTCCGTCCTGGTCCGAATGGCTGGAAACGGTGCCTGTCCCCCAGCGGACGGCCTGAGCAGCGACGCCCGGCCGGTCATGTCCTCAGCGACGCGGCCAGCCGGGCGTTGACTTCGGTGAAGGCCCGCCACTCCTGGGGAGTTTCGGCCACCCGCCGCCGACCCAGATCCTCGGCACACTCCCGGATCCGCCAACCGCGCATCCGGCCGTCCTGCCAACAGAACTGCACCAGAACCCCGTCGTGCCAGCCGTACAGGTCACAGCGGGTCCCGGATCGACCCACCGGGCCGACGGCCAGGCGCTGCGCCGCCAGCAGCCATTGGGCAGCCTCCAACTCGCTGTGGATCCGACCGGCCGTCTCATACGAATGCAATCGTGACGCGGTGTCGCGGCGATCCTCCAGTTCTGCCAGGAACTCCGCCACCGCTGCAGGTTCCCGGGAGAGCACCGCGATCACCGAAGTGATCATCCGGTCCCGGTCCGCCGCCGTGACGCCACGGATCCGACCAAGATCACGTTCGGCACCGGTGAGCCGGTCACTGGCGTATCCCATCGGGTGGAGCCTCATGATCGCCGCGGCCAGCAGGCGTACCTTCACCCCACCGAGGAACGGGCCGAACATCAGTTCCTCATCCGGCGGGATTCCGGTCTCATGCAGCAGGCGCAGCCGCGCCGGATGCTGATCGAGGATGATCATCAGTGGCACCTCCGCACCACCGATCACCCGGTTCCAGCGCGGCCGGGATTCCTCGAGCAGGTTGCGTTCCAGCCAACTCGCCTCGTGCGCCGACACGCACACCGCCGCTTCGATCCGGGCGATCCGCGGCACCATCCGACAAAGGTGTCGCCTTCCCCGAAGATCACCCCAATAGGAACGCACCCGGCGTCGCAGTCGGACCGCCCGGCCGATGTAGAGCGTCCGGCCCTCACTGTCCCGGAAGCGGTAGACACCCGGTTCCTCGGGCAGCCTGCTGATCACCTGCGGCGGGCCCGTCACCATCTCACGGACGGTCACCGGTCGCGACCGGGCGAGCGGGGTCGGTGATCCAGTCGCTCCACGAACCCGGGTAGATGGTCGGCAACGGCAGTCCAGCGACGACCCGGGCAAGTGCGGTGTGTGCAGCGGTGATCCCCGATCCGCAATAGACGACCGTGGTCTGATCGGCGTCGGGGAAGTTGGCGAGGATCTCCGAGGGTCTCCGGAACCGTCCGGAGTCGTCGACGTTGATCATGGACGGTACGTTGACCGCCCCCGGTATGTGACCAGCGACCGGGTCGATCGGCTCGGATTCTCCGGAATAGCGCTCCGCGCCGCGGACGTCGATGATCACCGGAGCTCGTCCGGCGGCGATCAATTCCGCGAGCTGATCACCGTCAACGCTCGGCAGCTGTCCCGGCCGGGCGACGAAGTCGCCGGTTCCGGCCGGCTCGGGATCCCCACCCTCGGTCGGCAGCCCGGCCGCCGTCCAGGCCGCGTAGCCGCCGTTGAGCACTCGGACATCGCGATGGCCGGCATCGGTCAGCATCCACCACAACCGAGCAGCGGCGAGCGCATTGTCCGCGTCGTAGACGACCACCGGTCGGTCCTCGTCGACCCCCACGCGCCGCATCGCCGCTTCGAACGCGGCTCGCTCAGGCAGCGGATGGCGGCCGCGGTTGCGCCGATGGTCGGACAGGTCGGCCTCCAGGTCCACCCAGCGGGCGCCCGGCAGGTGCGCCGCCAGGTAGTCCGGCCGGCAGGACGGGCCGCCGAGCCTCCAGCGGACGTCGAGCACGCTGGGTGGTCGGCCCTGATGGATCAATGCGGCCAGTTCCTCAACCTCGATCAGCGCCATGCACCCATCCTTCTGGCCACCCGGTCCGCAGTGCAAGACCGCGCCGGACCCCTCGGAAAGGTCGGTGGTTAGGCTGTTGCCGTGTCGACCACGTCCGCGACGTCACCGTCGCCATCAGCCCCACGTCTGGATCGTGCCACCCCGGAGAACCAGGGCGTTAGCTCCGCAGCCGTCAGCGCCTTCATCGACGCGATTGAGCAGGCCGCCCAGATCGAACTGCACAGCTTGATGATCTTGCGCCACGACCGGGTGATCGCCGAGGGCTGGTGGGCGCCGTACCGGCCGGAGCAGCTGCATCTGTTGTATTCGCTCAGCAAGAGCTTCACCTCGACGGCCGCCGGGCTAGCCGAGGCCGAGGGACTGCTGTCCCTGGATGACAAGGTCATCGACGTCTTCGGTGAGCACGCCGACGCCGTCGTCGACGAGCGCTCCCGCCGGCTGACGCTGCGGCACCTGGTACGGATGGCGTCCGGCCATCGCGAGGACGCGCTGCCGCGGGCCTACCAGAACTCCCCCGATGATCTTGTCCGCGGATTCCTCTCGGTACCGCTCGACGAGGAGCCCGGATCGATCTTCTGCTACAACAACGCGGCGACCTTCGTCGTCGGCGCCGCCGTGCAGAAGCGGTCCGGACAGGATCTGGTCGACTTCCTGACCCCGCGGCTGTTCCGGCCGCTGGGCATCGACAACTGCTGGTGGCAGCGGGACACGCAGGGTCGCAATCTCGGCTTCTCCGGCCTGCACCTGACCAGCGAGTCGATCGCCCGCTTCGGACGACTGCTCATCGACGGCGGGCGGATCGGCGACCGGCAGCTCCTCGACCCGGAATGGCTCGCGACCGCCACCTCAGCCCAGACCGACAACAGCAGCCAGGAGAACCCGGACTGGCGGCGCGGCTACGGCTACCAGTTCTGGATGGGCCGGTACGGCTACCGCGGCGACGGTGCGTACGGGCAGCTCTGCGTCGTCCTCCCCGAGCACGACGCGGTCGTGGTCGCCACCGGCGCGTCGCCCGACATCCAGGGCATCATGAACCGGATCTGGGACATTCTGGTGCCGGCGTTCGGTGATCAGGTGCTGCCGGCCGACGCGGCGGCGGCCGGTGCGTTGGCCGACCGGCTGGCCGGTCTGACGCTGACCCCGGTCGGGTCCGCGGCGTGGCAGCCACAGCCGGTTCCGGAGCCGACGATCAGCCCCGAGCAGAACCGCGACCCGGTCCAGGTGATCAAGGTCGAACCGGGTGACGGCACGGTGGTGCTCACCCTCGACCATGGCGATCGGGGCGTCGGTGCTCCGCTGCGGCCGACGACCGATCAAGCAGTGGCGCTGCAGATCACCTGCGGGCTCGGTCATTGGACAGACAACACGATCGCGATCGGCGATCACACGCTGTCCTGTGCCGGAAGTGCTGCGATCGGCGCCGACGGTGTCGTGGAGGCCGAACTCAGTTTCACCAACACGCCGCACCGGTTGCGGCTGCGGCACACCGCCGACGCGCCAACCCGGTCGGGCTGGATCACCGAACCGCTCGGCGAGCCGTATCCGGAGAACCTGGCGATCAAGGCCGTACGGCTGGATTGATCAGCTGCGTCCCGGCGCTGCGTCAATGACCGCGGAAGGCCTCCGCGAGCCACCACGATCCGCCGTCACTGACGATCTTGGCGTCGATCACCAGCACACCGTCGGGGTGCTCGGTCCAGCGACCGATCGGTGACAGATCATCCGGTCGACGTACGGTGGTGCCGGTTGCGCCGAAGCCGCGGGCGACCGCGGCGATGTCAGTGTCGGGGAACGTCACCGCCGCAAGATCGGCGGCTTCACCGAAGTGGTGCACCTCGGCGCCGTAGGCGGCGTCGTTGTAGACCGCGATCAGCATCGGACGGCCCAGCCTCACCGCGGTCTCCAGTTCCGAGACGGCCATGTGGAATCCGCCGTCACCGGTGGCGATCACGGGCAGCCGGTCCGGTTGGGACAGCGCCGCACCGATCCCGCTGCCCAGTCCGAGTCCGACGGACTGGAAGGCCTGGGTGAAGCAGAAGCCGCGCTCGTCCGGCACCCGCAGGTAGGCGCTCGGGTAGCCCATGAAGTTGCCGGAGTCGACCGCGACCACCCGCTCGGCCGGGAGGATCCGTTCCAGCGCCGCGGAGAACTGCCGCGGATCGATCCGATCGGCTGTGCCGAGATCGTCGGTCGATGTGTCGTTCCACCAGCGGCGCTCGGCCAGCCGCCGGGACACGGCAGCAGTGCGATAGCCCTCCCGGTGGTCCGGGAGCGCGGCGAGCAGATCGGCCGCCGTCGCCCGGCAGTCACCGACCACACCGTGGTCGACGGATCGGTGGCGTCCTATCGCAGCAGGATCGTCATCGATCTGGACGACGGTGGTGGCCGGGCCGATCAGTGCACCGTGTCGCATCGTCCACATGTTCAGGGCGCAGCCCCAGCCGATGATCAGATCGGCGTCGGTGATCAACTCTGCGACGAGCGGGGAGGCGAAGCCGCCGGAGATCCCGCAGTCGAACTCGTCGCCGGCGAACAGCCCGTTGGCCACCGCCGACGTAGCCAGCAGGGCTCCGCACCGCCGGGCGACCGCTGCGATCTCCGGGCCGGCGTGGCGGGCTCCGCGGCCGGCAACGAAGACCGGGCGGCGGGCGGCGGTGAGCACGCCGGCCAACTCCTCGACCGCCTCGCCGGCAGGTCGAACCGCCGTCGGCGTCAGCAGACTCGGAGCCGAAGGATCGGCCGCCATCTGCTCGGTTTGCACGTCAAGCGGCAGGTTGAGCACCACCGTCCGGTGACCGTGCACCGCGGTCCGGTACGCCCGGATCACGTCGTCGGCCAGCGAAGCCGCGCCGTGCACCCGCTCGGGAACCGCCCCGACGCTGGCCACCAGGCCGTCCTGGTCGATCCGGAAGTTCGAGTTGACCGCAGAACCCGCCGTGTCCGCGGCCAGCACCAGCATCGGCGTACGGCTCTTGGCGGCCTCGGCGATCCCGGTCATCGCGTTGGTCAGGCCGCAGCCCTGGTGAACGGTGAGAACGCCGGGCAGGTCGGCGAGCCTGCTCCAGCCGTCGGCCATCGCAGCCGCACCGCCCTCGTGCCGCGCGGCGAGGAAAGGGACTCCGTGACGTCGCAACGCGTTGGTGACCACGAAGTTGCCGCTGCCGACGACGCCGAACGCATGGCCGACACCAAGATCGGCAAGTAGCGATCCGACGGCCTCGGCGACAGAGCTGCCCATGGCTAGGACGGCCCGTCGCCGTCCGGAACGATCGCGAACGCCCGTGCCGGCGATCCGGTGCCGCCGACGATCGGCAGCGGGGCAGCGATGATCAAAGCACCGGTCACCGGAAGTTGATCAACGTTCTGCAGCTGGGTCAGCCCGTACTTGTCTGCACCGAGCAGCTGGTGATGGGCGGGGAACGGCGGTTCGAAACCGCCCGCCTGTCCGGCATCGATGCCCACCGTCTCGACCGCGAAGCCGGTGATCGGTGACCCGGCCAGCCATTTCGCCCCGGCCACCGAGACCCCCGGGGTGTGCGGCCCGTTCTCGTCGGTGTTGAGGAAGGCGACGGCATCGCGGTTGTATCTGCTCCAGCCGGTCCGGAGGACCAGCCAGGCGCCGTCGGGCAGCGGTCCGTTGGCGGCGACGAAAGCCTCGAGGTGTTCGGGTTCCAGCAGGAAGTCGGGGTTACCCGCGACTTCGGTGGTGTAGTCGAGGACGACCGCCGGGCCGATCAAACGCGACGGTGGAATCGTGTCGACAGAGTTGCCGTTGCGGCCCGTCGCCCAATGGCTCGGCGCGTCCACGTGGGTGCCGGTGTGTTCCCCGGTGTGGATGTTGTTCCAGCTCCAGAACGGGCCGTCCTCGTCGAAGTCGCTGACCTTCTCCAAAGAGAGCGGGATCGTGTTGGCGAACGGTGCGGGAAGTTGCAGCACCGGCGTCGTCGGGGACAGCGGTGCAGTGAGATCGACGATCCTGGCCTCACCCGATCCGAGCGCGCCGAGCAGGGTGTCGATGGCGGTCATCGGAGCCTCTCTTCATTGCTGCCTGCTGGACTGCCGCCAGGGTATCGGTCGGCATGCCGGGTCGGTGTGCAGCCGGCGAGTCAGTTCGCGGAGCGGCCCCATAGTCGCTGGCTGCCGTCGTCCTGGTCACCCGGCTCCTCACCGAACGGCAGCGGATCGGACAGGGTCGCCCGGGCGACGGCCCGGGTCACTCCTCGCCGATGATGTCGTCGACACAGCACCTCGTAGGAATAGCGCCGATCATGATCATCGGTCAGTGTGTCGCCGACAACCACCTGATCGCCCTCGGTGACCATCTCGCCGTCCACCGTCCGAGCATTGTGGGTGGCGCGGGCACCGCACCAGCACAACGCCTGTACCTGCAGGGTTTCGATCCGATCGGCCAGCTCCACCATCCGTCGCGAACCCGGAAAGATCTTGGTCTGGAAGTCGGTCAGGATGCCGAACGCGAACACGTCCAGTTGCAACTCGTCGGCGATCCGGGCCAGCTGGTCGACCTGCACTGGTTGATAGAACTGCGCCTCGTCGCAGATCAGGTAGTCGACCCGCTTCCCGCTGGTCAACTCGGCGACCACGTACGCCCAGAAGTCGATGTCCTGGGTGACCTCGATGGCCGGGCGGCGCAGACCCAGCCGGGACGAGATGATCGATTCCCCCGCACGATCCTGGCTGGTGAACAGCCGGCCGAGCCGGCCCGTGGTGCTGTGGGTGTAGTCGATCTGGAGTGCCAGCGTCGACTTGCCGCAATCCATCGGTCCGGTGAAGAAAACCAATTCCGCCACGGGCGTCTATCCTGCCAGCCGCCGGACCGAGTCCCCCAACCGCAGCGGCGGGATCAGCCGATCAGCAGCGGCACGGTCATCTCGGCAGGGGTGAGCGACCCGTGCATGCCGACCAGCCCGTGCTCCCGCGGCTGGGTCTGGGTCATGATCGCCCAATCGTCGCGCATCGCCACGAGGACGTGGCCGAAGCGTTCGAGAACACGATCGTCGACCGCCCCGAACCAGCCGTCGTCGATGGCGTCGTCCCGGGTACGCACCCAGGCGCGGTCGCCGAGCAGGTCGGCCCAGCGGGCGGCCACCAGATGCGGGTTGTCCCGGTCGACGTACAGCTGCCGGAATCGTGCCTCGCCGGCGATGGCGTCCACGCCGACCAACAGTTGTGGCTCGTCCTCGGCGACCAACCGGTGACCGGGCAGGATGTCGACCATTCCATGATCACCGGTGACGATCATGGTCACCTCGTCCGGCAGCAGCTGTCTGATCAGGGAAAGCCGGCGATCGATCTGGGTGAGCGCATCCAGCCATTCGCCCGACTCGCAACCGAAGGCGTGACCGGCATGATCAAGATCGCGTTCGTAGGCGTACACCAGGCTGGCTCTCGCACGGACCGCTGCGTCAGTGATCATCGCCGCCCGCTGATGATCATCCGCGCCGTTGGTGAAACCGACGAACTCGGCGCCGCGCTGGGCGGCGATGGTCAATCCGCTGGAGGCGAAGTGCGCGGGCGACACCGACGTCGCGGCGACACCGGCTGCGTATGCCCGTTCGAAGATCGTCTGTCGCGGCTGGTAGTCACGCGGGTCGACCGGGGCGTCCCAGTAGAGCGCGTTGAGCACCTGACCCAGACCGGGCACCCGGGAGGTGTAGCCGACCATGCCGTGCTCCCCCGGCATCAGGCCGGTGCCGAGACTGGTCAGACTGGTCACTGTCGTACTCGGCACTCCGGCGGTGATCGGTCGTGCGTCGCCGAGCAGGCTGGTCAGGAATTCGGCGTTGCGCACGGCCCGGCGCAACAGGTGCCAGCCGAGTCCGTCGACGAGCACGATCACATAGCGCTGCGATGCCGGCAGCCCGAGGATGTCCTCGCACTGCGGGACGCCGAGATGGGCGCAGGCCGACGGCAACAGGTCGGCGAGGGTGGAGCGCTGATAGGCGGGCCGGATCATCTCCGGCAGCCGACGGGAACTGCCGACGGCACCGAGCGATCGGGACGTTCGGCCGCTGGTGATCGTCACAGGGCTGCCGCCCGTTGCAGATCACTGGCGAACCGCACCAACCGGGCGACCCGTTCGGCGCCGTTGGCGGCCGGGCTCATCCGGATCGTCAGATCGTCGGCCACCAGGTTGCCGGTGTATCCGTGATCTGCCTCGCATTCGGGATCGGAGCAACTGGCCGGTTCGAGGTCCATCCGCCGCATCGCGCCCCATCCGATCGACAGCCAGGTCTCCTCAACCGGCGACTCCGCAGGACGGAAATGCTCCGGATCGGAGACCACCCGGGTCAGCACGACGGTGTTGATGTTGCGGATCGCGATGGATTCGGTGGACGACGACGCGTAGGTGCGGTTGTCACGACCCTCGACGGCGTGATCGTCGGTGTGGCCGACCAGCAGCCGGGTCTGGGTCAGCGCGAGGACGGTCAGATGCCGGTGGAACTCGTCCCGGTCGAAGGTCGGCTCGTAGTGCACCAGGAAACCGAGGACCGGTTCGTCGGCGGCCGCCAGCAGGATCCCGTCCTCGACGAGATCGGGGAAGAAGCCGCACGACTCGATATCGGCACGGAGTTCCTGCCGGACGCTGACAGCCGCCTGGGTCATAGGGTCATCCTTGCACGCACCGCGCGGAACGCCGTTATCAGATCCACAGTCACCCCCACCCCGCCGAGGGGTCACATATTCCCTCATATTTCCGGTGTGTCGTCGCCCTTGGACCCGCCACGGATCCGGATGGGTTGACCAGCCTGCTGTCGTCGGCGATCCGACCCGGTCCGGCTGCCGCCGCGGCCTAGAGACCCCTGGCGAGGGGATCGCGCTGGTCGTGGGCCGGAGCGACCTCGACCCGGGCGCCGAGCACCGAAAGCCCGTTCCGGTTGGCGATGCAGGGTGTGAGCAGCAGCCAGGACAGCTGCGGCAGTTCGTCGGCCAGCTGGGACACCCGGTGCAGTAGGTCCTCGACCCTGCCGACGTCGACCCCGGGCGCACCGTGGAGTCCGAACAAGGTCGGCGCAGCCCGCAGATCCCGTACCATCGCGGCCGCATCCACCGTGGTCAGCGGCGGCACCCGGAAGGCCTGGTCGCCGAGCAGATCGCTGGCGATTCCGGCCAACCCCAACTCGACGATCGGACCGAACGCGACGTCCTCGTGACTGGCCACCCGCAGCGGGACGCCGGCAGCCACCATCGGTTGCACCACCGGCGCCGCAGCAGCCAGTCCGGGATCGGTCTCCAACCCGAGTTCCCGACACAATACGGTGAGGTCCCGCCAGGCCCGCTTCATCGCACCCGGGCCGTCCAGACTGCGGAAGACGCTGGCCAGGTCGGGCCGGCCACGGACCCGCTCCGCTGTCGCCTTCAGTACCACGTTCCAGCCGTAGGACTCCGCCGCGTCCAGAGCAGCGTCCAGGGTGTCGACCCGGCGCTGCCGGACAAGATCGATACCGTACGCCGCCAGCAGCTCGGCTGCCTCGTCATCAGACACCCGACCGCCGTGCGGATTCCTCGCCAGGGCGTGATTGATCACGCGGTGGGCAGCTGCCGGGTCGATGTCGTCCAGTAGCGGGACGGCACCAGGATCCCGTGATCGCCAGTGGGCGTAGGCAGCCACGGCCGCCAACGCATGGATGGCCTCCGACCCGCCTTCGAAGATCGGCAACGACTGTCCTTCGTCGGGTCCTTCCTCCGGCTCGTCGAAGTCCTCGAAGTCGAGGAACGCCGCCAGCAACGGCTTGCCCGAGGTTGTGGCCAACTCCTCCAGCCGCCACTTCGCCTCCTGCGGGTCGGAGCCGAAGACGCCGACCACCGCACAGATCACGGCGTCGCAGCTGTCGTCCTTCAACGCGCGGGCGGCGAGCCCGGCCAGTTGCTCCGGCGGCTGCGCCGGCGCGAGCACCTGCGGTTCGCCGGCCAGGATCAACCCGGCCGACACCAGGGTCTGCGCCAATTGATGTGCCAGCGTCTCGGAGTTGGTGATCAACGTCGTCCGAGGCCCGGCCGGCAACGGCTGCCGGGCGGCGACCTGGGCAATGCCGAACATCGCGTCGCGGCGGTTGGTGACGATCACCCCGGACTGCCGGAACAGTGCGTCCACCGCCTCCTTCGGCGCCTTGGATCGTCCATGATCATCTGCGCTGGTCGTCCGCCGCGTCTGGCCCGGTGAGAAGACCACCACGGGCTTGCGCCGGGCCAGCCGGCGGACGATCCGGGTGAACTTGCGCGGATTGCCCAGACTGTCCAGCGACAGCAGACAGACCCGGGTCTGATCATCGTCCTCCCAGTACTGCATCACGTCGTTGGCGGTGACGTCGGCGTACTCACCGGTCGAGATGAAGGAGGAGATGCCGATCTGTTGCCGCAGCGCAGGGGTGAGCAGGGCCACGCCGACAGCCGCCGACTGGCAGAACAGCCCGACTCCGCCGGCTCGCGGCATCGGGCCGGGGCTGGCGTTCAGGGCAACATCGGGACTGGTGTTGATCAAGCCGAGCGCGTCCGGTCCGAGGGCACGGATCCCGTACGACCTGGCCAGGCTGACCACCCGCGGACTGTCGCTGATGCCGATGTCGGCACCGGTCAGCACCACGATCGCGTGGGCGCCCTTGTGTGCCGCGTCGATCACCACCCCGCCAAGATCATCGCGCGGGATCGACGCCACCACAAGATCGATCCTCCCGTCCACCGTGGCCAGTGATCGACTGGTCGGGACTCCCGAGACCGCGCGACCGTCGGTGCTGATCGCGATCACCTCGCCCCGGAAACCGCCGGACAGCATCGAGGTGACGATGGCCTGCACCCGCGTCCCGTCGCCGAGCACGACCACCCGCTCCGGGGTCAGCATCCGCCGCATCGACGCACCCTCCGCCCGGTGTTCCCGGCGTTCCATCACGCCGACGGACGTGTCGGAGGGCAGGATCGGGAACTCCACCACCAGCAGCCCGTCCTCGTACTGCCGGCTGAGCTTGTAGCCGGCATCGGCGAAGACCTGAGCCATCCGGTTGTTCTCCGGCAACACCTCGGCGACGAATCCGGTGATGCCCCGCTCTCGTGCCGCCTCGGCCAGATGTTCCAGCAGCAACTGGCCAACGCCGCGACCCTGGTGGGCGTCCTCGACCAGGAACGCGACCTCGGCGCGGTCGTCCTCCAGTCGCTCGTAGCGCCCGACGCCGATCATCTTGTCGGCGACAGTCAGGATGAGCGCGACCCGGTCGACGTAGTCCACCGTGGTGAAGTGCTCGACGTCCCGGGCACTCAGCCGCGGATAGGGCGCGAAGAACCGCAGATACTTCGACTCATCGGAGACCCGGGAGTAGAAGTCGACCAGCAGTTGGGCGTCGTCGGGCCGGATCGGCCGCAGGCGTGCCAGGCCGCCGTCACTGAGCACCACGTCGGCTTCCCAACCTGCCGGGTAGCCGGGCGGGTTGTCGGGGGACGTCTGAGGCACGGGCCCATGGTACGAGTCGACCCGGGCAGCCTCCCGCGCTATTTCGCCGCGTAGAACCGTACGTAGTCGAACCGCGCGTCGGTGGCCGGGCTGCTGCCACCCTGGGAAACCAACCCGATCCGCGGTACCTCGCCGGCGGCGAAGGTCCAGACCGCACCCCAGATCCAGTGCCTGCCGTCCCGGCTGACCGCGGCACGGAACCGGTGCTCACCGTCGGCCGTGCGGTGGTAGGCCAGCCGGAGCCAGGTCGGACCGTCCGCGGGTCGGGCCTGGATCGATCCACCCCAGGCCGTGCGTCCATCGGCGGTGGCAACCAGTTGCCTGCCGAACTCCACCTGCCGGGTGTTCCAGATCGCGACCTTGTCCAGCCTGGCGAAGTCGTCGTCGTTGCGGTACGCCACCAACCCGGCCTGCTGGTAGTTACGTACCTCGTCGATGCCCAGATCAAGATCAAGTTTGGTCTCGACGATCCAGTCACCCTTGGTGGTGGGCGGATCGTGCAGCAGCACCGAGGCATGCGCATCGTCTCCGGCCAGATCGCCGGATTGGACCGGGAAGACGAACTGCCCACCGGTCACCGAGGCGTCGGCATCCGGACGGACCCAGGTCCAGCCGGCAAGATCGGGATCGGAGAACTCCTCGTCGGACAACAACCTCCCTGCGGTCGGGGTGGCGACCAGTCGCGTCGCCTGGCGGGCCACCGGGCGTACCGTCAGGTTGTCCAGCAACCCGTGGCCGCGCAGCCGCACGGGTGCCGACGGCAGTCCAAGATCATCGCTGATCCGGACCTCGGCTGCGGGATCGGCGAGATCGGATTCGCCGGCCCAGGCCTGGACGGTGTGCCGATCGACCTGCACCGTGACTGTGTGCCAGCCGGAGTTCCAGTCGAGGGCGGTGCTGGCGGCCCGCCGGTGTCGGTGACCGGCGGTCGTCACGCTGAGCCGTCCGGCGGCCGGGTCGACGGTCGTCGTGACCTTATCGCTCGGGTTGCCCAGTTGCACGGTCACCGGCTGATCGGTTTTCAGGTCGAAGCGGACCCGCACCGATCCGGCCGGCGCCGACCTGTCGGTCCTGGCCGTGCCGGTCAGCGCAGCGGTGTGTCCGGCTTGATCGTCATCCGGGCCGGCGGTCAGACCGCGTACGCCGCCCGCCGCCGGGTCGTCGGCGGTGATGCCGAGACCGGACGTGGTCACCGGCGGCACCTGCGGGGTGTCCGAGGGGCCGGCTCCGGCCCGGGTCCTCGGCCAGCCGTCGATCCAGTCGATCCGGTCGATCAACATCGGCCTGCGGTTGATGCCGAACGCAGCGTTGAGCCAGGGATTGTTGCGGTCGATCGCGTGGTAGACGATCCAGGTGCGACCCTCGGCGTCGGTGGCGATCGCGTTGTGACCGGGACCGATGTAGGTGTTGCCGTTCTGCATGATCACGTTGGTCCCGCCGACGTACGGGTCCATCAGGCTCTGCCCGTCCTGATCGACGAACGGCCCGAGCGGCGACCGGGAACGCCCGGCGTAGACCGAGTAGCCGGTGGTCGGTCCGGCACAACAGTTGGCGACCGAACCCATGAAGTAGTACCAACCGTCGTGGCGGATCAGGTAGCCGCCCTCGTACCGGTTGTCGATGGTGACCTGGGTGTAGTCGGAGTCCGCGGTCAACCCGTCGGCGCTCACCTTGGCCGCCCAGATGCCGCCGTTGTAGCCGCCGAAGTAGAGATAATGCTGCCCGCCGACATCGGTGAAGCCGGAGGGGTCGATGGTGCCGAGGTAGTCCGAGGTGCCCGCCCTCAGCCGTGGCTCGATGATCGGCTGGTCGGCCGCGGTCCACGGGCCGTCAGGTCGTGGTGCGGTCGCCACGCCGATGGCGTTGTCCAAGTCGCCGGCATTCAGGGTGGTGTCGGTGACGGCGAAGTAGAGCACGTACCTGCCGTCGATGTAGCGGATGTCCGGCGCCCACAGGCCCGCGCCGGCGGTGGCATAGTCCGGTCGGTTGCTGCTGGAGAACACCGTCCCGCGGTACTCCCAGTTGACGAAGTCCTTGGTGCGGGCGATGTGGATCAGTCCCGGTTGATCACCGGCCTTGAGTGGATCGGCGGTGGCGTAGGCGTACCACCAGCCGTCCTTGGCCTGGATGATCGACGGATCGGCGAACGTGTCGGAGAACGAATCGCTGACCGCGTTGGTATAGGTCGCCGGCGCCGGGCGGCCGGGCTGGGCTGTCGCGGCCGTCCGCCCGCCGGCCGACCATCCTGCGATCAACAGCAGGACTCCGCAGACCATGATCAGGAACTTGGCGGCAACCCCGCGGTTGGTGATCATCGTTGATCCTCTTCTCGTCGTCGATCGGTGGTTCTCATCGGGTCGCGAGGCGCAGGCAGTGCCAGGAGACGGGTGGCAGCACGGCGGTCGGTCGGCCGTTGTCGAGTCGTGTGGTGCCCGGCAGCGGCACGATCCGCGCCGGTGTCTCCTCGGTGTTGTGGGCATGAGGGTCGGCGTCGTTGATCACCAGGTGTTCGGTGACAGTGAGCTGTGACCCGAAGCCCAGCGCATCGATGGTCAACTCCAGCGGGTCGGCGCGGCTGCGGTTGGCTGCGAAGATCACCAGTTCGCCGGTCTGCTCGTCGTAGGTGGCGACGCTGTGCAGCTGATCGACCGCACCGTACCGGTCGGTGGTGATCATCGGACCCTTGGCGGCGACATCGAGGACCATGGGCTTGGCATGCCGCGCGGTCAGGGCGAACGGGTGGAAGATCGTCTGGCGCCACGCTCCCCCACCGGGTCGGGTCATGATCGGCGCGATGACGTTGACCAGTTGTGCCTGGCAGGCCACCGCGACGCGGTCGGTGCTGCGCAGCAGTTCGATCAGCAGGCTGCCGACGACCACAGCGTCCTGTACGTCATAGCTGTCCTCGATCAGATCCCGGGCTGCCTTGACTCGCTCCACATCGTGCGCGGCGAAGCGTTGCCGGAACCAGACGTTCCACTCGTCGAAGCTGATCATGATCTGCTTGTCCGACTTGTGAACGGCGGCGACATGGTCGGCGGTGGCCACGACCGAGGCGATGAAGCGGCGCAGATCCTCCGCGCTGGCCAGGAAGGACTGATGATCACCGTCGACCGGTTCGTAATAGGCGTGGGCTGAGATCAGATCGACCTGATCGAAGCAGCGTTCGAGCACCTCGCGTTCCCAGGTTCCGAAGGTCGGCATGCCGCGGCTGCTCGACCCGCAGGCGACCAACTGCAGGGATCGGTCGAACATCTTCATCACCCGGCCGGTCTCCGCCGCGAGCCGGCCGTACTCCTGCGGAGTCTTGGAGCCGATCTGCCAGGGTCCGTCCATCTCGTTGCCCAGGCACCAGAACCGCACGCCGTACGGCTCGCGGTGGCCGTTGCGAACCCGTTCGTCGGCGATCGTCGTGCCCGGCCGGCCGTTCACGTACTGCAGGAGTTCCATCGCCTCGCGGACGCCGGCGGTGCCGAGGTTGACCGCAAGCATCGGCTCCAGGTGCAGCCGGCCGCACCACTGCAGGAACTCGTCGGTGCCGACCGCGTTGGGTTCGACCGCGTTCCAGGCGAAGTCCAGCCGGGTCGGACGGTCGTCGACCGGTCCGACGCCGTCCCGCCAGTCGTAACCGGAGACGAAGTTCCCGCCCGGGTAGCGAATGATCGTCGGGCCGAGTTCGGTGATCAACTCCGCCACGTCCCGCCGGAAGCCGTGCTCGTCGGCGGTCGGATGGTCCGGCTCGTAGATGCCGGTGTAGACGCAGCGCCGCAGGTGCTCGACGAACGAGCCGAACAGCCGGCGCCGCAACGGGCCGATGGTGAACTCGGGATCCAGTCTGATCGTCGCCGCAGCGGCCACAGACGTCCTCTCTGCATCGTTGGACGGGTGCCTCCGAGTGACCCTGCCATGCCACTTACCCGGTGTAAAGACCTGCGGGCTCGGCTGACCCGGCTCAGAAGACGACGCGGAATCCGTTGTTGCCGCCACCGCTGTTCGGATCGTTGCGGCTGCGGGCAGCGACCCGGTAGCGGTTGCAGTAGGACCTGTGGCACAGGTAGGAGCCGCCGCGCATCACCCGTTGCGCACCGTGGTCGGGGCCGACCGGGTCGCGGACCGGCGAGCCGTCAGAGTTGAGGTGGTGCTCGGTGCCCCAGCGGTCGGCGGTCCACTCCCAGACGTTGCCGACCACTTCGTACAGGCCGAACCCGTTGGGCGGAAAGCTGCGCACCGGGGCCGTACCCCGGTAGCCGTCCTCGGCGTCGTTGCGCACCGGGAACCGACCCTGCCAGATGTTGCACAGGTGCCTTCCGTCCGGTGTGAGTTCGTCGCCCCACGGGTAGCGCGCCTGATCCAGACCACCGCGGGCAGCGTATTCCCATTCCGCCTCGGTGGGCAGCCGGCCGCCGATCCAGTCGGCGTAGGCGAGGGCGTCGTTCCAGGACACGTGGACCACCGGATGATCACCGCGACCGTCGAGTCCGGATCCCGGACCTTCGGGATGCTCCCAGGTGGCACCCTCGACGCCACACCACCACGGAGTCGCTTCGGGGCGCGGGCTGATCTTGCGGATGGCTGCCGGCAGGAATCCGGCGAACACGAAGCTCCAGCCGAAGCTCTCCGCCTCGGTGCGACGCCCGGTCGCCGTGACGAACCGGGCGAACTGGTCGTTGGTGACGGCGGTCGCGCCGATCGCGAAACCGTCGAGCCGCACCCGCCGGACCGGCCCCTCGGCGTCCTCGGGGAACCCGTCCGCGTCCTCGGTACCCATCCAGAACTCGCCGCCCGGCAGCTCGATCACCTCGCCGCGATCCGGCGACCGGTCGAGCCGGCCCGGCGACTGCGGAGCGTGTTCGTGGCGTGTCCCGGATGATGTCGTGGCCGACGGGCCCCCGGCGCGACCACCCGGGGCACAACAGGACGCGTGATCATGCACGGGTCAACGGTATAGCCCGACGCCCGGCGTGAACTTCGGTCGTCCAGCTGCCCGACGAGTGTCCTTGGGCCGCTCATCCGGTCGTTGGGACGGCCGATGTGCACGTCGTCCACAGGTGAACGGCTGTTGCACCGGTTGCTGCGTGCCAACCACCTGACCGGGTGGACGATCAACCACTGGGTGAAGCTGCCCAACCCTCCTTCCCGGGCACGGCGCGTGTGTCGACATGTTTTCCGGAAACAGAAGGTCGCGATCGAGGTCGACGGCTACCGGTTCCACTCCGATCGAAGCGGCGTTCGAAGCGGGCCGTCGGCGACGTAACGAGCTTGTTCTCGCCGGTTATCTCGTGCTCAACGTCACCTGGCAGCAGCTGGTCGACGATCCGCGGTGGGTGATCGGCTGCATCCGACGGGCTCGCGCCGGGCGACGCGTGAACATCGGCCGTCCAGAAGCACACATCAGGTGTCCACGCCGTTTGCCGAGCACTTCAGGCGCAGGGATACTCACCGACCCCAGCTGGCATGATCGGGCCCATGGGCGACTTTGTGGCAGCCATTGATCACGGGACCACCAGCACGCGGTTCATGGTGTTCGACCACGCCGGCAAGGAAATCGGCAAGCACCAGCTCGAACACGCCCAGATCATGCCGCGGTCCGGTTGGGTCGAGCATGATCCGGTGGAGATCATCGACCGGACCTCGGAGGTGATCGGGTCCACGGTGGAGCAGCTCCGCCTGGACCCCTCGGAGCTGACCGCTCTCGGCATCACCAACCAGCGGGAGACGGCCGTCGTCTGGAACCGGCGGACGGGCCGTCCGTACTACAACGCGATCGTCTGGCAGGACACCCGGACCGACCGGCTCGCCGCCGCCCTGGACCGGGATGGTCGTGGTGACGTGATCCGGCGCAAGGCAGGCATCCCGCCGGCGACCTACTTCTCCGCCGGCAAGGTGCAGTGGATCCTCGACAACGTCGACGGTGTACGCCAGGACGCCGAGAAGGGCGAGGCGATCTTCGGCACCACCGACAGCTGGCTGTTGTGGAATCTCACCGGCGGCCCGGACGGCGGCATCCACGTCACCGATGTCACCAACGCCTCGCGGACCATGTTGATGGACCTGGAGACCCTCGACTGGGACGACGAGTTGCTGGGATTCTTCTCCATCCCGCGGCAGATGCTGCCCGAGATCCGCTGCTCCTCGAATCCGAACTTCTTCGGCCACACGCGTGCCGACGGCCCCCTCGGGCGGGAGGTGCCGTTGGCCGGAGTGCTCGGTGATCAACAAGCGGCGATGGTGGGGCAGGTCTGCCTGGAAGCCGGAGAGGCCAAGAACACCTACGGCACCGGCAACTTCCTGCTGATGAACACCGGCACCCAACTGGTCCGATCCACCAACGGCCTGTTGACCACCGTCTGCTACCAGTTCGGCGACGCGGCCCCCGTGTACGCGTTGGAGGGCTCCATCGCCGTGACCGGTTCGGCGGTGCAGTGGCTGCGGGACCAGCTCAAGATCATCTCCTCCGCAGAGGACAGCGAGTCGCTGGCCCGGACCGTCAGCGACAACGGCGGCGTCTACTTCGTTCCGGCGTTCTCCGGCCTGTTCGCGCCGTACTGGCGCTCGGACGCCCGCGGCGCGATCGTCGGCCTGTCCCGGTTCAACACCGGCGGGCACATCGCCCGCGCCACGCTCGAGGCGATCTGCTATCAGAGCAAGGATGTCGCCGACGCGATGGAGAAGGATTCGGGTGTCCACCTCGACGTCCTGAAGGTCGACGGCGGCATCACCGGCAACGAGTTGTGCATGCAGATCCAGGCCGACGTCCTGGGTGTCGAGGTGAGTCGGCCGGAGGTGGCCGAGACGACCGCCCTCGGCGCCGCGTACGCCGCAGGCCTGGCCACCGGCTTCTGGAAGGATGCCGCCGAACTCCGGGAGAACTGGCACGAGGGCCGGCGGTGGAGCCCGCACTCCAACCAGGCCGATCGCGCCGCCGGCTACGCCGGCTGGCGGAAAGCTGTCGATCGCACCTTGGATTGGGTTGATGTGGATTCGCGATAGCGTCGGTTCATGGCGACTCATCCGCAGGTCCGCGCGGCGCGGGATTTCCTGCTCCTGCACCGCAGTGACTACGAGACCGCGTACGCCGGTTTCCGGTGGCCGGAACTGCCGCTGTTCAACTTCGCCACCGACTGGTTCGACGGCCTCGCCGAGGAAACCCCGGACCAGCTTGCCCTGCGGGTGATCGATGCCGCCGACGACGGTGGCATCGGCCGGGACCGGTCGCTGACCTTTGCCCAGTTGCGGGACCGTTCCGTTGCGGTCGCCCATTGGCTGACGAATCTCGGAGTACGTCGTGGCGACCGGGTCCTGCTGGTGCTCGGCAACTGCGTCCCGCTGTGGGAGATCATGCTCGCCGCGATCCGGATCGGCGCGGTGATCATCCCGGCGACCCCGCAGCTGTCGGCGAACGATCTTGCCGACCGGGTGGAACGCGGCGCAGCGAGGATCCTGATCGCCGACACCGACGATCATGAGAAGTTCAGCGCTCTGCAGGTCGCCTACGGCAAGGTCGCGGTCGACGGTTCCGGCTCGGGCGCGCCGGTGCCGGCCGGCTGGCACGACTACGCAACCGTCATCGTCGACAGCGCCGCCGACCGGAACTTCCCCGGCGCCAGCAAGGCCGACGACCCGCTGCTGCTCTATTTCACCTCGGGGACCACGGCGCTGCCGAAGCTGGTCGAGCACACCCAGGTCTCCTACCCCATCGGTCACCTGAGCACGATGTTCTGGATGGGCCTGCAGCCCGGGGACGTCCACCTCAACATCAGCTCACCGGGCTGGGCGAAGCACGCCTGGAGCAGCTTCTTCGCGCCGTCGCTCGCCGGGGCGTCGGTGCTGGTCTACAACTACCAGCGGTTCAACCCCGCCGGACTGCTGCAGGTCCTGGAACAGACCGGTGTGACCACCTTCTGTGCGCCGCCCACGGTCTGGCGGATGCTCATCCAGACCGATCTCGGGGCGGCTCACACCTCGATCCGGGAAGTGTTCTCCGCCGGCGAACCGCTGAATCCCGAGGTGATCGAGCAGGTCCGTACCGCCTGGAAGCTGACGATTCGCGACGGCTACGGGCAGACCGAGACGTCCGCCCAGGTCGGCAATCCTCCGGACGTCCCGCTCAAGCTCGGGTCGATGGGCCGCCCGCTCCCGGGATACTCGGTCAGGTTGGTCGATCCGGCCACCGGCGAGACCAGGACCGACGAGGGCGAACTGTGTCTGGAGCTCCAGCCGCGTCCGTTACCGCTGATGACCGGCTACAAGGAGCGGGCCGAGGTGTTCGACGACGCCAAGAACCAGCAGGCCTTCCACGGCGGCGTCTACCACACCGGCGACGTCGTCAGCATTGATCAGGACAACTACCTCACCTACATCGGCCGGGCCGACGACGTGTTCAAGGCCAGTGATTACCGGATCAGCCCGTTCGAACTGGAGTCGGTGCTGATCGAGCATCCGGCGGTGGCGGAGGCCGCGGTCGTCCCCCACCCGGATCCGGTACGGCTGGCCGTTCCGAAGGCCTACATCGTGCTGGCTGCGGACCGGCAACCGGATGCCCAGACCGCCCGGGACATCTTCGCCTTCGTCAGGAACCAGTTGGCGCCCTACAAGCGGATCAGGATCCTGGAGTTCGCAGAGCTGCCCAAGACGATCAGCGGAGAGATCCGCAGGGTGGAGTTGCGACGGACCGAGGAGTCGCGGTCCGGGCGGGCAGAGTTCGAGTTCTACGCCGCGGACTTCGACTGACGACGAAGGGGAAACCGGTGAGCAAGGTCGACGTTGAGACCACCATCGCTGACGTCCTGGGCAGCTATCTGGCGGTGCAGTGCGAAGTGCTGTTGTCGATCAACTGCGAACTACGGACCGCGCTGGCCGGCGAGTCGCCCCGGATCGACGAGGACCAGATCCACGACGCCCGCGTGGCCTGCCGCCGGCTGCGCAGCCTCATCCGGATCTTCGCCGATGTCTTCTCCGAGCCGGAGGCCGACCGGTTCGCCGAGGACACGCAGTGGTACGGCCTGACGCTCGGCGCGATTCGTGATCTCGACGTGCTGCGGGTCCGGCTGGAGTCTGCCGTTGACCAACTCGACGAGCGGCTGGTGCTGAACGACGCGCGAGGTGAGCTGAGGCGACAACTCGACAGTCGTCGCGGGCTCGCCCTGGACGGTCTGCGTGATGTGATGCACGGCGAGCGCTACGCCGACCTCACCGAGCAGCTGCGTCGCTGGAAACCCAGCCCGCCCTGGACGCCGGAGGCGGACCGGCCGGCGAACAGGATCAAGAAGTACGTCAGGAAGGCCGACCGGCGCCTGGCCCGAAGGCTGGAACGCGCCGTCACCGCGATCGCCGCCGATGACCCCGAGGCCGACGAGCTGATCCACTCCGCGCGCAAGGCCGGCAAACGTGCCCGGTACGCGACCGAGGCATCGCTGGAGGTTCTCGGCCCGGCGGCGGAGGCGGTCGTCGCCGACCGGAAGGAATTGCAGGACCTGCTCGGCGACTACCAGGACAGCAGACTCGCCTCGGTGTTCCTGCGCGACCTGGGCGGCATCCCCGGCCGCAACGGCTTCACCTTCGGTGTGCTCTTCGCCGGCGAGGCCGAGCACCGCCGCCGGCTGCGGAAGCAGATCGTCAAGCGGACCAAGCGACTGCGCTGACCCGTGTCGGCCGCCCCCCAATGCCGAGGGGTCAATAATTCCCTCATCTGTGCGGTGTGTCGGCCTACTCCGGGCCGCCCGGCGAGCCATTTCCCGGATTCTCCCGCGTCTGAGAGACAATCGCCCAAGCTTCGAACCTGAGGAGTTAACGACCCACGATGGCTGCTCGCAAGACCCAGACGCCACCCCCGGACGACGCCGCGGAGAGGATCGTCGACATCGACGTCCGCTCCGAGATGGAGACCAGTTACCTGGAGTACGCCTACTCGGTGATCTACACCCGGGCACTCCCGGACGCCCGGGACGGGCTGAAACCCGTTCAGCGCCGGATCCTCTACTCGATGCGCGACATGCGGGTCTACCCCGATCGGCCGCACGTGAAGTGCGCACGGGTGGTCGGTCAGGTGATGGGTGTGTTGCACCCGCACGGCGACGGTGCGATCTACGACGCCCTGGTCCGGATGGCCCAGCCCTGGGTGATGCGGCTGCCGATGGTCGACGGGCACGGCAACTTCGGGTCGCTGGACGCCGGTCCGGCGGCGATGCGATACACCGAGTGCCGGATGGCGCCACCCGCGATGGTGATGACCGACGGGCTGGACAAGGACACCGTCGACTTCAAGAACAACTACGACGGCAAGGAGACCGAGCCGGTCGTCCTGCCGGCGGCCTACCCCAACCTGCTGGTCAACGGCGCCAACGGGATCGCGGTCGGCATGGCCACGAACTGCGCGCCACACAACCTGGTCGAGGTGGTCCAGGCGCTGCGGCATCTGCTCAAACATCCCAACGCCACACTCGATACGCTGATGCGCTTCATCCCGGGCCCGGATCTGCCCACCGGCGGCAAGATCATCGGCCTGGACGGCGTACGGGAAGCGTACGAGACCGGCAGGGGATCCTTCAAGATCAGGGCAACGGCCCGAGTCGAGCAGGTCACCCCGCGGCGCAAGGGAATCGTGATCACCGAGCTGCCCTACAACGTCGGGCCGGAGAAGATCATCGAGCAGGTCAAGTCGCTGGTCGGGTCGAAGAAACTGCAGGGCATCGCGGATCTGAAGGACCTCACCGACCTGGCCAACGGCACCCGGTTGGTGATCGAGGTTAAGAACGGGTTCAATCCTGACGCCCTGCTCGAGCAGCTCTACCGGCTGACCAAACTCGAGGACTCGTTCGCGATCAATGCGGTTGCCCTGGTCGACGAACAGCCCAGAACCCTTCCACTGAAGGATCTGCTGGAGGTCTACCTCAGCCATCGGCTCGAGGTCGTCCTGCGCCGCACGACCTTCGACCGCGACAAGGCGGTCGAGCGACTGCATCTGGTCGAAGGGCTGTTGATCGCGATCGTCGACATCGACGACGTGATCGCGATCATCCGCGGTTCGGACGATGCCGCGGCCGCCCGGGCACGGTTGATCGAGGTCTTCGAACTCACCGAGACCCAGGCCAACTACATCCTGGACATGCAGCTGCGGCGGCTGACCAAGTACTCCAAGATCGAACTGGAGCAGGAACGCGACCAGCTGCAGAACACCATCGCGGAGCTGACCGAGATCATCGACAACGATGATCAGCTCCGCACCCTGGTCGGCAACGAGCTGGCCGAGGTGGCCAAACAGTTCGGCACCCCGCGCCGTACCATCCTGTTGTCCTCCAGCGGCGTCACCGCGACGGCCACCGCGACTCCGCTCGAGGTGCCCGACGACCCGTGTTGGGTGCTGCTCTCCTCCGCCGGTCTGCTCGCCCGCACCGAGAACGCCGAGCCGCTGCCGACCGAGGGCGGGCGGAGCAACCACGATGTGATCGTTTCCGCGGTCCGCACCACCGCCCGCGGGGAGTACGGCCTGATCACCAGCGCCGGTCGGATGATCCGCGGCAATGCCCTCGACCTGCCGACGGTGCCGGTGACCGCCAACGCGCCGAACCTGCAGGGCGGTGCCCATGTCACCGAACTGACCGCCGCCGCCGAACCCGGTGAAAGGATCCTGGCCCTGGCGAGGCTGGACGAGGATGCATCAACGATCGCACTGGGCACCCGCCGCGGTGTGGTGAAGCGGGTCAATCCCGAGGTACTCGGCCGGGACGCGTGGGACATCGTCCGGCTCGACGACGGCGACGAAGTCGTCGGCGCGGTGGAGCTGGCCGACGACTCGACGGAGTTGATCTTCATCTCCGACGACGCCCAACTTCTGCACTTCCCGGCCTCGGCGGTACGACCGCAGGGGCGTTCCGGCGGCGGCATCGCCGGGATCAAACTGGGCGCCGGTCGGTCGGTGGTCTCCTTCGGCGCCGTACCGTCCGGTGCCGACGCGATCGTCGTGACGGTCGCGGGTAGCAGTGATGCGCTACCCGGCACCGACGCGGGAACGATCAAGGTCACCCCGTTCGCGGAGTATCCCGGCAAGGGCCGGGCTACCGGAGGCGTACGGTGTCACCGCTTCCTGAAGGGCGAGGACACCCTGCACTTCGCCTGGGCCGGTCAGATCCCTGCCGTGGCTGCGGCCGACAGTGGTGCTCCGATCGATCTGCCGGCGGCCGACGGTCGCCGCGACGGCTCCGGCTCGCCGGCGGCGCAGCCGGTCGCTGCCGCGGCGACCCGGGTCATCGGTCGGTAGCCGGCGATCACGGCCCTGTTTCCGGCTACTTGGCGACCGGCTCCAGCTCCCCGCTCAACATCGCCAGGATCACCAGGTTGTCGGCGTAGAGCGAGTTGGTGATCAACGGATCGTCGTTGGTCGGGAAGTTCTTCACCCGGACCCCGTTCAGCGCCGGTGAGTTCCCGAGCCGTTCGAAGAGCGGAATGATCGGCAACTCGGCGTTGAAGATGCGCGCCAGCTTGGTGGTGTTGGCGATGAGGGTGTCCTGGTCGGTCCCGCTGCCCGTCGCCTCGATCAGCTTCTGGATGTCGACCTTGCCGAAGCCGGCGACGTTGCGTTTCAGCGCGTAGTCGATCCCCCGGCCCCCGTTGTTCTTCGCCAGCGGATAGTTGTAGTTGAGGAAGGCGGCGACGAAGGAGAAGTACGGGTACGGCTGGGCGGAGTTGCCCCAGGCTTGGATCGCCAACTGGAAGTCGCTCTTGTAGACGTTGATCGGCTGCTGGGTGGAAACCACGCCACGCAGCTTGATCGGGATGCCGAACTTGGTCAGTTGCTCGCCCAGGTCCTTGGCCGCCCCGCTCCAGTCCGCGTAGTCCGACGGGAAGAGCAGCTCGTAGGCGGCGGCCTTCCCGTTCGGCAGCCGCCAGGAGTTGCCGGAACGCTTCCAACCGGCTGCCTCCAGCAGTGAAGCGGCCTTGTCCTGGTCGTAGCCGTAGTCGTTCAGCGCCGACTTCTGATCCGGGCTGACCCAGGCGTCGACCAGGAAGTCGGAGAATCCGCTGTAGTACTTGGTCGGTTTGCCGGACGATCCCAATGCGGTGGAGCCGTTGCGGGCATGGTCGATCGCGTGGTTCAACGCCTGCCGGACCCTGACGTCGGTGAACTCCGGCTGCTTGTCGAAGCTCATGTAGAGCGCCGGCCCGGAGTAGGTCGGCGGACGGAGGATCTCATAGCCGAGGCTTTCGAACTGCTTGGCCGAGGCCACCGGGAAGCCGTTGGTGGCGTAGTCGATGTCCTTGCTGAGCACCAGCGGCGAGATCTCCGGCGTCTCGCCGTTGTAGATCACGATCCGGTCGAACTTCACCCGGTCCGCTGCATACCCGTGGGTGTTCTTGATCAACGTCAGCTGGCTGTTGCTCATCGACTTGTAGTCGATGGTGAACGGTCCGCTGGCGATGTAGTTCTCCGGCTGATACTTCACCAGCTTGGTGTTCAACGCGGCCGCCGGCTCTGACGATGCGGACCCGCCGCCCTCAGCGATCTTGCGTGCCTGCTCGGCGATGTCGCCGTACTGCTGGGTCGGAATGATGTTGCTGTGCAGCAGATAGCGCTCCACCACCGGGGCCGGCTGGTTCATCTTCATCGTGAACGTGTGATCGTCAGGTGCGGCGATCTTGTCGATGTAGTCCCACAACGGGGAACCGAGCACCCACTGGCACCAGAACGTGGTCAGATAATCCTGGGCGGTGATCGGCTTCCCGTCACTCCAGGTCAGATCGGATTTGATCTTGACGGTGTAGG
Source organism: Microlunatus sp. Gsoil 973 (assembly GCF_009707365.1). Lineage (GTDB taxonomy): Bacteria > Actinomycetota > Actinomycetes > Propionibacteriales > Propionibacteriaceae > Microlunatus. The sequence continues at coordinate 1,969,050 of NZ_CP046122.1, forward strand.
TGTTGCTCGCCTGGTCCAGTGCGAAGGAGTCGACCAGATACAGATCCCAGGTCTGCTCCTTCCAGTGGTAGAAGGCGCTCGGCAGCATCACCAGATCTCCGTAGTTGCCGGAGAACAGGATCGCGTTCGGGATCTTGACGAAGGGCTGCCCGGCGCAGTTGTAGTTGCCCTGGGGGACGGGCAGGTAGAGCGTGCCGGCATGGAACTCGCCACCGGTGCTCGATCCTCCCGTGCCGCCGTCGGCGCCGGCCTTCGGCTTGGCCGGCGCACATCCGGCTCCGACGGCTCCCACGCCGACGGCTCCGAGGGACGACAGCCCGACCAGTCCGAACAGGTCGCGGCGGGAAATGCCGTTCGGTTCACTCATCGCACTCCTAGCTGGTTCGTAGGTCCGGCGCGTCGGCCGGTTTCCGTTCGGGGGTGGCTACAGCGCCACCCGGCTACCCCCGCAGTAGACGTCAAGCAGGTCGAGATCAGCTGCCAGGACCAACAGATCCCGCGCGGTTGCCGGGCCGCAGCGCGCCCCGGCCTTCCAGTCCCGCCGCTGCGGCCGGCGTCTCGCTGGCCATCCGGACCGCATCCACGACGCCGATCCCGACCTCGTTGATCATGGTCCGGACGCAGTCCAGCAGGAAGGCCGTCGAGCCGGCCAGTCGTCCGGTGCCGGCACGGCGCACGACGCCGTCGACAACGTCGACCTCGCGTCCGGCGAAGCGGTAGTGACCGTCGCCGAGTCCGGCGGCGATCGACGCGTCGGTGACCAGGACCGTCCGGCGCCCTTGATCGACTTCAGCCGCCATTGCCAGCACCGGGGTCAGGGATGTGATGCCCATCGGCGATCAGTTCGTAGCTGACCCGCCGGTCGGTCAGGGCCGCGGCGATCGGTCCTGGGTTGCGATGTTCCAGCGGAGCCATTCCGTTGAACAGGTGGGTGACGTGCCGCGCACCGGCATCGATCGCCGCGATCACCTGCCTGTAGCTGGCGTCGGTGTGTCCGATCGCAAAGCGGCAGCGGCCGGCGAAATCCTCGATCAGCGAGATCGCACCGTCCAGCTCGGGCGCGATCGTCATCATGATCGGGATGTCGCCCGCGGCGTCCAGCAGCCGGCCGGTCAGCGCCGGATCCGGAGCGAGCAGCGCCGTTTCCAGTTGCGCACCACGCCGCACCTGGGACAGGAACGGACCCTCCAGGTGCAACCCGGCGAGGTTGGCTGCCGCGGTCTGCCGCACAGCGTGACCGATCACCTCGGCGGCCCTGATCATCACGTCCGAGGGCAGCGTCGCAACCGAGGCGAGCATCGACGTCGTGCCGTGCTGCAGATGTGCGCCGGCGACCTGCTCCAGATCATCGGCCGAACCGGTGTAGACGACGGAGCCGGCAGCGCCGTGGCAGTGCACATCGACCAGTCCCGGAGCGAGGTACCGGCCGCCAAGATCAACTGAGCGGGCTGCCCCGGCCGGTGGCCCACCCGGTCCCAGGCTGCTGATCCGACCATCGTCGATTTCCAGCCAGCCGTGCAGCACCCGGTCGGGCAGCACCATCCTGGCATCGGTGAACACCGTCGGCGTGCTCATCGCCACTGCTCCGGCCTGAGCAGGTCAGCCGCCGCGGTGGCGCAGGCGGACGATCCGCCGAAGGTCCTGATCCACGCCCTGGTCGCGGAGAAGTCGCGATCCACCAGCCCCATGTCCAGGACGATCACATCCTTGGTGGTCTGGAGGATCTCGTCCAGCAGCCGCTGCTGCCACTGGTAGCGATGCGGGCTGCGGACCAGCACGATGACCTCGCCGTCACTGCCGTACTCCGACCGGAATTCGGAGATACCGGCGCGCACCATGCCCTCGCCGTTGTACGTCTCCCCCGCGACAGCGATCCGCTCGACGATGAGCCCCCTGGACTCCAGCAGCCCCTCGACATCACCGTGCCCGCGTCCGGCGGCCGGCGAGATCCCCGGCTCCAGGCGTACGACCAGCACCGCCGCGCCCCGCAGTTCCGGCTGTCCGTCGACTTCGATCGCCTGTCGCGCAAGACGGAATCCAAGCTGGTGATCAGGTTCGCCGGTCACCGTCGGTTCCCGTGAGCCGATCTGCTCCAGCCGTTCCACGGAGCGCTCCAGCTGTTTGCGATCGAGGTCACCGGAGGCTACTGCGGCGGTGATCGCCGCGACACAGGTCTCCACGTCGTCGCCGAAGGACCAGGAGCCGAGGCAGAGTGCGTCGGCCCCGGCCTGCAGGGCGAGGACCGCGGCTCGCGGCAGGTCCGCGACGAGGGCGACTCCCTGCATCTCCAGGGCGTCCGTGATCACCACACCGTCGTAGCCGAGTTCGTCCCGGAGCAGCCCGGTGATCACCGGCTTGCTGATGGAGGCCGGATAGTCGTCGAGGGCTGGTACCCGCGGGTGGGAGACCATGATCGAATCCACCCCGGCGGCGATCACCGTACGGAACGGATCGAGGTAGGCGTCGACCAGTTCGGCCCTGGAGAGCTCGAGATCGGGTGTGCCCAGGTGCGCGTCGGTGCCGCTGAGACCGTGACCCGGGAAGTGCTTGGCGCAGGCGCTGACTCCGGTGGACTGCAGCCCGTCGACCCATGCCGCCGCGTGTTCGCCGACCCGGGCGCGATCATTGCCGAAGCACCGGACGCCGTTGGGGGTCAACGGGTTGACAGCCACGTCAACAGCCGGGGCGAAGTTCCAGTCCACTCCGACACTGCGCAGGGCAAGGCCGAGCTGGACCGCGCACTCCCGCGTGACCTCGAGATCATCGATACGACCCAGCGCGAGGTTGCCCGGCGTGCTGATCATCCCGGTGGCCTCCAGGCGGCTGACGTCACCACCCTCCTCGTCGACAGCGATGTGGGTTCCAGGGGCAAGGCTGCGCAACTCGCCGGTCAACCGACGAAGTTGATCACCGGAGGTGGCCTCCCGGCCGAAGAGCACGAAGCCGCCCAGTCCGGCGGCAACCGGCTGGTGGATCCAGTTCGCCACGGTCGGCCGGCCCAGGGAGGGGAACAGCACGGCGTCGGCAAGGTGTTCGACGCTCGCCATCATGACTCCTTTCGTTCGTCAGCGGCTGCGTGGTCGAAGAGATCGGTAACCAGTGCCCGGTCGACCTCGATCGAATCCAGATGGTCCGGCAGGACGCCCAGCGCCCGGTACAACCCGTCGAGCGCCGAGGCCAGCGCCCCGTACAGTCCGGCATGATCCCCAAGGGAGGTGCGGCGCAGACTGACCGGGACGCCGACGATGCCGGTCACCTCGGCGCTGACCCGCTGCAGCAGTGTTTCGTCCAGGCCGTGGGAGAAGCCCCCGGTCAGCAGCACCGCCCGCGGCTCGTACGCCAGGGCGACGATCGCCACCAGATGCACCAGCGCCTCGGTGACCTGCCGGTGCAGTCCGCTGTAGCGGACGGTGTCGACCAGCACCTCGCGCGCATCGCTGATGTCGAAGCCGCACTCCTGGGCGTAGCCGACCAGTCCGGCTCCGGACACGAGGTCCCGGATCCGGACCTTGGAGCCCGGCAGGTTCAACCGACCGAACTCCCCCAGCCGACCGTCGCGGCTGCGCAGGACGTGTCCGTCGATCGCGGTCGCCGATCCCAGTCCGGTGCCGATCGCCAACAGGCTCACCGTTTCGTCGGGCGCCAGCGTGCCGTACCGCAGTTCGCCGAGCAGCGCCAGGTTGGAGTCGTTCTCGACGGTCACCGGCACCCCGATCGCCCGGTGCAGGGCCTTGATGAAGCCGGCTCCGCGGATCGGTGGCAGGTTCTGTGAGGCGACCACCGTGCTGCTGTCACCCGAGATCGCACCCGGCAGGCCGATCGCCACCGCACCCAGCGGCCCGGCCTGCACCGACTCGGCACCCAGATCGGCGACCCGGGCCGCGATCCACGCGGCCAGACCGGCACCGTCAAGATCACCAGGAGTCCGATGCTCTGACCGCGCGATCGTCCGGCCGAGCAGGTCCGACAGCACCAGCCGGCATCGGGTCCCGCCAAGATCAACACCGCAGACCCGGCGCGCACCGGCCACCAGCTGGATACCGATCGGCGGTCGGCCCGGGCCCGGCGGCGGTTTCAGCTCGTGCTCGGTCACCAGACCGGATCCCCGCAGGTCGTCGACGATCCGGAATACGGTGGCGCGGCTGAGCTGCGAGCTGTCGATGATCTGATTGCGATCCAGCAGACGGCCGGACAGCAGCACTGACAACACCGCACTGCGATTGGCGGAGCGCATCGGACCGGCAGCAGCCATAATTTCTCTCAGAGTGAACGAAATTAGGTCACAAGCTAGCGATGCGGTGGTTCGGCTGTCAAGACCCCAAGATCAACATCTCGGGATCAGCATGCCTGCGGGAAAACGGACGAGGGGCCACCCCGCCCACATCGCACGGATGCGGGTCGGAGGGGCCCCTCGACAGGTGGCTGATCAGGCCTTCGGCTCGATGGAACCGGTCAACATGCCGTAGATGACCGGGTTGTCGGCATACAGCGAGTTCTGGACGATCGGGTCATCCGGATCCGGGAACTTCGCCACCCGCACTCCGTCGAGCGCCGGAGCATTCGCGTGGCGTTCGAAGAGTGGCAGGATCGGCAGCAGGGTGTTGAAGACGATCGCCAGAGTCGTGGCGTTCTTCTGCACCTCCGCCTCGTCGATACCCTCACCGGACTTGTTGATCAACTCCTGGATGTCGACCGTTCCCATCCCCGGCACGCTCGTCTTGAGCGGGAAGTTCATGCCCTTCCCACCGACGTTCTTGGTGATCGGGTAGTTCATGTTGAGGAAGTTGGTGACGAAGGAGAAGTACGGGTACGGGTGGGTCGAGCTGCCCCAGGCGTTGATCGCGAGCTGGAAGTTGCTCTTCTGTTCCTGCGGCGTGATCTGGGTCGACTCGATGCCGTGCAAGGTGATCTTGACACCGAACTTGGTCAGCTGCTCGGCCAGGTCCTTGGCCGCGCCGCTCCAGTCCGCGAAGTCGGACGGGTAGATCAACTCATAAGCCGCGGCCTTGCCGCTGGGCAGCTTCCAAGCATTGCCCTGACGCTTCCAGCCGGCCGATTCCAGACCCTTGGCCGCGGCATCCTGGTCGAACTGGTACTGCTTCAACTTGCCCTTGCCGTCGGCGGTGATCCACTGATCCACCAGGTTGTCGGAGAAGCCCGTGTAGTAGGTGATCGGTGCACCCGACTCACCCAACGCGACGGTGCCGTTCTGCTTGTGGTCGAAGGCCTGGATCAGTGCCTGCCGGACCTTGTAGTCCTTGAATTCCGGCACCTTGTCATAGGAGAAGTAGAGGGCGGGGCCCGAGTAGACAGGCGAGCGCAGGATCTTGTAACCCAGCGACTCGAACTGCTTCTCCGATGCCACCGGGAAACCGTGGGTGGCATAGTCCACGTCCTTGCTCAGCACGAGCGGCGTGACGGTCGGGGTCTCGCCGTTGTAGATCAGCAGCTTGTCGAACCTGACCGTGTCGGCCAGCGTCCCGTCCTTGACCTTGACCAGGTTGAGCTGGGTGGCGTTGATCGTCGCGAAGTCGTAGTTGAACGGACCGTTGGAGATCAGCTTGTCCGGCTTGAAGTTCACCAGATCCTGGTTGAGCTTGGAGAACTCGTCAGAGCTGGTGTCGGCACCGGCCTCGACGATCGCCTTGGCACGATCGGCGAACTTGCCGAAGGTCGCGGTGGAGATGATGTTGCTGCGCAGCAAGTAGCGCTCCACCACCATCGCCGGCTTGTCCATCACCACGGTCACGGTGTTGTCGTCCGGCGCGTCGATCTTGCTGATCTGCTGCCAGAGCTGGCCGTTGAGGGCGAACTGGCAGTAGAAGGTGGTCAGGTAGTCCTGGGAGGTCAACGGCGAACCGTCGCTCCACTTCAAGCCCGACTTGATCTTCAACGTGTAGGTGTTGGAAGCCTTGTCGAGGCTGTAGGAGTCGAGCAGGAACAGCTGCCAGGTCTGGTCCTTCCACCGGTAGTAGCCGCTGGGCAGGTTGACCAGGTCGCTGTACGGACCGATGAAGATGGCGTTCGGCACGCCGACGTACGGCTGCCCGGCCAGGTTGAAATGACCCTGCGGTGGCTGGGTGTACGGGTAGGCGCCGTGGTACTCGCCGCCGGACGCCTGGTTGCCGGAGCCGCCAGGTTTGTTGTTTCCCCCAGTGTTGGTATTGGCCGGGGCGCACGCCGCGGCAGCACCGAGACCTGCGACGCCAACGGTCGACAAGCCCATAATCTGCAACAGATTCCGTCGGGACACGCCCGTTGGTTCAGTCACAAGTCCTCCTTGTAGGAAGTCAGGCGGGTGTTGCAACGGGCACCTACGATGCCCGCCCCGACGAGGGCCCCGCCCATCATCAGATTGATAATGGTTATCACAAACTCGTCAGTACCGGGCCTGACGAGGAACAACATAAGCACTGATCCCGCCAGCAGGAAGGATCCGAGCATGATCGCGGCCTTGGCCGCCAAGGCGAGCACGGTTAGCTGCTGACTCCCGCCGGCATATCGGAAGCCGCCCGACGCGATTCCCTGGCCACTACGTGACAGGCGACTTCGCGCCGGGAGTCGATCAAGCTGAGCTCAGGTGAGATTACGTCGCAGACGCCCTCCTCGAACAACGGGCAGCGTGGATGGAAGGTGCAGCCGCTGGGCAGCGCAGCAAGGCTCGGAATGTCCGCACTGCGCAGCCCGCCGCCCGGAAGCTTCTGCGCGGCGACATCAGGATCCGGTTCCGGCACGGCGTTCAGCAGTGCGCGGGTGTAGGGATGTTCCGGATCGTTGATCACCTTCTGGGTCGGGCCGTACTCGACCACCCGTCCGAGGTACATCACCGCCGTCCGGCCCTCCCACCCGAAGTACTTGGCGATCGCCAGGTCGTGGGTGATGAAGATGAAGCCGACGCCGAGTTCGTCGCGAAGCCTGCCGAGCATGTTCAACATGCCGACCCGGATCGACACGTCGAGCATCGAGGTGGACTCGTCGGCGATGATCAACTTGGGGTTCAAGGACAGCGCCCGGGCAACCGAGACGCGCTGCCGCTGACCACCGGAGAGCTGATGCGGGAATTTGCCCAGGTAACTCTCCGGCGGCGTCAGGTCGACCCGCCGGAGCAACTCCGCGGACTGGTCCCACGCCTGGCGATTGTTCTTGGCCAGGCCGTGTTTGCGTAGCGGCGCGGACACCGACTTGAAGACACTGCGAATCGGGTTCAGCGAGGCGTACGGGTCCTGGTGCACGTACTGCACCGCGGTGCGGAAATCGGCGAAGCGGTCCTTGTCCATCGACCAGATGTCCTCGCCGTTGTAGGCGACGGTGCCACCGGTCGGCTTGGCCAGGCCCGCGGCCATCCGCGCCGTGGTGGTCTTGCCACAGCCGGACTCGCCGACCAGGCACAGCACCTCACCGGCGTTCACGGTCAACGTCACATCCCGGACCGCGGGCCGCTCGCCCTTCTTGGTCTGGAAGATCTGCGACACACCGCTGAGTTCCATCAACGGAGCACCGAACTTTGGACCGGTCGAGGCTGACACGGAATCAGGCATCGGCGGCAACCACCTCTCGTGGGCTCTTGACGTCCTTCCAGTTCAGGCACGCCGCGGCGTGACTGAGACCGTTCAGCCGTTCCTCGATCATGTCCAGGCCGGGATCGGTCGTCGCGCACCGATCATCGGAGTAGGAGCACCGGTCGCGGAAGGCACAGCCGGCCGGCAGGGTGGCCAGCGACGGCGGGGATCCGGGGATCGACGCCAGGGTGGGAAGATCACGGGTGACCGGCGGGACCGCGTTGATCAGACCTGCGGTGTACGGGTGGCGGGAATGGGAGAAGATGTCCCGCACGCTTCCGGTCTCGATGATCCGTCCGGCGTACATGGTGGCCACCCTGTCCGCCAGCTCGGCGGCCAGCGCCAGGTCGTGGGTGATGAAGATCATCGTGAAGCCGAGACGTTCCCGCAGCTCGGCGAGCACATCGACGATCGCCCGCTGGGTCAGGATGTCCAGCGCGGTGGTCGGTTCGTCGAGGATCAGCAGTCGCGGTTCCAGCAGCAGGCTCATCGCGATCAGTACCCGTTGCCGCATGCCGCCGGACAGTTCGTGCGGGTAGCTCGGCAGCACCTGGTTCGGTTCCAGCCGGACCGCGCGCAGCATCTCCGCGCTCTTGTCCAGGATCTCCGCCTTGCGCGGCCGATGTCCGTCGACCAGATGCGATTTCATCGTGTCGGCCATCTGGTCGCCGATCCGCAGCACCGGGTTGAAGGAGTTCATCGCACCCTGGAAGACGATCGCCGCCTCTTGCCAGCGCCAGCGCCGCAGCGCAGCATTGCCCAGCTTCAGGACGTCGATCGTCTTGCCGTTCTTGCCGACATAGGTCAGGCTCCCGCTGGGCACCGAACCCAGCCGCGGCAGCAGTCTCAGCAGGCCGAGGCCGAGGGTGGTTTTGCCGCAACCGGACTCTCCCACCAGGGCGAGGGATTGGCCACGGTAGAGATCGAAGCTGACACCGCGTACGGCATCGACATGGGCCTTCGAGCCCATCGTGTAGCGGACCACCAGGTCCTTGACGGACAGGATCGGGGTCTCGTCGCTCATCTGTGTCTCGCCTTCTCGTCGCCTGCCGGTCACCGGTCCCGCAACCGCGGGTTGAGGATCTCTTCCAGAGATCGGCTGAGCATGACCAATCCCAACTGCAGGATGATGATCATGGCCACCGGCGAGAAGATGTAGCTCATCGCGTTCGGGTTGAACATGGCACCGGAGATCCAGGCATCGTTGATCATGATGCCCCAGTTGTTCCCCGACATCGGGGCCAGGCCGAGGACGTACATGCCGACCAGAGCGTAGATGGCATTGGTGATCGCGATGATGAAATTGATCATGATGAAGCTGGCCATGTTCGGCACGATCTCCACGAACACGATGCGCAACGTGCCGAGGTCGAGCAACCGGGCCGCTTCGACGAATTCGCGCTCCTTCAGCGACAACACCTGCGCGCGGACCGACCGCATCAGGATCGGCCAGCTGAGCACCCCGATCAGAGCCGCGAGCGCAAACGGAGAATTGAGCTCGAAGAACGCACCCATGACCGCCAGTAGGACGATCTGCGGGATGGTCATCACGATGTCGGTGATCTGCAACATGATCGCGTCGAACCGACCGCGGAAGTAGGCTGCCAGCGATCCGACCACGACCGCGATCGCCGTCGTCAGCAGGGCGGCACCGAAACCGACGAAGATCACCGTACGGCCGCCGCGGAGGATCAGCTTGAGGATGTCCTGACCCGAGCCGTTGGTGCCCAGCAGGTGCGCCGAACTCGGCGCCTGCCAGATCAGTTGGACGTTGGACGGTGGCGCGGTGACCACCAGCGGCGCGACCAGGGAGACCGCGACGATGATCACAACGATGATCAGTCCGGCGAAGCCGGAGGCACTGCGGGTCAGCTGGGACAGCAGGCCGGCGCCGCGGACGCTGCGGACGCTCGGTCCGACGCTGGTCTCCAGCTGGGCGCTCTCGACGGTTGCTTGAGCCATCTCAGTCCTCGCCTTCGCCGGTACGGATCCGGGGATCGAGCACGCTGTAGACCAGATCGGCGATCAGGTTGGCGAACACGACGGTCGCGGTCAGGACCAGCAGGATCCCTTCCAGCACGGTGTAGTCGCGGCTGCCCAGCGACTTGTAGAGGAGCGTGCCGATGCCGTCGTACTTGAAGGTCTGCTCGACGAAGATCGCACCACCGACAACGAAGCCCGCCGTGGTGGCGATCTGCGCGACCAGCGGGAGGATCGCGTTCCGACCGACGTAGTTGGTGCGGATCCGAAGGTCCGACAGACCTCGGGCCCGCGCAACCGTGACGTAATCCTCACCGAGGATCTGGGTGGTCGAGGACTTCATCACCAGCGCCCAGGTGCCCACCGTGGTCAGCGTGTAGGTCAGGATCGGCAACGACGCGTGGTAGAAGATGTCGGAGACCCAGGCCAGGCCGTAGGTGCTGAACGTCACCCCCGGAGAGGCAGTACCGCGCATCGAGGCGATGTCGAACAGTCCGAGCCAGGCCCCGCCGATCACCACGATGATGATCGCCAGCAGATAGTTCGGGATGGCGTGCAGGAAACTGCCGATCGCGGTCACCGAATGATCGATCACACCGCCGCGCCGATACGCCATCACCATGCCCAACCCCAGGCCGATGACGATCGCGATCCCGATCCCGATCCCGACGCTGAACAGCGTCCACGGCAGATACTGCGCGATCAGGGTCGCCACCGGCATACCGCGGTTGCCGATCGACATGCCGAGGTCGAGGCGGCACAAACCCCACAGGTACTCGAAGTACTGCTGGGCCAGCGGCGTGCCGGGATCGAAGCTGAAGTATGCTGCGGCGCTCTTCTGCGCATCGGCGTAGGTCGCGCCGTACTGGGTCACCTGTTGGTTGATGTAGGACGTCACCGGGTTGCCGGGCAACAGCCGCACCAGGAAGAAGACCGCGGTCGCAACGACCCAGATCACGAAGATGGCCCGCAGGATGCGCCTCAACACATAGCTGCGCCAGATCTTCCTCACGACCGGGACCGCACCCGTCGCCGGGCGTCTTTGAACGCCGGCTTCGATGGCCGCCATAGCCCTCCCCACTATCGCCGTTTCTCAGTGCATTCCTCGGCCTGCCGCCCGAGGTCCCTCGGAGCGTAACCAGGATCATCGTTGCACGCTAGTGCTTCCTTTGAACTGTTATCTCTCACGTTCGTGCATTAGCTGTAACACGAATGGCGATCTTGGCGAGTTATGAATCGTTTCAGAAAGAGATGAGATGGTGAAAACGCTCAGCTTTCCTGCAGGGCAGCGGAAATCTCGGCGACCGCCAGACGGTTACCGGCGACATGCCATCGCTGTCCACCGTGTTCGATGACCCGTGTCGCACCGCCGGCAGCCTCGACCAGAGCCGCCCCCGGGACCCAGTCCCAGGGCAGCGTCCCGCCATGTAAGGATGCGCCGATCCGTCCGCCGGACACTGACGCCAGCTCGATCGAACCGGAGCCGATGACCCGGACGGTCGCGGCCCGCGAGATCGCATTCAACAGAGGCCGCAACGTACCGATGTCGTCCGGCGCCAGTTTCGCCGGCGGCAGATAGCTGCCGATCGAGATCTCCGCCAACGGGGCGTCGACGAGCGGCTCGACCGGGACACCGTTGCAGGTGGTGCGAACGCCACGGCCACCGACCCAGAGCTCGTCGGCCACCGGATGGTAGACCGCGCCGAGCACCAGCCCGTCGGCATCGGTGAGTCCGACCGCCGAGCACCAGATCGGCAACTTGGACAGGAAGTTGTAGGTCCCGTCGACCGGATCGATGTACCAGGTGCGTTCGGCGTTCTCGGCAGACGGTGCCCGGCGGGCACCCTCCTCACCGACCAGCCCGTCGTCCGGGCGCTCGGTGATCAGCTGCTTGGTGATCAACTCCTCGGCCGCGTGATCGGCATCGGAGACGACATCGGAGATCGACGTCTTGTGCCGGGTCTCCAGACCGTCGGCAAGCATCGTGCCGGCCAACTCCCCGGCCTGCCGGACCAGCCCGGCCGCCAGTTCCAGATCCTCTGCCATGGTCCCAGTCACGCGGCCAGCGTATCGACCACTCCGCCAGGACAGCCGAGCAGCACCGCGGTGGATCTCTTGACCTGGCCTAGACCAGCACCCTAGGATCCCGACGGTCGAGGAACTCAACGGGAGCATGATCATGATCATCATGAGGCGGCCGCGATCACTGCCGATCGGGCTCGGGTCTGCCGAACCCCGCGATCATCGACCGCGCCACCCCTTCTCGCCGAGCGGCCGAGTCGGCTGATGTTGGGCTACCTGGCCGGCCGCCTGGTCCGGTTGATCGTGTCGTTGATCGCCGTGTCGATCATCACCTTCATCCTGATGGAGTTGGTTCCCGGCTCCTACAGCGATCTTCAAGGCACGGACGTGGGATCCGGCCTCGGCGGCTCGTCGGTTCAAGGCGGTGGAACGGTCGGGTCCGGCGGCCATGACGACCAGCCTGCGTGGCAGACCTACCTCGACTTCATGAAGGGCGCGGCGACCTGGAACATGCCCGCCAGCTACAAGTACCCCCAGCTGACGGTCAACGAGATCATCGAACAGGGCTTCCCGGTCTCCTTGACCATCGCCTTCCTGGCGATGATCATCACCGTAGCGATCGCCATCCCGACCGGCCTCATCGCCGCGGTCAAGCAGAACCACGCCCTCGACTACGTCCCGATGTTCCTCTTCACCGTGCTGACGGCATTGCCCGGCTACCTGTTCGCACTCGTGCTGATCCTGGTCTTCGCCTCCTGGCTGAGATGGCTGCCGACGGGCGGCTGGAACGGGCCGCAGTACGCGGTGATCCCGGTATTGGCGCTCGGACTGGAACACGTCGCCCGGATGGCTCGCTTCGTCAGATCCTCGGTGCTGGAGTCCCTCGGCGAGGAGTACGTGGTGGCCGCGTACGCGAAGGGCGCGACGAAGCAGACGGTGTGGATCGGCCACGTGCTCCGCAACTCCCTGATCCCAGTGGTGACCGTTGCCGGGCCGATGTTCGCGGCGATGGCAACCGGCACAGTCTTCATCGAGGCGCTGATGGGGATCCCAGGTCTCGGACTGTTCTTCTCGGTCGCGGCGCGGACTCGTGACCTTCCCCTGATGATGGGTGCGACGTTGTTCTTCGCAGCACTGCTGATGGTCGTGAATCTGCTGGTGGACCTGAGTTACCGGCTGCTGGATCCCCGCATCCGGTATCGGACTCCGAGCGCATCATTCCGCCTGCGGAGACGGGCCCGGGCCCGGCTGGAAGAGGCCGCCGATCATGGCTGAGAGCGACGCCACCGCACTGCTGGACGGCCCGGCAGGCGTACCGACCGCACAGAGCCGGCCACGCAGCGAGCTGGCCCGCCGATGGACCAGGTTCGCCCGGAACAGGATTGCGCTGGCCAGCCTGATCTTCGTCATGGTCCTGGTCCTGGCCGCCGTCCTGGCGCCGGTCCTGGCTCCCTACGATCCGACCGACCAGGACCTGTTGCACAGGTTCGAGCCGAGCTTCGCCGACCCCCGTCACCCGCTGGGGACCGACATGTTGGGCCGCGATGTCCTGTCGCGTCTGATCGTGAGCCTGCGCACCGCGCTGACCGTCGGATTCGGTGCAGAACTCATCGCTCTGGTGCTCGCGATCGTCGTCGGGATGACGGCCGGTTACCTCGGTGGCAGGGTCGACGAGTTGCTGATGGCGTTCACCGACGTCATGTACGCCTTCCCCAGTTACCTGCTCACGGTGATCCTGGTCGTGGTGATGGGCCGGTCGACCGGCGCCGTGATCATCGCCATTGCGATCGGGTCCTGGGTCGGTCAGGCGCGCTTGGCCAGAGCGCAGACTCTCAAGATCAAGAACCTGCCCTATGTCGAAGCCGGCAGATCGATGGGTGCAGGCGGACTGACGATCACCCTGCGTTACATCCTTCCCAACGCCCTGGGTCCGTTGCTGGTCGCGACCAGTTTCGGTATCCCTGCTGCGGTCGCCGCCGAGGCGGGACTTTCGATTCTCGGACTCGGTGTCGCCCCGCCGACGCCGTCCTGGGGCGGCATGATCATCGACGGCTACCACTACGTGCTGGGCAAGCCCTACCTCATCGTCTGGCCGCTGCTGCTGTTCGGCCTCACGCTGTTGGCGTTCACCTTCGTCGGTGACGGCCTGCGCGATGCCTTCGACACCCGGGAGGCCAACCGATGACCGCCCCGGTCCCACGCCTCGACGACCGGGCAGACCTCGACCCGCGCCAACCACTGCTCTCGATCCGCGATCTGCGGGTCAGCTTCGCCGCCGGTCGTTTCGATGATCTGCCCGCGGTGGACGGGCTGAGTCTTGACCTGCCGCGCGCCGGGGCGCTGGCGCTGGTCGGCGAGTCGGGTTCGGGCAAGACAGTCGGGACCCGGGGCGCGATCGGCCTGCTGCCGCCCAGCGCCCGGGTCGCCGGCGAAGCCCTCTTCGACGGCCGCGACCTGATCTCGATGCCCGAGGAACAGCTGCGGTCGCTTCGTGGCCGACGGATCGGAATGGTCTTCCAGAACGCCATGGAGGCCTTCAATCCGACCTTGACGCTGAAACGACAACTCACCGAGCATCTTCTCTGGCACAAGCTCTGCCGGCGGAAGGACGCGCTCCGGTGGGCCGTTGAGGCGATGGATCGGGTCGGCATCCCTGAGCCCGACAAACGCATCCGGATGTACCCGTTCCAGTTCTCCGGCGGCATGCTGCAACGAGCCATGATCGCGATGGCCATCGTCACCCGACCCGCGCTCCTGATTGCCGACGAACCCACCACGGCCCTTGACGTGACGGTTCAGCGCCAGGTGCTCGACCTGCTCAAGGATCTGCGGCGCGACGGACTGGCGATGCTCATGATCACCCACGATCTCGGGGTCGCCCGGTACACCTGCGACGACATCGTCGTGCTGCGGCACGGTCGGGTCGTCGAAACCGGGCGGATGGCCACCTTCGGCGAAGAGGCGACCGAGCCGTACTCACGCCACCTGATCGCGTCGGCCATCGACCTCGACACCCGTGCCGGGTCCGGTGTCGAGACGGTGCCCCCGGTGACCGACGGAGCGGATTCCCCGGCCGCACCAACCCGGCTGATCGCTGCTTCGAGGCTGAACAAGATCTTCCCGACCTCCGGCGGCGACGTTCCTGCCGTCATCGACGTCGATCTGGAGATCGGCCAGGATGAAGCGGTCGCCGTCGTCGGCCAGTCCGGCAGCGGTAAGTCGACCCTGGCGCGCTTGTTGATGGGTCTGATCGACGCGACGTCGGGAACCGTCAGCTACCGAGGTCGCGACCTGCACTCGGCCGGCAGTTCGACGATGCGGCAGTTCCGTCGATCGGTCCAGATGGTCTTCCAGAATCCCTACGGGTCACTGCTGCCCCATCTTTCGGTGGTCGCCAATGTCGCCGAGCCACTCCGCCTGCATCGGGTCGCCGGTTCCCGCGGACGGACCGAACGGGCCCGCGAACTGCTGGATCTGGTCGGCATCCCCGCGGATCTCCAGGAGCACTACCCACGGCAACTCTCCGGTGGCCAGCAGCAGCGGGTGGCCATCGCTCGCGCGCTGGCACTCGACCCGGCTGTACTGGTCTGTGACGAGCCGACCTCGGCTCTGGACGTGTCGATCCAGGCAGAGATTCTCGACCTGCTGTCCGGCCTGCGAGAGCGTCTGGGGTTGTCGCTGCTGTTCGTCACCCACAACCTGGCCGTCGCCCAGCGGCTCTGTGACCGGATCGTGGTGATGGCCGACGGCCTGATCGTCGAGATGGCACCGACCGAGGAACTGTTCACCCGGCCCGGCCATCCCTACACCAAGGCGCTGCTTTCGGCGGTGATGCCGACGCACGGTGACCCACTTCCGCTTGTGCGTCGACCGGCCACGATCGGCCGCGGCGCACTGATCGAGATCAACTCCGACCACTGGGTCCGTCAGGACCTCGAAGATCGCCACCAACCAACCGCCGGTCGCGACCCCGCGCGCTCGGCGAGAGTTCAGGAGGACTGATGACCGCACCACGCACGCTCTCGCGTCGGCTGTTTCTCGGAGGCACACTTGCGGCGAGCGCCGTCGGCTTCGCGTCGTGCACCTTCAGCAGCGACGGGCCGGGCACAGCCGGCGCGAACACCGACGACGCCGGAACCTCGGCTCAGATGACCTTCACCCAGATGATGCGACCGATCGACCATCTGGATCCGGCCTTCATCGGTTCGACCGTCCCGGACACGGCATGGTTGGCCGCCGGTCTGATGGAAGGACTACTCCTGCTGGATCCCGACAACGGGAACAACCTGCTGCCGGGAGTGGCCCAGAAGTGGCTGATGTCCGACGACGGGCTGACCTATACGTTCACGCTCCGCGCCGACGCGAAGTGGTCCAACGGCGATCCCGTGACCGCGGACGACTTCGTCTGGAACTGGCAACGCAGTCTGTCACCGGCCACCGCGAAACAGCAGGAGAACGACCTGGCGTTCGGCGGGGACGTCTATCAGAACGTCGTCGGCGCGGCCGACTTCTTCGCCGGGAAGACCACCGATTTCTCCACTGTCGGAGTGAAGGCCAAGGATGATCACACGCTGCAGTTCACCCTGGTCGAGCCGGATCCCCTGTTCCTGCCGGTGCTGGCCGGTCAGACAACCCGCCCGCTGCACCCGCAGACCGTCGAGGATCACCCCGACGACTGGTTCGCGCCGCAGAACTGGGTCAGTAACGGTCCCTACGTGCTCAAGAAGTGGCGCGCCAACGCCGGCTTCACCGCCGACCGGAACAGCAGCTACTGGGACAAGGACAACTACCCGATCGCGAGCTGGCGGGGTGTCTTCAACGACGGTGGCGACCCGGCCGGGATGGTCCAGTACAACGCCGATGAAATCGACCTGTTCCGCGTCAACGGTGATCCGGATTCGATCCTGTCCGATGACAGTCTCGCCGATCAGTTCCACCTGGCGACGCTCACCCAGTTCAATTCGCTGGAGATGCTCAACAGTGAGAATCCGGTTCTCGAGGAGGACGTACGTGTCCGGCTGGCGCTTTCGATGGCCATCGATCGCGAAGCCGTGGCCAAGATCGCCAAGCCGCTCAAGCCGGCCACGACACTGTGCCCCAGCGGCATTCCCGGCTATGACGAGGTTCGACCGGCAACCAAGTTCGATCCGGCGGGCGCCAAGAAGCTTCTCGCCGAGGCCGGCTACGCCAACGGCAAGGGCATGCCGACGATCAACATCATGATCTACGACAGCCTCCCCTGGATCGAGGCCGTCGGCGAGATGTGGACCCAGCACCTTGGCATCAAGTACAAGATCGACCAGGTCGATGTCGGCGTGCTCACCGAGAAGACCGATCAGGTACACCCGGCCGACTACGTCGGTTTCCGCTACTACCATTACGGGATCAGGGTGCCGACGATGTACGGATTCGCAAGCCTGATGCCGGCGCAACAGCGAGCCATGCCGACGGCGGCCTGCAAGAGGTTCTGGGAGATCGACGCCGACCAGAAGCTGTCCGACTCGGAGAAGATCAGGCAGCAGGACGCCCTGATGAAGAAGAACTGGTGGCCGTCCTATCGCAAGTACGCCGGGCTGGTCGAGCAGGCGCGCAACGCCGCCGACCCGGCCAAGAGCCAGCAGCTTGCCGTACAGGCCGCCAGTGCCCTGGAACAGACCCACGTCGACATTCCCATCCTGTGGTCGGGATACACGTTCATGATCAAACCGGACGTGAAGGGGCTGAAGCCGACGTCGTACATGGATCTGCTGTTCAATCTGAAGGGCGTCACGGTGGGCGGCTGACCTCGGTTCGTTGATCTTGCATTCCCAGTTGACGGAGAGGACCAGATGGCACCCGGTGTGATCAGTTTCGACCTGGACGGCACGTTGATCCAGGGACCGTTCGGCCGAGTGCTGACCGACCTGCAGGACACCCTTGCGGCCGCCGGCGTCGCCGGCGCCAAGACCGCGATCCAACGCAGGCACAGGGAATTGCTCGTCACCGATCCCCTGGCGGCCTACGACTGGGATGCCATCGTCGGCGGTTATCTGTCCGATGCGGGATTGCGTCCGCCGTTCGATCTGATCGAGCGACTGAACGAGCATGTCCGCCGTGGCGAGACCCGGATACTGCATGAGCGGACCTTCGAGGGCATCGGTGCGCTCCGATCGGCGGGGTGGCGGGTCGTCGTGTTGACCAACGGCTGGCGTCGCTACCAGGAACCGATCCTGCGCGGAATCGGCATGCTCGACGCGGTCGATCAGTTGCTGACCGCTGACGACATCGGCCTGCCCAAGCCGGCAGCCGAGGCCTTCGCCGCTGCCCGGGGCGGTGCGACCGAGCACGTGCATGTCGGCGATCGCATCGACCACGACATCGTCGGTGGGAATCGCGCCGGCGCGCGGACCGTCCTGCTGCGACCGGACGTCCCGATTCAGGGCGCTGGGAGCGATGACGACCCAGCGGTGATCGATTACCTGCGCGAGCTCGCCGAACGGCAGAACGCGCTGCCGGTCGAACCGCCGGGGCTGACGATCCCGGACTACTTCGAAACGAGCATGTCCGGCGTTGTCGACGCGGTCATCCGGTCATCGACCGAGGACTGGACGGCAGGCAACTCGGTGTGCAGCACCACCTCGTAGCGGTCTGCCCGATAGATCGATCGACCGACCTCGATGACCACGCCGTCGGCGTCGCGGCTGGTTCCCAGCATCTCGAAGGCGGGCACGCCGGGGGCCACCCCCAACAGCGCCGCATCCGCGGTCGAGACCACAACGGCACGGATCCGCTGCGTGTGCTGGGCCGCCCGGGTCCGCCACCGCGCCTCGAGTTCGCGATGCATCGACCCGCTGGTGAAGTCCACTGATTCGATCCCGGGGAACCTGCGGATCGACAGCTGGGAACGGGCGACCGCCATCGGTTCGCCGTCGGCGGTCCGCAGCCGGACCAGATCGAGATAGGGATCACCGGCTTCGATCTCCAGCGCCGCGGCAACCGCTCGGCTCGCCTTCCTGACCCGTGAAGACACCTTGTGGCCGCCGGGTGTCATTCCCCGCGCCCGAATGTCGTCGTCGTAGGAGGCCAGATGCCGGGTATGCACGAATCTCGGATGGCTGACGAAGGTACCTCGACGCGGAATCCGCTCGGCCCATCCGGCCTCGACAAGATGATCGACAGCCTCACGTGCCGTCATCCGAGCGACGCCGAAATGTTCGGCGATGATCCGTTCCGAGGGCAGTTCCGCCCCGGTCCGCAGTCCCGAAACGAGTTGCTGCAGATGACGGAAGATCTGCCGGCCCCGAGGCTCCCCCTCGCCCAACTGTCGAGGGACGCCGTCAAGGACTCCACGACCAGTGTTCATCGCTTGTTCCTCTGTCCCGGGGCGACCCGATCAGGCGTCGATCGTCGCAGTGTCCACCTGGTAGGCGCCCTCGACCAGGAACTCCCGCCGCGGGGCGACCTCGTTGCCCATCAGCAGTTCGAAGGTCAGCTCCGCGGCCGCCACGTCGTCGACGGTCAGCCGGCGCAGCAATCGGTGCTTCGGGTTCATCGTCGTCTCCGCCAACTGTCGGGCGTCCATCTCGCCCAGTCCCTTGTATCGCTGGGGTTCCTTGTAGTTGACCCCCTTCTTGGTCAACTCCGCCGCCTTACGCTGGTACTCCGGATCGGAGTAGGTGTAGATGTACTTGTCCATCCCCTTCTTGGGGTTCGTCAGCTCGAAGCGGTGCAGTGGAGGCACTGCCGAGTACACCCGTCCCGCCTCGACCATCGGCCGCATGTAGCGGAAGAACAGCGTCGCCAACAACGTACGGATGTGAGCGCCGTCGGAGTCCGCGTCGGCCATGAAGATCACCTTGCCGTAGCGGGCCGCATCGAGATCGAAGGTCCGTCCGGAGCCGGCCCCGACCACCTGGATGATCGAGGCGCACTCGGTGTTCTTCAGCATCTCCCCGATCGACGCCTTCTGGACGTTCAGGATCTTTCCGCGGATCGGCAGCAGCGCCTGGTACTCGGAGTTCCGCGCTGCCAGTGCCGTACCAAGCGCCGAGTCGCCCTCGACGATGAACAGTTCACAGCGGTCGACGTCGGTGCTGCGGCAGTCCTTCAGCTTCGGCGGCAGAGTGGATGACTCCAGGGCGTTCTTGCGCCGCTGGGCCTCCTTGTGCTGCCGGGCCGCCACCCGGGCGCGCGAGGCGGAGACGACCTTCTCCAGCACCGTACGGGCCTGTGCCTTGGCGTCCCGCTTGGTCGAGGTCAGGAAGCCGAGCAATTCGCGCTCGACGACCTTGCCGACCAGCCGGGTGACCGCCGGCGTGCCGAGCACCTCCTTGGTCTGGCCCTCGAACTGCGGCTCGGCCAGCCGGACCGTGACAACGCCGGTCATGCCCTCGAGGATGTCGTCCTTGGTCACCTCGTCGTTGCTCTTGAGCAACCGCGTGCCCTGCAGCGCCTTGTCGAAGGTCCGGGTCAGGGCGCGGTCGAAACCCTGCACGTGGGTGCCGCCCTTGGGCGTGGCGATCACGTTGACGAAGGACTGGATCTTGGTCTCGTACCCCTTGCCCCAGCGCACAGCGATGTCGATCTCGAGATCACGATCGACGTCGGTGGGGGTCATATGACCGTCATCGTCCAGCATCGGCACGGTTTCGGTGAACTGCTCGGTCCCCTGCAGCCGGATCACGTCGGTGATGCCGTCGTCCTCGGCGAGGAACTCGCAGAACTCGGTGATCCCGCCGTCGTGCTTGAAGGTCTCGGTCTGGGGCTCGTCGCCGTTCTCACCGACCTTGCGGGCGTCGGTGATCGTCAGCGCCAGTCCCGGCACCAGGAAGCTGGTCTGCCGCAACCGCGCCTTGAGTTCGTCGATCGACAATGCGGCATCGCGATGGAAGATCTGCCGGTCCGGCCAGAAGGTGATCCGGGTGCCGGTGACGCCCTTCTTGACCCGGCCGACCTTCCGCAGCCCGCTGCTCGGAGTGAACTTGGCGTTCTCGCCCGGCCCGGCGAACGTTCCCGGCACGCCGCGTTGGAAGGACATCGCCCAGGTGGCTGAGTTGCGGTCGACCTCGACGTCAAGCCGCGAGCTCAACGCGTTGACCACCGAGGAACCGACACCGTGCAGACCACCGGCCGCGTTGTACGCCCCTCCGCCGAACTTGCCGCCGGCATGCAGCCGGGTGAAGATCACCTCGACGCCGCTCAGCCCGGTCCGCGGCTCGGTGTCGACCGGCATGCCACGCGCGTGGTCACTGACCGAGATGCTGCCGTCGGCATTCAGCGACACCTCGACCTCGGTACCGAAACCGGCCAACGCCTCATCGACGGTGTTGTCAATCAGCTCCCACACGCAGTGCATCAGGCCGCGGGTGTCGGTCGACCCGACATACATGCCGGGGCGTTTCCGTACCGCCTCGAGTCCTTCGAGCACCAAAAGATGCCGGGCCTCGTAATCCCGACTCTCGGCAGCCGGTCCTGCAGTCTTTCTCGCTGTGGGCACCCCGCGAGATTACCCGCAGCGCGTCGGTGTTCGGCGGAGGCACCGCCGGTGGTCACCGGTTCTCCACGAGCGAACGAACACGACGCACCAGACCGCGGAATGCCGCGTGAGGACGGGCCTTCGCCGGGTAACGTAGAGACTGCCAGGCGATGGCGGCCCGACCAACCACCGGTTGAACCGGATCAGCGGTCAAACCGTGATCGTTGTAACCGAACCTTCATGAATTTGGGTCCAACAGTGGAACTAAGTTCGACCGGTCGGCTGTTTACTGGTGGTAAGTCCGAAAGCGTGAAGCAGGCGCGATCACCCGGGCGACCGGGAGGATCTGAGAAAGAGAGGCCATCGTGAGCACTTCAGTCATCGACGACGCAGCCCTGACGGCGGCGGACCGGTGCGACCGTTGCGGCGCGCAGGCCTACGTACGCGTCACCATGCCTGGTGGTTCCCAGCTTCTGTTCTGTGCTCACCATGGCAAGGAGCATGCCGACAAGTTGAGGCAGGTTGCGCTGAAGATCCACGACGAAACGTCTCGGATCAGCTGACCTGCGGCCGGCCGGAAGTTCAGAAGTACGGCCGCCCGTGAATATCTGATCGCCGCCGCGATCTCCGGTTGAGGAGGTCGCGGCGGCGCGCTTTTCCGGCATCCGTGAGAACCAAGAACGGCCCTCCTCCGGCGTGGGAGAAGAGCCGTTCTCGTCAGGAACTGGTCAGTCCAGATAGTCCCGCAACACCTGGGACCGCGACGGATGCCGCAGCTTGGACATCGTCTTGGACTCGATCTGCCGGATCCGTTCTCGGGTGACGCCGTAGACCTTGCCGATCTCGTCCAGGGTCTTCGGCTGGCCGTCGGTCAGGCCGAAGCGCATCGACACCACACCGGCCTCCCGCTCGCTGAGCGTGTCCAGCACGTCGTGCAACTGCTCCTGAAGGAGCGTGAAGCCGACAGCGTCGGCCGGCACGACCGCCTCGGAGTCCTCGATCAGGTCACCGAACTCGGAGTCGCCGTCCTCGCCGAGCGGGGTGTGCAGCGAGATCGGCTCGCGGCCGTACTTCTGCACTTCGACGACCTTCTCCGGGGTCATGTCGAGCTCCTTGGCGAGCTCCTCCGGAGTGGGTTCGCGGCCGAGATCCTGCAGCATCTGCCGCTGCACCCGGGCCAACTTGTTGATCACTTCGACCATATGCACCGGGATGCGGATGGTGCGGGCCTGGTCGGCCATCGCCCGGGTGATCGCCTGCCTGATCCACCAGGTGGCATAGGTGGAGAACTTGTAGCCCTTGGTGTAGTCGAACTTCTCGACCGCACGGATCAGGCCCATGTTTCCTTCCTGGATCAGATCCAGGAACATCATGCCGCGGCCGGTGAACCGCTTGGCCAGGCTGACCACCAGACGGAGATTGGCCTCCAGCAGGTGGTTCTTGGCGCGTCGGCCGTCCTCGGCGATCCACTCGTAGTCGGCGCGCTGGGAATCCTTGATCTTCGCGTCGGACGAGGCGAGCTGCTCCTCGGCGAACAGACCGGCCTCGATGCGCTTGGCGAGCTCGACCTCCTGCTCGGCGTTCAGCAGCGCGACCTTGCCGATCTGCTTCAGGTAGTCCTTGACCGGGTCGGCGGTGGCACCGGCTGCCAGTACCTGCTGCTCGGGCTCGTCGGCGTCGTCGGCGTCGGACAGGCTGAAACCCTGGTCCTCGACGAGCTCCTTCTCGAGCTTGCCTTCCTCGGCCTGGTCGAAGCCGGATTCGTCGACGTCGTCGAGGCTGCGTTTCTTGCCCGCGACCGTCAGCACGACATCGTCACCGTCGACCTCGACAGAGACCTCCTCTTCCTTGCCCTTGCGCCCGCGGGCTGACTTCTCTGTCGCCTTCTTGGCCGGGGCCTTCTTGGCCGCGGTCCTGGACGTGGTCTTGGCCGTCTTCCCGGCCGTACGACCGTTGCCTGCCGCGTCGTCGGTGCTGACCTCCTCGTCCACCGGAGCGTCGGTCACCGCCTTCAGCGGAGCCTTGCGGGCCGTCGACTTCGACGTCTTCTTTGCAGGGGCCTTCTTGACAGGCGCGTCGATCTTGCTGGCGGCCGAGGTCGCCGCGGACGCGCGTCCGTCGGCCGGTCGGGCATTGGAGGTGGGTGTCACAAGAACCTCTCGCTTACCGGTACGGATGCATCGGGATTGCTCTGCCTTGCAGAGCTATTGACTTTAGGGCAGGGCCAGGCCATCAGAAGTCAACCCCTGCTCCGCAAAGTATTCTGACACGCCAACCCAAATCGGGCTGCATTGATTCGGAACCGACGTGTCGGGCCAGACGTTACCCGCGCGCCCAAAAGGTCGCGGCAGGTACCCCGATCAACGGGTTCCGGCCTCCGCCTTGACCGCCAGGACCGGACACGAGGCGTCCAACAGCACCCGTTGGGCATTGCTGCCCAGCAACAGTTTTCCGACCGGCGAACGGCGACGCAATCCGATGACGATGATCGCGTCCGGGGAGCTTTCCGAAACCTTGATCAACTCCTCGGCCGGATCCAACACATCGGGCGCCTGGTGGATCCGGTACGGCACACCGGTGGCCGTCATCTCCTCATCCAGCCCGGCCAATTCCTCGCCGGGGGCGGTGTGCACGATGACGATCTTGGCGGCGCCGGCGCGGGCGATGCGGATGGCTCGCTGCAGGGCGGCCCGTCCCTCGGGTTTGGCCGTGTAGCCGACGACGATGGTGGAGGCCACCGAGCCAGTACCCGGAGTCCGATCGCTTCCCGTCATGCCTTGCTCCTCCCAGCCGTGCAATACAGCCGTTCACCCTGCCGTTCAACCTGCCGTTCAGTCGACCGGCCAACTGTGCACCGGGTCCCCGGCCGCCATCAGGTCCCGATACTCGGCAAGCATCCCGTGCAGCGCCGTGTCCCGATCATCCCCCGCTTCCTCCCGCCGCGTTACCGCCGCAGTCTGCCAGGTTGCCCCGTTGACCCGGGACAGGCACCGCTTTTCGATGATCCCCAGCAGCCGATCGGCCTCGTCAGCGGGTACCCGCCACCGCCGCAGCCCGTCGTAGGCGATCGGCAGCAGCTTGCGCAGCACCAGGTCGGTGACCGGCACCTCCCCCACCCCTGGCCAGACCACCTCGGAGAGGATCCCGTGCCGCACGCCGCTTTCGAAGTTCGCCGCCGCGGTGCGGAAGTCCAACTGGGTCCACACCGGCCGGTCCGCCTCCGCGAGCGCCCGCACCAGACCCGCGAAGAACGCGGCGTTGGCGAGCACGTCGACGACGGTCGGACCTGCCGGAAGCACCCGGTTCTCCACCCGCAGGTGCGGTTTTCCGCCCGCCGGGTCGTAGACCGGCCGGTTCCAGCGATAGACCGTGCCGTTGTGCAGCTGGAGTTCGTCCAGTCGCGGAGTGCCTCCGGCGTCCAGGACAGCGGCAGGGTCCTCGTCGGTGATCACCGGGAGCAGCGGCGCGAAGAACCGGGAGTTCTCCTCGAAGAGGTCGTGGACCGAAGAGATCCAGCGCTCACCGAACCAGACCCGCGGCCGTACGCCCTGGGCCTTGAGATCATCGCTGCGGGTGTCGCTGGCCTGCAGGAACAGCGGGACCCGCGACTCATCGACCAGCCGCCGCCCGAAGACGTACGGGGAATTCGCCCCGACGGCCACCTGGACGCCGGCGATCGCCTGCGCCGCGTTCCAGTACGGCGCGAAGTCGTCCGGACTGACCTGCAGATGGACCTGGGTCGAGGTGCAGGCCGCTTCCGGCATCACGGAATCGCTCACCAGTCGCAACCGCTCCTGGCCGTCGATGTTGATCACGATGTCCTCTCCCCGCGCCTGCAGCACCTGCTCGTTCAGCAGAGCGAACCGCGGGTTGGCCGAGAGGTTCTCCATGATCGCGTGTTCCGGCCGCAGCGTCGGCAGGATGCCGATGATCACCAGCCGCGCGCCGCTCACCTTCTGATCTGCCTCGACCATCGCCCTGCGCAGGAAGTCCTCGAACCAGCTCAGACCCCCGTCGGCGAGCACCCGGGGCGGCACGTTGATCTCCAGGTTGAAACGGCCAAGTTCGGTCTGGAACTCCTCCGCCGCGATCGCGGCAAGTGCCTGGGCGTTCTGCATCGCCGGTTCGAACCGGTCGTCGATCAGATTCAGCTCGACCTCCAGTCCGCTCATCGGGCGCTCGGCCTCGAAACGATCTTCGGCGACCATCCGCGCCAGCACCTCGAGCCCGGCCCGGACCTTCTCCCGGTGCCTGGTGCGATCGGCACGGGTGAACCGCTGCTCTTCGACGTCGTCACCCATGACCCCATCCTTACCCACAACCGGCCGGATCTAGGCTCGGACGGTGACGAACGCCGGTTACTACCGCCGTGTCGGGACGAACAATTTCGAACCGACCCGGCACACCCAGGGCGCCTGGAGGGAGACCGAACAACACATGGGTCCCGCTTCGGGCCTGTTGGCGTACGCCCTGGAGACCGCACACCCGCGCGATGATCTTCAGCTGTGCCGGATCAGCTACGAGATCCTCGGTGTGATCAGCGCCGAGCCCCTCGAGGTCGACGTGGAGATCATCAGGCCGGGGCGCACCATCGAGATGCTCGAGGCCAGGATGATCATCAACGGTCGACCGGCGATCCGCGCCACCGGCTGGCGGCTGGCCACCTCCGACACGTCGGCGGTGGCAGGCGGCACGCCCGACCCGATGCCCGGGCTTGACGGTTGGCCGCCCTGGCGGGCCGATCAGTTCTGGGGTGGCGGCTACATCGACAGTGTGGAGTTCCGGGTCGATCCGGCGTCGGTCCCGGGTCGCACCCGGGCCTGGTTGCGGACACCGCTGGACCTGGTAGAGGGCGAGCAGGTGTCCGATCTTGTGACGTTCACCACCCTGGTGGACACCGCGAACGGGGTGGCCGCCCGACAGGATCCGCGGCAGTGGGCCTTTCCGAACATCGACCTGACCATCCACTACTTCCGCGCGCCGACCTTCACCGATCTCGGAGGCACCGATCCGGACCGCCCGGATCAGGACGCAGCCCGCTGGGTCGGGCTGGACAGCAGATCGATCTGGGGTCCGGACGGGATAGGCCTGACCTCCACCACGCTGCACGACGCGGCTGGTGCGGTCGGCCGCGCCGAGCAGATCCTGACCCTGCGAGCCCTCTGAGCCACACACCGGTCGCGCGGCCATTAGCCTGAGCGGGTGACCGACCAGCAGATGCAGACTTCGACTTCTCACAACGTAGGCGAGCCGCCGCTCGCCGAGCGTCGATCCTTCCTCCGCACCCACCACGGCGACACTTTCGACGACCCGTACGAGTGGCTCAGGGACAAGGACGATCCGGCGGTCATCGCCTACCTGGAAGCGGAGAACACCTATACGCAGCAACAGACCGGGCACATCGACGCGCTGCGCCAGGAGATCTTCGACGACATCCGTTCCAGGACCAAGGAGACCGATCTCAGCGTCCCTTCCTTCAGCAGTCACCGGCCGGACACCGACGGCAACTCCTCCGCCTACTGGTACTACCGACGCACCATCGAGGGCGCGGAGTATCCGGTCTTCTGCCGGGCGCCGGCGACCGACGCCGAAACGCCGCCTGATGTCGAGAGCGACATCCCCGGCGAGCAGGTACTGCTGGACGGCAACGCCGAGGCCGGGAACAGCGAGTTCTACTCGCTCGGTGCGTTCAGCGTCTCCCCCGGCGGTCGGTTGCTGGCCTATGCCGTCGACCTGACCGGCAACGAGCGATTCCAACTCCGGTTGAAGAATCTGACGACCGGCGAACGGCTCCCGGACGTGATCGACGACATCGCCTACGGTGTGGCCTGGGCCGGTGATGACCACCTGTTCTACACCCGCGCCGACGAGGCGTGGCGGCCGTTCAAGGTGCTCCGGCACCAGCTCGGCACCGAGCCGGCCACCGACCCGGAGGTCTTCGTCGAACCCGATGAGCGGTTCTGGGTGAGTGTCGGCAGCAGCCGCGACCAGGAGTGGATCCTGATCCATGCGGGCAGCAAACTGACCACGGAGGTCCGGCTGCTGCCCACCTCCGATCCCACCACGCCGGCCCACGTGGTCGCCCCTCGCCGACAGGGCGTCGAATACGAGGTGGAGCCCGCAGGTGACCGATTGTTGATCTTGCACAATGACGGCGCCGAAGATTTCAAGCTGGCCGAGGCACCGCTGGATGCCACCAGCCACGATCAGTGGCGGACCGTCCTGGACCAGCGGCCCGGCGTTCGGCTGGAGGACGTCGACGCGTACCGGGACTTCGTCGTGGTCGGCCTGCGCCGCGACGGTCTGACCGGCGTCCACATCATTCCCCGGGAGCCATCCGGTGACGTGGCCGGCGATCTTGGTCGGGGCTGGGACATCGACTTCGACGAGCCGCTGTACACCGTGGGACCGCACTCCGGCACCGAGTACGACGCCGGCCTGGTCCGGTTGTCGTTCACGTCCATGATCACCCCGAATTCGATCTACGACTACCGGGTGGCCGACCGCGCGCTGATCCTGCGCAAGATCACTCCGGTTCTTGATCATCCGACCAAGGGCCCGTACCGGCCGGAGGACTACGTCCAGGTGCGGGAGTGGGCGACCGCCGAGGACGGCACCAGGATCCCGATCTCGATCGTCTACCCGAAGGGCACACCGCGCGACGGCAGCGCACCGGCGCTGATCTACGGCTACGGCTCCTACGAGATCTCGATGGACCCGAGTTTCCAGATCGCCCGGCTGTCGCTGCTCGACCGCGGTTTCGTGTACGCCATCGCACACATCCGCGGCGGTGGCGAGCTTGGCCGGGCCTGGTACACCAACGGCAAGACGACGACCAAGATCAACACCTTTACCGACTTCGTCGCCTGTGCCCGCTACCTGGTCTCGGCCGGCTACACCTCGGCCGATCGGCTGGTGGCTCGGGGCGGCAGCGCCGGCGGGCTGTTGATGGGCGCGGTGGCCAACCTGGCACCGGACGCCTTCCGGGCGATCCATGCCGGGGTGCCGTTCGTCGACCCGCTGACCTCGATCCTGATGCCGGAACTGCCGCTGACGGTGACTGAATGGGAGGAGTGGGGCGACCCACTGCACGATCCGGAGATCTATGCCTACATGAAGTCCTACAGCCCGTACGAGAACGTCGAGGCCAAGGACTATCCGGCGATCCTGGCGACCACCAGCCTGAACGACACCCGCGTGTTGTTCACCGAACCGGCGAAGTGGATCGCGGCCCTGCGACACACGGCGACGAACGGGCCGGACCGACCGATCCTGTTGAAGACCGAGATGCAGGCGGGACACGGTGGTGTCTCCGGTCGCTATCAGGGATGGAAGGAGATCGCGTTCGAGTACGCCTGGTTGATCGACCAGATCGCCGGATGATCGTTCTCGGCCGGCAGTAGGTCTCAGCGACGCAGAATGGTGCGCAGTGCCGCTTCCAAGGCGGCCGGGTCGGCCGGATCGGCGGTTCGCCAGGCGACGAACCGGTCCGGCCGGACCAGCGATGCGCCGCGTGGACCGATTCCGTAGCGGTCGGTCCAGCCGTCCGACGGCTCGACGACGTCGTCCTCGCCGAGCACCTGCACGTCGACCGGTACACCGAGACAGTCGGCGACGGTCGCCGTAGCGGTGAGCCAGGCGGGATCCGCGGTGAGAACGACGAAGCCGCGGCCGAACAGGTCGAGAACCGATCGTGTGCCGGTCCCGGCCCGCAGCCGGAGTTCCGGCGCCCGGGACCCCGGCCGGCCGCCGGCCGCGGTGGGTGACTCGATGAATCCATGATCATCGCCCGGTTCGGCGCAGACGGCGCCGTCGACGACCCGGGCACCGAACATCAGGTCGAGCGGATCCAGATCGGCATGTGGATCCCGCTGGTCGGCTCCGCCGGGCGTCATCCGGTGCAGCAGGTTCTGGTACTGGTACTCGGCGATCCATTCGCCGTACCGACGCCGTTCGGCGTCATAGCTGTCCAGCAGCCCGGGACCTGCCTGGCCCTTGATGATCATGGCGAGTTTCCAGCCCAGGTCGAAGCCGTCCAGGACGGCGGTGTTGCCGCCCTGACCGCCGGTCGGCGGCATCACATGGGCTGCGTCACCGGCCAGCACCACCCGGCCGGCGACGAACCGGTCGGCCAGCCGATGGGCGAATTCGGTCTCGGCGAACTCGAGCAGCTCGACCGGCAGCCCAGGATCACCCACCGCGGTCCGGATCTGTTCGACACAGTCCTCCGCGGTGAAATCGGCGAACGACTCGTGCTCGGGGTCGAAGGCGAACGAGAGCACGTAGCGGCCAGGTTCGTCGGTGACGGTGAAGGCGCCGGTTCCTCCGTGCAGCTTCGGATTCTGCAGGTAGACCAGGAGCATCTCCCGGTCGTTCAGCACGCCGCCCAGGTCGGCCCGGAACACGGTGCCCACCCAGCTGGACAGCGATCCGTGACCGTGAGTTCCGATCCCTGCGGCGTGTCGGATGCCGGTCCGCCAGCCGTCGGCACCCACCAGGTAGTCGGCCCGCACCGCCCGGCGTTCGCCGGTCACCAGGTCGGTCAATTCGGCGACGACGTGATCATCGTCGGCGGTGAATCCGGCCAGTTCGGTGGAGAAAAGGACCTCGGCGCCGAGCTCGCGGGCACGGCGCATCACGATCGGCTCCACGGCCTCCTGGCTCGCCATGGCCATCCGGACCGGCGAGAAGGCTGCGAAGTCGAAGTCGAACGACTGGACCAGCGTCTGGTAGGGCTGGTCCATCACGGACGGGCCGATCACGATCTCCATCGGCTTGGCGGTGTCAAAGCCGGCGTCGGCAACGTCCTCCTCGACGCCGGCGATGCGGAAGGCCTCCATCACTGTCGGCACCTGGCCGCGGGCCTTCGGCTGGGTCGAGGTTCTCCGGTGGCGCTCGACCACCACCGACCGGATGCCGTGCAGGCCGAGGAACATCGCGGTCGACAGTCCGGCCAGACCGGCGCCGACGATCAGGACCGGTGTCTGGGAAGCGTGGGACTGCGCGGACGCGGCGGACCCGGTGGTGGGCGTCGGGATGGACGTGGAAGTTGGTGTGGTCATGGAACTCTCCTCGGACAAGGTTACGAACGCCGTTCGTTTTGACGAACACCGTTCTACACCGAAACAGCGTTCGCGTCACGTACGGTGTTCTCATGGCCCCTGACCCGCTCCCGCCGCAGCCCTGGGTCCGCTCGGGGAGAACCCGGACCCGACGTCCGCTCAGCCGGGAGCTGATCGTGCGCACCGCCCTCGGTGTGCTCGCAGCGGAGGGTCTCGAAGCGGTCACCATGCGCCGCGTGGCGCAGGATCTGGACACCGGCGCCGCCTCCCTGTACGCCTACGTCCAGGACAAATCCGAGCTCCGCGAGCTGATGCTGGACGAGGTGCTGCGTGCGGTGGTCGTACCGGATCCCGACCCCCAGCACTGGGCCGAGCAGCTGAAGACGGTGGGACTCGACATGGCCGCGGCGATGGCGGCCCATCCGGGCATAGCCCGGATCGCTCTGGAGACCCTGATTCCCACCACACCCACCGTCATCGACCAGATGGACCGGCTACTGGGCATCCTGCGGGTCGGCGGGCTCACCGATGCCGACGTGCTGGCGGGCTCCAACGCGCTGGCCCTCTATGTCGCAGCCGGCGCGTACGAGCGCGGCCTGCGAAGCATCGAGGGCGCCGCCGAGGAGGCGCGGATCCGGATCGGCCGGATCAAGGAATACCTGGCCGTGGTACCGGAGGGCCGGCTTCCCCAGCTGGCCGCGCTGGCGCCGGAGATGAGCCGCCAGGACGACGGATTCGAACTCGGTCTCGACCTGTTGATCGCCGGACTCGCATCACGGGCGTCCGGCGGGGTACAGAACCCATCAGCGGGTGGGCGTCGGAACGGCCGTTGACCCACCCCGAAGCGACATTCAGGGACTCTTCAGGGTGCTGGCGGAATCCTCCGTCACCCCCCGAACGTTCCACATCTGTAGCCAACGAAAGGGGACAGAAGTGGCAACGAGAACGTCGAGCCGCATCAACGAGGGCATCGAAGGCAAGGATGCTGTCGGTCTCTACCTTGACGGAATCGCCAAGACGCCGCTGTTGACCGCCGAGGAGGAGGTCGACCTGGCGAAGCGAATCGAACTCGGTCTGTACGCGGGCAAGCTGCTCGCGGGTGAGGTGTCCCCGAAGGAGCGCGGCAAGAATCCGGTCGACGTGACGGAGGAGGAATTGGAGTTCCTCGTCCAGGACGGCGCCCAGGCGCAGCGCCGGTTCGTGATGGCGAACCTGCGTCTGGTGGTCTCGGTGGCCCGCAAGTACGGCCGCGCGCAGATGCCGCTGCTGGACCTGGTCCAGGAGGGCAACACCGGCCTGATCAGGGCAGTCGAGAAGTTCGACTACACCAAGGGCTTCAAGTTCTCCACCTACGGCACCTGGTGGGTCCGACAGTCGATCAGCCGTGGCATCGCCCAGCAGGGCCGCATCGTCCGACTGCCGGTGCACGTCGCCGAGCAGGTCAACCAGGTCGGCGCGGTCCGGCGCACCTTGGAGCGTCGACTGGGCCGTGATCCGGAGATCGAGGAGATCGCCGACGAGATGGGCGTTGAGGCGGAGCGGGTGCTCGACCTGATGCGATACGGCCGCGACCACGTCAGCCTCGACGCTCCGGTCGAGGAGGGCGGCGACACCGCCCTGGGCGATCTGATCGCAAGGGAGCCGATGCCCGGACCGGACGAGGTCTTCCTGGACGCCGAGGAGCACGAACGCCTCGAGGCGTTGCTCGACCAACTCGACGAACGCTCCGCAGACGTCGTCCGCAGGCGCTATGGTCTGCTTGACGGGCGCCAGGCCAAGCTCGCCGACATCGGGGCTGTCTGGGGCATCACCGCCGAACGCGTGCGGCAGATCGAGCGGCACGCGATCGCCAAGCTGCGGAACGCGTCGACACTGGCGGCATGACGGGGGCGTACGCAACGTTCCCATGACGGGGTGGTCAACGATGATGAAGCGGATTGTCGGTCCGATCGTCAAGCGGATCAGGCGGAACGAGTTGGTCGCCGAACTGGTCACCAGACGCCGGTATTCGAAGCAGGGGCCGATGAAGCCCAGCCGCTAGGATCCGACCAACAGGTCGACCCAGCAAAGTCGACCCAGCAAGTCAACCGAAGAGACCAAGACAAGCTCGACCCAAGATATCGACAGAGCACGCGAAAGGGCCGGACGCCCGGGATATGGTGGCCGGCCCTTTCGCATGCCCGCATACTCGGGTCAATCACCCTCGAACGGCGGCGACCGGGGTAAGCGGCGTGCTCAGCTTCGGGGCCGGGCCTGGCGGATCAGCCCCTCCTGGGCGACATCGGCAACCAGTACGCCGTGCTGGAACAACCGCGCAGTCACCAGGCCGAGTCCGGAGGACGCCGACGGTGAGACCTGGTCGTACAGCAGCCAGTCATCGGCCCGGAACGACCGGTGGAACCACATGGCGTGGTCGATCGAGGCGGCCCGCACCCGCGGTGACCCGAGCACCTCGCCGTGAGGCACCAGGCTGGCACCGAGCAGGGTGAGATCGCTGGAATAGGCCAGCACGCAGTCGTGCAGGAAACGATCGTCGGGAAGCGCGCCGTCGACCTTGATCCACAATCGTGCCCGGGCCGGATGCCGCGGGTCGTTCAGGCCGCCGCCGGGACCCGAGTTGCCGACGTACCGTACGTCCAGCGCTCCCCACTCCCGGGTCCAGTTCGACGCCGGCGCGCCGGTGATCCTGCTGAGCACCTCCGGCATCGACGGGCACTCCTGTGGTGCCGGTACGTCGTCGGGCATCGGATCCGCGTGCTGCCAGCCTTCCTCGTCCTTATGGAAGGAGGCGGACATGTAGAAGATCACATGACCGTGCTGCCGGGCACTGACCCGCCGGGTGGAGAACGAACCTCCGTCCCGGACCGCGTCGACGTCATAGACGATCGGCGTGTCGATCCGCCCTTCGAGCAGGAAGTATCCGTGCAGCGAATGGGGATACCGGCCCTCCGGAACAGTCAGTCCTGCCGCCGTCAGGGCCTGGGCGAGTACCTGTCCGCCGAATGCCCGCTGCAGGTGCGTCCTGGGTTGTTTGGCCCGGAAGAGCGTGCTTTCGATCTCCTCCAACTCCAGCAGGTCCATCAGTTCGTCCAGCGACTCAGGCACGGTCGGGATCCTACTGGGAACGCCTACCGCGGCGAGGATGCGCGGCCGAGCTGCAAGCCCCGCCCGCGAGGTCAGTCCCCCTGCTCCTCGTCATGGTCCTGATTGTCGTCGGTCTGTTCGGCCAGGAAGCGTTCGAAGGCTGCGCCGATCTCGTCGGCCGACGGCACCCTGCCCAGTTCGTCGGCCACCGACGGCGGGAAACCCAGACCGCCGCGGTCAGCCCGCAGTGAGTCGTACTGCTGCTCCAGCTGGCCGACCATCTCCTGGGCCTCGGCCGAGCCCGCGACCTCTTCGGCGATCTCGGCCATGTTGCTGCCGGCGGCCTCCTCCAACGGCCCGAAGCCGATCACGAGTCCGGTGGTCTGGGAGACCCGTACGCCGAGACTCAGCGAGGCCTGCGGGAAAGCCGCCTGGGTGAGGTAGTGCGGCACGAACGCCTCGAAACCGACGGCCGTGTGCCCCCGCTCACCGAGCCGGTACTCCAGCATCGCCGAGAAGCTCGCCTGCACCTCGGCCTTGCCGAACCAGGCCTGTTCGTCGCGGACCAGATCCGGGTCGGTGGAGTGGGCGTTCAGCGCGACCGGCCGGGTGTGTGGAACCGCGCCAGGAATCCCGGTCAGCGAGACGACCAGCCGGACGTCGAACTGCTCGATCAACGCGATCATGGCCGCGCAGGCGCGCTCCCACTGCACGTCGGGTTCCGGGCCGCTGAGCAGCAGGAAGACCTCACCGGTCTCGTCGGTGAGTCGGTGGATCCGCAATCCCCTGCTCCGGTACCTGGCCCAATGGTCACCGTCGTAGTCCATCATCGGCCGCCGCGACCGATAGTCGTGCAGTTGGTCGTGATCGAATTCGACCAGCACGTCGTGGTCGAGGTGTTGCAGCAGATGCCGGCGGAGCAGCCGTCCGGCCTGTCCGGCATCGATGAATCCATCCAGCTGCACGATCAATACGGGGTGCTGGCCGACCATCTCCTTGGCGACATCCTCGCGGACCTCATACAGCGAACGGGGATCCAACATGAGACCCAATGTATGCCCATACCGGTCAGAGGCCGTGACTGCGTCGGGCCTCGGCGATTGCCGTCATCACCCGCTTTTCCGAGACCGGCATCCGGGTCCGCAACTGCTGGGCGAACAGGCTCACCCGCAGCTCCTCCAGCATCCAGCCGATCGCATCGACGTCGGGCGGCAACGGGCCGTCGGGCAGTGCCGCAACCAGTTCGGCGTACGCATCCTCCACCCGGGTGACGGTGGCAAGCCCAGCGCTGTCCCGGGCAGGATTGGCGCGCAGCACGGTGATCCGGTTCAGCGCCGCACGCAGGTAGCGGCCGAGGTCGGGCAGCCGTTCACCGTCGGTCACGGCAAGGAATCCCGGAAAGATCAGGTTGTCCAGCTGCTCCCTCAGGTCGGCCGCGGCAAGATCGTCCACACCACGCACAACATCCAGTTGGGCGTTGGCCTGGCTCCACAACTCAAGTGCTACCGCGGTCTCGTTGACCAGCGAACGCATCCGATCGGCATGGTCGGCGCGGACAAGATCACACAGTCCGCGGAAGGCTCGTTGATCACGGGTCCGGCTGCCGGCCCCGTCATGATCGTGCCGCCGGATCAGCTCACCCACTGATGCCAGGCGGGCGTCTGCCAGCAGAGCGGGCACGCCCGGATACGGGCTGCCGCCCAGTGCGAGCTTGGCCTGGTTGCCCAGATGGGCCACAACCCACTTCGTCGGATCAGGGATGTTGATCATCACCAGCCGACGCAGACCGAGTGGATGGTAGTGATCACGCAACTCGGCGGATTCGTACACCTTGACGCCGACGCTGGTCTGCTCGTCGGCGAGGCCGGGAAAGCTGACCAGGCTGTGACCGGCAGCCGCGGCTGTCTCGATGCGGTCGGCGAGCTCACCGAAGGTCCAGTCGGTGGCGCCGGTCACGGTGACGGTCGCCGCAGCCCTGTTGAGGGTTCTGCTGACCTGCGGTGCCAGCCACTGGCGCAGTTCGTCCAGATCCTTGCCCTCACCCAGAACCCGTCCGCGGTCGGTGATCAGATAGGTCGGCAGCAGGTGGGCAGGAGGTTGGCTGGACAGCCAGGCATCGGCCGGCACGGGCACTCCGGTGAGTGCGGTCAGGGCCCGGCCAAGCGCCGAGGTGAACGACTCCCCTGTCGGACCCCGGTGATCATCAAGCCAGGCCAGGGCACGCTGAGCGTGTTCGGGAGCAGGGACGAACGCGCGACGGACCGATTTCGACAACGACCGGATGAGTTCGGTGGCCAGTTCGGTGCGCAGGCCGGGGACCTGCCAGCTGAAGTCGGCCTCGGAGACCCGGTTCAACAGCCCGACCGGAATCTCGATGCTCACCCCGTCCCGGGCCGTTCCCGGCTGGAAGCTGTAGCCGATCTCGAAGGACACGTCGCCGGAGGTCCAGACATCGGGGAACTCGTCGATCCGCGCCGCATCCGGGTCGACGACAAGATCATCCAGAGTCAGCGTCAGCCGGTCCGGATCCTTCTGTCGGGCGTCCTTCCACCACTTGTCGAAGTGTGCCGCGGAGGTGACATCCGCCGGGATCCTGGCGTTGTAGAAGTCGAAGATCACCTGGTCGTCGACCAGCAGATCCCGACGACGGGTGCGGTCCTCCAGTTCCTCGGCCTCGGCACGGACCTTCTGGTTCTCAGCGAAGAATCGCTGCCGGGTCTTCCAGTCACCCTCGACCAGCGCCGACCGGATGAAGATCTCCCTGGCCTCGGCGGGATTGATCTTCCCGTACGCGACCCGCCGCCGGCCGATGATCGGCACGCCGTACAGGCTGACCTGCTCGTACGCCATCACCGAACCGCTGCGTGCCGACCAGTGCGGTTCGGAGTAGCTGTGCTTGAGCAGGTGTCCGCCGACCTCTTCGATCTGCCGGGCCTCGATCCCCGCCACGGTGCGCGCCCAGAGCCGCGTCGTCTCGACGATCTCGGCAGCCATCACCAGCGGCGGCGTCGTCCGGGCGACGCTGCTGCCGGGATTGATCGCGAACCTGGTGTTCCGCGCCCCGAGATACTCCTGGAGCTCCCGCCGACCGCGTCGACCCTGCCGTCCGGACTGGTTCGGCCGCCTCCGGTCCTCCATCACCTCGGCCAGCCCGACATGGGACAGCAGGCCGGTCAGGATCGCGGTGTGGATCCGACCATGGTCGGCCGGCTCGTCGTTCAGGCCGAGGCCGAGTTCGCGGGTGATCTGCCGCAGTTGGGCATGCAGGTCCTGCCATTCGCGGATCCGCAGGAAGTGCAGGAACTCGTCCCGGCACATCCGCCGGAACGCGTTCCCGCTGAGCGCCTTCTGCTGCTGCCGCAGATAGCGCCACAACCGCAGGATGGCGATGAAGTCGCTGCCGTCGGGCTCGGGTTCCTGATCATCGTCGGTGGCGATAGGCGCCCAGAAGCGGCGGTGCAGCTGATCGGCCTGCTGTTGCTTGTCGGCCGGGCGTTCCCGCGGGTCCTGCACCGACAACCCGGAAACGATGATCAACATCTCCCGCAGGCAGCCCTGCCGCTCGCCGGCGAGCAACATCCGGCCCATCCGCGGATCGATCGGTATTCCGGCCAGTCGTTGCCCGATCCGGGTCAGCCGCGGAGACCGGTCCGTCGCCCGTCGGGGTTTGATCGCGCCGAGTTCGTCCAGCACCCGCAGACCTTCGGTGATCTGCGCCGAATCCGGTGCCTCGACGAACGGGAACGAGGCGATGTCGCCGAGGTCTGCTGCGGCCATCTGCAGGATGACCGACGCGAGGTTGGTCCGCAGGATCTCCGGTTCGGTGAACTCCGGACGGCCGGCGAAGTCCTCCTCGGCGAACAACCGGATGCAGATGCCGGGGCCGAGACGGCCGCAGCGACCGGCGCGCTGATTGGCCGAAGCCTGGGAGATCGGCTCGATCGGCAGCCGCTGCACCTTGGTGCGCGCCGAATAGCGGGAGATCCGCGCGGTGCCGGTGTCGATCACGTACCGGATGCCGGGAACGGTCAGTGAGGTCTCGGCGACGTTGGTCGCCAGCACGATGCGTCGGCCGGTGTGTGACTGGAAGACCTTGTGTTGTTCGGCGGCCGATAGCCGGGCATACAGCGGCAACACCTCGGTGAAGCGGAACTCCCGCGCACCGGCGACCTGGGCCTGGTGCAGGGCGTCGGCGGCGTCGCGGATCTCCCGTTCGCCGGAGAGGAAGACCAGGATGTCGCCGTCCCCCTCGGCCATCAGCTCGCGTGCCGCGCGGACGATTCCGTCGACCTGGTCCAGATCCTCGGCCTGGGCGGTGCCGGCACCCTCGCCGGCCTGTCCGACCAGTGGTCGGTAACGGGTCTCCACGGGATAGGTGCGGCCGGAGACCTCGACGATGGGTGCCGGGTGTCCGTTGCGGTCGGTGAAGTGCTCCGCGAAACGCAGGGTGTCGATCGTCGCGGAGGTGATGATCACCTTCAGTTCCGGACGCCTGGGCAGCAATTGCTTCAGGTAGCCGAGGAGGAAGTCGATGTTCAGGCTGCGCTCGTGAGCCTCGTCGATGATGATCGTGTCGTACTTGCGCAACTCGCGATCATGGCCGATCTCGGCCAGCAGGACGCCGTCGGTCATCACCTTCAGCCGGGTGTCCCGACCGGCCTTGCGGGTGAATCGGACCTGGTAGCCGACCAGCTCACCGAGCGGAACGTCGAGCTCCTCGGCTATCCGTTCGGCGACGGTCCGGGCGGCGATCCGGCGTGGCTGGGTGTGGCCGATCGAGCGCCGGCCGAGCCGAAGGCAGATCTTGGGCAGCTGGGTCGTCTTGCCCGAGCCGGTCTCGCCGGCGACGACGACCACTTGGTGGTGCCGGATCGCCGTCTCGATCTCATCGGCCCTGGCGGAGATCGGGAGCGCCGGATCGAAACTGATCTTCGGCTCGGCCAGGGCGGACGTGGACATAACGCTCCAAGTCTAGGTGCCGACGGCCGGCGGGCCGAACGGATAACGCCGGGCACGTCCGGAGGTCTCGACAGGCTCAGCGGTTGTCGGCCAGGCCGGCGAGGAGTTTGCCCAGCAGCCGACTGAGTTGCTGCTTGTCCCGCGGGGGCAGGACCCCCTCGAACAGGCCACGCATCGTCTGATCGACGGTGGTGGTGGCTGCGCGGAGCAACCGCCGACCCTTGGGTGTGATCACCACGGCATGACTTCTGCGGTCGGTCGGGTCGGGCCGCCGCTCGGCGCACCCTAGGCGTTCCAGTTGATCAAGCACGTAGACAAGTGACGTCTTGTCCAGCTGCACCCGTTCGACGAGTTCCCGCTGTTTGGACGGACTGTGCTCGGCGAGGTCGGCCAACACCCCGAGATGCCGCAGGTCGATCCCGTGGCTCT
This sequence comes from Microlunatus sp. Gsoil 973, assembly GCF_009707365.1. Lineage (GTDB taxonomy): Bacteria > Actinomycetota > Actinomycetes > Propionibacteriales > Propionibacteriaceae > Microlunatus. The sequence goes on from NZ_CP046122.1 coordinate 2,007,599, forward strand.
TCAGCGCGGCGTTGCTCGCAGCCCGACTGTAGCGGTGTGCCAGATAGAACTGTCCACCGAGCACGGTGTCGATCCCTGGTGTATCGGTCACGATCTCCAGGATAACCCTGATGGCAGATTGTCTGTGTGCGGATAATCTCGAGGCCATGCATACTGTGATCATCGGGGCCGGGCTGTCCGGGCCGTTGCTCGCCCAGGGGCTCCGGCGGGCAGGCGTCGACGTGACCCTCATCGAACGGAGGACACCGGCCGAACTGCGCAGTGCCGGCTACCGGATCCATCTGGATCCGCAGGGTGATCGTGCGCTGCGGGCGTGTCTGGAGCCGACGGCGTACGAGCTGGTGTTGCGGACGGCCGGCGTACCCGGCAGCGGCTGGCGGGTGCTGAACACCGAGCTGGAAGTGCTGCAGGAGAACCTGGTCGGACAACCGGAGGACCCGTCCGAGGGCAGACACCTGACCGTTGACCGCCAGACGCTTCGGGAGATCCTGTTGGACGGCCTGGACGACACGGTCCGCCATGGCGTGGGTTTCGAACGGTACCGGGTCGTCGGGGACCGGATCAGCATCGAGCTTGACGGCTCGTCCGCGCTCGAGGCCGATCTGCTGGTCGGTGCCGACGGCAGCGGCTCCCGGGTCCGGGCACAGCGACTGCCCGACCTGGAGGTCGTCGACGTCGGTCAGTTGAACATCTTCGGCCGCACCGCGCTGAGCGAGGCGATCCTGCCTGACATGCCGCCGGCTGCGTTGGACGGCTTCAGTGCCGTGGTCTCCCCTGACGGTCGTGCGATGCCCTTGGCGGCACACCGGTTCGCCAACCCGCCGCAGTCGGCCGCCGACGAACTGCGGTCCGGGCTGCGACTGAGCAGCGGACATGATTACCTGATGTGGGTGCTGACCGTGCCTGATGCGCAACTGCCCGCGGCCGGGCTGCCGCCGGACCTGGTGTCCTGGGTCGCCGAGCAGGTCGGGTCGTGGCATCCGAGCCTGGCCACTCTGGTGACCGCGGCCGAGCCCGGGTCGGTGCACGCCACGACGGTTCGCAGCTCCCGGCGTCCGCAGCCGTGGTCACCGGAGCGGGTCACGCTGATCGGCGACGCCGCGCACCCGATGATCCCCGCTGGGATCGGAGCCGCCGTCGCCCTGGCCGATGCCGCGTTGCTTGCAGAACTGGTCGGGCGAGCCGCGGACGGTGAATCATCGCTGCTGGACGCGATCGCCGACTATGAGCAGCAGATGCGCCGGTACGCCTTCGACGCAGTAGAGGCGTCGGAGCGCCGCATGCAGGCCTGAGCCCGAGCCGGTGTCAGTCCCGCCCGCGCACCTCTTGCTCGCCGCCGCACCAGTTGCTCGACCCCGCACCACCTGCTCGATGCCGCACCAGTTGATCGGCGTCGCACCCCCTGCAGCTGGTGCGTGGCCGAGTAAGTGGGGCGGCAACGAGCAACTGGTGCGGGAACCTGGGTCGCGCGTACGGGAAATAGGGTGGGCGTACGCGGAAATCGGGTTCGGCGCCGAGCAGGCGATGCGGGAACGGATCCGCCGGTCGATGCCGGATCAGGACCGCTCGTCCTCCGGTGACGGCGTGGCGCGCTGGATGCGTACGGAGGTCTCCCAGTCCTTCATCCGGGCCACACCGCGATCGCCGACCCCGCGCAGCACCGCCTCGACCAGCGCTTCGACCAGCGCAAGCACCCCGACCATGGCATCGAACGGGATGCCGTCTACCTTGACCGGGAGCACAACGTCGGCGTGTTCAGTCGCCGGCGACAATCCCTGGTCGGTGATCACCACCACCGAAGCCCCCCGTGTGTGGGCCGCCCGCGCGGCACTCGCGGCGGACTCCTCGTAGCGCCGGAAGTCCATGATCACCATGACGCTGCGGTGGCCGAGACTGAGCAGCTTGCCCATCTGCCGGCCGACCGGGTCCTCGACGAAGTCGACTCCGGGGATCACTTCGTCGAGTTCCGCGGCGAGCAGCATCGCGATGTACCGGCTGAAGTAGCCGCCGGCGATCAACACCTGCTTCGGCCGGTCGGACAGCAGGCGTACGGCTCGTTCGAATTCGCTCGGCGGTACGCTCTCGGCCAGCTCGCCCACCAGTGCCGACCTGCGGGCGACGGCATGCCCCAGAAGATCATCTTCGTCGAGTTCGCGGACGACCTCGGTCCGGCGTACCGGACTGTTGATCTGGTTGCTGACCTCTTCGCGAAGCTTCTGCTGGAAATCCGGATAGCTGCCGATCCCCAGTCGGGACAACAATCGCAGCACCGTCGGCGCCGACGTACCCGCCGATCGGGCCAGCGAGGCCGCGCTTGCCAACCCGGCGCTGGGATAGCTGGCCAACAGCGTGTGGGCGACCTTGCGCTCCGCCGGACTCAGCTCGTCCATCCGGGCGAAGATCTGGTCCTTGATCAGCAGCCCGGTGCCGTGACCGGCGTTGTTGGACACGGCGTTGTTGGACACGGCGTTGTTGGACACGGCGTTGTTGGACACGGCGTTGTTGGACACGGCGTTGTTGGACACGGCGTTGTTGGACACGGCGTCGCTGGACACGGCGTCGCTGGGCATCGCGTCGCTGGGCATGGCGGTGATCGGCATCGGTACCTCGATGATCAGGTCTGGTGATCAAGTATGAATGATCAACTTCCCTTTGTTGGGGTAGGCGGCGAACATGCTCGGTGAGTTGTGGGCCACAACAATACGACCGGAGGCGTCGACGCACACCAGTCCGCCGCTGGAATCTCTCCCCGACAACTCGTTCTGAAAGGTTGCAGTGACAGCTTCGGCTGGACCGGACCCGAGATATCGGATCCGCGCAGCGATGTCGTAGGCCACCACGCCACGGATGAACGCCTCGCCGTGTCCGGTGCAGGAGATTGCCGCCAGACCGTCCCGCGCGTACGTGCCGGCACCGATGATCGGAGTGTCACCGACACGACCGGCGGACTGGTTGGACATTCCGCCCGTCGACGTCGCTGCCGCGATCCTGCCGCCGGTGTCCCGGGCGACCGCTCCCACCGTGCCGTGCCGCGGGCCGGTGACCAGCCGGTCCTGCAGCCGGACCAGTTGTTGTCTCCTCGCCTCGGTCACGAAGTACTCCGGCGTGACCACCGAAAGGTCCCAGCCGGCGACCAACTCGGCCGGCGGCGCCACGAGCAGGAGGTGCTCCGATCGCTCCATCACCGCCCGGGCCAGTCGTACCGGGTTCCTGGCGTACCGGGAGGCGGCGATCGCGCCGGCGTGACCGTCGCCGGTCATCACCGCGGCGTCGAGCTCGGCCTCGCCGTCAGCGGTCAGTGCCGCTCCCCGACCAGCGTTGAACAGCGGATCGTCCTCCATCACCTCGACCGCAGCGCAGACGGCATCCAGTGCCGACCCACCGGATCGCAGAATCTCTTCTCCCGCCCGGTAGGCGCGGGACAACCCGGCCTCGAAGTCGCGCCGCCGACCGTCGGCCAGTTCGGCGATCCGACCGCCCGCTCCGCCGTGCAGGGCCAGCGCGAAGTCACGATCGGCCGACACCTCCCAGAGCTTGAGGTCTTCGGGCGCCTCGACCGACTCTTCCAGCGGTGTCACCGGCTTGCTGATCATCTGGCGTACGCCCTCCTGGTTCGGAACAGGTGAGCTAAATGTACGATGAATGACAGCTGATGGCGAGATTTCGGTATCTGTTACGTTCTGGACACGCGGGGGGCGATCCTCAGGCCGGATCGTCACCGTCTCCGAACGTTGTACGCCCCCGCAGTTTCTCCGCCAGCTCGTCGTCGATGCCGTCCGCGGTGTCCGACATGATCTGGACCGCGTGGGCAAGATGCGCCGGTACGAAGGGCTGGGCGACCACCGACAGCGTCGCGAACACCCGATCACGGATCAGCTGAAACTTGACCCAGCGGGCCTCGACATTCAGGTCGTTGAGCACCTCGACCGCCCGCGACCTGCCCTCAACGTCGTGCACGATCGCCGCGAAGATCACGATCTCCTGCGCGTCGTCGGTGGTCCGCAGAAAGATCATCGTCGAGCCGACCCGGATGGCGATGTCGCCCTCGTCGTCGCGGATCGGCCGATGCCCGAAGAGTTCGGTGAGCTCGGCAGCGACAAGATCGTCCAGATGCTCCCGGCTGCCCGGCAGGACTGCGGCTACGTCGTCGTCGTCGAAGATCCTCTCCGCTGCCGGATCCTCCACCTTGGGGGTGAGGATCTCGGCCAGTTGGTCCGGTGCAAGGAAGACCGGGTGCTGGACGCCGTACACGTCGCGCAGTGCGGTGACCGCGAGATCGGCGAGCTGGTCGGACTCCTCCTGGGCCAACTCGATCCAGAAGTTCGGCGAGGCGTCGGCGCTCGGCGGATTCCAGCCCGCCTTCTCCATCGCCGCCAACTGGCGATCGCCCAGTTGGAACGCTCCGCCCAGCACGGCGTTGCTTGCCGCCTCGGACCTGATCATGTCCCTGGCCGGTGCGCTGAAGGACACGAACGGGCCGCCGTTCTCGGTTCGTTCGGACTCGGTGCCGATCACCAGGTCAGCAGTCTCGTCGATCACCGAGATCACTTCGCTGAGCCGGGTCCGGAACTCGGCCCAGGCCTGTTCGGTGCTCCGGTCGATATCGAAGCCCTCGTAATCAGTCGCGTCCAACACCCATCCCTTCCGCGCGGTTTCGCTGCCGAACCTATCGCACCCGGGGACCGGGGCGGCCGTGCCGGCGGCCGACCGCAGCAGCGGCTAGAAGAGCGGCTCGTCAACCTCGTCGTGGTAGAGCGCCGCGACCACCCGGGACGGCGCCGGCCGACCGAGCTTGCCGGCCATCCAGCCGCTGATCTGGATGAGCCGATCGAGGTCGACGCCCGTGCGGATGCCCAGGCCGGTCAGCATCCAGACGAGGTCCTCGGTCGCGAGGTTTCCGGTCGCCGAGCGGGCGAACTGACAGCCACCGATCCCTCCGGCCGATGAGTCGTACTCGCTGACACCACACTGCAGACCGGACAGCACGTTGGCCAACGCACCGCCGTAGGTGTCGTGGAAATGCAGGGCGAGCCGCTCCATCCCGATTCCCGCGGCACCGAGCGACTCGAGCAGTGCCCGGACGTGTCCGGGGGTACCGACGCCGATGGTGTCGCCGAGGCTGATGGTCCGTACCCCGAGATCGGCCAGCCTCCTGGTGACCGACACCACCTGACCGAGTGGCACCCGGCCCTCCCATGGGTCACCGAAGCACATCGAGACGTAGCCGCGGACTGGAATACCCGCCTCCGCGGCCTGCCGGACGACCGGGGCCGCCATCTCGATCGCACCGTCGACCGTCGTCGCGAGATTCTCCTTGGCGAAGCGTTCGGTGGCGCTGACGAAGACCGCGATCTCGGTCGCCCCGGCCTCCAGCGCGCGGTCCATTCCCTTCTGGTTGGGCACCAGCACCGGATGCCGGTATCCGTCCGGTGCGCCGATCCCGGCCAGCACCTGGTTGGCGTCGGCCAACTGCGGAACCCAGCGCGGCGAGACGAAACTTGTCGCCTCGATCGCCGTCAGACCCGCCTGCCGGAGCCGACGGATGAACTCGATCTTGGTCCGGGTGTCGACGATCTGCTTCTCCGCCTGCAGACCGTCCCGCGGCCCGACCTCGTAGATCGTCACCTCGCCCGGCAGACCGGGCAGCGGAAAGACGTCCGGATGCTCCACCATGTCCGCACCCTACTTCGCACGGTCGCCGCTGCGAGGCGCTGTGGCCGTCGCGTTGTGACTGGCCTCCGCGACGTGCCGCCGACCGGCCGCAAACATCCGATGTCTTGTACGGTTCTGTGCCGTGACCACCGACCCGCTCCCGCTGATCCCGCCGACACCCGGACAGCTCGCCTGGCAGCGCCAGGAGTTCGGCGTCTTCTTCCACTTCGGCGTCAACACCTTCGCCGGCCTGGAGTGGAGCGACGGCACACTCGATCCCTCGATCTTCAACCCGACCCGGCTCGACGCCGACCAATGGGTCGCCACGGCGGCCGACGCCGGCGCCCGCTACGTCATCCTGACCGCGAAACACCACGACGGCTTCTGTCTGTGGCCCACTGACACCACCGACTACTCGGTCAGGTCCTCCCCCTGGAAGGACGGCACCGGCGACGTGGTCGCCGAGGTGATGACTGCCGCTGACAAGTACGGCCTGGGCTTCGGGCTCTACTTGTCGCCCTGGGACCGCCACGCACCGTGCTATCCGGACCCGGTGGCGTACGACCGCTACTACCAGGATCAGCTTCGCGAACTGTGCACCCGCTACGGAACGCTGTCGGAGTTGTGGTTCGACGGCGCCGGATCCCAGGGCCGCGAGTACGACTGGGTCGGGATCGGCGAGGTGATCAACCAGACCCAGCCGCAGGCGATGATCTTCAACATGGGCGATCCGACGATCCGCTGGGTCGGCAACGAGGACGGGCTGGCCTCGGATCCGGTCGACTACGTGGTGACCGAGACCGATTTCAGCCAGTACACCGTGCAGACGACACGCCTGGATCGCGCGCTCTATCTGCCGCCGGAGTGCGACGTGTCGATCCGCAAGGGCTGGTTCTGGGCGGAGGACGACCGGCCCAAAACGCTTGATCATCTGCTGGCGGTCCACTACCGGTCGATCGGCATGGGCGCCAACCTGCTGCTGAATCTGCCACCGGACAACCGCGGACTGATCCCTGAGGAGGATGTCGACCGGCTCGCCGAATGGCGGGCGGAACTCGATCGCCGGTTCGCCAACGGCGTGGCGCCCGCCGCCCTGGCCGAGGTCTCACCCGGCGTCTGGCGGGCGAGCTTCGAGCATCACGTACGGCTTGATCATCTGCAGCTGGTCGAGGACTTCGCGGACAGCCAGCGGATCCGGTCGCACGCGATCACCAGCGGTGATCGACTCGTAGCCTCCGGGCAGACCGTCGGCAACAAGCGGATCCACGTCTTCGAGGAGATCGAGACCGCGGAACTGACCATCACCGTCGACGGCCCCGCCCCGAAGCTGGAATCGATCCGCGGCTTCCGGACCGGGGTCGAGTCGATCCCCGACATCGACTACCTGGCCGGCACCGAAGCCCCGGCCGACTAGCTCACTGCATCAGCTGCTCCACACGGCCCGTCCCCGTATCCGGAAGGCAAGGCAATGTCCACAGCAAGCCCTCGGTTCCCGCTGGGTCCGTTCCGGCCGTACCCGGACAACCCCATCCTCCGGCCACGCGGCGACAGCTGGGAATCGGCCAATCTCTACAACCCGGCAGCCATCGTCGAGGACGATCAGGTGCTGCTGCTCTACCGCGCCCACGCCGACGACATCGTGTCGCACGTCGGCCTGGCGCGCAGCGCCGACGGCTATCACTTCGACCGCGAACCGGAACCGATCCTGTCACCCGAGCACCCCTGGGAGAGTCGGGGGTGCGAGGACCCACGGGTCAGCAAGATCGACGGTGTCTACTACCTGACCTACACCGGTTACGACGGCACGACGGCCCAGCTGTGCCTCGCCACCTCCACCGATCTGCACGTCTGGACCAAGCACGGCCCGATCCTGCCGGCCGGCTACGACACGTTCGCGCCGGTCGACGGCGATCGGGGACGTACCTGGAGCAAGGCCGGAGTGATCCATCCGCAGAAGATCGACGGGCTGTACTACCTCTATTTCGGCGAGGGCGCGATCTTCTACGCCACCTCGTCGGATCTGCTGCACTGGACGCCCTGTCCCCAGGACAGGCCGATCCACACCCCGACTCCGGGCAGCTGGAACGAGCGGCTGGTCGAGATCGGCGCCCCGCCGGTCGTCACCGACGACGGGCTGTTGATCTTCATGATCAACGGCGCGCGGGAGGGCGAGTCGACCCGGGTCGACTACCGCTGCGGGCAGTTCGCCATCGCCCTGAACGATCCGACCACAGTGATCGCGGAGATGACCGTGCCGTGGCTGCGGCCGCAGACCGCGGAGGAACTGCACGGCCTGGTGTCCAACGTCACCTTCGTCGAAGGCCTGGTCTGGTTCAGGGGCCGCTGGCTCGCCTATTACGGACAGAGCGACACCACCCTCGCTGTCGCCGAGTACGTACCCGGCCGCGACGACTACCGCTGATCACTCCGCGGCCGCCGGCCCGCCTCTCCGCACCAGCGGCTGCACCCCGCACCGTGTGTACACGGTGCGGGGTGCAGTACGTGGTGCGGCAAGAGAGCCGGACGCGGGAACCGGGCGGTAGCGAGGACCGGTCAGGCGGCGACCTTGGCGCCCAGCTCGGCACCGCCGGTGGATTCCGCGCCGCGGCCGTGGTCGTCGGCCGCAACGTGACAGGCGGCACGGATCCCGGGCTTCAGCTCGAGCAGCGGCGGTGTGGTGGTACGGCACACCTCGCGCGCCAACGGACAACGGTCGACGAACCGGCAACCCGGACCCGGATCGATCACCTTCGGCGGCTCACCCTTGGCCATCTCCGCCGTCACCGCCAGCTCCGCCCGCGGATCGGGCACCGCGGCCACCAACAGCTGCGTGTACGGATGCAGTGGGTTGCCCAGAACATCCTCCACCGGTCCGGACTCGACGATCCGGCCCGCGTACATCACCATCATCCGGTCCGCGACGTAGCGCGCACTGGCGATGTCGTGGGTGATGTACAGCAGTGAAACGCCCTGATCATCACGCAGGCTGGTCATCACGTTCAGCAGCCCGATCCGGATCGAGATGTCCAGCATCGACACGGGCTCATCGGCCAGGATCACCTTGGGCTGATACGCCAGCGCCTGGGCGAAGCCGATCCGTTGCCGCTGACCACCGGAGAGCTCGTAGGGATACCGGCCGAACACCTGGGATGCCGGCGACAGGCCGACCGCGTTGAGCACCCGTTCGGCCTCGGCCTCCCGGTCCGCCGCGCTGATGTCGTGCCGATGCAGTTTGAACCCGCGCATGATCCCGTGGGCCACGGTGAAGGCCGGGTTCAGCGAGCTGAACGGATCCTGGAAGACCATCGGCACCGCAGCCCGATAGGCGAGCACGTCCTGCCGGGACTTCAACGACGACAGCGGGGTGCCCTCGAACAGGATCTCTCCACTGCTCGGGGCGTACACCTGGGCGAGCAGCCGGGCGATCGTGCTCTTACCGCTGCCGCTCTCGCCCACGAGGGCGACGATCTCGCCCGGATTGATCACGAAGTTCGCCTCGTCGACCGCATGCAGGTGCTTGCGGCTGCGCAGCCCGCCGACACGGAACACCCGGGTCAACTCCCGGGCCTCCAGCAACGGCCTGCGCGGGGTGTCCGTCGCAGCCTGGTTCGAATCGGCCATGATCACACCCCCGCCGTGGCTTGGTCACGATAGGCAGGATCGTGCAACAGGCATCTGGCCTGCACACCCTGTACGTCGTACAACTGCGGTTCCACGGTCGGACACGGGGCGAACCGCATCGGGCAGCGTGGTTCGAAGCGACAGCCCGGCGGCATCGACGCCAGGCTCGGCGGGCTGCCCGGGATCCCCCTGCAACGCCACTCGCTCGCCCTTGATCGACGGGAAGGCGTCCAGCAGTCCCTGACTGTAGGGATGTGCCGGGGAGTCGAAGACCTGCCGGGTCGGTCCGAACTCCATCTCCTGCCCGGCGTACATGACCATCAGCCGATCGGAGAAGTGGCTGACCAGGCTCATGTCGTGGGTCACGAAGATCACCGCGAACCCCAGCTGCTGCTGGAGCTCCTTGATCTGCAACATCAACGAGCGCTGGGCGACCACGTCGAGCGCCGAGGTGGGCTCGTCCATGATCACCAGTTCCGGGGTGAACAACAGCGCCATCGCGATCATCGCCCGCTGGCGCATGCCGCCGGACAGCTGATGCGGATAACTGTTCAGATGCGCCGGGTCGATTCCGACAAGATCGAGCACCGCCTCCGATCGCTCCCGGATCTCGATCTTGGACCGTACGCCGTGTGCCTGCATGGCATCGGCGTACTGGGCACTGATCTTCTTGACCGGGTTGAGGGCGTTCATCGCACTCTGCATCACCACCGACATGTTCCGCCAGCGGATCGGCGCGAGTTCGGCCTCGGTCATCGCCACCATGTTCTGGCCGCGGAACATCACCTGGCCGTTGGACACCCGCGCCGGTGCGGTGAGCAGCTGCGCGATGGCGAACAACAGGGTTGATTTGCCGCAGCCCGATTCGCCCACGATGCCGACGAATTCGCCCTTCTCGACATCGAGATCGACATGGTCGACGGCGGTCACCGGCCCGTTCGACGTGTCGTATTCCACCGACAGATCGGTGACCTCGAGCAGGCTCGTCACTTGCGTCCCTTTCTGCGGCGCACCGGCCGGAGCGCCGGATTGCTGATCTCGTCGAAGGCGTAATTCAGTAGCGCGAACGATGCACCCAACAGGCCGATGCACAGGCCGGGCGCGATGACCCACCATTGCTGGCCGGTCTGCAGGGCCTCATTGGTCTGCGCCCAGTGCAGCATGCTGCCCCAGCTCACCGTCGAGGAGTTGCCCAGGCCGATGAACTGCAGCCCGGCGGCGGTGAGCAGGGGCGTACAGGGCTGCGCCGAGGAAGGTGGCGGCGATCAACGACACCATGTTCGGGAGGATCTCGGCAACGATGATGTACGCCCTCCGCTCGCCGCGCACCCGGGCGGACTCCAGGAACTCCCGATTGCGCAGGGACATGGCCTGGGCGCGGAGCTGGCGGGCGCCGTACGCCCACCCGGTGATCACCAGGATCAGCACGACCACGGTCTGTCCACCGCTGCCTGCATAGGCCGCGATCACGATGATCAGCGGAAAGGCGGGAATCACCAGGAACACGTCGGTGAGCAGCGACAACAGGTTGTCACCCACGCCGCTGAGGTAGGCCGACGAGACGCCGATGATCACCGACAACACGCTGGCCAGCGCGCCGGCGATGACGGCGATCAACAGCGACGGCCGGGTGCCCCACACCAGTTGCGCCCAGATGTCCTGGCCGAAGGCATTGGTACCGAGGATGTGGCCGGCCCCCGGAGGCAACATCAGCTCGAACCTCTTGTTCGGGTCGCTCACCGAGGTGAACACCCGGGGCACCGCTGCCGCGATCACGAAGATCAACAGCAGGATCGCCCCGATCAGCGCCTTCGTGTTGCCGAGGACGGCCCGCAGCACACCCAGTCCGGGACGAGCCCGGGAGGTCGTCTGCGCGCCGGTCTCGGCGGTCGTCGTTGTCGATGCACTGACGGCACTCATTGCGTCATCCCTCCCTTTCTAGTCGGCTGTCCGGACTCGTGGGTCGAGCCAGGCCGTCAGGAAGTCACTGATCAACACGGCGACCAGCACGGTGACGGTGATCATCACGAACAGCGCCTGCATCAGCGGATAGTCCTGATTGTTGACCGCCTGGAGCAACATGTAGCCCACACCCGGATAGTTGAAGGTGAATTCCACCAGGATCGATCCGCTGACCACGAAGCCCAGTGACATCGCAAACCCGGACAGATTGGGCAGGATGGCGTTGCGGCCCGCGTACCCGATCATGATCTTGCGGTTGGGGATGCCCTTGGCCCGCGCCATCCGGATGTAGTCCTCGGCCACGGTGGTGACGACGTTGTTGCGCATCGTCAGGATCCAGCCGCCGATCGAGACGATCAGGATCGACACGGCCGGCAGGATCGCGTGCCGGATCACGTCCCCGATGAACGTCGCATTGAAGCCCGGGTCGAGGGTCGGGTCATAACCACCGTCGTTCGGCAGCAGACCGTTGGTGCCGAGGGAGAAGACGAGGATCAGCACCAGCCCGATCCAGAAGTAGGGCAGCGCCGAGGTGATGACGAACACCGGCGGCAACACACTGTCGACGACGCCGTTGCGGCGCCAGCCGCCGATCATCCCGATCACCGTGCCGAGCAGGAAGGCGATGATCGTGGTGATCCCGACCAGACCGAGCGTCCACGGCAACGCCTGCGAGACCACCGTGCTGACCGGTTGCGGAAAGAAGGTCAGCGAGATGCCGAAATGCCCGGTCAGCGTGTTGCCGAGGTAGTCAAGATACTGCTCCGGCAACGATTTCTGGGTGTCCAGTCCGAAGGCGACCTCGAGCGCCTTCAACGCGTCCGGATTGATCCGGCCCTTGTAGCGGGCCATCATCGCCTCCGCCGGATTTCCCGGCATCAGCCGTGGCACGAAGAAGTTCACCGTCAAGGCCACCCACAGGGTGACGACGAAGAACCCCAGTCTGCGCACTATGAAGCGCATCAACCTCTCCCGACGCTTTTCGTGTTGATCATGCCTGTATTGCGTTCAGTCAGGCCCGTTCCGGGCCTGTCGGAGGGCCGGAACCCGACCCCCGACAGCCCGTCACTCGGGTCAGCCCTTCGGCTGCAGGTGCAAAAGCACCTGCTCGTTGTCCGGCGTCGCGTACGGCGCCGGCAGCGCGTACGGGTCCTCCTTGGTCGGCCACCCGGTGAAGTCCTTGGTGTTGTACTGGAACCAGCTCACACTCTCCAGGACCGGGATGACCGGCACCTCCTCCAGCATCACCTTCTGCAGCTCCTTGACGATCTCATGCTGCCGTGCGCTGTCCGCACCCGGGTACTCGTTGAACAGGGCGTCGGTCTTCGGGTTCATGTAGCGCTCGAAGTTGGACGACGCGTTCTGTCCGATCGGGGCGGAATTGCCGCCGTAGAGGTTCTGCCGCATCTCGAAGTACGGCACCGGGCCACCGTTCTGGGAGCCGTAGGCGAGCTGGAAGTCACCCTTGTAGATCTTGTTGTTGTACGTCTGGCCGGCGATGTTCTGCACGGTCAGATCGATCCCCATGGGCTGCAGCTCCTGCTTGATCTCCTGCAGCTCGGCCTCCCAGTCGGTGTAGCCGGAGACGCTGATGATCGACAGCTTCAGCGGCTTGCTGGTCGAGTAGCCGGCCGAGGCGAGCAGTTCCTTCACCTTGGCGGGATCCTGCTTGTAACCGTACTGATCGGCCGCGGCCTGGTCGTACCAGTCCTGGAAGGTCGGCAGCACGATGCCCGCCTGGTTGGACGCCGGCAGCTGACCGCCGACGCCGATCTTGGACACCTGGTCCTTGTCGATCGCGTACGCCAGCGCCTGCCGGACCGCCTTGTTGGTGGTCGGGCCCTGCTTCATGTTGGCGAAGATCTCGACATTCGCGACCGGCGGATACCAATAGTGGTTGTTCGTCTTGTCCCGGTCGACGTAGTAGCGATCGACATTGGGAATGTACTGGCCACCCCACTGTGCCTTACCGGTAGCCAGGTCGAGATTGGCCGGGCTGTTGTCGGTATAGGCCGGGTAGTTGATCGTCTTGACCGCCGGCTTGCCCTTCTGCCAGAAGTTCGGGTTCGCCTGGTACCTGATGTTCTGCGGCTTGCAGTCCGAAACGGTGTACGGGCCGCTGCCGACCGGCTTGGAATCGGTGAACTGGACCGGATCCTTCGCCGCGTCGCCGGTGTCCCAGATGTGCTTCGGCACGATCGGGGTCTGACCGGCAACGTAGTAGAAGTAGGGCTCCGACGGTGTCTTGAACTTCACAGTCACCGTGCTGCCGCTGGCCTCCACCGACTGCAGACCGGAGGACCAGAGCGCGTTCAGGTCCAGGCCCTTGTTCTCCTTCAGCAGGTTGAAGGTGAACGCGACGTCGTCAGCAGTCAGCGGCTGCCCGTCGTTCCACTTGATCCCGTCCCTGATCTGGAAGGTCAGCGTCTTCTTGTCCGAACTCCACTTCGACGATTCGGCGATCATCGGAGTCTCTTTGGAGTTCTGCAGGGGATTGACGTGCACCAGCGTCTCGTAGACGAACCCGATGCTCTGTCCGTTTACCGACGGGTTGAAGGGATTGAACCCGCAGGTCCACGTCGTGCCTCCGACGTTGGCGATCGTCAATGACGTCGAGGACGAGCCGTTCGATCCGGAGTTGTTGCCGGATCCTCCCCCGCCACCGCATGCCGCGACCAGCGCGAGCACGCCGACCGAGACCAGTGCCCCGAGGGCCCTGGCCGGTTTACCGAATTTCATGATCATCCTCCCGATCATCGAACTGCTCGTCGAACCGTTCATCCGAAAACTGCTTCCTGAAGTTGTCGCACGGCTGCCTCGACGGCACCGTGCCTGACTGCATGATCACGTCCGGTGGCCGGTCTGACCTCCGGCCGATGAGCGATCAACCGGTGCAGCCGGTCTGCCACCCGGTCGGCGAGTCGGTCCCCGCCCGCAACCCCTATCTCCCCGCCCAGCAGAACCAGTTGGGGGTCGAGCAGCGACACCGGGATCACCACAGCCTGGGCGACCCGGGCGGCCAACTCGGCCAAGAATCCCTCCGGGTCACCGCCGCGTTCGGATTCCCCGGCGACCGCGGCGACGGCCCTGCGCACCAGGGTGCCGGCGCGGCCGGCCCGGACGCCGTGATCGGCGGCCAACTCCAGCACCCCGTGATTGTCGATCAGTTCGGTTACCCGCCGGCCGTTGAAGTCCAGCGGCGCGAAGTCGATCTCACCGGCCGCACCGCGCCAACCCCGGTGCAGGCGCCCGTCGACGACCACCGCGGCAGCGACGCCGGAGCTCATCCAGAGCAGCAGCACGTCGGTGTAGCCGCGGGCCCGGCCGTGCAGCAGTTCGTCGGTAGCCACCAGGTTGACGTCGTTCTCCACGGTGACCGGCATACCGAGCGCGTCAGCCAGCCGGTGGGGAACGTTGAAACCGTGCCAGCGCGGCATGTGGTCGGCATAGCCCAGGAATCCGGTGACCGGATCGATCGATCCGGAGATTCCGACGACCGCCCTGTCGATGTCGTCAAGGGTCAGCCCTCGCACCTTGGCGGCGTCGACGACGGCCCTGCGTAGCGGCACCACCGGATCGGGGCCGCTGCCCCGGCTCAGCACCTTGCGCTCGGCGATCACCCGGCCGGACAGATCGGCGACCGCCACGTCGACACTGGAGGAGATGACGTCGATGCCGACGGCGTGCCCGGCCAGCTCGTTGACGGTCCAGAGCCGGGCGTTGGGGCCGGGACCGGAGCTCTCCTTGTGGCCGTCCTGCCGAACCAGCTGGGCCTGTTCAAGGCGGCGCAACAGTTCGGCGGCGGCCGGCTTGGACAGGCCGATCGCGTGTTCGAGCTCGACGCGGGACAGCGGTCCGTGCTCGGCGAGCGCATAGAGCGCGGCGCGATCGTTCATCGCCCGCAGCGCACGAGGACCACCGACCCGCACCGACAACCCCCTCATCCGACGACCGCGTCAGTAGGAAGGAACCCTGCCCACCAGCTCGACGCCCAGACCGCCGACAACCCGACTGCCGAACCGTCTGGAAAGTTCCCAGATAGATGCATCTTTGGTCCATGCACGTCGCTCGTCAAGCCCTCTTCACGCTTGTAACGCGTTCTTTACCGGACCGCTGGAACAGTCTTGGACAGGACTGAGCCTGGCCGCCAACCGCGATCCGCCGTGGATTCGGGCGTCGACCGGGTGCGCCCGGGCTAGCCCGCAGGCGCCAACAACGCAGCGATCCCGACCAGCACGACCAGCGACAGGACCGTGGTCACGAAGATCGAATCCCGGGCCAGGATGATGCCGCGGTCGTAGCGTACGGAATGGGTGAACACGTTCTGCGCAGTGGGCAGCGCAGCGATCACCGTCACCGCAAGGACGGCGTGCGGATCGAGGTGCAGCACGTAACGCGCCATCAGGAAACCCACCAACGGCTGTACGAGCAGCTTCAGTGCGACGATGTAGCCGATCTGGACCTTCGGTTCGCCCCGGCCCGGCAACGGTCCCAGGCGTAGCGAGATGCCGTACGCGATGAGCATCGCCGGCACGGCCATGTTCCCGATCATGGTCACCGGGTCGGCGACCCATTGCGGAAGCCGGACCGAGAAGATCGACAGCAGCAGACCCAGCAGCGATCCGATCATCAGCGGATTCTTGAACGGTTGGCTGACCAGCCGCAGGAGCCGGTTGCCGCCGGTGTTCGTGTGCGTGGTCAGATCAAGTACGGCCAGGCCGATCGGTTGCAGCAGCACCAGCTGGGTGAGGAGCATCGGCACGATCCACGAGGCGTTGCCCAGGGCGTACACGGCCATCGGCAGGCCGAGGTTGCCGGCATTGACGTAGCTGGCGCAGAAGGTGCCGATGACGGTGTCGCTAGCGGTGCGTTGGAAGATCAGCCGGGCCGCGAGGACGTACAGGATGGCACTCACCCCGGTGCTGGTGATCGAAGCGACGAGGTTGGTGGAGAAGATCTGCCGGACATCGGTGGCAGCGATCTCGCTGAGCATCAGCGCCGGGCTCGCTACGAAGAACGCCAGGCGGGCCAGGACCGTCTGAGCGGTCGCGCCGGCGATCTTGAGGTGGGCGATCAGAAACCCGACGCCGATGACGAGCACGAGCGTGAGGAAGCCCTGCAGGACTCCGCCCACACCTGACTCCTTCACCCGGCCGAAATGGTCGGGCGTCATTCTTGCGCACCCACTCCGCAAACGTTTACCGGGTCTGATCGGCCTGCCTGAGTCGTCGGTCGGATGCCGAGCAGGGAAGCAATCAGTCGCGTCGGGAGATCATCAGGCCTCGGATGATCACATTGCTGGCACCCGTGCTCGCTGGGCAATGTTTGACACCACGGGCGTGGTCAGGGCAAAGGAGACGACCAACGCTCGGCGGGCAGCGCTCAGCCGATCCGCGGAATCGCCATAAATTCAGGACGTTCGGTCCCCAGCGACACCTGACCTCTGCGGCGCAACGGCAACGATCGGCGTGTGAGGGTTGCCGGTCCGGGCGCCCCTCCCTACACTCATTGCAACGATTCAGTCGACGTGCGTCGGGCCCGGCCGAACCCATCGCCGCCGTCCGCACATGGCGCGCTGAATCGTGCGCACCAACCATGCGTTCGCTTCGTCCGGCACACGTCGCGAACGCAGACTCACCACTCCGAAGCTCACCTCGCGGATCCACGTCCTGACACGGATCCGAGCCGGAAGGACCACAACGATGTGGACAGGTAGGAGTCATGGCGACCGCGCGCGTTCGCGCCCCAGGGGCCAACGCGCCGGTCAGAGGCATGCCCACCTCCGGCCTCGCCCCGGGTTGCGTTCGAGCCTCGCCCTGGTGGTGACGCTGCTGCTGGTCGCAGTCGCCGCACAGGCCTGCACAGGGGGCGGTTCCCCTGGAGGACGCAACGGCAACGGCAACGACGGCGGTGGCGCCGGCTTCGGCGCTACCGCGTACCGGATCGGTGCCAGGGCGTGGGGCAGTTCGATCGCCAACAACCCGTACGCTCCGACGCCGACACCGCACTACAACCTCTCCCTCCTCAGCCTCGGTGTGGTGTCGGACTGGGACCGACCCGGCACGAACCCGTACTACCCCGAGCTCGCCCAGAGCTGGAAGCTGAGCAAGCACTCGATCAGCTTCGCGCTGCGCACCGACGCCAAGTGGCAGGACGGGACACCATTCACCAGCAAGGACGTGCTCACCGCGATCCGCGCCGCCGGAGCCGACTACAACTCGGTCTGGGCTGCGATCACCAAACTCAGCGCTCCCGATGATCACACGGTCACCGTCGATCTCCAGCACTGGGCCGTCCCGAAGAACGCTCTGCTCCATCTGCTGCAGATCGTGATCGTTCCCGACAGCCAGTACGGAAAGCTGCTCCCCTCGTCCGACTTCGACCAGACCTTGATCAGCTACTGGCAGCTGTACAACATCCTGCACCCCACCGCTGCCAGCATCGACAAGGCAGGAAACAGCTCCGCGGGCAAGGTGTTGGCTGCGGCCGCCGGCAAGCTGGTGAAGTTCAACCCGAATCCGATGATCGGCACCGGGCCGTACCGGCTCAAGAGCGCCAACGTCAGCGGTGTCCTCTACCAGAAATGGGACGGCTTCTGGGACGCGAAGAAGATCACTGCCCCTGCGGTCCAGTTGTATCCGATGGACTCCTCGACCGAGTACGGAGCGATCATCGGCGGCACCATCGAGCAAGAACTCGACTCACAGTTCAACGACCCGCAGGTCATCCGGATGAACGCGACCGGAACCGCGCACTACGGCGTCATCCCGTCACCGGTGCAGCAGGAGAGCCTGGTCTTCAACTTCAATCACTATCCGTTCAATCTCCGGGCCACCCGCCAGGCACTGGCGTACGTGATCGACCGGCATGACCTGGTCAAACGCGACATGGGCGGCGACCTGGTGCAAGACCCGGCCGAGGAGACTCCGGACGGCATCAACTACTTCCTGGCCAAGCAATACCTGACCCAAGATCAGTTCGCACAGCTCAACCACTATCCGCACGACCTCGCCAAGGCCGCGTCGGTCCTGCAACAGGCAGGCTTCAGCAAGAAGAACGGCAAGTGGTTCACTCCGAAAGGCACACCGTTCAGCTTCACCATCTCCGAACCGAACGGACTCTCCCAGTTCGTCCAGGACGGTCTGATCATCGCCGGCTACCTCAAGGCCTTCGGCATCGACGTCAAGGTCGAGGACGTCGATTCCGCGACGTACACCACCAAACAACAGGCCGGTGACTTCGCTGTGTCGGAGTGGTACATGGACTGGGGCCAGGGCCCTCCGATGGCCGATTTCGCAGCCACCTTCGGTCAGCCGTCCCCGCCGTCCTGGAACTACCCGATCTCCTACAGCGGTGAAGGGCCGTGCAAGTGTGCGATCGGCATCGGGCCGGAGGCCGATGTCCCCGGCCTGGGCCACGTCAACATCGCCTCCGAACTCAACCGTGAAGTCAACCAGGCACCACCCGAAACATGGGCGAGATACACCTGGGCATGGGCGCAGTGGGTCAACCGGGAACTTCCCATCCTGCCGCTCTACAACAACGCATTCCACACGATCTACCAGACCAACCGGTACTCCAACTTCCCGCCGCAGTCCCAGAAGTGGCTGTGGACCGTGCTGTCGGGTGCCGACGAGACGGTCGTGTGGATGCAGAACGGATACCTCAAGCTCGGCTAGCTGCCGAGCAGACGGACAACAGACGAGGACACACGATGAAGTGGAAAGTCCATGATCAACGCAGCGGCGCCGACGCTGCGGGCCGCAGACTCCGGCTTCTGTTTGCAGCACTGTGCTCAGTGCTGTTGATCACAGCAGCCGCCTGCACCGGTGGTTCGCCGGGTGCTGACAACGGCGGTGGCAACGGTGGTGGCGGCGGCGGCAACATCAGCGCCAAGAACGCCAATCCCCAGACGACCGCCTTCCGTTGGGGCACCAGAGCCTGGGCGGCGTCGATCGTCAACAACCCGTACTCACCCACTCCGACACCGGACTACAACCTCTCGCTGCTCAGCCTGGCTGTGGTATCGGACTGGGATCGTCCCGGTGACAATCCGTACTACCCGGAGATCGCCGAGAGCTGGGACGTCGGAAAGCATTCGATCACCTTCCACCTGCGCACCGATGCCAAGTGGCAGGACGACAAGCCGCTGACCAGCAAGGACGTGCTGACCGCCTTCCGGGTCGCCGGCGTCGACTACAACTCCGTCTGGGCGGCGATCACCAAGGTCAGCGCCCCCGATGATCACACCGTCACCGTCGACCTGCAGTCCTGGGCCGTGCCACAGAACGCGCTGCTGCACCTGCTGCAGATCGTCATCGTGCCCGACAGCCAGTACGGACAGTTCGTTCCGTCCGACGTCGACAAGACGTTGATCAGCTACTGGAAGACCTACAACATCCTGCATCCGACAGCGGACAGCATCAGCAAGGCCAGCGACGGTGCGGACGGCAAGGTGATGGCCGAGAACAGCGCCAACCTGGTCAAGTACAACCCCAAGCCCATGATCGGGAACGGGCCGTACAAGCTGAAGAGCGCCAACGTCAGCGGGATCCTGTACGAGAAGTGGGACGGCTTCTGGGATGCCAAGAAGATCACCGCACCATATGTCCAGGTGTATCCGATGAACACCTCGACCGAGTACGGGGCGCTCAGCTCGGGCAGCATCGAACTCGAGACCGACAACCAGTTCTCCGATCCGCAGGCGGAGGCGTTGAACCGCAAGGGCGCCAACACCCATTACGTGTTCATCCCCTCGCCCGTCCAGCAGGTCGGGCTGGTGGTCAACTTCAACCACTACCCGTTCAACATCCGTGAGGTCCGGCAGGCGCTGGAATACGTCATCGACCGACACGATCTGGTCAAACGGGACATGGGCGGCGACCTCGTCCAGAACCCGGCCGAGGAGACGCCGGACGGCATCAACTACTTCGAGGCGAAGAAGTATCTGACACCTGATCAGTTCGCCAAGCTCAACCATTATCCGAAGGACACGGCAAAGGCTGCGTCGTTGCTGGAGAGCGTCGGCTTCACCAAGCAGAACGGCAAATGGATGACTCCGAAGGGGACGCCGTTCGCCTTCACCATCTCCGAGGCCGCCGGCATCCCCTATTTCGACGAGGACGGATTGATCATCGCCGGCTATCTGAAGAACTTCGGCATCGATGTCAAGGTCGAAAACGTCGATCCCGGCACCTACACCACCAAACAGCTGGCCGGCGACTTCGCCGTGTCGCAATGGTGGATGGACTGGGGCCAGGGCCCGCCGATGGCCGACTTCGCCGCAGGCTTCGGTCAGGCGTCGTCACCGTCGTGGAACTACCCGATCTCCTACAGCGGCAAGGGCCCGTGCAAGTGCGCGATCGGCATCGGGCCGGAGGCCGACGTGCCTGGGTTGGGCCACGTCAACATCGCCTCCGAACTCAACCGCGAGGTCAATCAGGAACCGCCGGAGACCTGGGCGAAGTACACCTGGGCGTGGGCGCAGTGGTTCAACAAGGAACTGCCGTTCCTGCCGCTGTACAACAACGCATTCCATGAGGCCTACTCGACATCCCGCTACACCAACTTCCCGCCCGACTCGGAGAAGTGGTTGTGGACCGGCCTGACCGGCGCGGCCCAACCGGTGGAGTGGATGCAGAACGGCTATCTGAAACTCAAGTAGTCCTCGAGGAGATGACCTGTGCTCGGATATCTGGCCCGGCGCGTCCTGATGGCGCTCGTCACGATCTACGTGGTGGTGACGATCTCGTTCTACATGGTCCGGCTGATGCCGGGAAACCCGATGCAATATCTGGAAGCCCAACTCCAGCAGCAGGGGTGGGGTGAGTCCGGACCAGATCCGACAACAGGTGGAGGCCATCTACGGCGTCATGCCGAGCGGTCCGCTGTGGAAGCAGTATCTGACCTACGTCGGCAACGTCTTCCGCGGTGACTTCGGAGACTCGATGCTGAATCCGGGGCAGGGCGTGCTGAGCATCATCGCCAGTGCCCTGCCCTGGACGGTCATCCTGGTCGGCGTGTCACTGATCATCAGCTTCGTCATCGGACTGGTGATCGGAACGATCCTGGCCGCCTACCCGGACACTACGTTCTCCAAGGTCATGACCGGCGTCGTGTCCTTCCTGTCGGCCGTGCCGAACTACTTGATCGCGATCGTGCTGATCTACCTGCTGGCCGACCTGAACCACTTCTTCCCGATCACCGGCGCCTATTCCAACAACACGGTGCCGGGGCTCAATCCGCCGTTCATCGGCAGCGTGCTCTACCACGCGGCGTTGCCCATGGCGGCGTACGTGATCGTCTCCTTCGGCGCCTGGTCGCTGGCGATGAAGGGCAGCGTCACGACGGTGCTCGGTGCGGACTACGTCCGGGCCGCGGAGGCCCGCGGCCTGGGCGGCCGGCGCGTCACGCAGACCTACATCGGCCGGAACGCGATGCTGCCGATGATCACCAATCTCGCCGTCTCGGTCGGTTACATGTTCGGCGGCTCGGTGTTCATCGAGACGTACTTCTCCTACCCTGGCCTGGGGTTCCGGCTGATCTCGGCTGTCAACTCACGCGACTATTCGCTGATGATGGGCTGCTTCATCCTGATCACCGTCGCCGTCGTCGTCTCCAATTTCGTGGTCGACCTGATCTACCCGGTCGTCGACCCGCGGATCCTGAAACCGGCCAGTCGGAAGGCGCGGCTGACGACTCCGCCGCCGCAGGCCGAACTGCCCGGCGCCGAAGCGATGAACGCCTAGGAGGCCGACAATGGAGTTTCTCAAGGACTTCTGGCGGATCCTCCGCGAGGACAAGCCGGCACTGGTCGGTGGCGCCGTCATTCTGGTGTACGTCCTGGTGGCGATCTTCGGACACTTCTTCGCCCACGTCTCGGACCTCCCGTCGGGCGGCCAGGCCTATCTCGGTCCGTCTCTGCACCATCCGCTCGGCACCGACTTCCTCGGCAACGACACGTTGTCCGAGATCATCATCGGCACCCGCCCGGTGATGATCGTCGGTGTTGTCTCGGCGGTGATCGTGATCTTCGTCGGCGTTGTCGTCGGCCTGTTCAGCGGCTATGTCGGCGGGTTCCTCGACGGACTGATCATGCGGATCACCGACATCTTCCTGACCATCCCCGGTCTGCCGCTGATCATCGTGATCGCCAGCATCATCCACACCACGAACCCGTTCGTGCTGGCGATCATCCTTTCGGTCACCGCGTGGGCCGGGCTGGCCCGGGCGGTCCGCGCCCAGGCGTTGAGCCTGCGCACCTCAGACTTCATCGATGCCGCCAAGGTGCAGAACCTGCCGCTGTCGAATCTGATCGGACGGCAGTTGTTGCCCAACGTCGGGCCGTACGTCGCCATCAGCTTCCTGTTGGCGGTCACCGGCGCCATCTACGCCCAGGTCGGCCTCTTCGTCCTCGGCGTGGCGCCGGTCAGCGGCACCAACTGGGGGATCATGATCAACCTGGCGATGAACCAGGGCGCGCTCTACACCAGCAGAAGCATGCTCTACCTGTTCGCCCCGATGGCGGCGATCGTGCTGCTGCAGGTGGCTCTGGTGTATTTTTCCCGGGCTCTGGACAAGTTGTTCAATCCGCGATTGAGGGTTCAGTGATGAGTATGCATCCGGTCACCGCGCTGCACGCCGACGCCAGCGGCGGTACCCGTCAGGCCGCTCCGACGATCCTCGAGGTGGACGAGGTCAGTGTCGACTTCGGTAGGCTCCGCGCCGTCGACACGGTCAGCCTGACCGTCCGCGAGGGTGACATCTACGCGCTGGCCGGTGAGTCCGGCTGCGGCAAGTCCACCCTGGCCTACTCCCTGCTCGGCATGGTGCCACCACCGGGGGTGGTCGCGACCGGCCAGATCCGCTACCGGGGCAGGAATCTGACCACCATGGATCGCCGGGAACTCGACCAACTGCGGGCCGCCGAGGTGTCGATGGTGTTCCAGGCGGCGATGAACGCGTTCAATCCGGTGATCACCATCGGCACCCAGGTGGAGCACGTGCTCGAGGCGCATCCGGAGAGCTTCCCCAATCGCAGGGAGGGCCGGGAGTACTTCGAATACCTGCTCCGCCTGGTCCGGCTCGACCCGGCGACCGTCTGGAACGGCTATGAGAGCAGGCTTTCGGGTGGCATGAAGCAGCGGGTGGCCATCGCGCTGGCACTGCTGCTGCGGCCGTCGGTGTTGGTGCTCGACGAACCGACCACTGCGCTGGACATTCTCAACCAGCGGCTGGTGATCGACATCCTCGACGACCTGCACGACAAGCTGGGTGTGACGATCATCTTCATCACCCACGATCTTGCCCTGGTGGCCGAGCTGGCCAACCGGGTCGCGGTGATGTACGCCGGACGGCTGGTGGAGACCGGCACGATCGACGAGATCTTCTACGACGAGCGTCGCCATCCCTATGTCAACGCATTGATCCGGGCCGTGCCCAGTGTCACTGCGGACACGTCCTTGATCAAGCCCATCCCGGGTCGCGTACCGAGCCTTGCCGAACTTCCGACGGGCTGCCGCTTCGCCCCGCGATGTGGATTGGCCGAACCGATCTGCCGGGAGATCGATCCGCCGCTGCTGGCCGACGCGGCAGGTCATGGGATCGCCTGTCATGTGGTGAATGCGCAGCTGACGACACAAGGAGCACCCCGATGACGCTGTTGCGGGTTGATCAACTGATGCACCACTACCCGACAAGTACGGCCGTGCTGCCCGCGCTGAACGAGGTCTCGCTGGAGGTCGAGGCAGATTCGGTCACCGCGATCGTCGGTGAGTCGGGTTGCGGTAAGACCACTCTCGGCCGGATGATCACCGGACTGCTCAAGCCGACGGAAGGCCGGGTGCTCTTCCAGGACAGGGACATCTGGGAGCTGAGCCGTGGTGACTGGAACCACTACCGGCGTGCGGTGCAGATCGTCCAGCAGGATCCGTACGCGTCGTTGAATCCGGGTTTGAGCGTCCGGGAGACCCTCCGCCCGGGATTGCTGCGCCACAAGATCGTTCCGCGGCGTGAAGTGCAGGCCGAGATCCTCCGGCTGCTCGACCTGGTCGGTCTTGATGCGGATGAGGCGTTCCTGCGGCGGTTCCCGCACCAGCTCTCCGGTGGGCAACGGCAGCGGCTCGCGGTCGCCAGGGCGGTGAGCCTGCGACCGGAACTCGTGGTCGCCGACGAACCGACGAGCATGTTGGACGTCTCGATCCGCGTTGCGGTCCTCGACCTGCTGCTGTCCCTGCGCGAGGAGCGGGGGCTGTCCTACGTGTTCATCAGCCACGACTTCGGCGTGGTCCGCTACATCGCCCGCGGCGGCAGGATCATCGTCATGTTCTTCGGTGTCGTTGTCGAGGAAGGACCGGCCGAGCAGGTCATCCAGCAGCCGCGGCATCCGTACAGTTACGTGCTGCTGGAGGCGATCCCGATACCGGATCCGCGGACGGCGCGCCGCCGACGCAGCGAGATCGCGGCTGCTGAGATCGACGAGCGTGCCGACCAGCCGCCGGCCGAGACCGGTTGCATCTTCGCCAACCGCTGCCCGTTCGTCGAGGACGCGTGCCGGAAGACCCGGCCACCGATGGTGGAGGTCGCTCCCGGGCACCACGCTGCCTGCTTGTTCCCCGAGCGTGTCCCGCAACTGTCCGGGGTGGTTCCGGTCGACACCCGCGTCTGACGCCGGCGGGCGGGACCGATCCCGTCAGACCTCCGGGAACGTCTCGCCGTCCAGCCGATCGTTCGGCGCCAGGCCGAGCGGATTGGTGACCACATGCGGGTTGCCGTTGAACCGGGTCTCGGCGTCCATGTAGACCGTGATGTGGGCGTACCGGGCCTCATCGGTGCGGTTGTCCAGAGCCATGTGGCCGGTGTAGCTGGTGTGGAAGGTGACGTCACCGGCCCGCAGCGGATAGGTGATCCGCGGCAACCAGCGCAGCTCCGGCGCCAGTCCGAAAAGATCTTCCTCTTCGGCCAGGTTCTGCGGCCGCAGTCCGGTCAGGTGTTGGGTGCCCGGGAGAAAGCTCATGCAACCGCGTTCGGGTGGGACGTCGACCAGCGCGATCCAGCAGGACAAGGAGTGTCTGTCGTTGGTGTGTGGCCAGTAGGGCCGGTCCTGATGGAAGAAGGTCGGCTTGTTGTTGTGGGGTTCCTTGACCAGCATGTGGTCGTGCCAGATCCGCAGCGGCATGCCGGCCAGCTGCTCGGCCACGGTGGCGATGCGCGGGTGCAGGGTCAGTTGGGCGAGTCTGTCGTCCTGCCGCCATACGTTGACCAGCTGGGTGAAAGTTCCGGCCTTGTCCAGGCTGTCCGCCTTGTGGCGTTGATGGAAGTCTCGCTCGGCGGCGAGGAACTCCCCGACCTCGTCCGGGCGCAGCATGCCGCGGACCCGGACCACGCCGTCCCGGGTATAGGTGGTGATCAGATCCTCTGGGATGTTTCCGTCATCATCGACGTCACGGACAAGATCGTCGTTGATCATGGTCGAGTGCGATACGGTCATGGCATCACTGTTATCGATCGCCGGTCCTGGCACTAGGACGATCCCGATCGTCGATCGGACGATTCCGTCGTCGGCCCGGTCGATCAGCCGCCGACTGGGTGGCTAGTCTTGCACCGTGGCAGCCCCAGGTCGGTCGCTGTACCGGGAGTCGGAGATGTTCGCCGATCGCCCGGTGCTGGCCGGCGTCTGGTATCTCGACGGTGACGCCGAGGTGCACGGCCACGACTTCATCGAGATCGCGCTGATCGGACACGGCACCGGCCGTCATCTCAACGTCCGTGGCGAGCAGCCGCTGGTGCCCGGAGACCTGCTCGTGCTCCGCCCCGGAGCCTGGCACGGATTCGTTGACTGCGTTGATCTTGAAGTGGCGAACTGCTGCCTGTCGGCGCAGGCGCTGGACGGACGGTTGTCCTTCCTGTATTCGGATCCGGTGCTCCGTCAGCTGTTGTGGACCGGGCCGGTGCTGGCGGGACGACAGGGCAATTACGCCGTACGTCTCCGGGCAGACGCCGCAGCGGCCGGTGTATCGGCGATCCGCAAGCTGGGGGCAGTCTCCGGAGCGGGCCTGGGTCTGATCGGCCAGTTGTTGATCACGCTCGGGCTGCTGGTCGACGCTCTCCCCGACGCCAGGCCGGCGGGAGCAGCCGATGGACAGGCCGCCGCCCCACCCGGCTGGCCGGAGACCCCCGGGGTTATCCGGGAGGTCGCCGCGCTGATGGCTGCCGGGCCGGAGCGCCCCTGGCGGGTCGAGGAGCTCGCCGACCTCGCTGCTCTCGATCCGGACTACCTGGGACGCCTGTTTCGGCGCCACCTCGGCGTCTCTCCGATGACCTACCTGGCCCGGATCCGGGTCGAGCGGGCCGCCCGCCTCCTCACCCACACCGCCGACCCGGCGGCCAGGATCGGTGCCCTCGTAGGCTGGCCCGACCCCACCTACTTCGCGCGACGATTCCGGCAGTTGACCGGCCTGACCCCAACCGCGTACCGGGACCGGGCGCGCGCTCGCGGCGCCGGCATCGAACCGGCCGTCAGAGCACCCGAAACCGAGTCGGCGGCCCCGGAAGCCGCCGACACGCCGCACAAATCAGGGGGATATGTGACCCCTCGGCGGGGTGGGAGGGGCGCTGGCAGACTGGGTCCATGCCCGCAACGGCCGACGAGCACGTGGATGTCCTGATCATCGGCGCCGGCATCAGCGGCATCGGCGCGGCGTACCGGCTGCAGCAGGAGTGTCCGGACCACGGCTACGCGATCGTCGAGGCGCGCGACAGGATCGGCGGTACCTGGGACCTGTTCCGTTATCCCGGCATCAGGTCCGACTCGGATATCTTCACCTTCAGCTATCCCTTCAAACCCTGGCCCGGCACACAGTCCCTTGCCGAAGGCGCCGACATCCGCAACTATCTGGAAGAGATCGCCGCCGAATGCGGCATCGACCGCCGGATCCGCTTCGGCCATCGGGTGACCACCGCCGACTGGTCCAGCACAGACCGGCAGTGGACGGTGACAACAGTGTCCGCCGCCGGCACCCAGACCTGGACCTGCAAGTTCCTCTACGCCTGCTCGGGCTACTACGACTACGCCGCCGGTCACGCGCCCGAGTTCCCGGGCGCAAGAGACTTCACCGGGCCGATCGTGCATCCGCAGCACTGGCCTGATGATCTCGATCTCACCGGCCGGCGGGTGGCGGTGATCGGATCGGGTGCCACCGCGATCACCCTGGTCCCGGCGCTGGCGCGCACCGCCGCGCACGTGACCATGGTGCAGCGCTCCCCGTCCTGGATCATCTCTCAGCCACGACACGACGCGACCGCCGAACGACTCCAGCGACGGCTGCCGGCCCGGCTGGCCCACCACATCAACCGGCTCCGCCACCTCGCACTCGGACAGACATTCTACCGGCTCACCCGGCGGAGGCCGGAGGCCGCGCGGCAGATGCTCACCGGCCCGATCGCCCGGCGGCTGGGTCCCGACTACACCGCCCGGCACTTCCAACCCAGCTACAACCCCTGGGACCAGCGGCTATGCGTAACACCCGACGGTGATCTGATCAAGGCCGTCCAACGCGGCGACGTGTCGGTTGCCACCGGCCGGATCGATCGGGTCGATGCCGACGGGATCCGGCTGGCCTCGGGCGAGCTGGTGCCGGCCGACGTGATCATCACCGCGACCGGATTACGGATGCAGTTGCTGGACAGGATCGGCCTGAGTGTCGACGGGCGACCCGTCGATCCGGAGGATCGGGCCGTCTACCGCGGCCTGATGTTCGACGGCGTACCCAACTTCGCGATAGCCGTCGGATACGTGAACGCCTCCTGGACGCTCCGCGCTGATCTCGCCAGCCGGTACGTCTGCCGCTTCCTGCGGTATCTGCGACGACACGACCTGGCCTTCGGCTACCCGGTCCGGCCGGCCGATCTCCGGCCGTCGCCACTGCTGCCACTGGCCTCGGGCTACATCCGCCGGGCAAGCCTCCCGGTGCAGGGCTCGGAGCCACCGTGGTTCTACCCGCAGAACTATTTCGTCGATGCCCTGCGGATGAGGTTCGCCGATCCGCGCCGCGACATGCATTTCGAGCCGTACGACGCCGACGTCGACCAGCTCGGTGAGTATTCCTGGCGTCCGGTCCGGGCGAACCAGCTCCACGAGCCCAGAACACCGGATCTGAACGGCGAAAGTGCACGGTGACGACACGGATTGCACGAATCAGGGCCTGAGCACCAGCCGGATCGGGTCACCCTCCTTGCGTTCCAGCCGGTCGACGGCCACGGCCGCCTGATCGAGCGGCAGAACGTCGGAGATCGACCTGCTCAACTCCAGCCGGCCGTGCCGCACCAGCTCGACCAGCACACCAAGATCATCGACACCCGAACCGTAGTGGCCACGGACCTGTTGGCCCATGAAACTGAGCAGGGTCGGATTGTCGATCATCATCGGTTCCGGGGTCAGCCCGACCAGGACCAGCCGACCACCCGTGCCCAGACACCTGATCGCCTGTTCCCGGACGGCTCCGACACCGGCGAAGTCGAACGCCGCCGCCAGGCCCCGCCCGCCGGTGATCTCCCGGATCCGCTCCGGCAACACGTCATCGGCCGAATCCAGCGCGACGTCCGCACCGAAGGCAACGGCGCGCTCCCGCGCCGCGGGATGTGGATCGACCGCGACCACCGGTGCAGCACCGATCATCCGCAGCACCCGGACGGCATGGCTACCCAGCCCGCCGACCCCCCAGACACCCGCCGCCTCACCCGGCCTGACCCGCCCGGTGGTGGTGATCGCCGCCCACGGAGTCGACACGGCATCGGGAATGATCGCGGCCTGTTCGAAGGGCAGGTCGTCCGGGATCGGGACCAGGGACTCGACACCGGCCAGTAGGAACTCCGCCCAACCGCCGTCGAAGTCGGCTCCCATGGTGAGCACCCGGCCACCGACCCACCGACCGGCCTGCACGATCACCCGCCGGCCCTCGGTCCAGCCGTCACTGCCCGGCCCGAGTGCGTCGACGATCCCGGCGACCTCGTGCCCCAGGGTCACCACGTCGCCGTCCAGATGGACCGGCGTCAGCAGCCCCTGCACCAGGTGCACGTCGGACAGACACACCCCGGAAGCCCGGACCGCGATCCGCACCTGTCCAGGACCCGGTACGGGAGTCGGCACGTCGTCGATGATCAGCCGGCGATCGACGACATTGAGGCGGGCAGCGAGCATCTTCGAACTCCTTCGGCCGGGAAACGTGACAGGGTGCCGCCACCAGCATTCTGCGGTGGCGACACCCTGACCCTGCCGATCACCGGTCAGCGAAGCATCAGATGATCAGAGCAGATCGAACCGATCCAGCTCCATCACCTTGGCCCATGCCGCGGCGAAGTCGTTGACGAACTTCTCCTTGGCGTCGTCGCCGGCGTAGACCTCGGCCAGCGCCCGCAATTCGGAGTTCGAGCCGAAGATCAGATCGGCGCGGCCGCCCTTCCACCGGCCGTCGGCTGAGGTGAAGGTCTGCTCGTCCGACGACGGCGTCCAGGAGATGTCGGGCTCCAGCAGGTTGACGAAGAAGTCATTGGTCAACGCGCCGGGCCGATCGGTGAACACGCCCAGCTCCGAGCCGTCCCAGTTGTTGCCGAGCACCCTCAGGCCGCCGATCAGCACGGTCATCTCCGGAGTGGTCAGCCGCAGCAGATTGGCCCGGTCGATCAGCAGGAACTCGGTCGGCAGATCCAGGAAACCGCTGTCGTAGTTGCGGAATCCGTCGGCGACCGGCTCCAACCAGGCGAAGTTCTCCTCACTGGTCTGCTCCTGCGTGGCGTCCACCCGGCCCGGGGTGAACGGCACGTTGATCTCGAAGCCGCCCGCCTTCGCCGCCTGTTCGACGCCGATGTTCCCGGCGAGGACGACGACGTCGGCGAACGACAGGCCGGAGACCGTGGCGACGTCCGCCAGCTTGGTGATCACCGGCTTCAGCTCCTCAGGCTGGTTCACCTTCCAGGAGATCTGCGGCTCGAGCCGGATCCGGCCGCCGTTCGCGCCACCCCGCTTGTCCGAGCCGCGGAAGGTCGAGGCCGACTTCCACGCCGTTGACACCATCTGTGCAACGGACAGCCCGGACTCGGCGATGGCCTGCCGCGCCTTCGCGATCGATCCCTCGTCGGTGGCCCCGGTCTGTGCCGGCAGCGGGTCCTGCCAGACCAGGTCCTCGGCCGGCACCTCCGGCCCGAGGTAGCGCGCCTTCGGCCCCATGTCCCGATGGGTCAGCTTGAACCAGCTCTTGGCAAAGGCGTCGGCGAACTCCTCCGGGTGCTCGAGGAAGTGCCGGGAGATCCGCTCGTAGATCGGGTCGTAGCGCAGCGCCAGATCGGTGACCAGCATCGTCGGCAGCCGCTTCGGACCGCCCTCGTCCGGAGCCGGGATGTCCGGCTCGGCATCCTTGGCGACGAACTGGTGTGCGCCGGCCGGGCTCCTGGTGAGCTCCCATTCGAACTTGAACAAGTTCTCGAAGAAGTGGTTGCTCCACTGCACCGGGGTCTGGGACCAGGTCACCTCGAGTCCGCTGGTCACGGTGTCGACGCCGACGCCGGTGCCGTAACCGTTGCGCCAGCCCAGGCCCTGCTCCTCGATCGGCGCCGCCTCGGGGGCCGGGCCGATCTTGTCATCGGGGTGCGCGCCGTGAGTCTTGCCGAAGGTGTGACCGCCGGCGATCAATGCCACGGTCTCCTCGTCGTTCATCCCCATCCGGCGGAAGGTCTCCCGGATGTCGATCGCG
Source organism: Microlunatus sp. Gsoil 973 (assembly GCF_009707365.1). Taxonomy (GTDB): domain Bacteria; phylum Actinomycetota; class Actinomycetes; order Propionibacteriales; family Propionibacteriaceae; genus Microlunatus. The sequence continues at coordinate 2,038,579 of NZ_CP046122.1, forward strand.
GCCTTGACCGGATCGGGGTTGCCGTTCGGCCCTTCGGGATTGACGTAGATCAGCCCCATCTGGACGGCCGCCAGCGGCGCGTCGAGTTCCCTCTCGCCCTTGTACCGCTTGTCGTCGAGCCAGACGTTCTCCGGACCCCAATAGACGTCGTCCTCGGGCTCCCAGGTGTCGGGTCGGCCGCCCCCGAAGCCGTACGGCTTGAGGCCCATCGTCTCCAGCGCGACATTGCCGGCCAAGATCAACAGGTCTGCCCAGGAGATCTTGTTGCCGTACTTCTTCTTCACCGGCCACAACAACCGCCGGGCCTTGTCCAGCGAAACGTTGTCCGGCCAGGAGTTCAACGGAGCGAACCGCTGCTGACCCGCGCCGCCGCCGCCGCGGCCGTCATGGCTGCGGTAGGTGCCCGCGGAGTGCCAGGCCATCCTGATCATCAAACCGCCGTAATGGCCGAAATCTGCGGGCCACCACGGCTTCGAGTCGGTCATCACCGCGGCAAGATCGGCCTTCACCGCGTCAAGATCAAGAGAGTTGAAGGCGTCCCGGTAGTTGAACTCCGGCCCCATCGGATCGCGCGCGGAATTGTTCTTCGCCAGGATCTTCAGGTTGAGCCGGTTCGGCCACCATTCGCTGTTGGCGTCTCCTCGGGTCGGGTGCTTTCCCTGTGCGACCGGGCAGGTGCCGGCGGACGTCGCGTCGGCGGTCTCAGACATGTCGATCCTTCCTTTGCTTCGCTTTCCTGAGCGGTTGGCTGTCGGTTGTTCTCGAATCCTGTGCTGCCACGCACTCGGGGCACACACCCCAGTGGATGACCTCGGTCTCGTCGATGGCGTAGCCGTGACCGTCCGACGGCGTCATGCACGGAGCGGCGCCGACCGCACAGTCGACATCGTCGATCCGGCGGCACGACCGGCAGACCACATGGTGGTGGTTGTCCCCGACCCGCGACTCGTAACGGGCCACCAGTCCGGCCGGTTGGATCTTGCGCAACAGCGCCGCTTCGGTCAGCACGTGCAAGGAGTCGTAGACCGCCTGGTGCGAAACACCGGGAAGTCGCCGACGCACTGCGGTGATGATCGAATCGGTGTCGGCGTGCGGGTTGGCGTCGACGGCCGTCAGCACGGCGAGCCGCGGCTGGGTGACGCGAAGCGACACACCCCGCAACTGCTGCTCGAACTGCCGGAACACACCGGCAGTCTGGTTCATTTTCTTGAACAAGTCAAGAATATGAATGGTTCAGACTACGTTGGGCCTGACCTCGGCGAAGTGGCAGGCGACCGGGTGCCCCTGGCCGCGGTCGATCAGTGCGGGTTCCTCCTGTGCACAGATCTCCTGGGCCTTCCAGCAGCGCGTGCGGAAGCGGCACCCGGACGGGGGCGCGACCGGGCTGGGCACGTCCCCGGACAGCACGATCCGCTGCCGCTGGCGCTCCTTGATCGGATCCGGCAGCGGTACGGCCGACATCAGCGCCTGGGTGTAGGGATGTGCGGCGGCGGAGAACAACTGCTCGGTCGCCGCCTCCTCGACGACCTTGCCCAGATACATCACCACAACGCGGTCGGCGATGTGCCGGACGACGGAAAGATCATGGGAGACGAACAGATAGGAAAGATCGAATTCCTCCTGCAGATCCTCCAGCAGGTTGACCACACCGGCCTGGATGGACACGTCGAGTGCGGACACCGGCTCGTCGAGCACCAGCACCTTGGGATTCAACGCCAAGGCCCGGGCGATGCCGATCCGCTGCCGTTGACCGCCGGAGAACTCATGCGGGTAACGGTTTCCGTGTTCGGGATTCAGGCCGACGGTCTCCAGCAGTTCGGCGACCCGATCCTGTCCGCCGCTGCGCCAGCGGCCGTGGATCTGCAGCGGCTCGGCGATCAGTGCCGAGATCGACATCCTCGGATCCAGTGACGCGAAGGGGTCCTGGAAGACCAGCTGGAGATCACGCCGCAACGGCCGCATCCGCGCCGGAGACAACGCCGGCAGATTCTCACCGGCATAGTGCACCTCGCCGGAGGTGGGTGCGAGCAGATTGACCAGCAGACGCGCAGTCGTCGACTTGCCACAACCCGACTCCCCCACCAGTCCGACGGTCTCCTGCTGCCCGATGTCCAGCGAGACGTCACACACCGCGTGCACCTCGCCGATCGCGCGGCGGATCACGCCCTTGGACCGCACCGGAAAGTGTTTGACCAGGTGTCGGGCCGACAGCACCGGCGCAGTCGGCGTGTCGGCACGATCGACTGTTGCCGCGGTCACGGCCCGACCTCTGGATGGCTGGTGAGCACGTCGGTCTGGATCTCCTCCGGTACGGCGTCCGGTACGTCGCCGATCGCCACTTCCGGGTCGACGGCGGTCGGCTTGAACAGATCGGTCGGTTTGGCACCGTCCAGTTGATCACGGAAATGGCAGGCCGCGGAATGACCGTTCGGGCCGGATGTCGGGTCCAGCCGTTCCAGGGCCGGCTCGACCTCCCGGCACACATCCTGGCCGATCGGGCAGCGCGGCTCGAACGGACAGCCCGACGGCAGGTTGACCAGGGAAGGCGGCGTACCGAGGATCGGCGTGAGCCGGTGGTGACTGGATTCGTCCAGCCGCGGCAGACTGCCCAGCAGGCCCAGCGTGTACGGCATCCGCGGTGTGTAGAAGATGTCCTCGGTGGTCCCGGTCTCCACCATCTTCCCGGCGTACATCACCGCGACCCGGTCGACGTGGCCGGCGATCACTCCAAGATCATGAGTGATCAACACCATCGCCGCGCCGGTCTCCTGCCGGGCCGCTTCGAGTGCCTCCAGAACCTGCGCCTGCACCGTCACGTCCAACGCGGTCGTCGGCTCGTCGGCGATGATCACGTCGGGATCATTGGCCATCGCGATCGCGATCACCACGCGTTGCCGCATGCCGCCGGACAACTCGTGCGGATAGCTGTCGGCCCGCTGCCGCGGGTTCGGAATACCCACCACATCGAGCAGATCGATCGCTCGTTGCCGGGCAGCCTCCCTCGACACCGCGTTGTGGGCCCGGATCGCCTCGGACAGCTGGAAGCCGACGGTGTAGACCGGATTCAGACTGGTCAGCGGATCCTGGAAGATCATCGCCACGTTGTTACCGCGGATCCTGCTGATCGCGGCATCGGAGAGGCCGAGGACCTCCTTGCCGAGGATCTTCGCCGAACCGTTGATCCGCGCGTTGGCGGGCAACAGGCCCATCACCGCCAGGGAACTCACCGATTTGCCCGAGCCGGACTCGCCGACGATGCCCAGGGCTTCGCCCGCGGCCACCCGATAGCTCACGCCGCGAACGGCCTGCACCAGCCCGTCATCGGTCGGAAAGCTGACGCTGAGATTGTTCAGTTCCAAGACGACGTCGCCGGGGCGTGCGCGCATCCGGGCGCCGGCGTCGTCGGCGATCACATCGGCTTCTTCGACGGTCACCGGTCACCGCCTGAGCTGCGACTGCCGCGGATCCAGCGCATCCCGCAGTCCGTCACCGATGAAGTTGATCGCCAGCACAATCAGGATGATCACCACTCCTGGGGTGTAGAACAGCCACGGTCTGGTCCAGACCGAGGTGCGTGATTGGTTGATCAGGAAGCCGAGTGACACGTCCGGCGGCTGGATCCCCAGACCGAGGAAGGACAGCGACGCCTCGGCCAGGATGGCTACCGCGATCACCAGGGTGAAGTCGACGATCATCACATTCATGCTGTTGGGGATCAGGTGGCGCAGGATGATCCTGGTGTTGGAGGCGCCCATCCCGCGGGCCGCTTCGATGAATTCCTGTTCGCGAAGCGACAGCACGACGCCGCGAACCACCCGGGCGGTGTTCAGCCAGGCGAAGGCGCCGAGGATCAACGCCGTCTGCCACCAGGTCGACGCACCGAGGAAGCCGGCGACAACGATCAGGATGACCAGCGACGGGATCACGAACAGCAGGTCGACGAACCTCATGATCACGTTGTCCACGGCACCGCCGTACAGACCGGCCATCGCGCCGAGGAATCCGCCGATTACCGCAGAGAGGACGGCGGTAACCAGGCCGACCTTGATCGACTGCTGGGTGCCGCGCATCACCTGGGCCAGGTAGTCCTGCCCGGCCCGGGTCGTACCGAACGGGTGGTCCCAGCTGGGCGGTGCGCTGCTGGGAATCTCGCGATGGATGAAGTAGTCCCAGCGCCACACGGTCGGGCCGAGGAAGGCCAGGATCACGATCAGCAGGAAGAGCACCATCCCGAAGACCGCCATCCGGTGTCGCAGGAACCGGGTGATGATCATCCGGCCTTGCGAACGGCGTTTGGTGGTGATCCTTTCGGCCGCGGAACGGCGCTGGACGGCGGCGAGGTCGCGGGTTTTCAGCTCAGTCATCTCAGCGCGACCCCATCCGGATCCGCGGATCGAGGACGCCGTACAACAGATCAGCGATCAGGTTGAAGACGATCAGGATCATCCCGGTCAGCAGTACGACGGCCATCACCGCGTAGACGTCCTTGTCGTTGACGGCCTCGACCAGGAAGGTTCCCAGGCCGCGCCATCGGAACACCGTCTCGGTGATCACGGCCCCGGCCAACGCCCCTGCGGTGGCGAGCGCTCCTAGGGTGACGATCGGGATCAGCGCGGTGCGCAGCGCGTGCCGACGCATCACCACCCGGTTCCGCAACCCCTTGGCGCGGGCCAGCCGGACGTAGTCGGCGTTGAGCACCTCGAGCATCGACGCGCGCTGGAACCGGGAGATCGATGCGTAGCCGTGGAACACCAGGGCCAGCGTCGGTAACACCAGATGCGCCACGATGTCGTTGAACTGGTAGATCGGACTCATCTCTTCGATGTTCGGTGATGCCGCACCGAAGGTGAACAGCACAGTCGAGCCGACCCGGTCGTTGACCCAGGTGCCGCTCTCCTTGACCAGCGAGGCGATCCAGAAGCTCGGCATCGCCAGGCCGATGAAGGCGATCAGGGTGAGCACGTGATCGATCATCCGATACTGCCTGACCGCACTCACCACGCCGGTGATCACCGCAGCTGCGAACGAGATCAGCAGTGCGGCGATCACCAGCCGCAGGGTGACGAAGAACCGCTCACCCAGCTCCGGGCCGATCTCCGCCCCGGCCAATGACGGACCCCACTTCCCGCGCAGCAGACCGATATCGCCGTTGGTGTCGCCGATGCCGGTCAGCCACAGCCAGTAGCGTTCCGGAACCGATCGATCCAGATAGAGCGCATGACGCGCCGTCTCGATGGTCTCCGGCGACGGTGGTGGCGTCTGGAGCCGAAGCATCTGCAACGGATCACCGGTGAGATCGACCAGCAGGAAGGTCAGGAAGGTCGCGGCCAGCAGCACCAGGATCGATGCTGCCAGCCGACGCACGATGAAGACGAGCACGGGCGTCCTTCACAGTGTCGGGGATCCGAACAAGTGGGCATCATGGGCACACACGCGTGAACCCAGGGAGTTGTGACCCCTGCGTCATTCGGCGCGGGAGCCCCACTCCTGGGAGTTGTAGTAGGTACGACCTGCGTCGGCACCGTTGTCCCGCATGTTGACGTAGTCGTCACTGACCCACATGAAGTTCGGCGTGTCCCACAACGGCAGGATGTACGCGTCGGCGAACACCCCGTCGACGATCTGCTGCACGACCTTGGCGGAATCGTCCAGGCTGATCTGGTTGCGCGCTTCCTGGGTGAGCTTGTCGATCTTCGGGTCGTTCAGATTGCCGAAGTTGCTCTCACTCTTGGAGTTGTAGAACTGGAACCCGGCATTGGCGAACAGCGGGCTGCCGCTCCAGCCGAAGATCACCAGGTCGTAGTCGGCGTTGCTGAGCACCGTGCCCAACTGGTCGGGAGGCGTGGCTTCCGGCTTGACCTTGATCCCGATCTCCTTGAGGTAGGACTGGGTCAGCTGGGTGTAGGTGTCCCGGTTGGTGTTCCCGGACAGGAACGCGAACCGCAGCGTCGGCACCGCCTTGCCGTTCTTGTCCTTCAACTGGCCGCCGGACTCGAAGCCGGTGTAGCCGGCGTCCTTGAGAATCTGGCGAGCCTTCTCCACATCGCCCGTACCGTAGCCGGTGTCGGACAGATGATCTTCGGCGTACGGGCTGGATTGCGGCAGGTACAGATCGGTCCGCATCGGCGGCAACTCGTCCAGATCGCCCCAGATCCGCTTGCGGGCGTCCTCGTTGTCGATCGCGGTGAAGATCGCCTTGCGCAGCGCCAGGTCCTTGACCGAGTCCATGTTGAAGTCGACGTGATCCCACGAGTAGCTGCCCGAGACCGAGGTCGACACGCCGTCGATCTCGTCGAACTGCTGCTGCAACTCCGGGGTGAAGGAGGACGGCGCGCCGCCGTTCAGCTCACCGTTCTCGGTGGCCGGGACCCACGACGGCTGGTCCGGAACAACCTGCTTGATGACCTGGTCCAGGGACGGCTTGGTCTTGCCGTACCACTTGGGGTTCGGCTTCAGCACCTGGGTCTCGTCGACCGTCCACTTCTCCACCACGTACGGACCCGACGACACCTTCGGCGCGTTCTTCAGGAAGTAGTCCGAGGCCTTCTTGACATCGGCCGGCTTGTTCTTCCAGTCGAATCCCTGGTTGTCGGCGATGTGAGCCGGCAGCTCGAACAGGGCCCGGGCGAACCATTCCGGATGCTTGAACCCCTTGTCGTAGGTGATGGTGATGTTCTTGCCGTCGGCGTCGTCGGCTTCGATGCTTGCGGTCGTATCGAAGAAACTGGTGTCGGCCGGCTGGCAGCCCTTGCAATCGGTCGCCTTGCCGCTCATCAACTTCTGCATGAACTGGACGTCATCGATGTTGATCGGTTTGCCGTCGCTCCAGACCGCCTCGGGTCGGATCTCGTACTTGACCTTCATCGGATCCTTGCTGACCAGCTCGGGCTCCTTGGCGAACAAGTCGTCGTTGTAGTGCCATTTGCCGGTCGGATCGAAGATGCCCACGGGGGGTGTAGACGCCCTGCAGCATCTGGTTGAGGTACACCGAGTTGCCCAGAGCGGTCAGGTCCATGAAGACACCGTCATGGCCCTGGTTGACCAGGTAGGTGATCTTGCCGCCCGGCTTGGTCTTCCCACTGTTGCAGGCGGCCGGATCGTCCTTGCACCCCGACAGACCGACGGATTCCCCGGTGGTGCCACCGTTCCCCCCGTTACCGCCGCCGTTGGTGTTGCCACCCGGCTGGCCGGCTCCGGCGCACGCGGAGAGCGTGATGATCGCGGCAGCACCCGCGACCAAACTGCTCAACCATTTCTTGCTAGCCATAACCCCTCTTTCGACACGCACCATTGCGACGCGGCTCACACAACCGCCGCTTGTCGAGGGACCCTAGCACCGGTATCGGGCTGCGGCACCGTCCGAAACCGATGCGTTACATCAATGAGCGATCAGGCCGTACCCGAAAGATTCAGAAGATCGTTTCAGAAGACCGGCCAGCTCATTGTGGAGACCGCGATGAGCACGATCCAGCTGACTCACATCCCCGATCGGCGCGGTCTCCTCGACCGGATAGGAAACTGCTGCGAACTCACCGCAGATTGCTATCCAGAATCATCGGATGGGCACCGGGGACAGCAGGTCAGGACGTCCTGCCAGCCGCGGGCGGTGAGCACCATGGCGACCTGGCGGGCGACCGCGCAGCTGTTTCGTCGCACGTCGTAGAAGCCGTAACGCAGGGTCACATCGCCGAGGACCAGCGCCGCGTTGTCCCGCCGAAAGTCGCGGAAACGGTCCTCGCCGGTGTGGCCGACCTGCCCGTCGAGTTCGACGAGCACTCGGTAGGCGCGGTAGTAGACGTCATGGCGCACACTCCGGCCCGCCATCCGCGCCGCAGCCTGCCGGATGCCTGTCGGAAGCCCGTGGGCCAGTTCGACGTCGTGGAGGTAGTGGTATTCCAGCGGCGACTCGACTCCGTCCTCGGCACAGGCCAGGATCTCCAGCAGCTCCTGCCGGTTGGCCAGGCGTTCGCGTCGTCGCAAGGCCGTCATCAGGCGCTCCGGTGTGGTCAGCCGCTGCTGGATCGCCAGACTCACCCAGTGCAGCGGATCCTGGTTCGCGCCACCGAGATCCGTACCGGCAAGGTCGAGTACGGTGTCGTCGATCTTGGTCCGGCGCAGGCTGCCGATCGACGACAGGCGGCCGACGCTCTCGCGCTCCTGGTGAAACCTCCAGTGCTCGGTCGGCGGCCGGCGCAGGCCATGGGGGTGCAGGATGTCGACCCGCTCCGGCGGATCGGTGATCATGCCCTCGAGGTAGGCCGCTGCCCGGCCCGCGAGCCGGGCTTCGTCTCCAGCCCTGAGCAGTCCGGCCCAGGCCCACGCGTCCCACTCGGGACGGGCTGAGTGACTGAGCATGATCCCGCTGGCGAGGCGCTGCCACTGTCCGCTGGTCACCAGCCGCCGTTGGACATGCCGACTGACGCCGTACGCCTCCGCCTGTTTGGCGGTGATCACGCCCGCGTGCGCGGCGGCGATGGCCAGCAGCTGATCGGACGGTTCGACGCGTTCCCTCACACCCGAACGATGGAACCTTTTGCACCCGAATTGTTCAGGCCGACGACGGGCCTGTGGACAGAACTTTCTGAATCAGTCTCAAGGGATTGGAAGCTGCTGCATAGTCGCCGCAAATTCCCATCCAGAAATCCGAGCCAGCTGAAAACGAACAGGCCCCGGGCAGTTCGCCCGGGGCCTGCTTGGGAGGCTGATCAGCTGCAGCCGCTGGTGGAGCCGCAGCCCTCGCAGACGTAACAGCTGCCGCTCGGCCGCATCTTCGTACCGCAGGTGAAGCAGAGCGGTGCGTCGACGCTCATCCCGGAGATCGACTCCATCAACTCGGCGGTGGTGTGCGCCGCCCTGGGTGCCTCAGCCTTGGGTGCCTCAGCCTTGGGTGCCTCAGCCTTGGGAGCCGCGGTCTTCGGGGCCGCGGTCTTCGGAACCTCGACCTTGGCGGCCTCTGCCGAATCCGCCAGCTTCGCCTCGGCCTTCAGCGCGTCGGCCTCGCTGGCGTCATCCTCCTCCGGCTCCGGCGGCAGGTAGGACCCCGTCTCGACCTGGCGGGCGCGCTCGGCCGCGGTGTAGATGCCGAGCTCGGCCCGCTCGTCGAAGCTCAGGTAGTCCAGCGCCAACCGACGGAACACGTAATCCATGATCGACTGCGACATCCGAACGTCGGGGTCGTCGGTCAGGCCCGCCGGTTCGAACTTCATGTTGGTGAACTTCTCGACGTAGGTCTGCAGCGGAACGCCGTACTGCAGGGCGACCGAGACCGCGATCGAGAAGGCGTCCATCACACCGGCCAGCGTCGAACCCTGCTTGCCGAGCTTGAGGAACACCTCGCCGAGCTCACCGTCCTCGTGGGCGCCGGAGATCATGTAGCCCTCGGCACCACCCACGGAGAAGGAGGTGGTACGGCTCTGCCGCGACTTCGGCAGCCGCTTCCGCACCGGCTTCTCGATGATCTTGACCGTCTCGGCCGGGGTCTCGTCGGCCTTGGCCTCGGCCTTCTTCTTGCCGTCGCTGAGCGGCTGGCCGACCTTGCAGTTGTCTCGGTAGACGGCCAGCGCCTTCAGCCCGAGCTTCCAGCCCTCCAGGTACACCTCGGCGATCTCCTCAACCGTCGCCGACTCCGGCAGGTTCACTGTCTTGGAGATGGCGCCGGACAGGAACGGCTGAGTGGCAGCCATCATCCGTACGTGGCCCATCGGCTTGATCGCACGGGTGCCCATCGCGCAGTCGAAGACCTCGTAGTGCTCCGGCTTCAGCCCGGGTGCGTCGATCACGTGACCGTTCTCGGCGATGTACTCGACGATGGCCTCGCTGGTCTCGGTGGTGTACCCGAGCTTCTTCAGCGCCCGCGGGATCGTCTGGTTGACGATCTGCATGGAGCCGCCGCCGACCAATTTCTTGAACTTGACCAGCGAGAAGTCCGGCTCGATGCCGGTGGTGTCGCAGTCCATCATGAAGCCGATGGTCCCGGTCGGCGCCAGCAGCGAGGCCTGCGCATTGCGGAATCCTTTCTGCTCACCGATGCTGATCACCTTCGACCATTCCTCGGTGGCCAGCTTGTGGATGTCGCTGTCGAAGGCGGACAGCGTCCGCAGGTCGTCGTTGGCCGCCTGGTGTTTGCGCATCACCCGCTTGTGAGCCGTGGCGTTGCGGGCGTAGCCGGAATACGGGCCGACAACGCCGGCCAGTTCGGCCGAACGGCGGTAGGCAACGCCGGTCATCAGCGACGTGATCGCCGCAGCAACCGCCCGCCCGCCGTCGGAGTCGTAGCCGTGGCCGGTGGCCATCAGCAGCGCGCCGAGGTTGGCGTACCCGATGCCCAGCTGGCGGTAGTCCCGGGTGGTCTGGGTGATCTTCTCCGTCGGGAAGTCGGCGAAGCAGATCGAGATGTCCATCGCGGTGATGATCAACTCGACGGCCTTGGCGAACAGCGGCGCGTCGAAGGTGTCGTCGTCCCGCAGGAACTTGAGCAGGTTGAGGCTGGCCAGGTTGCAGGAGCTGTTGTCAAGGCTCATGTACTCCGAGCACGGGTTGGATCCGGTGATCCGTCCGGACTCGGGGTTGGTGTGCCAGTCGTTGATCGTGTCGTCGTACTGCAATCCGGGATCGGCGCACTCCCAGGCGGCCTGGGCGATCTTGCCGAACAGGGTCCGGGCATCGACGGTCTCGATCACCCGGCCGTCCATCCGCGCCTTGAGCCCGAACTGGCCGCCCTCCTCCACCGCCCGCATGAACTCCTCGGACACCCGGACGGAGTTGTTCGCGTTCTGGTACTGGACCGAGGCGATGTCCTTGCCGCCGAGATCCATGTCGAAGCCGGCGTCGCGGAGCGCGCGGATCTTGTCCTCCTCGCGCGCCTTGGTCTCGATGAACTCCTCGATGTCGGGGTGATCGACATCGAGCACGACCATCTTGGCGGCACGCCGGGTGGCTCCCCCGGACTTGATCGTTCCTGCCGAGGCGTCTGCGCCGCGCATGAACGACACCGGACCCGATGCGGTGCCGCCGGAGCTGAGCAGTTCCTTGGACGAACGGATGCGGGAGAGATTCAGGCCGGCGCCGGAGCCGCCCTTGAAGATGAAGCCCTCTTCCTTGTACCAGTTCAGGATCGAGTCCATCGAGTCGTCGACCGACAGGATGAAACAGGCGCTGACCTGCTGCGGAGCGTTGGTGCCGACGTTGAACCAGACCGGGGAGTTGAAGCTGAAGTACTGGTGCAGCAACATCCAGGTCAGCTCGGCCTCGAAGGTCTCGGCGTCGGCCGGAGTGGCGAAGTAGCCGTTCTCCTCCCCGGACTGGCGGTACTTGCCCACCACCCGGTTGATCAACTGCTTCAGGCTCCACTCGCGGGCATCGGTGCCCACCGCACCGCGGAAGTACTTGGTGGTGACGATCGTCGAGGCATTGACGCTCCAGAAGTCGGGGAACTCGGTCCCCTTCTGCTCGAAGACCGTCTCACCGGTCCTCCAGTTGGTCTGGACGACGTCCCGCGTCTCCCAGGTGACCTCGTCATAGGGGTGCACGTCTTCGGTGGTGAAGACGCGCTGGATGGTCAGCCCGGGCTTGGATGAGGCGGCCTTGACCTGTGCTCTGGTCGCGGCCTCCGTCTTCCGGTCCGATCGGGTCGTTTCGGACATTGCTCCTGCCTGCCTCTCGATGTCGCTTGTCTGGAAGGTCTGGTCTGGGGATCTCGTCTGGGAGAACGTGTCGGGAAACTTCTGGGGAGAGCTGCTTCGGGGATTCCGTCGGGGAGAACTGCTCATCGCCCATCCCTGTCGATGACTGGTGGCCGGAACGGGCCGCGCACCCTTCCCCAAGTGCGGGGCCCGTTCCGGGGCTCTAGGGCGTTCCGCCGCCGCGTGCGCGGGGCGCTGCCTTGTTGACCGTCGTCGTGCCGGTCGTGCTGCGCTTGGCGCTGGCGCGACCGCGAGGGGCCGTGGCAGCCAGTTCGGGGATCAGGGGTTCGATACCCATCGGATCCTTCTCGATCCGCAGGGTCGCGATCTCCGCCTCGAAGTCGTCGACGGAGTTGAACTGCCGATAGACGCTGGCGAACCGCAGGTACGCGACCTGGTCGAGCCGCCGGAGCGGGCCAAGGATCGCCACCCCCACTTCGTCCGCTGGGACCTCCGGCTTGCCGGATGCCCGCAGTGCTTCCTCGACCTCCTGGCCGAGCTTGGCCAGCTGGTCCTCGTTGACCGGCCGACCCTTGCAAGCCTTGCGCACGCCACTGACAACCTTGTCCCGGTTGAACGGCTCGACCACTCCGGACCGCTTGATCACCGCGAGTTGCATCTGCTCGATCGTCGTGAAACGGCTTTCGCACTTCGGGCACTGCCGGCGACGCCGGATGCTGCTGCCGTCCTCGGCGACCCGGGAGTCCAGCACCCGGGTGTCGGTGTGCCGGCAATAGGGGCAGTGCACTGCAGCCTTCTTTCGGTGCGTCGATCAGCGGCGACTTGCGCGTTCTGGGGACAAGTCTGGGGATGACTTGTGGGTTGCGTTGTGGAAGCGATGTGGACGAGCTGTGGACACCGACCACTAACTGTGGACGAAGCACACGTGTGTAACTACTAGATATTGATCTTATGTCCGAACTCGGCAGTCGTCAACAACCGGCACGCCCACTCGGCCGGCTCACCGATCTCCCCCCTCGCCAGAGCCTCGAACCCGAGCCTCACTCCTCTTCCCGCACCAGGCACTGCATCCCGCACCGGGTGTACTCGGTGCGGGATGCAGTAGCTGGTGCGGCAGCTTCGGCAGCACCGGGTGAAGAACTCGGTGACGCGTCAGACGAGGTTGCGGACGACCGTGTAGAGCACGGCGAATGCCACGATGAGCAGGCTCCACACCGTGGGATGCACCCGGGAGAGCCGAGCCGCGACGCGGCGCGGCGGACGGACCTTGGGACCGCCGAGCACCTCGACGGTCCAGAGTCCGCCGAGGATCGAGATCACCATCAGACCGACGAACACCACCGGGTTGGAGATGAACGCTTGGCCCAGGTGACCGTGCAGCAGCGCCGAGCCCAGTCGCGTACCGCCACATAGCGGGCATTCCCAGCCGGTCAGCGACCGGAGTGGGCACGGGAAACCGATTCCCGTTGTCGCATACAGGCCGCTGACTGCCACCCCGAAGCCGACGAACGTACCGAGGGCCTTGAGCGCCCGCGAGGGATCGAACGGCTGCATCCGATAACCGCCCACGGCCGCATTCCTGATCGGTCGGGGCATCGCCGGTACGCGTCCGCTTGCCATGCGCTCCATTCTCCACCCGACCGGCTCAGCTCAGCGGGACGCCCACCGAGCGCCGGCCCTCAGCGGTGGGCCAACGCCGAGCCGTGCGGGTGATAGCCCTCCGAGGTGACGGTGATCGCCGTTGCGGTGATCACCGTCAGCGCGGCGGCAGCCAACACGGCCCCTGCGACCAGGACGACGGCGATCCCCCGATTCGTCAGGTGCCAGCCGGCGGCGACCGATCCGGCAATCCGCGCGCTCGCCGTTGTCTGTCGGGAGCGGCCGATCTCTGCCGATTCGATGGCGTCTGCCTCCGGGCGACACCCTCTGGCGTCGACGCGGAGCCGGCGGCCGACCGCCGGCGCCGGCACGCCGGAGACGGATCGAGAGACCGGACGCGTTCCCCGACCGCCTCCGCGCCCCGGGCGGAGTTGCCGGGTGCGCGTGGTGCCCGCCGAACGAACTGCAACTGCCGGTCGCTCGAGGCTTGCTGCACTCATGGTGACTCCTGTTCTGCCGCATCGAACGTCTGTTCGATAGAACGTATGTTTGATTTCTAGTCCACCAAGGCCCGGAACGCAAGCCCATTCGCAGGTCTGTTCCTATTTGTTATCGACCTGGACCAATGCCGCGTTTGCGACCCGGACCAAGCACAGCAGCCACCACTGACAGTCCTCGCGGCCGACCGACGCAGGTGGTATCAGGTTCGGCGCTCAGCGGCCGGACGCCTGTCGGACCCAGGCCGCGAGTTCGGTGCGATGGCGGAGTTGGAGCTTGCGATAGATCCTGGTCAAGTGGGCTTCGACGGTGGAGGTGCTGACGAACAGCGCGGCCGCGATCTCTCGGTTCATCCGTCCGGCGGCCACCAGTTCGGCGATCTGACGCTCCGCGACCGTCAGCACCCCCGAGCGCGGTGCGCCGGCGTCTGCCCGGACCCGCAGCTCCTCGGCCGTGACCGCCCAGGCGTGGGCTTCCACCTCGGTGAAATAGCCGGCCGCCCGGGTCGCCGCGGTGCGGGCGGCAGCGCGTCGCCCGTCCCGTAGCAGCGCCCGGGTGAGTGCCAGGCGGACCCGCCCGGCCTCGAACCGGTAGCCGAGTCGGTCCAACCCGTCGACTGCCCGGGCCAGGGCGGGTACGGCGTCCTCGTCGCGGAGCAGCGCCACCTGGCCCTGGGCCGCCGAGACCAGCGACTGCACCAACGGTGCCGCCAGTTCCGATGCCTGGGCGACGAGGCGGGCGGTGAGTTCGATCGCCGTCGGGAGGTCGCCGCGCATGGTGGCAGCCTCGACGACACGGCTCAGTGCCGGACGTGCACCGGGATGTTGGTAACCCATGGCGTCCAACTGCTCCAGCATGCGGTGGAAGCAGGCGAACGCCGTGTCCCAGTCGCCCGCGGTTGCGGCCAGATCGCCTCGTACCTCGTCGGCCATCGCCTGCCGTGGGGGCTGGTCGTTGGCCGCTCCCCAGCCAGCGAGCAATTCCGAGCACCACTGCGCCGTGGAGGTGTCGCGCTGCAATGCCGCGGCGAGACCGAGTGGATGGGCCAGCCAGGACACCGCCTGCTCGTTGCCGGCGTCGCGGGCCGCCTGAATCCCCGCCTCAGCTTCGGCGCGAGCGGTCCGCAGCTCTCCCGCACAGACCTCGGCGACCGCGAGATCGTGCAGTCGATACGGCCGTTGGAACTCCGAACCGCGTTTGATCGCGTCGCTCTCGGCCCGCAGGAAGATCCGTCTGGCCTCGTCGAGACGCCCGCTCCACAGCAGGTGACGCGCCCAGAAGACGCTCGGCCACCGGCCGAGCGGCGACAACCGCACGGTGTCGGCACGCCGGATCGATTCGGTGAACAGGTCCTCTCGCGGATGTCCGCCCAGGGACAGCGTCGCGGCGAGCGTTGCTCCTGCCTGGGCGACAACCTCGGCGTCGTCCAGGCGGCGGCCCAGGTCGAGCGCCTGTCGGCTGTACCGCACCCCGTCGGCGAGCCTGCCCTGATACAGGCCGTACTGCCAGCCGATCAGGTCGAGGATCCTGGCTCGCAACGCCTGGTCCTCACCCACATCGAGCAGGGCCTGATGGAGGAAGTTCTGGCTCTCCCCGAAATCGAGGAAGACCCGCTTGGCAAGCACCTGCGCCCGGCCCGGGCCGGGCGGAAGGCGAGCCAGCAGTCGATCGGCCAGGTCGATGGCGCGGGCGATCTCCCCTGCCGCCGCACGGTAGTCGACCTCGGCCCTGGCCCGCCGCCCGGCGGCATCGTTGTGGCCCGGTGGTGTCAGGCGTACGGCGTGACCGGCGAGATCGGCGGCCAGATCGGATCTGCCGCGATCGGCGCACTGCGCGGCGGCCGCCTCCATCTCAAAGGCCACCGACTCCTCGGGGAGCACGGTGGCCAGCGCCCGGTGCCGCGCAGCGTCGGCCGGGTCCGGATCTAGGTCGGACAACCGGGCGTGCACCGTGCATCGGTCGAGCGGGTTCATCCCGGCGAGCGCCGCGCGGGCCGCATGCTGGTCGACGAACCCGAGCGTGAGCTCCTCGCTGACGGCGATCAGGCCGGCGGCCTCGGCCTCACGGACGGCCCCGGCGAAGTCGTCGACACCTGAGGCCTGGGCGACCACACCGGCGACCACCCGTTGTGCTGCCGGGTCGGCGGCGCTCGGTGTGCTCAGCGCGAGAACTCGCAGAACGGTCAGGGTGTCGGGCGCCAGGTCGGACAGCAAGCGGTGATACTCGCTCGGCTGTTCCCGCCCGGAGTGGCCGGACCGGAACAGGTCGAGGGCCAACCCCGGGTTGCCGCCGGACAACTGGTGGGCCCGGACCAACTCGGGCCGAGACACCGTCGGGACGGTGGACGCGAGGATCTTGCGCAGCATGTCAGCGGCCAGTGGGCCGAGGTGTACATGGTGCCCGTAGCGGAGTCCGAGCGGCATCTCCGGGCCCGGCAATGCGGTGGCCATCGTCGACAGCACGCCGACCGGTTGCTCGGTCAGCCGCTGGATGGCGAACCGCAGGCCGTTGGCGCTGAGGGCGTCGAGCCATTGGGCATCGTCGACTGCCACCAGCACCGGGCCGTCTGCAGCCAGCCGTCGCAGGTTGTCCAGTGCCCGACGGCCGACGTCGAAACCCGGGGTTGCCGAGAGGTTCTCCGTTGCCGGATCGGGCCCACCGCCGAAGAGGTCGCGCATCGCGGTGCCGGCCACCGCGCGGTCCTCCTCAGCCGACCGGGTGGCCACCACGCGCAACCCCCGGTCTCGGGCCGCGGCTACCGCGTACCGCCAAAGACTGGTCCGGCCCATGCCGTGTTCGCCGCTGATCGTCAGGGTCACCGGACCGGCGGCAACCTCGTCGATGAACCGGTCGATCTGGTCCAAGGCGTCGGTCCGGCCAAGGATGCGGCGTGCACGGTCGGTACTCCCAACGGTTCCCCCGGTCACCGAACGCCTCCTCGGAAGCGCGATCAAGCGATGCGTGGCAGCCGGAAGCCGGGAGAGGTGGGGCAGCGCGGCATCGCGCTCTGGATAGAGCATCTCTCCGCAAATATGGAGACGGCAAGGGTCACTGGGGCCCAAATGTGGGGTCGATGGTGGGGATTCCTCGCTCGCCGACCGGGACCGCAAATTTCTAGCGTCGTCGGTGAGCCGACCACAAGGGTCGGAAACAACCTGGAAGGACCGAACCGATGAGTTCCATCACCACCAGAGCGACGGTCTCCGACGTCCCCATCTCACCGCCGAGCAGCAGTCCCGCCAGCAGCGCGCCACCGCTGTTGGAGCAGCTGTCCGACGCCATCCACGACTACCCGAAGAGCTATCTGACCGTTGACATCTACTCGGTCAATCCGGTGGCCAGCGACGGCGACGTCATCAACACCGGCGACGAGGTCACGTTCCGGATACGGGTGAACAACACGGGCCCGTTGGCCATCGACAACCTGAAGTTGCTCGTCGAGGCCGAAGCCGGCGCGACCGGCGTCAAGAAGCACGGCGCCTCGACCTTCCAGAGCAATGTGACCACAGCACCGATCTCGGTCCCCGCGAACCAGTTCGAGAGCAGCTGGACCGAACTGCCCGATGACTATCACTTCATCGCCGGACCGGCGACCACCGAGAAGGTCGATCTGGTCAAGGTGCTCCTCTGGGACTGGGACGGCAATCTGAGCTGGATGCTGACCACCCACACGGGCCGGTCGGACGAGACCGAGGACGTCTACTCCCACAAGGTGCTGGGGACATGAGATTCCCGATCGCCCGGGTCCGGCCTCGGCCGGATCCGGGCAGCCACCCCACGGTCGACCGGATCCGGACCTTCGACGTCGAACTGCTCCGCAGGCACTTCGACTTTCCGCGGCTCGGCCGGGTCGTCACCAACAATGCGGCCAGCACCCAGCCGCCGCGGGAGCTGACCGCGCTGTACGCCGAGCTCGCCGCCGGTTACGAGAACGTGCATCGCGGGCAGTCGGACGCGTCCGTTCGGACCACTGAACGGTTCGAGCGCTCCTACGACACGGTCGCGAACTGGCTGAACGCTCCGAGCCGGCGCAGCATCGTGCTCTGTCGGAACACGACCGAGGCGATCAACACGGCGATGTACAGCCTGCTCACCGAGTTCGTCGACGGCGACAACGTGGTCACCACACTGCTCGAGCACAACTCCAACTTCGTGCCATGGCACGGCCTGACCCGGGAGCTGCTGCCCCGGTTCGGACGACGGGTCGAGCTCCGGCTGGCCCGGTTCGACCATCAGACCGGCACCCTCGACCTTGATCATCTCAGCCGTCTGGTGGACAGTCGTACCAAGATCATCTGCTGCTCCGGTGCGTCCAACTTCCTCGGCAGCAAGCCGCCGATCGACCGGCTCCGGCAGATCGCCGACGCCAGCGGGTACGCCCAGCCGGACGGCTCCCGCCGTTCGCTGTTGCTGATCGACGGTGCCCAATTGGTGCCGACGGCCGCGGTCGACGTCCAGCAGAGCGATGTGGACTACCTGGCCTTCTCCTTCCACAAACTGCTGGCGCCGTTCGGGGTCGGCGTGCTCTGTGCCAAGGAGGATCTGCTGGCCCGGGCCAGGCCGTTCCTGTACGGCGGGGACATGATCGCCGAGGGACAGGTCTTCCCCGATGCCGTCGGCTACAACCAGTTGCCGTGGAAGTACGCCGCCGGTACGCCCAACATCCTCGGTGCGATCGTCTCCGCCGAGGCGTTGCGGCTGCTGCTCGATCTGGTCGACGAGGCGACCGGGCGTGGCGGCACGGAAGGCCCGGCTACGCCCTGGTTCGGCTCGCCCGCGCCGTTCCCCCGGTCGGCGATCGAGCAGACGATGGCGGTGATCGCCGACCACACCCGACGGCTGACCTGCCACGCCCTCGACCAGTTGCAGCAGATCCCCGGAATCACGATCTACGGACCGCGATCGGCCGCCGACCGCGCTCCTCTGGTCGCCTTCAACATCGCCGGGCGCCGTCCGATCGACATCGCCACGGCATTGAATCGGCTGGGCGTGGAATCGCGGGCCGGCTGTCATTGCGCGACACTTGCCCATCACGAGCTCGGCCTCGACCCGCCGGCCAGCTGTCGGTTGAGCTTCGCCGTCTACAACACCCTCGACGACGTCGCCCGGGCCGTCGGCGCCTTGCGCCGCATCGTCGGCGCGACACGCCGGACCCTACATCGAACAATTGTTTGATTCACTCCTACGGCTTCCCTTACGGTGGACCCATGGCCGAATCGAACAAGCCCGGCACCTCCCGCCGCACCGGAAAGAAGATCGCCGGCACGTCCGCGACACCGAAGTCGTCGCTGAGGTCAGCGGCGAATCCCCGAGCGGCGTCGACCTCGTCCTCGACGCCCAAGCGAGGGCGGCCGCGCAACGCCGACGTGGAGGCGCAGATCGAGGCTGCCCGGCAACGATCGGCACAACACGCCACCGTGACGCCACTGCCCGACGGACCGGCCGACGCGACCGGGCTGACCCCGCGCCAGCGGCGTGTCCTCGAGGTGATCAAGGACGCGGTGGAGGCCCGCGGCTATCCGCCGAGCATCCGGGAACTCGGCGAAGAGGTCGGCCTGGCCAGTTCCTCCAGCGTCGCCCATCAGCTCAAAGTCCTTGAACAGAAAGGTTTTCTGCGTCGGGACCCGAATCGCCCGCGGGCCATGGAGGTGTTCCTGCCGCAGGACTTCGGCGCCACGATCCCCGACCAGCCCGGCGAGCCTGCCTCGGTGCGCCGGATCGGCTTCGGTTCCGGGCCGGGTTCCACCACCGACGAGACGGCGATCAACGACGCCTTCCCGGCTCCGGTGCATGTCCCGTTGCTCGGCCGGATCGCCGCCGGCGGGCCGATCCTCGCCGAGGAACGTTACGAGGACGTCTTTGCGCTGCCCAAGCAGATCGTCGGCGACGGTGAGCTGTTCCTGCTCGAGGTGAGCGGGGATTCCATGATCGACGCCGCCATCTGCGACGGTGACTGGGTTGTGGTCCGGCGGGAGCAGACCGCCGAGAACGGCGACATCGTCGCTGCCCTGCTCGACACCGAGGCGACCGTGAAGACCTTCAAGCGGGCCGACGGCCATGTCTGGCTGATGCCGCACAACGAGGCGTACGACCCGATCGATGGTGACGCGGCCTCGATCCTGGGGATCGTGGTCGCCGTACTCCGGAGGCTGTGATCACCGGTCGGCGGTGCCGATAGACGATCAGACCGCCTTGGCCAGTGCCTTCAGGTAGCCGTCGATCCCCCAGGGCAGCGAGAGCACGGTCGGGGGCGACACGGCGGCTACGAACTCCTGACCGACAACCGGGGCAACGTGACCGGCCCTGACCTGCGGCATGGACTTCGCGTACGGCTTGCCGAGGAACGTGTCGATACCCTTCTGATCGTCTGCATAGACGACGAGGATGTCGCTGGTCAGCTGGCTGGTCTTCTCATAGCTCAACGTGTAGTAGAAGCTCGAGTCGCCGTTGGCCAGCTCGTCGACGCTCGGGGCCGACTCCAGCCCGAGATCGGTCAGGAACTGAACCCGCGAATCGGCCTTCTTGTAGACGTAGAAGGTGCCGCCGACGTCCCACACCGCGGCAACCGTCCTGCCGTTCAGTTGCGGATACTCAGCGGCCTTCTGCTTGATCGTGGCCACGATGTCGTCGATCAGCTTCTGCGCCTCAGCGGACCTGCCCAGCGCCTCACCGGTGGACTTCACCACGTCCTGCCAGGGAGTGGACCAGGGCTGGTCCGGATAGGCGACCGTCGGCGCGATCTTGGTCAGGGTGTCGTACTGCTGCTTGGTGATGCCGGAGTAGTTGGCCAGGATCACGTCGGGTCGTGCCGCCGCGATCTTCTCGTACGGGACGGTGTCCGACCCGGACGGATTCGGCAGGATCGTCGGGGTCTCGGCGCCCATCGCGGTCAGCTTGTCCTTGATCCACGGCAGCACCCCCTGTTTGTCGCCGCCGTAGGTCTGCTGCGGTATCGCCACCGGAACGACCCCGAGAGCCAGGGCGGCGTCAGTGCTGCCGAATCCCCAGGTGACCACCCGCTCGGGCTTCTTCTGGATCGTTGTCGACCCGAAGGCATGGGTGATCGTGACCGGGAAGCCGGACGCCCCGTCGGCCGAGCCAGCCGGGCTGCTCGGTGTCGCCGCGCCGCGGCTGCCTGCCGACGATTGGCAAGCGGCCAACAGGGCGATGCACAGGACGCTCAGCGTTGCGACGAGGGTGCGCACGGTTCGGGTCACGACGTCTTCCGTTCAGATCGGGCTACTCAGCTCGGGATGCTAGTTAGGCAAGCCTAACCATAAACGACGCAGCCGGAATGTCCGGCATCGTCCAGATCCGGCGGACCGGGCTGGCGGTGTGCCGCTTGGACCGGGAATCATGGAGGCCGTGGATCTCGCGCTGCTAGAGGAATTCGGACTCGACCCTGACGTGCTGCACCTGAACCACGGTGCCTTCGGCGTCGCGCCGATCGCCGTCCGCCGGGAGGCCGAGGCCTGGCGCGACCGTGCGGAACGCAACCCGAATCACTTCAACTCCGTCGAGTTGCCAGGACACGTCGCGCAGGCCAGGAGCGATGCGGCGGCCTGGCTCGGCGTCGATGCGGAGGCGGTCGGCTGGGTGCGCAACGTGTCCGAGGGTGCATCGGCCGTGCTCGGCTCGCTTGATCTTGGACGGGGCGATGAGATCGTGGTCTGCAACCACGGCTACGGCGCGGTCCGGATGGCGGCCGAGCACTGGGCTGCTCGGCGTGGCGCGGCGGTCAGGGTGGCGAGCTTCCCGTTGGGCGCCGAGGACGACGAGATCATCGCGGCCTTCGTCGCAGCCAGCGGGCCACGCAGCCGTCTGGTCATCGTTGACCAGATCACCTCCCCCACGGCGACCGTGCTGCCGGTCGCCGCCATCGCGGCGGCGGTCGGTGTGCCGGTGCTGGTCGATGCCGCTCACGTGCCGGGCAGCCTGCAGGTCGACATCGAGCACCTCGGCGTGGCGTACTGGGTCGGGAACCTGCACAAGTGGGCCTTCACGCCGCGTGGCACCGCCCTGCTGTGGACCAGGGAGGATCTCCGCCCCCGGACGCCACCGAGTGTGCTGAGCTGGCAACTGCACGACGGCTACGCCGAGGCGTTCGACCATCCGGGTACCGGTGATTACTCGGGTTGGCTCGCGGCACCCGCGGGCCTGGACTTCTGGACCCGGCTGGGCGGCTGGGAACAGATCGATCGGCAGAGCGCGATGCTGGACGCCGCTCAGAAGCAGCTGGCCGACGTCCTGGGCACCTCGCTGGACGGTCTGCCGGTCACTCCGGCGCCGACGATGCGGATGGTACGGCTTCCTGATCGGCTGTTCGGTGACGGCGACGACTCGGCTACCCGTGCCGAACGCCAGCGGTTGAGCTCTGAATACGGCATCCAGGTTCCGACCTCCCGCTTCGAGGGCGAACAGGTGATCAGAATCGCCGGCGCGGCCTACAACACACCCGAGGACTACGAGCGGCTGGCCGACGCCCTGGTCGCCATCCTCGCCGGTAATTCCTGATCACCGGTCATGATCACCGGCCATGATCACCGGTCATGATCACCGGTCATGATCACCGGTCATGATCACCGGTCATGATCACCGGTCATGGGTCGGTTGATCAACTGCCGACCAGGCCGGTCCGATCGGTGACCAGCATCGAGTCGGCCAGCCGATCCACCGCACGCAGCTTGTTGGTCACGTCCAGTGCCGCGACCTTGTACGCCTCGGACAGCGTCGGATAGTTGAGCACGGTGTCGACCAGATAGTCGATCGTTCCCCCGCAGCCCATGATCGCCTGGCCGATGTGGACCAGTTCGGTGGCGTTCGTGCCGAAGACATGGACGCCGAGGATGTGCCGGGTCTCGGCATGCACGACCAACTTCAGCATCCCGTACGGGTCACCGATGATCTGGCCCCGGGCCAGTTCCCGGTAGCGCGAGATGCCGACCTCGAAGGGCACCGATTCCTTGGTCAACTCCGCCTCGGTCTTTCCGCAGAAGCTGATCTCCGGGATCGTGTAGATCCCGATCGGCTGCAGCGCGGCAAGATCGTGAGCCGGCTCGTCGAAGGCGTGGGCGGCGGCCAGCCGACCCTGATCCATCGACGTAGCCGCCAGAGCGGGGAACCCGATCACGTCGCCGACCGCGTAGATGTGCGGAACTGCGGTCCGGTAGTGCTCGTCGACCACGAGGCGTCCGCGCTCGTCGGCCTCGAGACCAGCTTCGGCAAGATCAAGTCGGGCGGTGTTGCCCTGCCGTCCAGCCGAGTACATCACCGCCTCGGCCGCGATCCGCTTGCCGGAGGCGAGGGTGGTGATGGTGCCGCGCTCGCCGGACTCCACCTGGGCGACCTCCTCGCCGAAGCGGAAGGACATCGTCTGGTCACGCAGGTGGAACTTGAGGGACTCGACGATCTCGGGATCGCAGAAGTCCAGCATGTTCGGGCGTTTCTCGACCAGTGTCACCCGGGTGCCGAGTGCGGCGAAGATCGACGCGTACTCCACACCGATCACCCCGGCGCCGACGACGACCAACGAATCGGGGACCTTGTCCACGCTGAGGATCTGGTCGGAGTCGAGCACCCGGATCCCGTCGAAGCGAATGTGAGACGGCCGGGCCGGCATGGTGCCGACGGCGACGATGATCTTGTTCGCGGTGACGGTGCGGTGCTCGGCGGCGTGCAGTTGCACCGGTCCGTCGACAGTGACGTCCAGGCTGTGTTCGTCGGCGAACCGGGCAACGCCGGGAATCAGCTCGACGTGGTTGCGCAGCAACTGGGATCTGATCACCTCGACCTCACGGCCGATCACATGCTGGAGCCGGCCGAGCAGATCGGTGACGGTGATCTCGTCCTTGACCCGGTAGCTGGCGCCGTACAGCTCGCGAAGCTGCATCCCGGTGAGATAGAGGACGGCCTCGCGGAGGGTCTTCGACGGAATGGTGCCCGTGTTGACGCAGACCCCGCCGACCATGGTGCGGGCGTCGATCACGCAGACCCGCTTGCCGAGCTTGGCGGCCATGATCGCGGCTCGTTGCCCGCCCGGCCCCGACCCGATGACCGCCAGGTCATAGTCGAATTCGTGCTCCATGGTTGCACGATTCCAGACCTGTCGGCGACGCGCCAGCTCTGCCGACGGTGCGGAACCGTCAGGGTGTGATGGTCAGCACCTCGAAGAGGTCGATCCGCGGCAGCTCGATGACCAGACCGGCTCCCTCGACGGTTGTCCGGCAGCCACCCTCGGTGACCAGGCAGCGGACCCGGCTGCCGACGTCGGCCGGCAGGTGCAACCGGGCGCCGTCGATCGGCACCGGCGGGCCGAACCCGCGTCGTCGGGCGCTGCCGACGTTGATCAGATGGACCACCAGACCGGTGTCGTTCCGTGCCATGATCAATTCGAGCTGCTCGGGAAGTTCGCTGCCCTCGGTGATCGCCGGACCGACCGCGTCGTGGACCGCGTCGAGCATCACCCGGCGGATGTCGGCGGTGCCGAACTCCCGCAGGCTCCGCCCGATCGTCCAGGCGATGCGGACCGTCGGACGACCGTTCGTCCGCGTGATCATCATCGCCGGGACCCGGCTGACCCGGTGGCCGTAGGCCTTCTCCGGCGGAGCGAACGGCGCCTGCGGCATCAGGCTGAACCGGCGTTCGCTGTCGGGCCGAGGCTCGAGTTCCAGCAGCGACCCGTACACCGGCAGCAGCCGGCTGCCGTCGGTCACATAGCTGGATCGGGTCGCGGTGAATCCGTGGTGTTCGGCCAGTACGCGTTCATCATCGATCCGGGTTGACCCGCTGACGATCAACGCCGCGGACCTGCTCGTCAGCGTGGTGATCGTTCGGGCCTCCACCTCGCCGAGCTGACCGAGATCGGGCAGCACGAGGCCGTCGAACCGGTCGAGGACGCCGAGCTTCCCGGCCTCGGCCAACCGGTCCAGCGGCAGGACGTCGAAGGGCACGTGACCCTCCTGCAGGGCCGTATACCAGCCACGGAACTCCTCAACCGCCGCCTGATGATCATCGGGAGTCATCGCGGCCGGGTCGGGACGGACCAGGCCGATCGGAGCGGCCGGCCGCAGGTGGCCGTACACCGAACTCCACCGACGATGGAATCGGGTGATCTGTCCGGCGACCTGCAGCCCGTCATAGCGGATCGCGCCCGTGGGTCCCATCAGATAGGTCGACGGGTTGGCACCCCTGGCGATCGCCTGCACGAAGTACTGGGCAACGTGGTTGGGATCCTCGGCCGCCATCCGGTAGGGCATGTCGACGAACATCGTCGCGTTCACCAGCACGGGGACGTCGGGCCGGGCTGTCTTCGCCGCACTCACCGCCTCCGCCGTGGCATGCGGCCAGAGTTCGCGGCCGACCTTGTTGTTCGCCTCGTGGAAGACGATGTCGGAGCGCTTGCCGAGGATCAGCGCGGCATCGGGCCGGCCGGCCGCGATGTGGTTCCGGATCCGGCCGGTCAGGTCGTCCAGCACGTCCCGGCAGAAGGCCTGCCATCGCGGATAGGTCGCCGACTCCGGGCCGGTCGGCAGCTCCTGTCCGCCGGTCGCGGCAGCGAACCCAACGGCGCAGCGATCGCAGTGGCAGACGCCCCACCGGACGCCGTTGTAGTCGATCTCGTTGAACCCGAACCAGTTGAAGAAGAACCCGTCGACCGGGTACCGATGGAGGACCTCGTCGATGATGTCGAAGGTACGGCGCTGGTAGTAGTCGCCGTTCGGGCAGACGCTGACCAGGCTGTGGATCGTCTGCCGCCGCCCGTCCGTCGTCCGGAAGCACCAGTCCGGATTGGCGTCGGCGATCGGTTCGGCGACCTTGGAGAAGTCCATCCGCGCCATCAGCCGCATGCCGCGCCGATGGGCGGCCCGCAATGCGTCGCCGACCAGGTCGCCGCTGGGCCGCTGGGCCAGCCACGGGTTGCGAGTCTGGAACGCCAGGTCACTGGGATGGAAGGCGAGGATGCCGCCGACACTGATCAGCCAGGTGTCGGCGCCGTGACGCTGGATGTCGTCCAGCGTCTTCTCCACGTCCAGTCCTGCGTCGATCTCCCGCAGGTTGGTCTGCAGCATCCCGAACGGCCGCGTCCACCAACGGCTGTGGGCGGCAACCTCGGCATCGATCTCGGCCGTCATCGGCTCTCCTGTCGCCGGCCGACTCGCGTCGCCCGGGTCTGACCTCGGCTGTCGTGAACTCTAGCAGTGGCTCGGCAATCTTGTCTGACTGGAGTTCTTGACATGCAAATTGGCCGTCCGACATACTCCGAAGCAGCCTGCTCTTCCGGCACCGGTCGCCGTTCGAAGGGAACATCTGCGCAATGCCTCTCGACGAGGTCGCCGCAAGCCTGTACGCCTGGGATCTTGCGGACGAGACCACCGAACGCTGTCTGGACAATCTGCAAGCGCTGGCGGGGGTGAACTCGGCCTATCTCGTCGGCCTCATGCACAAGGAGAAGCGCCCGTTGCATGCGCGCTTCTATCCGCACAATCCGGTGCGGAAGTACTACACGCCCGAGGACAGCCGGGTCTACTGGCGCCCGGCGCCCGACCGCTATTCGGGCCGGATCAAGCCGCTGACCTCCGAGCGCGAATTCCTTGCCGGCACCGACTGGCTGGACACCTTGATCTCCGACGCCCGGCGCCGCGGCATGAAGACCGGCTGCGAGATCTCCCACACCGTGATCGATGCCGACGTCGCCCGGGCGAAGTATCCCGACGTCCTGCAGCGCGACGTCTTCGGCAACATCGTCGGCACCTTCGAGGCGGTTGAGGCCCAACGGGCGCTGCCCTGCCTGAACAATCCCGATGTCGGCGAGTACCTGGCGGCACTGGTCACCGACCTGGTGGCCAACCACGACATCGACTTCGTCCAGTCCTGTCTGGTGATGTTCGGTTCGGGATTCTCCCGGTCCAACACCGTCGGCGGAACCCGGTCCGGATGGACCGACCTGATCGCAACCGCGACCGGCGGCTGTTTCTGCGACGCCTGCCGGGAGAAGGCGGTCAAGGAGGGGCTCGACTGGGACGCCGTCGTCCGCGAGGTCCGCCACCTTGCTCTGGTCTCCCGCGGCATGGGGCTGGAGGAGTCGCACGAGGCCCAGGTGCTCCGGGAGAGCAACTACAGCGAGGCGGAACTGCTGTTGGAGCACGAGTCGTTCGCCGCCTGGCTGGCGTTCCGCCGGCACAGCATCGACGACCTGTTCGCGCTGATCAGCAGCGCCGCGCATGCGGTACGTGACGACATCGACTTCCGCTACAACACCTACATGAGCCGGCCGGAACTGGCCGGGCTGAACTTCGCCTCCGCGTTCGCCCACGTCGATTCGGTACGCGAATCCGACTACTCCGACCAGCTCGGCACCGCCGAGGGCGTCGCGATCAAGCGGGCCAAGCTGATGCGCGCCCGACGTGCCCTCGGCTACGACAAACCGCTGATCGCCGCCCTTGGCGTACGCCCCAATGCCACACCGGAGATCCTGCGCGCGTCGGTCAAGGCTGCCGTCGACACCGGCTGTGACGGACTGTCACTCGGCCACTACGACGGCGCGACCATGGAAAGGTTGCGCGCCGTCAAGGACGGCGTCGCGGAATGGGAGGGCACCGAGGCCGACTGGATCAACCGACCATGATCACCGCCGTGTCGCCGACCCGGACGGCGACCATGATCAGATCGGTCACCGTCACCGAGTTCGAGTGGGTTCCCGACGGATCACGGCACCCGCTGCGCAAGTTCGCCGTGGACATCACCACCCATGATCACCAGCAGGGCAGCTATGTCGCCCTGTGGAGTGCTCCGCCGCTGGCCGTACCGCAGGTGATCTCCGCCGCTCGGCTGCTGATCGGACAGGATCCACGCGACCGGGAGCGGTTGTGGAACCTCGCCGCCCGCAGCCTGGCCAAGCATGACCGGATCGGCTACGGCGCCCTGGACATCGCCCTCTGGGACCTGGCCGGCCGGTCGGTCGACCAACCGGTCTGGGCCCTGCTCGGCCGGCAGCGCGACCGGCTGCCGGCCTATGTCAGCACGGTTTCGGGACGCAAGGGCTCCGGCGCCCTCGGTTCCGCGGCGGCCTACGCCGACTATGCCGAGGACTGTGTCAACCGCGGCGCGCTGGCGTACAAGTTCCACAGCTTCCCCGGCTCCGATGTCGCCGACGAGATCGCGATCCTGCGCGCTGTGGGCGAGCGGCTGCGCGGCCGTGCGGATGTGATGACCGATCCGGGCAAGGGGCTCGACACCCTGGCCGATGCCTTGCGGCTTGGCCGGGTCTGTGACGAAGTGGACGCGTTCTGGTGGGAGGATCCGTTGCGCGGAGATGCCGCGCCGGCACACCGGATCCTTCGCGAGCGCGTCCGGACACCGTTGTTGATCACCGAGTTCGTCCGTCCGCTCGAGCATCGGATCGGGCTGGCCCACCAGGGTGCCACCGATCTGCTCCGCGCCGACCCGGAACTCGACATGGGGATCACCGGGGTGATCAAGACCGCGCACGCCGCCGAGGCGCTGGGCATCGATCTCGAGGTGCACGCGGCCGGACCTGCGCAGCGACACTGCATGGCGGCGATCCGGAACACCAACTACTACGAACTCGGGCTGCTCGATCCTGAACTGGGCAATCCCCTGATGCCGCCGGTCTACGCCGACGGCTACGCCGAGGACCTGTCGGCCATCGGCGCCGACGGTTGCGTTCCGGTGCCGCCCGGGCCGGGCCTCGGCGTCGCATACGACCGCGACTGGATCGACAGCCATGCCGTGGCAACACACACGATCGCCGATTGACCCATCCTCCCCACCGCGAGACTGGAGATGATCATGACTTCGCAGGACCCGCTCGTCGCCATCCAGATCGGCGCCGCCTCGTTCGCCGACGAGGGGGTGAAACCGGTGCTCGACATCCTCCAGGAGCGCGGCGCCGTCAACGCTCTCTTCCTGGCAACGCCTACCTGGACCCGGGGCACGGGTGGTCGGCAGATTCCTGGCCACCCGCTGCCCGACCACGGCGAACAGGAGTACGACCTGGACTGGGTCGGTGGGAATTACGGCACCGTCCATCCCGAGTACTACGGCAACACCGTCCTCGGCCCGGTGGGGCGGGCGACCGACTACGAGGGCGATCTGATCGAGGACGTACTACCGGTCGCCGCCGACCGAGGTATCAAGACCTACGCCTGGATCGAGGAGAGCTCCTACGCTCAAGCACTGCGCAACTACCCGAACTTCCCCAAGTGCCTCGAGGTCGACGTCTGGGGCCGACCGGCACCGCGACCGTGTTTCAACAACCCGGACTATCGCAACTGGCATCTGAGCATCGTCGAGGACTACGTCAAGAACTACCCGCTGGACGGTCTCGCCTGGTGTTCTGAGCGTCCCGGCCCGCTGAACATCCTGCTCAAGGGACCGAGCGCGGCCGAACTGGCGACCTGCTTCTGCCGGCATTGCCGGCAGATCGCCGAAGAATCGGGCATCGACCCCCGGCGCGCCCAGCTCGGCTATCGCGAGCTGCTGGCCTGGAACGCGTCGGTCCGCTCCGACAATCGCCCGGCCGACGGCGCCTTCGTCACGTTCTGGCGGCTGCTGCTGCGCTATCCGGAGATCCTGTCCTGGCAGAACCTGTGGACCCAGAGCCAACGCCAGCTCTACCGCGACATCTACGGCACTGCGAAGGCCTGCCGAGCGTCGGTCCAGGTCGGCTGGCATGTGTTCCACGAGATCTCGTTCAGCCCGTTCTACCGGGCCGACCAGGACTACGCCGAGCTCAGCGAGCTCTCCGACTTCCTCAAGGTCGTCGAGTACAACAACTGCGCCGGCCCACGGTTCCACACCTGGATCGCCAACATCTGCCAGAGTCTGTTCGCCGATGCCGATCCCGAGCGGGTCTATCCGCTGATGCTCGCGCTACTGGGGCTCGACGAAGCGGCGTACGACGAGTTGCCGAGCACCGGATTCACCGCGGAGTACGTCCGCCGGGAGACAGTGCGCGCAGTCGCCGGCGTCGGTGACCGAACCAGGATCTACCCCGGCATCGACCTCGACATCCCCGTCGGACAGGTGCCGGCGGCGGTCGAGGACCGACGGCGGCGCGCCGAGGGCGCTTCCGGGGCGAACGCCGACAGCACGCAGGGACCGGAGCTGACCCAGTGCACGCGAGAAGGCGTTCGAGACGCCGTGCTCGCTGCCTTCGACGGCGGCGCGGACGGCGTGGTGCTGAGTAGGAAGTACTCCGAGATGCGGTTGGACATCTTGTCCGGTGCCGGTGACGCGATCCGACAACTCCCCGTCTGAGACGCCCACGACTCCGCATCGAGAGCCCCACGTCAAGGACTTGATCAAGGTCATTGACCGCAAATTCGTACGACTGCTATAACAGTCTGACAAGTACTCTAAGTTACTCTGTCATTCAAGTGTGTGATTGAAGGTCCGGCCTTGCCGCTCGGCGGCAACCTTCGGACCCTGCCGTCGCCGATTGGTCGCCGACGGTGTCAGCTCCAGGCACTCAGTGCACCGCCGCACGTGAGGTGAGGACCACGATGAGCACGACCACGATGAGCACAGAGACGCGATTCAGCCGGCGCACCCTGATTGCGGCCGGCGGAGCGACGACCGCCGCGATGTTGACCGGATGCGGGATGACCGCCAAGGGCGACAAGAAGTCGATGACGTTCCTCAACGACTCCGATGTCAAGAGCACGCCGTTCGGCAAAGCGATCGAGGCATTCCAAAAGAAGAGCGGGATCACCGTCGACGTCCAACCGGTGCCCTCCGACTACGACACGAAGTTCCGGACAGTGCTGTCCAGCAGCAAACCGCCGGACCTGATCAAGATCAACGACGACTACGTGCGCGGCATGTCCCGGACCGGCGCCCTGATGGACCTCAACGATTTCATCAAGCGCGACAAACTCGACATCTCCCACTTCCCGAAGAATTTGTACAACTTCCCGGTGCAGGCCGACGGCAGCCACACGGCCTGGGTGATCGCCCACTCGCCGCGACTCTTCTACTACAACGTCGACGTCTTCAAGGAGGCCGGTGTGCCACTGCCGCCGACCACCTGGTCCTCGGACGGTTGGACCTGGCAGGACTTCACCGAGACAGCGAAGAAGCTGACCATCCCGGGCAAGCGATTCGGCGCCCTGGTCTACCTCGACACGGGATTCGAGCAGACCTTCGCGATCAACAACGGCAGCCCGACCGGAATCTTCTCCGACGACGGCAGCACCTTCACGCTGTCCGAGCCGAAGGCGGCGGAGGCCATCCAGTGGGCCACCAATCTCACCTGTGTTGATCATGTCCAGCCGGCCTGGGGCGACTTGCAGACCGCCGATGCCGACCTGCAGATGTTCACCCAGGGCCGACTGGCGATGTTCTTCAGCCAGTTCAGCACGCTCCCCTATCTGGCGCAGAACGTGAAGGACTTCACCTTCGACGTCGCTCCACCGCCGGCCGGTCCCGCGGACCAGCTGACCGAGTCCAGCGTCGTCACCTACGCCATTCCGGCGAAGGCGGAGAATCCCGACGCCGCCTGGGAGCTGCTGAAGTTCCTGACCAGCGTCGAGGGCGGCAAGATCTTCGTCGAGGGCAACATGTGGCTCGGCATGGACGACCGGACACTCGACGCGCTGCACAGCCCGCCCGAACACGTCGAACTGTTCGCCGAGGCGGTCAAGCATTCGACCCTGCCCAACCAGACCAACAACACCCTTGGGGCGCGCGACATCTACCGACCGTTGCTGGACGACGTCTACACCTGTCACAAACAGGCGTCGGACGTGCTCACCCAAGCCAAGCCGAGGGTGGACGCCGCACTCAATCAGAAGTGACCGACGGTGAGGACCTGATCAACAGATGACCGCCGTGCGAGAGCCTGTACGCCTGCCGCGCGCCGCTCCGGCGAACGGTTCGCCTACGCGATTGCGCCGGATCAAGCTGTGGCGCCGGTACGAGGGACTGCTCTACATCTTTCCGGTGTTCGGCGGGATCCTGGCCTTCCAGGCGATCCCGATCGTGGTGTCGATGTATCTGTCGTTGGCCGACTGGAACGGGATCCAGCCACCCGAATTCGTCGGGTTGGGCAATTTCCGGACGATGTTCACGGATGACCCGTTGTACTGGCAGACGCTGCGCAACACGGTGCTCTTCACCCTCGGCGCGATCCCGGCGACGACCGTCCTGGCCTTCCTGCTCGCGCTGCTCTGCAACCGCAACGTGCCGGGGATCGCGATCTTCCGGGCCGCCTACTTCGCGCCGTACATCACCAACATCGTGGCGATCGGTTACATCTGGTACTGGATCTACAAACCGGACCAGGGCGTACTCAACGGGATGCTCTCCGTCTTCGGTATCCAGGGACCGGACTGGCTCTCCAATCCCAATCTCGCACTGATCTCGGTGATCATCGTCAGTGTCTGGCAGGGTGCCGGCTATCCGATGGTGATCTTCCTCGCCGGCCTGCAGGGAATCCCCAATGATCTTTACGAGGCGGCAAGCATCGACGGCGCGAGCCAGAGCAGGAAACTGTTCTCGATCACCATCCCCCTGATGACACCGAGCATCTTCTTCGTGCTGATCACCCAGTTCATCACCTCGTTCCAGGTGTTCGGGGTGATCTACATCATGACCCAGGGTGGCCCCGGACACAGCACGAGTGTCTACATCTACTACCTGTATCAGGTGGCCTTCTCGTTCGGCCAGTTCGGCTACGCGGCCGCGATGGCCTGGGTGCTCTTCGTGATCCTCGGATTGATCACGCTGATCCAATGGCGGCTGCAGAGACGGTGGGTGTTCTACGGATGAGTACACGGACGGTCGAGTCGGTCGGCGGACTCCGCCGGGTCGGACCGACCCAGCGGATGCTGAACATCGTGCTGTACATCTTCATGATCGTTCTCGGCGTGCTCTTCGTCATCCCGCTGTTGTGGATGGTCGGGGCCTCGCTGAAGGAGGAGGGCCACGTCCTCAGTACGCCGCCGACGCTGTTCCCGCTGCACCCGCAGTGGAGCAACTACGGCCAGGTGCTGGCGTTGATCCCGCGGTTCTTCTACAACAGCGTCAAGCTCGCGTTCATCAATGTCGTCGGCGTACTGGCTGTCTCCGCCCTGGCCGGTTTCGCGTTCGGCAGGCTGCGTTTTCCCGGCCGCAACGTGCTCTTCGTGATCCTGCTGGCGACGGCGATGATCCCGGGGGTGGCCTACCTGATCCCGCAGTACATCATCTTCGAGCGGATCGGCTGGGTTGACACCCAGTTGCCGTTGTGGGTTCCGCGGGTGTTCACACCGGTGTTCGCAACCTTCCTGATGCGGCAGTACTTCGTCAGCCTGCCCCAGGAACTGGAGGACGCCGCCCGGGTCGACGGGGCCGGAACCTTCGCCGTGTTCTGGCGGATCCTGCTCCCAGAGACCAAGCCGGCGCTGGGAGCCATCGCGATCTTCACGTTCCTGGACTCCTGGAACGATCTGCTCGGGCCGCTGATCTACATCAACTCCAGGGAACTGCAGACCCTCCCGGTGGCCCTGGCCCAGTTCCAGAACGAGTACTTCAGCGAGATCACCCTCCTGATGGCCGGCGCGACGATCGCGGTGCTGCCGGTGATCCTGGTCTACCTCGCAGCGCAACGGCAGTTCATCCGCGGTATCACTCTGACCGGGATCAACCGGTGATCACACCTACCGCTGATCACGATCACTGACCCACGCAGAATAGGTCGCCGCCCGCATCGGGCCGTCATCACTCAGGCGATCGATGCATCCTTGCCGTTCGTGGCGACGGTGTCGTCGGCAACGTCCTCCGTGTCGCCGGTTGTCGTCGAGCTGGTCGTCGCGCCCGCCTTGGTCGCCGTCTTCTCGGCGACGTCGGCCAACAAGGTTTCGCGGCAGACGTCCAGGTCGCTACGCAACGCGGTGACGGCCGAGTCCGGGTCACCGGCGCGGATCGCGTCAAGGATCGCCGCATGCGACGCGGTCAACTCGGTGAGGTCGAGACCGACGTGGCGGCGCACCTGGGCGATACACAGCTGGGCCTCCCCCATCACCGTCTCGTGCATCCGCTGCAACCGGACACTGGCGGTCGCGGCGACCAGCGCGCGGTGCAGATTGATGTCTGCGCCGGTGTGCTCGGAATGCTGGTTCAGCTGGGCCGCGACACCCATCAGCGCCAGCGCCCGGTCGGCGGCCGGCGGGACGTAGGAGCGTTCGGCCAGGGTGCGGACCGCCCGGGACTCGATCGGCTCCCTGGCGAAATAGATGTCAGTGACGTCGGCGGCCGACATCTGCGGCACCACGGCCGTCTGTCGGCGGCCACGGCGCAGCAGGCCCTCGTTGGTCAGCCGATCGAGCCCCGCCTTGGCGGTCGGACGTGCCACGGCGAAGTAGCTGGCCACCCAGGCCTCGGACAACTTCTGGCCCGGAGCAAGCTCACCCGAGATGATCTGCTGGCGCAGTGCCTCGCAGAGCGAGTCCGTGAGGGACGTGTTCTGGAGCGATACGGTCACCAGTCCTCCTCGGGTCGGATCGTCGATTCAGTGTCCACAAGATCGCAGTCCATAGCGCTACGTGGTATTGAGGGTAACGGATCGGCACATGTGGCACTTGCCAGACAAGAGTTCTTGCCACACCGTCGCGTAGCTTACCCGGCGCAGGCCACCACTTCCCCCTTCGTGCCTTCCGCTTCGAACCCGCGTTCTCCTGCTTCCGCGGCTAGGCACAGCATCCCGCACCGGTGGTAAATCGGGGCGGGATGCACCGAAACTCCCGGCCGGGGTCGACGCGCCCCCACTCGTGCCGGGTCGCCCGGCTCAGCCGGTGTTCAGCCGGCGGCGTTGATCAACAGCGGATCGGCGAGGTGCTCGCGGGGGGCGAATCCGGCAGCCAGTACCCGGCGCTCGGCGTCGAGACCGTCCCAGAGTTGCCGGGCGAGTTCGGTGTGCGATCCGGCTGTTGTCGTGATCGGCACCGGCACCTTGTTGGTCACCGGTTCAGCCACCGGCCCTCGATAGGTGGACAGCAGCAGTCCATCGCCCACCGCCAACTCACCGGCCCGGGTGACGATCGTGTCGGCCGAGGCCCTCGCTGCCGACCCGCGATGGGCCGCGGCCAACCAGACCCAGTCGTCGTCGGCGACCACAGCGGTGATCCGCGGCGTGTAGATGGGCGGGTCCGGCTCGTACTCCAGATCCTCGAGCGCGACCGCCGGTACCTCGCCGGCAGCGATCCGATCGGCGACCGGATCGACCTGGCTGCCGTTGCCCAGGACGAAATGCCGATCGGTCCGCCGGACGGCCCGGTAGTGCCGCAGCGGATCGGAGGCATCACCGACGGTCGGCTCGACCAGCAGGTCTCCGTCGCCGGTCAGGCGGATCCTGCGTTGCCGGGAGGCCTCGCTCCGTCCGGTGGCGGCGTAGGCGCAGACCAACCCGGTGGGCGTTCTGGCGACGATGATCACTCGGCCCGGGTACGGACGATCGGACAGCACAGCTTCCAGTGCATCGGAACTCATGGCCGACATCCTGTCGTGTCGTCCCCGACCAGGAGAAACCGGCCAACTGGTGCGCGGGGCGCCACCGCCGGGTGGTTCGCGCACCAGTTACTCGTTCCCGCGGCCCCTACTCGACCCCGCACCCGCTGCAGCCGGTGCGGCGCCGACAAACTGGTGCGCCGCCGACAAACTGGTGCGCCGTCGGCCAACTGGTGCGCGGGGCGCCACCGCCGGGTGGTTCGCGCACCAGTTACTCGTTCCCGCGGCCCCTACTCGACCCCGCACCCGCTGCAGCCGGTGCGAGGCCCACAAACTGGTGCGGCGCCGACAAACCGATGCGACGCCGACAAACTGGTGCGCCGTCGGCCAACTGGTGCGCGGGGCGCCACCGCCGGCTGGTTCCCGCACCAGTTACTCGTTCCCGCGGCCCCTACTCGACCCCGCACCCGCTGCAGCCGGTGCGAGGCCGACAAACTGGTGCGGCGCCGACAAACCGGTGCGGCGCCGACAAACTGGTGCGGCGCCGACAAACTGGTGCGGGGGCGAGTACATGGTGCGGCGCAGAGCTTGTGGGCGCGGCTCCGTCAGGGGAACCGGGCAGGAGCAGCCGGTCCTGACGGTTCAGTTGCCGTTGAGCCGGCGGAGTGCGCCGATGACGAGTTCGCGGTCCGTCGTCGGCCACATGTCGGGCATGGATGCCCGCAGGAAGCTGCCGTAGCGTGCGGTTGCCAGCCGCGGGTCCAGGACGGCGACCACGCCGCGATCACTGGTCCGCCTGATCAGCCGCCCGGACCCCTGGGCGAGCAACAGTGCGGCGTGGGTCGCGGCAACGGCCATGAACCCGTTCCCGCCGGCCTCGGCCACCGCGCGCTGTCGGGCGACCATCAGCGGTTCGTCCGGCCGCGGGAATGGGATCCGGTCGATGATCACCAACTGGCAGGTGGCACCCGGCACGTCGACGCCCTGCCACAACGACAGCGTACCGAACAGGCTGGCGTCGGTCTGCTCGACGAAACGCTTGGTCAGCTCGGGAAGTTGGGCGTCGCCCTGACAGAGGATCGTCATCTTCGGCAACTGGTTGCGCACGTGGACCGCAGCGGCCTCGGCGGCGCGTCGGGAAGAGAACAGTCCGAGGGTCCGACCCCCGGCGGCCCAGACCAGCTCCGCGATCTCGGCCAGAACCTCCTCGCCCAGTCCGTCGCGTCCGGGCTTCGGCATGTTCCGCGCCACGTAGATGATGCCCTGTCGGCGGTAGTCGAAGGGCGTACCGACGTCCAGTCCGCGCCAGGTCAGCGGCCCGGTCTGCCGTCTGCTGCCGGAGTCCCCACCCCGTTCGCGATCATCGTGATCATCATCGTCATCATCATTGTGATCATCGTCATGATCGTCGCCGTCGCGAACCTGGTCAGGGTCGGCGAACCCGTCGGCGAAGCCAAGATCCTCTTCGATGCCGTCCTCGAGGTCGTCGTGGGCATCGGCATGCTCCCCGGCCCGCACCGACGCCTGCCGAGCAGCTGCTTGTTGATCACGGGACCGGGGGGCGTCGTCACGCTCATCGGCCCGTAACCCGACCGATGCAGCGACACCGGCGAAATCTCCACCGAGCTTCAGCGTGGCCGACGTCATGATCACCGTACGATCGCTGAAGACCCGGTCCCGCATCAGGCCGGCGACGGTGAGCGGAGCGACCCGGACATCGCGACCGGTGCGATCGGAATCAGCCACCCAGATGACGTCCTGATCATGGAGTCTGACGATCCGGTCGGCCACATCGAAGATCTCCTTGACGGCGGCAGCCGCCTGTTTGCGATCGCTCTCCTCGCTCCTGGCCGCACCCTCGTTGGCCAGCGCCGTGACCACGCGTCTGGACGTGCCGCGGATCGCGTCCACCGCGGCGATGACCGGTGACGAGGTGTCCTCGATGCGGTCCGCCGGCACGGAGTCCAGGGCCTCGCGCAGATCGTCGGCAGCCTCCATCAGGTCCAGCGCAAGATCATCTTCAAGATAGTTCAGCGCGCGACGGGACACCCGTTCGATCGCCGTCGGGTGCAGTTCCGCCGAGGCAGCGCCGGTCACCCGGGACACCAGTTCGTGTGCCTCGTCGATGATGATCACCGAATGGTCCGGCAGCGCGGTCCGGCCGTGCATGGCATCGATCGCCAGCAGGGCGTGGTTGGTGATCACCAGCTCTGCGTTGCGCGACTTCTCTCGCGACCGTTCGACGAAACAGGAGTCGCCGAACGGGCAGGCCTGGATACCGAGGCATTCGCGGACCGGGATCGAGACCTGCTGCCAGGCGCGGTCCGTGTGCGGCGGCGCGTCGTCCCGGTCGGCCAGTCCACCGTGCTCGTGCTCGGCCTCGGCCCATTCGCGCAGCGCGAGGACCTCCGCCCCGAGCGCGGTGGACGGTGCCGCGCCGTCATCGTCGGCCGGTTGTCCGGTCATCGCCGTGCGCAGGCTCTCGGCCAGCTCCGCCGCATCGATCAGTGATTGCTGGGCGCTCTCCGCCCCGCCGTTGACCCGCAACCGACAGGCATAGTTCGTACGCCCTTTGAGGATCGCTGCGGTCGGCCGTCGCCCGATCGCCTGCTCGGCGGCCTCGAGTGCCGCCGGGATGTCCTTGGTGGCGAGCTGCCGCTGCAGCGCCAACGTCGCCGTGGCGACAACGATCCGCTCCGGCTGTCCCGTGGCCAGCGCGACCAGCGACGGTGCGAGATAGCCCAGGGACTTGCCCGTACCGGTGCCGGCCTGCACCAGGAGATGCCGGCCGCTGTTGATCGCCTCGGTGATCGCAGCCGCCATCGCAGCCTGGCCGGAACGACGTTGGCCATCGATCTGCCGGACCGCGGCGTCCAGGACATCCTGGGCGGTCGGCGTAGGGGCCGGGCCGCCGCCCGTGCTTCTGGCGGACGTCTTGCCGGTCGCGTGGCTGGTCACGGCAGGTCCCCGGGCGAATCAGGGCTGCTCCGGATCACCGCGCCAAGCTATCGGCACCCTCGGACAGTCGGTAACAGCCCAACTCGGCGGCGAGTCCCTCGTGTACCCGGGCGACCACGAGGGTCCCCTGCGCGGTGTGTTCCAGGGTGTCGAACTCGCCCTCGTGATGGATCCGGTCGATCAGGTCACCCCGGTCGTACGGCACCATGGCGTGCACCTCGACGCCCGGCCGGGGCAGGCGCTCGTCGATCTTCGCGCGGAGTTCGTCGATGCCGTCGCCGGTCCAGGCCGACACCACCAACGCGTCGGGGAACTGATGCCGCAACACCGTCAGGGTCGCGGTGTCGGCGCGGTCGGCCTTGTTGATGACCAACTGCTCGGGGACGTGGGCCGCTCCGATCTCCCGGAGCACCTCGCGGACGGCTTCGATCTGGCCCTGTGGATCCGGATCGGATCCGTCGACGACGTGCACCAGCAGGTCGGCGAGCACCGACTCCTCCAGAGTGGACCGGAACGCCTCGACCAGGTCGTGCGGCAGATGGCGGACGAAGCCGACGGTGTCGGTGAGCGTGTAGTCACGGCTGTCGGCCGTTTGGGTACGCCGGGTGGTCGGGTCGAGGGTCGCGAAGAGCGCATCCTCGACGAGCACGCCGGCGCCGGTGAGTCGGTTGAGCAGCGACGACTTGCCGGCATTGGTGTAGCCGACCAGCGCCACCGACGGGATCTTGTTCCGTCGACGCCCGGCCCGCTTGGTCTCACGGGTGGAGTCCATCTCGCGGAGTTCGGCACGCAGCTTGGCTATGCGGCTGTTGATCCGCCGCCGGTCGGTCTCGAGCTTGGTCTCACCGGGACCGCGTCCACCGATCCCGGCACCGCCACTGGTCCGGCCGCCGGCCTGGCGGGACAGATTGCCGCCCCAGCCCCGAAGTCGCTGTTTGAGGTATTGCAGCTGGGCCAGTTCCACCTGGGCCTTGCCCTCGGCGCTCTTGGCGTGCTGGGCGAAGATGTCGAGGATCAGCGCTGTCCGGTCGATGACCTTGACCTTGACCTTGTCCTCGAGATTGCGCAGCTGGGCCGGTGCCAGTTCGCCGTCGCAGATCACCGTGTCGGCGCCGGTCGCGACCACCACGTCACGCAACTCGGCGACCTTGCCGCTGCCGATGTACGTCGAGGGGTCGGGCCGGTCCCGTCGTTGCACCAGGCCCTCGAGCACGTGCGAACCGGCAGTCTCTGCCAGCAGTTTCAGCTCGGCGAGGGCGTTGTCGGCGTCGACCTGACTGCCCGAGGTCCAGACGCTGACCAGGACGACCCGCTCCAGCTGCAGCTGCCGGTACTCGACCTCGGTGATGTCGGTGAGTTCGGTCGACATACCGGCGACACGGCGCAGTGAGATGCGGTCGGCGAGGTCAAGCTGGTCGCCGTCGTAATTCACCGTCGGACTGCTCGTCGGAGTCGTCTCCGGTTCGCCGATCGTCGGCTGATCGATGTCGCGGTTGGTGGAAGGTTCGGTCATATTGCCTTCCAGCTTCTCACGGCACACCAACACCGGCACCTGATTACCCGGA
The DNA here is from genome assembly GCF_009707365.1 of Microlunatus sp. Gsoil 973. GTDB lineage: Bacteria > Actinomycetota > Actinomycetes > Propionibacteriales > Propionibacteriaceae > Microlunatus. Next base: position 2,078,285 of record NZ_CP046122.1, read on the forward strand.
CAGCCGGGAGCTCCGAGTGCGATTTCCCGGAAGAACCTCGGGCACGGCGTCGGTCGGCGCGGTCCGGTCGGTGACACTGCGCGCCCGGCGGAGGACATTGCCGAGCAGCATCATGATGACCAATGCGTTGACGGCTTGCGGACCGAAGACCAGGCCGGCCACCGTGGTGCCCGCGCCCCCGGTGTTCTCGATCGCCTCCGCGACCATCGCGGTCACGGCCTGGAGCGCAACCAGACCGGTGATCAGCCCTGCGCCACCGATCGCCGCCCGCCCGCACGACACCGCCCGTACGCTCCCTCGACGTATCCGGAGCCTGGTTCCACCAGGCAGTGACGTCCCCTCCGCCGGGAAGGACTGATCCGGATCAGTCGGGCAGGACCAACTCGCCGTTGGCGACGATCACCGCCGGCCCGGTCAGATAGCTCTGGTGATCATGGAGTTCCACCTCGACACTGCCACCCGGCACGTCGACGGTGTAGGTGAGGGGCCGGACCTGCTGCCCCGCCTCGGCGGCGGCGACCGCAGCCGCTGCGCAGGTTCCCGTTCCACAGGACCGGGTTTCGCCGGAGCCGCGTTCGAAGACCCGCATCGCGATGTGCTGTGGTCCGATCCGCCGGACGAATTCCAGGTTGACCCCGTCGGGGAACCTGGACCGCGGTGACCAGGTCGGCGGCGTACCGAGGTCGAGTGCGTCGAGATCGTCGACGAATGCCACGGCGTGCGGATTGCCGACATCGGCGGCCCGCGCCGCCAAAGGCGCCTTCGCACCCGCCGGCCGGACGCCGACCTCAGGGAGGTCCACCCTCACCGGTCCCATCGCGACCCGGTATCGGCCGTCGGGCAGCACCTCTGTCGGTTTCACCCCGTGCCTGGTCGCGATGTTGATCGTCCTGCCCTCAGCCAGACCATTCTCGATCAGGTACCGCGCGAAGACGCGTACGCCGTTGCCGCACATCTCCGCCACCGAGCCGTCGTGGTTGCGATAATCCATGAACCACAGGCCCGGATCGCCGTCCCAGTCGGGGACGTACTCGGACCGGACGATCCGAAGGACGCCGTCGGCGCCGATCCCGGCCCGCCGGTCACAGATGAAGGCCACATCGTCATCGGTCAGCTTGAGCGCGCCCTCGGGATCGGGGATGATCACGAAGTCGTTCTCGGTGCCGTGTCCCTTGGCGAAGCTGATCGCGCGGCCGGTCGAACCCACCCGCCCAGTGTGCCAGCGCCGGCGTCGAATCCCTATCGGCGGGATCCTTCGCTGCGGATCAGCGTCAGCACCTTGTCGACAACGTGTGGATCCTGCGGATCGAACCAGGTGATCCGCGGGTCCTTCCGGAACCAGCCGTCCTGTCGCCGGGCGAACTTCCGGGTGGCGGTGATCGTCCGCTCCCGGGCCTCGGCCTCGGTGATCTCGCCGGCCAGGAAGTCCAGCACCTGGCGGTAGCCGAGCCCGCGGCTGGCCGTCAGTCCGTCTCGCAGGCCAAGTCGTTCCAGGGCCCGGACCTCCTCGACGAAACCGGCTGTCCACATCTGCTCGACCCTGTCGGCGATCCGCTGGTCGAGCACCGGGCGCGGCAGGTCGAGTCCGATCTGGACGACGCCGTCGAGCGCGTAACTGTGTTCAGGCAGGCGAGCGCTGAACGGCCGACCGGTCAGCTCGATCACCTCCAGTGCCCGCACCGTCCGGCGGCCGTTGCCAGGCAGGATCGCCGAAGCGGCCTCCGGATCGAGTTCGGCGAGCCGACGGTGCAATGCGTCGGGCCCGTGCCGGGCGAGTTCGTCCTCGAGCCGGGAGCGGATCGCCGGATCGGTGCCCGGGAACTCGAACTCGTCGAGGATCGCCCGGACGTAGAGGGCCGAGCCGCCCACGACAACCGGCACCACACCGCGCTGCCTGCAGTCGGCGATCGTCGCCCGGGCGAGTTGTTGGAACTCGGCGACCGAAGCGGTGTCGGTGATCTGCAGGATGTCGATCAAATGGTGCGGGACTCCGCCTTGTTCGGCCGTGCTCGGTTTTGCCGTGCCGATGTCCATTCCGTGGTAGATCAGCATCGCGTCGGCGTTGACGATCTCCGCAGGACGCCCTCCGGCGATCAGCCGCTGCGCGAGCCGGACGGCAAGCGAGGTCTTGCCCGATGCCGTGGCACCGACGAGTACCGGGACGGTGCCGGACGGTTGAACCCGGGGCGTCACCGGGACTGCGATCCGATCAACCCGGCGCTGTGGTCGGTGACCGAGTCTGGCCGGCCGAGGAGGGCCAGGATCCTATCGAGTTGATCGGCAGTCTGCTGGACGACCTGCCGGGAAGCCGACCGGATCCGGTCCGCCGTGTCCACCGCCTCGGCGATCGAACGATCCCGATCGGCAGCCTCCCGGTGCCGTCGTTCGACCTCGCGGCGGCGGGCCAGCAGGGTGCGTACGGCCAGGATGCCGGTGATCGCCGCCGCGGCCAGCAGCAATACGGCGAGCCAGGTCGCCCGTCCGGTCACCGCAATCACCAGCACGATGATCGCGCAGCCGGCTGCGGCACCGGCGAATCCGTGGAGCCGACCGCTCGCTGCCGCAGGGACGGCATGATCGCCGCACAGATCGCAGTCCTGGCCGGCGATGGCTGCAATCTGGCATGTGCGGATCGGACAGCTTCGATCACCGGCAGCCGCCGGTCCGGCTGCGCATCGTCGACCGGCGTCGGGTTGCCGTCGGGATGCTCGATCGTCGTCCGCAGCTGATGTGCACTGGACAGCAACTCCTTCTCCTCGCGGTATCCGGACGCCGCCGCCGCTCCGCCCGCCTCCAGTGCCTCCAGATTCTCTCGCAGGACGGAGTCCCGGTCGCGGAACCACCAATCGAAGCCACTGATCTCACTCACGTGCCGATCATCCGGCATCGACGGGCCACCGGCCACCCCGACCCATCGGCGGGCACGCTCACCCAACCTGGTCACCGGACCTGACGTTCGGTACTAACGTGGCCGATAGGCAGCCACGCCGGCCGGGAACAGCGCCCCCACCTTGCACCTTCCGGACGCGAACGGAAGCCCCGCCGATGGTCGACCGGGAGGAGCAAGGAAAGGTGGTCCGATGACCGACGACCCCGCACTGCGGTATGCCGAAGAGTTCGCCCGGTTGAGCCAGGACCTTCATCGGGGGGACCGGCCCTCGACCATGGAACGCATCGTCGAAGCCGCCGTGGAATCGATCGAGCCTTGTGACTGGTGCACGGTCACCGTCTGGCATGCCGACGGACGGATGGACATCGCCGCCAGCACCGAGCCACTGGCCTCAAGGGCCGACCAGCTCCAGTGCGAGCTGGGTGAGGGACCCTGCCTGACCTTCGGCCGTTCAGGGGAGACGACCTGGCGGATGGGACTGTTCGCCGTCGAGAACGTCGCGGAGGACACGCGGTGGCCGGCCTGGGCTCCGCAGGCGGCCGCTCTGGGTATCGGTTCGGTGTTGAGTGTCCGGATCGACACGTCCGGCTCGCAGGACCGGGCAGTGCTGAACCTCTACTCCGCCGCGGCGAGCAGCTTCGACCACGGTGACCTCGCCGTCGCCACGATCTTCGCCCGGCACGCGTCGTCGGCCCTGGAGGGGGCACGCCAGCAGGACCAACTACGAGCTGCAGCTCAGTCCCGCCTGGTGATCGGCGTCGCGGAGGGAATCCTGATGCAGCGCTTCGGATTGACGCTTGACCAGTCGTTCGAGCTTCTCCGGCGCTACTCCCAGACCCACAACGTCAAGTTGCGGACCCTCGCCGAGAATCTGGTCGCCGCAGGCGGTATCCAGGAGAGGGGCGACCTCGATGCGGAGGCAGCCCTGCACCTCTCGCTCGGGCTCGATCCCGACGCGCTCCGCCTACGGTCCGAACCCGCCGAGGTCTCCTTCGCCCACGGCGAGAAGCACCGTGAGAACGCGGCCTCGACGGGTACCGGCCTGGCTGGGACTGACCGAAATCCTGATCGAAGTCCTGGTTGACCCAGACCCGCGCATAACCACGTGTAGCGTGTTTGCGAAGCCGCCCTGTTGACCTGAGGGATGTGACGTCGCGATGGTGAGCGGACGAGTCGTACTGGCCGCCGACCGGCTCGCGGCGCTGGATGACCGACTGAACGAACTACAACAGCGTTTGAAGCGGATCGCCGCCGGTGAAGGATCATCACCGACCGACGTCCGGGATGCGCGGATCCACGCGGATCGCCAGCGTGCCCGGGCCGCTGCAGCCGAGGCCTTGCTCAGCCGCTACCGCCGGAAACCGGTGACCGGTACCGCTTCGCCCACTTCATCCAGCACCTGCCCGGCCGACGGGCCGGGCATGGACCGGGGCCCGGCAGCAGGCACCGCCCCGGGCGGTCGGCCAACCACGGCGCATCGGGCCGGAGTGGACCGCATCCGGCCGACCGCCGATCAGTACTGGCGAGTCGTCGTCGACCACGCACGGAGGACGGGTTGGCGCAACTGGACCGAGGCGCTGTGCCGGGTCGGCGCCGCGACATTGCCGTCGGTCCGCGGAGTTGCCGTCTCGGCATTCACCGAGCAGTTGCCCTGTCCAATGGCGGCCTCCGACTCCCGGACCCAGCGCATCGAGGAGCTTCAACAGGTCCTCGGAGAGGGTCCGGCGATGTCTGCGTGCCGCGACGGCAGACCCGTTGATGTCCGACTCACCCAACGGGTGGATGCCGGCTGGCTCGGCTGGGTGCAGGCCGTCCAGCGGTCGGGAGTGATGGCCGTGTGGTCGTTCCCCTACCGCTGGCCGGGAATCGGCTGCGCCGCGGTGACCTTCTACCGCGGAACCGACGGGGACGCCGCCGACGAATATGCCGAGGGAAGCCTTCTCTCGCGGCTTGCCGGCAAGGCGCTGCGGCTCGACCTCGATCGGAACAACTCCTCGGGTCTGGACGTGCTGGAGACGGTGCACGTCGCCGCCGGCATGTTGGCCGAACGCATCGGGGTCACTGCGGTCGACGCATTCGCCCGGATCAGAGCCTGCGCCTTCGCTGACGACCGCGACTTGATGGAGGTCGCGACCGGCATCATCACCGGCGGTCTCCGACTGGACTAGCCCCGATCCAGCGGGTCAATGGCCTCGTTCCGGCTGCACCTCGAACAGGACAAGAGCCCTCGCGCGCGAGCGGGCGCCCGTCAAGGAAGTGAGCGTCATCCGCAGCAGGATGCTGCGGCCTCGCCGATTGATCGCCGGGATGAGCTCGGAGTGGCCGACTCCGGCCTCTTGTCCGTCCACGACCCGGCGCAGGAGGGCGTTGAGTCGTTCGGTCGGCATGCCACTGTCCAGATCCACGATGTGTCGGCCGACGGTCTCGCTCTCCCGCAGACCCCACAGCTCCTCGGCCGCTGTGTTCCAGACCTGGACGACCAGATCCTGATCGACGACCACCACCGCAATCTCCAGACCGTCCAGGATCGCCTGCATCAGACCGCTGGCCTCACCGACGGCAAGGGTCTGGTCGCGGAGCCGCTGGTTGATCGATTGCAGTTCGTCGTTGGCCGCCTGCAATTCCTGGTTCGTCGTCTCCAGTTCCTCGACCGTGCTCTGCAGTTCCTGGTTGGTGGTCTCGAGCTCCTCATTGGTCGACCGCAACTCCTCAAAGGCAGCCTCCAGTTGCCGATTCGCGGACTCGACCTCGACCTGCAGGTTGTGATCCCGGGTCATGTCGGTGAAGGTGATCGACGCTCCGATCGCGCGATCGGCGCTGTCCACCAGCGGCACCAGCTGAACGTCGAGATAGACCGCGTCGGTGGCCGAGCTGCGCCACTCCGTGTCCCGTAGCGTCACAATGCTTCGGTTCTCGATCGTCGCTGCCAGCCCGGACTGCAATTCAAGCGACCGATAGGACTCTTCGAGATCGGAGATCGGTCGTCCGATGTCGCGTTCGGACAGGCCGAGCATCGCAGCTGCTCGACGATTGACCGTCACCAACCGGCCGTCGGCATCAACCGCTATCTGGGCGACCGGATTGCTCATGATCAGCTGGTCGCGCAACTGGCTGTCCTCCGCCACCGATTCCGTCCTGCCGTGGGGCCGCCGCGGCTGCGCCGGCGCAGTGCGATCCTCCTCGAGGCTCGTCGTCCGGAAGAACCGCCGCTTCAGATCGATCGGATCGAAGACCCCCGCGTGGTCGAGCAACATCTCGGCCTTGCCGAGGAACAGCACGCCCCCGGGTCGCAGAGCGAACCCCAGCCTGGACACGACTCGCGCCCGGGTCTCGGCATTGAAGTAGATCAACGTGTTCCGACACAACAGCAGGTCGATCCGGGAGAGCGGCGCATCCTGGGTGAGGTCGTTGCGACCGAAGATCACTGTTCGTCGGAGATCCGGTGAGACGACCCAGCGTGCTCCGATCCGGTCGAAGTAGCGGTCCCGGTAATGATCCGGCACAGCGCGTATCTCACGCTCGCTGTAGGAGGCCTCCCGCCCTGCCTCCAGCGCTGCCTCGTCGACATCGGTGGCATAGATCTTGACCCGCTCCCGGTAGCCGCTGCCCATCACCTCGTGCAGCAGCATGGCGACCGAGTACGCCTCCTGCCCGGACGCGCAGCCGGCGCTCCAGACCCGGATCGGCGCGCCGGTGGCGTCACCGAGGATGTCCGGAAGAACCTCCGCGGCGAGCTGGTTCCAGGACTCCCGGTCCCGGAAGAAGCTGGTGGCCTTGATCAGAATGGTGTTGAACAGGGCGGTGAACTCGTTCGGGTCGAGCTGCAGGCGATCGCGGTACTCGTCGAACGCGCCGATGCCCAGCTCACGCATCCGGTAGCGAACCCGGCGGGCAAGACTCGGGCGCTTGTATCCGGTGAAGTCGAAGGCCCGGTTCTCCCTGAGGAAGGTCAACAGCCGTTCGAACGCCGGATCCTCCTGCATGGCGCTGTCCTCCCGGCCTGTCACGGCGCGTCACCTGTCCAACGACGACCCCGGCAACACTCCCGGACGTGAACGGGCACCAACTCGATCCATGGTTCGATCCTTCGCCTTCGCGTTCGGAGCTGTCGTGACGTTCCCGGGTGGGGACTCGTGGACGTGGTACCCAGGCAGATCGGTGATCATCACGCGACGCGTCGGCCAGGTGGTGCCGACCTGCTCAGTCGTCGATTCCGCAGGCAGCAACGATCGGCTGCGGCTCCGGTACGCCTATCCTCGGCATGCCCAGGCCGACCGCGTTGGGAGCATGATCATCCTGGGCGTTGTGTCCGGCCTGCCAGGCATCACCGCCCTTGGTACGGCGCAGAGTGATCAGCGCCGATCCGCCGTCCGGCCCGTCCGCGGTGAGGTGGTGAGGGGCGGCATGAGTGATGATCACCTCACCGATGTCCCCCGGCCGCGGGCGAAGATCGGGATCATCCCCGACCGCGACGTGGACCAGGCGGTTGTCCCGGGCGCGTCCGGACATCCGGTGGGTGGCCGCGTCCTTCCGCCCCTCACCGTCGGCGAACATCACCTCGACCCGCCGGCCCTCGAGCCTGCGGTTCTCCTCCCAGGAGATGTCGTTGACCAGCTCGACCAGCCGCTCGTAGCGCCCCTGCACCACCGGTGCGGGGACCTGGTCGGGCATGGTGGCCGCCGGCGTACCGGGTCGGATCGAGTACTGGAAGGTGAAGGCTGCGGCGAACCGGGACTGGGCTACGACCTCGAGCGTGTCCTCGAAGTCCTGCTCGGTCTCACCGGGGAAGCCGACGATGATGTCGGTGGTGATCGCCGCGTCCGGCATCGCCTCGCGGACGTCGGAGATGATCTTCAGATAGCGTTCGCTCCGATAGGACCGCCGCATCGCCTTCAAGATCGAATCCGAACCGGACTGCAGCGGCATGTGCAGTTGCGGCATGACATTCGGGGTTTCGGCCATCGCCGCGATCACGTCGGAGGTGAAGTCCTTGGGGTGCGGCGAGGTGAAGCGGACCCGTTCCAGTCCGTCGATGCCACCGCAGGCCCGAAGCAACTTGGCGAACGCCTGCCGGTCCCGGAATTCCGTTCCGTAGGCGTTGACGTTCTGGCCCAGCAGGGTGATCTCCTGCACGCCCTGGTCGACCAGCATCCGGATCTCGGCCAGGATGTCACCGGGCCGCCGGTCCGTCTCCTTGCCGCGCAGCGCCGGGACGATGCAGAAGGTGCAGGTGTTGTTGCAGCCGACGCTGATCGACACCCAGGCCGCGTAGGCGGAATCTCGCCGGGTCGGCAGCGTCGACGGGAAACGCTCCAGGGATTCGGCGATCTCGACCTGGGCCTCCTGCTCGATCCGGGCCCGCTCCAACAGGCGGGGCAGCTGGCCGATGTTGTTGGTGCCGAAGACCACGTCGACCCAGGGGGCCTTCTGCGTGATCAGGCCGCGGTCCTTCTGTGCGAGGCACCCGCCGACGGCGATCTGCATCCCCGGGTGCGACTTCTTCACCGGAAGCAACTGTCCGAGATTGCCGTACAGCCTGTTGTCCGCGTTCTCCCGGACCGCGCAGGTGTTGAAGACCACCACGTCGGCGTCCTCACCCGTGGCCCTGCGATAGCCGGCGTCCTCCAGCAGACCGGCGAGCCGTTCGGAGTCGTGCACGTTCATCTGACAGCCGTGGGTGCGGATCTGGTACGTCCGCGGGCTCGCCTGGGTATCCACCGACATGATCGCCCAGCCTAATCCGCCGGGCGTGTCCGACAGGAATCCCCTGCGGTCGGCGCCGCGGGTCCGCCGTTAGAGTCACCACCATGAGCGTCAGCGGTGCCCAGAGCCCGACCGGTGAGCAGTACGAGATCAGCAGCGGACCGTACCGGGCGGTCGTCACCGAGGTCGGCGCGACGTTGCGGCAGCTCCGTGTCGACGGCCGCGACATCCTGGCCGGGTTCGGGCCGGGCGACCGGATCTCCGGCGGTCACGGGCAGCAGCTGCTGCCCTGGCCGAACCGGCTCCGTGATGGCCGGTTCACCTTTCGGGGCACCCGATATGAGTTGCCACTCAGCGAGCCGGAACGGCACAACGCGATCCACGGTCTGGTCCGTTGGTCCGGGTGGGAGCTGGTCGGGCACACCGAGGATTCGGTCAGCCAACGGATCACGCTGTTTCCGCAGAAGGGCTGGGACACCACCCTGCGGTCGACCATCACCCACCGCCTGTCCGACCGCGGCCTGACGGTGAGGGTCGAGGCGGAGAACATCGGCGACCGGGCGATGCCCTTCGGATACGCCGCTCACCCGTACTTCACGCTCGGTGAGCGTGCCGTGGACGAGATCGAGGTCACCGCCCCTGCCGCGAGCTACCTGGAGGTCGACGATCGACTGCTGCCGACCGAGCTCAAGCCGGTCGACGGCACGACCCGGGACCTGCGGTCCGGCACCCCGATCGGTGAACGCAATCTGGACACGGCCTTCACCGACCTGCAGATCGATCCGGAACACCGGGCCTGGCGGATCCGGTTGGCTCTCGGCGAACGGGAGACGTATGTATGGGCCGACGCGAACCATCGGTGGGTGCAGGTCTACACCGGCGCGGACCGCCGGGATCTGGGTGTCGCGATCGAGCCGATGAGCTGCGGTCCGGACGCGTTCAACTCCGCGATCACCAACGACGGGCTTGTCGTGCTCGAGCCGGGCGACACCTATCACGGCAGCTGGGGGGTATACGGCCGCTGAACCGGCCACAACGACGGATGGTCGCCCGGCGGCCGTAACCGAATCTCAACCCCGATATGTCGGCCGGATCGGCCAGGCTCGTTTAGGGTCAGCGCTATGACCGAGTCCACGCCGGCTGATGATCTGCTGCCCACACCGCATACGTCGGTCGCCGTCGGCGAGCCGCTGGTGGTGCTGGCCGACGTCGACAAGTACTTCGGCGAGCTGCATGTCCTGAAGCACATCAACCTGTCGGTCGGTCGCGGCGAGGTTGTCGTGGTGATCGGCCCGTCCGGGTCCGGCAAGTCGACGTTGTGCCGGTCGATCAATCGGCTGGAGACGATTCAATCGGGATCGATCACGATCGACGGTGCGCCCCTGCCGAGTGAGGGCAAGGAGTTGGCGCGTCTGCGGGCGGATGTCGGCATGGTCTTCCAGCAGTTCAATCTGTTCGCCCACAAGACGATCTTGGAGAACGTCACCCTCGGTCCTGTCCGGGTGCGCAGGAAGAGCAAGCAGGAGGCCCGGCAGCGCGGCATGGAACTGCTCAACCGGGTCGGCGTCGGAAACCAGGCCGAGAAGTATCCGGCCCAGCTGTCCGGCGGCCAGCAGCAGCGGGTGGCGATCGCCCGGGCGCTCGCCATGGACCCGAAGGTGATCTTGTTCGACGAGCCGACGTCCGCGCTCGACCCGGAGATGATCAACGAAGTGCTTGATGTGATGATCCAGCTGGCCGAACAGGGAATGACCATGATCGTCGTCACCCACGAGATGGGTTTCGCCCGGACGGCAGCCGACCGAGTGGTCTTCATGGCCGACGGACAGATCCTGGAGGAAGCCGGACCGGAAACCTTCTTCACCAGCCCGACCAGCGCTCGGGCCAAGGACTTCCTGGGCAAGATCCTCACCCACTGATCAGTGCCCAGGGGGTGATTCGGGCGGGACATGCGCCCGGTCACCGCAAACACAAGAGTGCAAGCGGGATCGTACGAAGATCGCACGAGAGATCTCACGAAGATCGCAATGATCGAAGGGAACAACGTCAAATGCCCAATACGAAGAAGTTCGCGGCACTGGCCGCGGCGTCGTTGCTGACGGCCTCACTGGCCGCCTGTGCCAGCGACAACGGCGGCGGGGGCGGCAGCAGCGGAGACAACGACGCTGTCACCATCGGCATCAAGTTCGACCAGCCCGGTGTCGGCCAGCAGGTCGGCTCGGACTACAAGGGCTTCGATGTCGACGTCGCCCGGTACGTGGTCAAGGAACTCGGCTACTCCAAGATCACCTTCAAGGAGGCGCCGTCGGCTCAGCGGGAGACGCTGATCCAGAGCGGTCAGGTCAAGATGGTCGTGGCCAGCTACTCGATCACCGAGGAACGCCAGCAGAAGGTGTCCTTCGCCGGCCCGTACCTGGTCGCCGGACAGGATCTCCTGGTCCGTGCCGACGACACGTCGATCACCGGCCCGGACAGCCTGAACGGCAAGAAGCTTTGCTCGGTGACCGGCTCCACCTCGGCTGCGAACGTCCAGGAGAAGTTCGCGAACAAGGTGCAGTTGCAGGAGTACGACACCTACTCCAAGTGTGTCGATCCGATCATCAACGGCACCCTGGACGCCATGACGACCGACAACACCATCCTCGCCGGGTACGCCGCGCAGCCGCAGTACAAGGGCAAGTTGAGGCTGGTCGGCAAGCCGTTCAGCGAGGAGAACTACGGCATCGGCATCAAGAAGGGCGACACCGAACTCTGCGGCAAGATCAACGACGCGCTGGACAAGATGGTCAGCGACGGGACGTGGCAGAAGGACCTGGACGCCAACTTCGGCCCGGCGAACTTCAAGCCGGACCCGGCCAAGAACCCGCCGAAGCACATCCCCTGCAGCTGATCCGTAAGCCGATGCGGCCGGTCTGCTCCGGCGGACCGGTCGCATCGTCGGCTGATCGCAGCATCATGAACCGAGCACAGGAGGGCCCGTGGGCCAGCTAGCCGAGCTGATCAGCAAGTACCACGTCGCGCTGGCGTTCTGGATGACGATCAAACTGACCGTGTTCGGCGGCCTGGGTGCGCTGATCATCGGCACCCTCGTCGCGATCTTCCGGGTGGCGCCGATCAACGTGTTGCGCTGGATCGGCACCGGCTACGTCAACATCATCCGGAACACCCCGCTGACCCTGATCGTCTTCTTCTTCGCCTTCGGTGTGCTGAACACCCTCAACATCAGTCTCGCCGACCAGCAGTCCCCCACGTCGATCGCCGACAACAACTTCCGGTGGGGTGTCGTGGCACTGTCGGTCTATCACGCGTCCTTCGTCGCCGAAGCATTGCGCAGCGGCGTCAATACCGTGCCGCAGGGCCAGGCCGAGGCGGCCCGCGCGATCGGCCTCTCGTTCCTTCCCTCGCTGACCCAGATCATCCTGCCGCAGGCCTTCCGCGGGGCCATCGCCCCGCTGGGGAACACTCTGGTGGCGCTGACCAAGAACACCACCGTGGTGTCCACCATCGGCGTGGCCGAGATCTCCTACCAGATGAAGAACATGATCGAATTCAGTCCGCAGCTGCTGTACGCGATCTTCCTGCTGGTGGCGATCTGCTTCGTGGTGCTCACGCTGCCGGTCGGCGCACTGTTCACCTACCTGTCCCGGCGATTGGCGGTGCAGCGATGACCGCACCGACAACAGTGCTGTTCGACGCGCCGGGTCCGAAGGCCCGGGTCCGGCATCTGATCATCGGCATCGTCGGACTCGTCGTACTGTTGCTGATCCTCGGCCTGGTGATCAGAGGCCTGGCCAATCCGCGGAACAACCAGCTCACCGCGGAGAAGTGGTCGCCGTTCCTGCAACCGTCGACCTGGCTGGACTACCTGCTGCCGGGACTGCTGTCGACCCTGAAGGCGGCCGGTCTGGCCATCGTGCTGTCGCTGGTCTTCGGCATCCTGCTCGGGATCGGCCGGCTGTCTAAGATCCGAGTGGTCTCGATGGTCAGCGGTGTGTTCGTCGAGTTCTTCCGATCCGTCCCGGTGCTGGTCATGATGCTGTTCGCCTACTACTTCGCGTTGTATGTGCTGCACCTGGCCTCCAACCAACCGTTCTTCGGCGTCGTCGTCGGGCTGGTGTTCTACAACTCGTCGGTGATCGCCGAACTGATCCGATCCGGGGTCGGGTCGCTCCCCAGCGGTCAGCGTGAGGCCGGCCTGGCCGTCGGCCTGACGGAGGGGCAGGCGATGTGGTCGATCCTGCTGCCGCAGGCGATCACGGCGATGCTGCCGTCGCTGATCAGCCAGCTGGTCGTTGTGCTCAAGGACACTGCGCTGGGCTACATCATCGGCTATTACGACCTGGTCCGCGGCGGGCAGACGTTCTCTACGAACTTCGGCAACCTGATTCCGACCATGCTGGTGATGGCGGCGATGTTCATCGTGATCAACTACGCCCTGACCAGGATCGCCCAAGGGGTCGAACATTCGCTGCAGCGCCGCGGCCGGGCCGGTGGCCAACCCGACGAGTCGCTCCCCGGTGAGCTGACCCAGCCGCCGGTGGTCGCCCAGCTGTGAGCCGTCGGACCCGTCCGGAGCTGTCGGCAGGCGGTCGTCAACGGGCCGTCTCGACCGCCCGGGACTCACGGATCACGCTGACCTTGATCTGACCCGGATAGGTCAGCTCCTCCTCGATCTGCTTGGCGATGTCACGCGCCAGCACCTGGGCCTCGATGTCGTCGACAACGTCCGGTGCGACCATTACCCGGAGTTCGCGGCCGGCCTGCATCGCGAACACCTTCTCCACGCCCTCGTGGGCCTGGGCGATCTGTTCCAACCGTTCGAGCCGCTTGACATAGGCCTCCAGGCTCTCCCGGCGGGCACCGGGACGTCCGCCGCTGATGGCATCCGCGGCCTGGGTGAGCACGGCCTCGACGGTGGTCGGTTCGACCTCGTTGTGATGGGCCTCGATGGCATGCACGATGTCGGGGTGTTCGCCGTAGCGGCGGGCCAGGTCGGCGCCGATCAGCGCGTGTGACCCCTCCACCTCGTGGGTTAGTGCCTTGCCGATGTCGTGCAGGAAGGCCGCCCGCTTGACGGTCGCGACATCCAGGTGCAGTTCCGCCGCCATCAGCCCGGCGATGTGGGCCGACTCGACGAGGTGCTTGAGCACGTTCTGCCCGTACGACGTCCGGTAACGCAAGGTGCCGACGATCGGGACCAGGTCCGGATGCAGGTCGGAGATCCCGACCTCGGCCAGGGCGTCCTCGGCCGCCCGCATCACCCGTTCGGCGATCTTTGACTTGCTGCGTTCGTGGACCTCTTCGATCCGGGCCGGGTGGATCCGGCCGTCCTCGATGAGCTCAATCAGGGTGATCCTGGCGGTTTCCCGCCGCACCGGATCAAAGCTGGACAACAACACACTCTCCGGGGTGTCGTCGATCAGCACGTTGACCCCGGTGACCTGCTCGAAGGAGCGGATGTTGCGCCCCTCGCGGCCGATGATGCGACCCTTCATGTCGTCACCCGGGAGGTGGACGGCCGAGACCACCGACTCCGCGGTCTGGTCCGAGGCGACCCGCTGGATCGCGCTGATGACGATCTCCCGCGCCCGGTCCTCGGCCTCCCGGCGGGCTGTGGTCTCGATGTCGCGCGCCAGGATCATCGCCTGGCGCTTGGCGTCGTGCTCGACGGTGGCGAGCAGCTCCGCCTTGGCCTGCTCGGCGGTCAGCCCGCTGACCCGTTCCAGCTCCTGCTGCCGATCCGAATCGGCAGCCGCCAGCGCCTCGTTCCTTGCGACGAGATCGGACTCCAGCTGGTCCAGACGTTGCGCCCGGTCGTGCAGCGCCTTGCCCTCGTCATCGAGCCGGGTCTCCCGTTCGGTCAGCCGCTGCTCACGACGATCCAGTTCGGCTCTGGCGGTGCGCACCTCGCCGCGCGCCGTCTGCGCCTCTCGCAGCAGCACTTCGGCCCGTCCTCGGGTCTCGCGGTCGTAGGCGTCCGCCTCGGCCCGCACTTCGTCTGCTTGGGAACGAGCCTGCTCCGTCTGCTGACCGGTCTGGTCGTCGCCTGATCCGGTCGCGCTCTGGCGTCCCACAGGTCGGTGCCGGCGGCTGAAGACGGCCACCGAGGCGAGGGCGATGAGGACGACCAGCCCGAAGAGCACCAGTACCTCGAACAGGTTGGGCATGACTGTCGCTCCTCTCGCTCCTGGCGCACAGGCGTACGCCTCGTCGAGGGTTCGACAAGTCACTCCGACACCCGACAGGAGTCAGGGTGCGCTGGTACTCGGTTGTGGCGTCAGTGACTGGTGGTACGACTCGCTTTCGGTGTGTGACGCGACAGTTCGGGTTATCTCAGACCGGCCTGCTGACCGGGTTCATTGCAATCATCAGGAGCACCCGCGGTGACGAGTGCTGTCAAATCCCTCAGTTCGAAGACTAGGACCGGGCCAGAAGGTGGTCAAGAATCGAACGGGATCGAAACGTCAGGCGTGTCGTCCACGGGCGTGTTGTCGAGCACCTCGGCCAACACCCGGGAGATCGTGCCCGACCCGAAGCCTCGGCGGCCGAGCGCGCCGGCGAGCCGGCGGTAGGCAACCACACGGTCCAGTCCCGTAATGGAGCGAAACTTCTTCGTCGCCAGGTCGCGGGCGGCCGCGTACTCGTCATCGGGATCGATCTGTTCCAGAGCGTTGTCGATCTCGTCCCGGTCGACGCCCTTGCGCAGCAGTTCCTGTCGCAGCACCCGCTTGGACAGATGCCGCCGGGACTGACGGGATCGGACCCAGGACTCGGCGAAGGCGGCGTCGTCGACCAGCCCGACCTCCTCGAACCGGTCCAGCACCTCGGCCGCCGTCTGCTGCGGAACGTGTCGCTGGGCGAGCGCCTTGGCCAGTTCGCCGCGAGACCGCGCCTGCGCTGTGAGTTTGCGCAGCACGATCTCGCGGGCGACAGCCTCCGGGTTGGCGTCCGGTCCGAGGTCGCGGTCCTCCGCCGGACCGTCGGCCGGCTCAGAACCGCGTCGGCGCTGACGCATCAGAACTCGACTTCACCGGTGACCGGGTCGACTCCCTCCGGGACGTCGGTCGCCGGGCCGAGGCCGAGCTTCTCCTTGATCTTGCGCTCCAGCTCGTTGGCCACCTCGGGATTGTTCCTCAGGTAGTTGCGGGCGTTCTCCTTGCCCTGACCCAGCTGGTCCGCGTCATAGGTGAACCAGGCGCCGGCCTTGCGGACGATGCCGGTCTCGACACCCATGTCCAGCAGGCTGCCTTCGCGGCTGATGCCCTGGCCGTACAGGATGTCGAACTCGGCCTGCTTGAAGGGCGGGGCGACCTTGTTCTTGACGACCTTGACCCGGGTCCGGTTGCCGACCATCTCCTGGCCGTCCTTGAGAGTCTCGATCCGGCGGACGTCCAGCCGCACCGAAGCGTAGAACTTCAGTGCCTTGCCGCCGGTGGTGGTCTCCGGTGAGCCGAACATCACGCCGATCTTCTCGCGGAGCTGATTGATGAAGATCGCGGTGGTGCCGGCAGCGTTCAGTGCGCTGGTCATCTTGCGCAGCGCCTGGGACATCAGTCTGGCCTGCAGGCCGACGTGGCTGTCGCCCATCTCGCCCTCGATCTCGGCTCGTGGGGTCAGCGCGGCGACCGAGTCGATGACGATCAGGTCGAGTGCGCCGGAGCGGACCAGCATGTCGGCGATCTCCAAGGCCTGCTCGCCGTTGTCCGGCTGGCTGACCAACAGCGCATCGGTGTCCACACCGAGCTTCTCGGCGTACGCCGGATCGAGGGCGTGCTCTGCGTCGATGAAGGCGCAGATGCCTCCCCCGGCCTGGGCGTTGGCCACTGCGTGCAGCGCAACGGTGGTCTTGCCGGAGGACTCCGGACCGTAGATCTCGACCACCCGCCCGCGCGGCAGACCACCGACACCCAGTGCCAGGTCCAGTGCGACCGAACCGGTCGGAATGACGGCGATCGGCGGCCGCTCCTCGTCGCCGAGCCGCATGATGGAGCCCTTGCCGAACTGCTTGTCGATCTGCGCAAGCGCCGCGTCGAGCGCCTTGTCCCGATCAGTGACGGCCATGGTGGTAGTCCTCTCAAACCCTTGTTGTCTGCGTGTGGGTTGCTGTGTCCTGTGCCTACATCGATGACACTAAGCACGGGCACTGACATTCGTTCAGCACTCCACGCCGTCTGTGGACGACGCTTCGCAGCGCGGTCGAACGGTGGATAACTTACCGAACATCTGTTCGAACAACCAGGCCGACACGCCCGGCGCGGAAACATCGGACTGGAAATCCCTCATCGATCCGCGTACGGTCCCGTGACTATGTGCCGGCCGGGAGGATGCGCCCGCAACCGCAGATCCGGCCGGCCCGCGGGGTTGCGGCCCTGCACGGGGTACTGACCGATTGGTAAGGTCCCGGTCAGTCGATTGTCAACAAACCTACGATCGTCGGGAGACGTACCCGCCCATCACAACCGATCAACACGCACAACCCGCCCGCGGTCAGCGGCCGCGGACGTGCAGAAGGAAAGGTCCCGGATGAGCAGCGCAGAATCCACGCCCGCAGACGCGAGCGACGCGGAACCCAGTGTCCTGAGGAAAGCGATCGCGGCGTCCGCGGTCGGTAACTTCACCGAATGGTTCGACTACGGCGTCTACTCCGTCGTCGCAACCTACATCGCAACCGCCCTCGTGCCGGGCGAATCAATCGCAGTCACGCTCGGGGCGTTCGCCGTCTCGTTCCTGATCCGACCGCTCGGCGGATTCGTCTGGGGTCCGCTGGGCGACCGCATCGGCCGCCGGAAGGTGCTGGCGACGACCATTCTGCTGATGGCCGGCGCCACCTTCTGCGTCGGGCTCATCCCCTCCCACGCGCAGATCGGGTGGGCCGCCACCCTAGTGCTGTACCTGCTGCGGATGATCCAGGGGTTCTCCACCGGCGGTGAGTACGGCGGCGCCGCAACGTTCATGGCCGAGTACTCGCCGGATCGCAAGCGCGGCTTCTTCGGCAGCTTCCTGGAGTTCGGCACGCTCAGCGGCTTCGCCGGCGGCAGCCTCATCACGCTGGCTCTGCAGTTGACCACCTCCGACAGCTTCATGCAGTCCTGGGGCTGGCGGATCCCGTTCTTCGTTGCGCTTCCGTTGGGTCTGATCGGGCTGTACCTGCGGACCCAACTCGAGGACACCCCGGCGTTCCGTGATCTGGAGCAACAGGGCGAGACCGAGGGCAAGGCGACCACCGCTCTGAAGGATCTGATCACCGGCTACTGGCGGCCGATCCTGACCCTGTCCGGCCTGGTGATCGCCCTCAACGTGGTCAACTACACGTTGCTGTCCTACATGCCGACCTACGTCCGGACCCGGCTCGGCCTGAGTGAGACCCAGGCGTTGGTGCTGGCATCGGTCGGACAGTTGTTCATGATGTGCTTCCTGCCCCTGTCGGGCGCATTGTCCGACCGGGTCGGGCGAAAACCGATGTGGCTGTTCTCCATGATCGGCCTGTTCGTGATGGCGATCCCGATGTACTTGATCATGCCGATCAACTTCGGGCTGACGATCGTCGCGTTCATGGTGCTCGGCCTGCTCTACGTACCGCAGCTGTCGACCATCTCCGCGACCTTCCCGGCGATGTTCCCGACCCAGGTGCGCTATGCCGGATTCGCCATCGGCTACAACGTCGCGACGTCGCTGTTCGGCGGCACCGCACCGTTGGTCAACGACGCCTTCATCTCCTGGACCAACATCGAGATCTTCCCGGCCTTCTACATGATGGCATCCTGTGTCGTCGGGTTGATCGCCTGGTTGTCGATGAAGGAGACGGCCGGCGCGTCGCTGAAGGGCACGGAGATTCCCGAAGCGCCGACCGTTGGTGGGATCAAGCCCGCCCAGGCATAGCCCGGTACATCATCGGACACGAGAACGGTGCCGCCGAGGAGAATTCCCGGCGGCACCGTTTCGTCGTGTTTCGGCGTCTCGGGTCAGCCCGGCTGCTCCAGTACAGCGTCCACGGCGTCCGCCCAGATCGCGGCCGCTTCCTTGATCTGGTCACTGGTGACCACCAACGCGGGGATGAAACGGACGACCTGGCTCCAGGCACCGCAGGTCAACAGCAGCAACCCGCGCCGGGCCGCCTGCTGCTGCACCGCGCCCGCTGTCGCACCGTCCGGCCGACCCTCGGAGTCCCGGAATTCGTTCCCGATCATCAGCCCGAGACCGCGGACGTCGGTGATCTGATCATGATCGGCTGCGATCCCGGCCAGTGCCGCCTTCAGCTCGGCTCCGCGCTCGGCCGAGTTCTGCACGAGCTTCTCGTCCTCGATCACGTCCAGCGTCGCCAGCGCGGCGGCACAGGCGACCGGGTTGGCGCCGTAGGTGCCACCCTGGCTGCCCGGCCAGGCCCTGGCCATCAGCTCACCCGACGCCGCGATGCCCGAGAGCGGAAAGCCCGATGCCAGCCCCTTTGCCGTCACCAGAACGTCCGGACGTACGTCGAAATGATCTTCGCCCCAGAACCTGCCGGTTCTGCCGAACCCGGTCTGCACCTCGTCGATGACCAGCTGGATCCCGTAGGCGTCCGCGCGTTCCCGCAATCCGGCGAAGAATCGCGCGTTACCGGGGACGTAGCCGCCCTCACCGAGCACCGGCTCGACGAAGAAGGCCGCCGTGTCGTCGGGCTGGGTGAGCGTCTGCAGCACGTAGTCCAGCTGCTTGAGGGCGAAGTCGGTCGACTGCTCGACGTCCCAACCGAAGTAGGTCGGGTCCGGGAACGGTGACACATGCACCCCGGACATCAGCGGCGAGAAACCGGCGGAGAAACGGGTCCCCGAGGTGGTCATCGACGCTGCCGCGACCGTTCGGCCATGGAAACCGCCGTGGAAGACGATCACGTTCGGCCTGCGAGTCGCCTGCCGGGTCAGCCGCAGGGCGGCCTCGATCGCCTCGGAACCGGAGTTGGCGAAGAACATCCGGTCCAACCCGGCGGGCAGCACCCCGCCGAGCCGCTCCACGAGATCGAGCAGCGGACGATGCATCACCGTCGTGTACTGGGCGTGGATCAGGTTCCCCACCTGGCGTTGGGCTGCCTGGACCACCCGCGGGTGGCAGTGCCCCGTGCTGGTGACGCCGATGCCGGCCGTGAAGTCGAGATAGCGCCGATCCTGCTCGTCATAGAGATGGACGCCCTCTCCGCGGGCGGCGATCACACCGGTTGCCTGCTTGAGGATCTGGGAGAGCTGGGCCATTGGGGTCACTCCGATCGGTCTCGCTCGGGGTTTGGAGCTTCTCGGTCTTTGCGGGTTGGTTGTCTGATTGTCGACAATCTGTCCGCGGCCTATGCTGCCACATATGGACGAGACCGCAGTCATCGATGCCGTACCCAAGCAGCTCTTCGTCGGTGGTTCCTGGACGGATGCGACCGGCGGCGCCACCTTCGACGTGCACGATCCGGCCAACGGCTCGGTGCTCTGCTCGGTGGCCGATGCAACACCCGAGGACGGCATGGCGGCGATGCAGGCCGCGGTGAAGAGCCAGCCGGCGATGGCGGCGCTCACCCCTCGGGAGCGCGCCGATGTGCTGACGAAGGCCTTTCAGTTGCTTCACGAACGCATTGATGATCTTGCCCTGCTGATGACCCTCGAGATGGGCAAGCCACTCGCCGAGGCACGCGGCGAGATCAGCTACGCCGCAGAGTTCTTCCGGCATTTCGCCGCCGAAGCCGTACGGATCGACGGCGGCTACCAGACCGCGCCGGCCGGCAACCAGCGGTTCCTGATCACCAAACAACCGGTCGGCCCGTGCATCCTGATCACGCCGTGGAACTTCCCGATGGCGATGGGCACCCGGAAACTCGGTCCGGCGATCGCTGCCGGCTGTGCGAGCGTGATCAAGCCCGCGCCGCAGACGCCGCTGTCGATGCTCGCCCTGGTCGACATCCTGACCGAAGCCGGGTTGCCCGAGGGCGGCGTCAACGTGATCACCTGCACCGATGCGAATGGCGTGATCGAGCCGATGATCAGGTCAGGGCTGGCACGCAAACTCTCCTTCACCGGTTCGACGAAGGTCGGCAAGATCCTGTTGGAGCAGTGCGCGGAGAAGGTGTTGCGGACATCCATGGAACTCGGCGGCAACGCACCCTTCATCGTCTTCGAGGACGCTGACCTCGACGAGGCGGTCGCCGGGCTGATGGTCGCCAAGATGCGCAATATGGGCGAGGCCTGCACGGCGGCCAACCGGATCTACGTGCACGAGTCGATCATCGATGAATTCGGACGTCGGATTGCGGACACGATGAGCGGTCTCACCGTGGGCCGGGGTACGCAGGAGGGCGTCAATGTCGGCCCGTTGATCGATCAGGCCGCGGTCGACAAGGTCACCCGGTTGGTCGACGACGCGGTCAGCAAGGGCGCATCGGTGATCACCGGTGGGTCGACGATCGACGGCGACGGTTACTTCTTCAGCCCGACCGTTCTGACCGGTGTCGCCAAGGACGCCGCGCTGAACGCCGAGGAGATCTTCGGACCGGTCGCCCCGCTGACGCCGTTCCGCGAGGAGGACGAGGTGATCACGATGGCCAACAGCACGCGGTACGGGTTGGTCGGCTACGTCTTCACCAATGATCTTCGCCGGGCGATCCGGGTGAGCGAGTCGCTGGAGTTCGGCATGGTCGGTCTCAACTCCGGCCTGGTCTCGAATCCGTACGCGCCGTTCGGCGGGGTCAAGGAGTCCGGGCTGGGCCGCGAGGGCGGCTCGATCGGCATCGACGAGTTCCTGGAGACCAAGTACATCGGCATCACCGTCTCCTGACGGAGTCGGCCCCGGTCACCGGGACACGTAATCGACCACGTCCTTGATCACCGTCTCGTCGCGCAGGATGCGCTGGTGGCCGAGGCCGTCGGTGGTGATCAAGTCTGCCGCCGGCCAGGCTTCGGTGAGGCTGACCGCATCGTCGTACGGGCACTCCTTGTCCTGCCGGTCATGGACGATCAACGTCGGCGGCCGAGGGTTGATCATCGTGCGCGGGTCGAAGTCGGACAACGAGCGGCCGGCCAGGCGCTCGATCCTGATGATCATCTCCTCCACCGTGCGCGGTCCGAAGCCGAATACCCGTTGGAGTCCGCGGACGTAGGCCAGCGGGTCGACGCCCGGTGCGACGAAGGCCAGACGATCGACGTCCAGACCGTCGCGAACCGCGGTTGTCGTGGTCGCACAGCCGAAGGAGTGGGCAATCACCGCATGGGGCCCGCCGTGCACCGCGGCGACGGCCCGCAGCGCCTCGACGAACTCCATCCCGTTGCCACGGCCGGCGCCGAGGCTGCCCGGGTCGGAGTCACCGTGACCGGGCGCATCGAGCGCCACCACCCGCACCCCGGCGTTCACCAGCGGGTCGACGAACCGCCCCAGTTGCCCGCGCCAGCCGCCCCACCCATGCACCAGGTAGACCGGTTCGCCACTCCCCCAGGTCTCAACGGCCACCGACCGCCCGTTCAGGCGCACCACGGAAAGTTCACCGTCGGCGGTGCGCTCGTCGCGGCGACGGCCGGCGTTGCCCGGAAGTGTCGCCCAGAGCCGCAGTGACCACCGGGATGCCTGCCGCGGCGCCACCCGCTCCAGGGCGGCGAAAGCGGCCCTGATCGCCCGGACACGTGGAGGTGTACGAACGGTCGTGCTTCTTCTGGTGCCGAGTGTTGTCGCGGTCATCGGTCGTGTTTCTCCTGTTCAGGCCCGAGCGACGTCGAGCAAGGATTCGAAGGATCGGCGGGCGCGCGCCTCGGCGTCCTGGGCGCCGACGATCCGCACCCAGTGGTACGCAGCCAGCAACAGCCCGTTGAGATCGTAGGCGAACTGCATCGGATCGGCGTCGGCCTTGAACTGCCCTTCGCTGATTCCGGTCCGGAAGATCTGGGAGACCGAGTCGTAGAGGTCCCGATGGCCCTGGACGATCTGGTCGCGTACCGACCCGGTCTGTTCCTCGAATTCGTTCAGTGCTTTGACATAGAGGCAGACTCCGGCCGTCCGGTGGACGCCCGAGTGCAGCCAGTTCTCGAAGAGTGCGCGGACCCGCTCCTCGCCACGCGGTGCCCGCACCGCAGGACGCAACACAGTATCGGTGAACTCCTCCCGGGCCCGGGCGAGCACCTGGAGTTGCAGTGACTCCTTGGACCGGAAGTGGGCGAAGAGGCCGCTCTTGGACAGGCCGGTCGCCCGCGCCAGCTCACCGATGGTCAGACCGCCGAGTCCGACTCGATACGCAGTCTCGACGCCTTGGTGCAGGATGACGCCCCGGGTTTCCTCACCCTTGGCCATGGGAGAAAAATAGCACGATCGTGCTGCCAACGACAGACCTACGCGATGGGTTAATGCCATCCGGCGGTAGCAGGGTCAGGATTCGGCCGGCACAAGCCGCGCCACCGCATCCTCCATGTGCTCGATCATCAGCCGGTCGGCGGTTCGGGAGTCGCCACCGGTCACTGCCCGGGCAATGGCCCGATGCTCGGCGACTCGATCGTCGGACAGGGCATAGCTCTCGGCCAGGGCGTGGATGCACATCCGCGTCTCGGTGATCACCGTCCGGTGCACCCGGCGCAGCCGCGGGCTCTCCGACAACCCGACCAGTTCCTCGTGGAACCTGATGTCGACCTCCGAACGGTCGTCCACGCCGGCTGCCCGGGCCATCTCGTCGCAGATCGCATCCAGGGACGTCCCGGCCGCCGTCGGATCCCGTTGGAAGATCAACTGCAGGGCGGCCCGTTCGACGGCACCGCGCACCGCGTACATGTCCCGGACGTTCTCGGCGGTCATCTCGATGACGAACACGCCGCGATTGCGAATGGCGACCAGCAGGCCCTCCTGGGTCAGCCTCTGCAATCCCTCCCGAAGTGGTCCCCGGCTGACGCCGAAGGTGCGGGCCAGTTCTGCCTCATAGAGCTGCGCTCCAGCCGGAATGTCACCGTGCGCGATCGCGTCGCGGATCTTGTCCGCGATGATGCTCGGGGTCGACGCCAGAGCCAACGGCTCGAGGAAGCGGCTGCTCTTGTTCATTGTCGACTATCCTACGACCCCGATGGCTCTGCTCTCCCTCGATGACACCAGCACCCGGTCGACGCTCACACCAGGCCGATTGATCGAGGAGATGCGTCGTGCCTTCATCGATCTGCGGGACGGTCGGTTCGAGCTGCCCCAACGGGTGGCGTTGGCTGATTCCGGCTATCTGGTGATGCCGACGCGGCACCGTACGGCCGATTCCCTGGTGGTCAAGACCCTGTCCTTGGCCGCCGACCGCGATCCTATGATCAGCGGTCTGGTCAGCTGGTCCACTCGTGATCACGACCGAAGTGTGGTCGCCCCGGCCGAGACGATCACTGCCCTCCGCACGGGCGCGATCACTGGTCTGGTCACCGATCTGGTTGCCGACCCGGCAGCCTCGACTTTGGCGATCTTCGGCGCCGGCGCGCTGGCAGCCGACCAGGTCCGGTTCACGCATGCCGTCCGGTCGCTGACCGCAGTCCGGTTCGTGGCGAGGACGCCGTCCCGCGCCGAACCGCTGGTCGCACAGCTGCAGACCGAACTACCCGACACCAGTTTCATGATCACCACCCCGACGGATCGGCATCTGGCTGACATCGACCTGGTCTGCTGCGCCACGACGAGTACCGCACCGCTGTTCTCCGCGACCGAATTGGCCGAGACCGTGCACGTCACGGCGGTCGGTTCCTACAAGTCGACGATGCATGAGTTCGGCGCCGACCTGATCGCGGCCGCCTCGGCGGTCCTGGTCGATGATCTGGCTGCCTGCATGATCGAATCGGGCGAGCTGATCGACGCGGTCGACGCCGAAGTGATCACCCGCGACGACATCACCGAGTTGGTCTCGATCATCGACCGGCCGCAGCGTCGGGGGGGGGGGGACGGACGATCTTCAAGTCCGTCGGGGTCGCGGTCCAGGACTGGGCGGCCATGCATCTCTTGGCCCGAACCATCCTCGGCTGAGGCCGCCCACACCTCAGTCTGTTGAGGCGACCGTGAGGCGTACAGCTTCCCCAGCGGCCATCCCCAGGCGACGGAGATCGTCGACCAACGGCGTGATCATGTGCAGTCCGGGGCGACGCGTCGGAAGACTCGCGACCTTCTCATCCAGAGTGGTCAGCGCCTGCTCGAGCGATTGATCACGATCTCCGACCGAGCCGCGCTGCAGCGCCTGCCGGATCGACTCGATCGCATCGGCGACACGGCACTCGAACTCCGCAGGCTCATCGGGCCGGCCGGTCTCCTGCGGATCGGCCAGATCTTCCAGACGACGCTGCAGGTCCTGCAACCGGAGCGCCACCCGATGGACCGCCCTTGCCTGCGCCAGCCGGGCATCGAGATCGGCCCGCCGGGACCTGCGTCGGATCCGTTGTGCTTCCGAGGCCTCGGCCAACCGGGTCTCGACCCGGCGCCGCACGGTGTCCAGATCGACCGTGTCCGGCAGCCCGGTGCCGAAGGACGCCTCCCGGCCGCCGTCGCGAAGATCATCCTGCAGTTGACCCAGCCGTTCGATGATCGACAACCACAGCCGGTGCACCGCCTCGTCCAGTGGTGCGGTGATCAACTGTGGCATCAGGGTGACGACCGCGACCCCGATCGCCGCACCCAGCGAGGTCAGACCGGTGTAGGCGGTCGCGTAGGCCAGCGGCTGTCCCTGGCCGAGAACCATGGTGAAGATGGCCACCGTCGGAACCCAGGCACGCATCGTGCCCAACAACTTCCAGCCCGCGATCAACACGCTGGCCGCGATCACCACCGCCACACTGACGGCGTCGGGCCGGACGATGGCCAGCGCCAGCAACCCGACAGCCGATCCAAGGGTCAGCGCCAACACCGACCTGAACAGTTCCCGGGCCGTCGCCAGGACGGTCGTCGACGTGACGACCACGGCGCCCATCGGCGCGAAGTAGGCGTGTTGTTGCGCTTCGTGCCCGGGAAGCAGTTGGGCCACCGCCCATGCCAGCCCGCCGGCGATCGAGGTGCGCAGTGCCAGGCCGAGGCGGGGGTGCATCCGCCACCAGTGCCGCACCGGCCGGACCACGCGCGCCGCGGGTTGCGGCAGTTCCGGCGGCGGGCCGGCAGCACGATCTGTGAGCATCCCGAACCGTTACCCAGGGAATCGAACGGCTACCTGGGCTGCCTGTCTCCGGCGTTTCCGGCCGTGGCGGATCGGGTACGTGGCGGGCACCGGACAACCATCGATGAAGGGCGAAGCGATGCGAGCGGTCACCTGGCAGGGCCGACGAGAGATCGAGGTCAAGGACGTACCGGACCCCGAACTGATCGAACCGGACGACGTGATCATCGAGGTCAGCTCGACCGCGATCTGCGGCTCCGACCTGCATCTGTACGAGGCACTCGGGCCGTTCATGGATCCCGGCGACGTGCTGGGGCACGAGACCATGGGAACGGTTGTCGAGGCCGGTCCCGCCGTCGAACAGCTGGCACCGGGTGATCGCGTGGTGGTGCCGTTCAACATCTCCTGCGGTAACTGCTGGATGTGCCGGAACGGCCTGCAGTCCCAGTGCGAGACGACGCAGGTGAGGAAACACGGCACCGGGGCCGCACTGTTCGGCTATTCCCGACTCTACGGTTCGGTGCCGGGCGGCCAGGCGGAGCGGCTGCGGGTGCCGTTCGCCAACTACGGACCCATAAAGGTCGACAAAGCACCGCCGGACGAGCGATTCCTCTATCTCTCCGACATCCTGCCGACCGCGTGGCAGGCCTACCAGTACGCCGACCCCGAGCCGGGCGCCACGGTCGCGGTGATCGGTCTCGGCCCGGTCGGTCAGCTGGCCGCTCGGATCGCCCGGCACTTCGGTCATCCGGTGATCGGGGTCGATCCGGTGGAGCATCGCAGGGACGTGGCGGCAGCCCACGGGATCGAGGTCCTCGATCTCGACGACCAGACCATCTCGGCGGTCCTCGACCGGACCGACGGCCGGGGTGCCGACGCCACCATCGACGCCGTCGGGATGGAAGCCCACGGATCGGCGGCGAAACTGGCCTTTCGGATGGTCTCCGTGCTCCCGTCACCGGTCGGTCGCAAGCTGATGACGACCGCCGGCACAGACGCCCTGGGCGGGCTGATGCTGGCGCTGGAGACGGTTCGCCGGGGCGGCACGGTGTCCATCTCGGGCGTCTACGGCGGCAAGACCGATCCGCTGCCGATGATGGACATGTTCGACCGCCAGTTGCAGATCCGGATGGGCCAGTGCAACGTCAGGCGGTGGACCGACGACCTGATGCCGCTGGTCTCCGATCCGGACGATCCCCTCGATCTCCAGCGGCTGGCAAGTCACCGGCTGCCGCTGGAGGCGGCTCCGGACGCGTACGCGATGTTCCAGCAGAAGCGGGACAACTGCCTCAAGGTCGTTCTCCGGCCGAATCCCTGATCAACTCACCGAGAAGTGGTTGCTGGGAAGTTGCTGCTGGGTAGTCACAGCGCGATCTTCCCAGTTGATGTTGCCGACCAGCTCGCGGTCAGCCGAACAACCGTCCCGGGCCGGTCCCCGGTCGAAGGCCGTCGACCAGCCGGAGTCCTTCCCAGACCGTCACCTGGTTGGCGGTGAGCACCGGCTTGCCGACAGCTGCCTCAAGATCATCGATGATGCCCAGGGTGTGCATCGCCGTGTCCGGCACCAGGACCGCGTCCGCGGCGGGGACGTCGGCGGCACGCACCATGCTGATCACGTCGTCTGGTCCGAGTCGGCCGACGTCGGACGCATGGAGGATGTCGGACGCGCCGAAGTTGATCACCGCGCAATCGGCCTGGTCGAGGAAGTCGACGAACAGGCGAGCGACATCGTCGGGGTAGGAGGCCGCCACCGCGAGCTGGTGCACCCCGAGTGCCGCGGCGGCACGCGCGAAGGCCAGTGAGGTCGAGGACGCCGGTCGGCCGCAGCGTTCGGAGAGCTCCGCGGCCTGGTCCTGGGCGCCCTGCCATCCGAAGACGAAGCTCCCGGACGTGCAGGCCCAGACGATGGCATCAGGCTGGTGTACCCGGAGTTCGGCAGCGCCCTCAGCGAGCACGGAGGCCTGTCCCCAGGCGCGAAGTTCGTCAGGCCGGTGTGCATCGCTGTCCATGGCGGTGTGCACCAGCGGCAACCGCAGACCTGCGAAGATCTGCTCCGCGACTAGGTAGTCGTCCTGAGCGCTGTAACCGGGATACAGCAGGCCGATCGTGGTCATGAGACTCCCAACAGATCGAGGATGATCCGGGCGTACGTCCGGGCTGCGATCACCAGTTGGTCGATGGCGACCGATTCATCGGCCCGATGTGCCTGTTCCGACACCGATCCCGGACCGAAGACGACCACGGGCAGCTTGGCGTCCCTGGCCAGGAAACCGCCGTCGCAGGCTGCTGTCCAGCCGCCGAGTGGCGGGTGTCCGGCGCCGGCCGCCGCGGCTGCGTCCACGAGTGCACCGACCAACGGCGCATCCTGGTCGGTCTCGAAACCGGGCATGTCGAGTGTCAGCTCGGCCGTCACCTTGAGCCCGTCGCGCTCCAGGCCGAGGCATGTCAGTCTGGTCCGAAGTTGATCAAGCACCTCCGGGCCGGACTCGTGCGGGAGCAGCCGCCGGTCGGCGATCACCGTGCACTCCCCGGCACGATCGACGGTCCGATGCCGCCGTCGATCCGTCCGACGCTGACCGTGGCCGGCCCGACCAGCGGATGGGCCGCGGCCGCCAACTCGGCGTGCCAGGCGCGCAGCTCCTCGACCACCCGGATGGCACCGTAGACGGCGTTCAGGCCGTCGTCCGGGTTGCCGGCATGCGCCGCCCGGCCGATGATGGTGATCTTCAGGTAGGCGTCTCCGCGGGCGGCGATGATCGGCTGCAGGTCGGTCGGTTCGGCGACCACACAGCCGAGGAAGTCGCCGCGGTCGCCGCTGTCCAGGTAGCGCCTGATGCCCAGAGCGTGATCCTCCTCGTCGACGGTGACCGCGAGTTCGACCGGTCCGGACAACTCGATGCCCGCCCGGTCGAGCGCGCCCAGTGCCACGACGCATGCGGCCAGTCCGCCCTTCATGTCCGCGGCGCCGCGACCGTGGAGCCGGTTGTCCCGGACCAGGCCGCCGTAGGGATCCATCGTCCAGTCGTCCCCCGGCGGGACCACATCGGAGTGGCCGAGGAGCAGCAGTCCGGGACCCTGTCCACCGTCAAGCACCGCCCGCAGGTTGGGCCGGCCGGGAAGCACCTCGTCGATGATCGGATCCAGTCCGCGGAGCCGACACGCGTCGGCCAGCACGCCGACGGTCGCCGCCTCCTGCCCGGGCGGATTGTGCCCGCGAGCCACCACAAGACCGGCAGCAAGTGAGGTGACCTCCTCGACGCCGATCGACTGCACGACGTCGGCCGGATCAACCATGATCAACGGCACGGGACAGGCGGGCAACTCCCTCACGGATCCGCTCAGGCGCGGTCGATGCGAAGCACAACCGGAGCGCGTCGGTGAAGCGATGCCCGGGTGAGAACGCCTGCCCGGGAATGTACGCGACGCCCTCGGCCAGCGCCGTCGCGAACAGACCCTGGGTGTCGACGCCGGGCAACGTCACCCAGATGAAGAAGCCGCCGTCGGGGTCGGTCCAGGAGGCCGTGTCACCGAAGTGATCGGCCAGGGCCTGCTGCATGGCGATCTTGCGTTCCCGGTAGCGATCCCGCTGGATCTGCAGGTGATCACTCAGGAAGCCGCCGGTGAGATACCCGGCGACGAGCCGCTGGTTGGGCAGGTTCGTGCAGGTGTCCATCGCCTGTTTGGCGTTGATCAGCAACTGTTGCAGTCCGGGGTCGGTGTCCACCCAGCCGACTCGCAGTCCCGGGGCGATGATCTTGGAGAAGGTGCGTACCGCGAAGACCAACGGATCGCCGTCGGCGAGCGACCGGATCGACGGGATCTCCTCACCGTCGAACCGGAGCATCGCATAGGGGTCATCGTCGATGATCATGCAGTTCCAGCTTCGGGCCAACTCGATCAGCCGCAAACGACGATCGAGACTCATCGTTGTGCCGGATGGATTCTGGAAGGTCGGAATCACGTAGATCGCCTTGGGCGAGCGGCTGGCCCGTCCGACCGCGGCCTTCAGTTCGTCGATGATCATGCCGTCACCGTCGGTCGGCACCTCGAGCAGCTCGGCACCGTAGGACAGCGCCGTTGCGCTGCCGTTGGTGTAGGTCGGCGATTCCACCACCACCAGATCGCCCGGGTCGATGAAGAGCTTGCCGAACAGGTCCAGTCCCTGCATACCACCGGCGGTGACGGTCAGCCGTTCGCCGGTCGTCGCGTCCGGGGTATCGGAAAGCAGGTCGAGCAACGCGCCGCGCAACCACGGGTCGCCCTCGGTCGCCGCGTAGTCGAACGCGTCGGCGGTCAGCACCGCGGGCGCAAGGTCGTCGAAGACCGCTGTGGGGATCGCCTCCTCGGCCGGACTGCCGATGGCGAATCGGACGATGTCGTGACTCTGCTTCTGCAGCAGTGAGGTCGAGGAGTCGATCACCGACCCGACCAATCGGTTCGTCCGTCCTGCCAACAAACTCATCATCAACTCCGTCCGCGCTTGATCCACAGTGACTGGTCGACGTGGGTGAGCCGCTCGGCACCGGTGTCGGTGACCAGGATGGGCTCGCTCAACTCGTAGCCCCAGCCGTCCATCCACATGCCGGCGATGACGTGGAAAGCCATGCCCGCCACGAGTTCGGTCCGCTCCTCGGCGCGCAGACTGACCGTCCGCTCACCCCAGTCCGGCGGATAGCCGATGCCGATCGAATACCCGATCCGGGACTCCTTGACCAGACCGTGCCGGATCAGCAGGTCGTTGAACGTGGCATGGACCTCGCCACCGGTCACGCCGGGCTTGATCATCTCCAGCAGGGCGGTCATGCCGTCACTGACGATCCCGGCGACCCGGGTCAGCCTGGGCTGCGGCGTGCCCAGCATCACGGTCCTGGCCAGCGGCGCGTGGTAGCGGTGGCAGACGCCGCTCAACTCGATGGTCGTCGCCTCGCCGGCGAGGAAGCGGTCGTCGGTCCAGGTCAGGTGCGGAACACCGGCCGACCTCCCGGTCGGCAACATCGGCACGATGGCCGGATAGTCCCCGCCCTGTTCGGGGGTTCCGGCGATCTGCGCCTCGCTGATCCGGGAGACCACGTCGCACTGCCGGACACCGACGGCGATCGCATCGAGAGCGACCACCATGGCCTGTTCACAGATCCGACCCGCCCGCCGCAGCTGATCCTGCTCGTACGGCGATTTGATCACCCGCACCCAATTGACCAGTTCGGCGCTGTCCACCAGGCGCTCGGCGCCGAATCGCGCCGCCAGCGCCAGATAGCCGCGGACCGGGAAGTAGTGCGCGTCACCCTCGACCGCGACCTGCCCGCCCGCGGCGAACAGGCCGAGCTCGGCCACCCGGTCAGCGATCCAGCTGTACGGATGGGTGTCCGGCTGGTGCACCAGCGACTCCGGATAGCCGTGCACACCGGCAGGGCGGTGTCCGAAACCCGCGCCGGCTGCGTCCATCGCGCGGGCGAAGAAATGCGGCTCGCCACCGGCCGGAACGATCAGGCACTGCGGCGTGTAGAAGCTCCAGGCGTTGTAGCCGGTCAGGTAATAGATGTTGGCCGGATCGGCAACCACCAGCCCGGCCAGCGACCGGGCCGCGAGTGCCCGGTCGACCTGGCCCAGGCGTCGCCGGAACTCGGTTTCGTCGGGCAGCCCGGCGGACGGGCCCGGCGCGCCGGGTACCGGCGAGGGAGGTGCAGTACAGGTCAAGAGGCACACCCGACCAGGCCATGTCCGGCGGAGAACAATCGCTGCCCCGGCCCGACCGGCGTCCGGCCGATCAACCGAAGGAGCCCCCACATCGTCGCCTGGTTCGCAGTGATCACCGGCTTGTCGATCACCGCCTCGACCCGACGGATCAGGTCGTAGGTGACCACGTTCGTGCACGCAACCAACAGGCACTCTGCCTCCGGCCGGTCCGCGGCCAGCAGCAGGTTCCAGATGACGTCGGGGTCGACCCGCCAGATCTCCCGGGTGAGCCCAAGGTAGGTCGCTTCGACCACGTC
Organism: Microlunatus sp. Gsoil 973; assembly: GCF_009707365.1. Taxonomy (GTDB): domain Bacteria; phylum Actinomycetota; class Actinomycetes; order Propionibacteriales; family Propionibacteriaceae; genus Microlunatus. The sequence goes on from NZ_CP046122.1 coordinate 2,109,951, forward strand.
GACGGCCGCCTCGTTGAGGTAGCGGACGAACGCGTCGGAGACCCGACGGTCGTAGGGGTCGGCCACCGCGACGACCCGCAGCCCGAGTTCGGTCACCGCGGCGACCATGGAACCGCTGGTCGTGACCGCGGGACGGCCGGTCGCGGTCGTGATGGCGTCGGTGATCGCCCGTTCCCCGGCGACCCCGTAGATGAAACTTCCCGAGGTGCAGCCGTAGGCGTACGCCAGCGGCTCGACGGCGACCAGGTCGGTGGCAGCGCGGGCGATCATCTCCGGATCGCCGAGGTCCTCGACGAGTTCGGTGGTCACCGCGAGCGGCGAATAGGGCGTCCGGGTCAACAGCAGCGTCACATCCTCCGGTGTCCACCGCCACAGCTCACGATCGAGTGCCATGTCGTGCGGCACCACGATTCCCACCGATTCCATTCAGTGAGTGTGCATCCTCAGGTCGATTGTTGACAATCCTGCACGTAACACTAGTGTCGCGATCGTGGCACAACCCCGGATCGCCGTACTCTGCCGTGATCACGACCGGCCGCCCGGACTCGATGCCCTGCCCGCCGACGTCGTGTACACCGATGCCTCCGGGTTGCCGACGGCGATCGCCGGCTGCGACGCCCTGCTGCTGTGGGACTTCTTCTCCTCCGCGCTGCGTTCGGCGTGGCCGTACGCGAACCGGTTGCGCTGGATCCATGTGGCCTCCGCAGGGGTGGACGCGATCCTGTTCGACGAACTGGTCGTCTCCGATGTCGTGCTGACCAATGCGCGCGGCATCTTCGACCGACCCATCGCCGAATACGTCCTGGCAGCCGTTCTTGCGCACGCCAAGCAACTGCACGCCAGCCGCGACCTGCAGCGACAGCGGGTCTGGCAGCATCGCCAGACCCGGTCGATCGCCGGCCAGCAGGCCCTGGTGGTCGGCACAGGCGGCATAGGCCGGGCGACAGCGCGCCTGCTCCGCGCCGCCGGGATGCAGGTCCGCGGCGCCGGCCGACGTCCGATCGCCGACGATCCTGATCTGGGCACGGTGGTCGCCAGTGACGAGTTGGGCCGTCACGTCGCCGACGTCGACCACCTGGTGGTTGCCGCGCCGTTGACCCGGCAGACCGCCGGGATGATCGATGCCGAGGTACTGGCCGCGATGAAGCCGGGAGCACATGTGATCAACATCGGACGTGGACCGCAGATCGATGAGACGGCACTGCTCGAAGCACTCGACTCCGGGCGCGGAATCACCGCGACACTTGACGTTTTCGCCACCGAGCCGCTACCGGTCGATCATCCGTTCTGGGTACGCGACGATGTGATCATCAGTCCGCACCTTGCCGGTGACACCGAAGGTTGGCGGGATCGCTTGGCCGCCCAGTTCGTCCAGATCGCCGGCCGGTGGCTGGACGGGCGCCCGTTGATCAATGTCGTCGACAAGGACCGGGGCTATTCCCGTTCCGGCGCAGCTGCTTGGGGCCAGGAGGAGGGTCGGTGAGTCAGACCGCGATGATCACTGCCACGGAGCTGCTCGACGCCTACCGCAGAAGGACGATCTCCCCCGTCGAGGCGACCGAGGCGGCGTTGGCCGCCATCACCGCCTACAACCCTGTGGTCAACGCCTATGTCCTGGTCGATCCCGAGGGTGCGCTCGCCGCGGCGGCGGCGGCGGAGCGTCGATGGGCTGCCGGGCGTCCGCTGGGTCCGCTGGACGGCGTGCCGATGTCGATCAAGGACATCTTCCTCACCTCCCGGTGGCCCACGCTGCGCGGCAGCCGGCTGATCGACGAGTCCGGTCCGTGGACCGAGGATGCCCCGGCCGTGGCCCGGCTGCGTGAGTCCGGTGCGGTCTTCCTCGGCAAGACCAGTACCCCGGAATTCGCCTGGAAGGGCGTGACCGACTCACCGCGGTACGGCGCCACGGGCAATCCGTGGGGTCCCGACCGGCACGCGGGCGGGTCCAGCGGAGGTTCGGCCGCGGCGGTCGGTCTCGGCATGGGGCCGGTCTCGATCGGTACCGACGGTGGCGGGTCTGTCCGGATCCCGGCCTCCTTCACCGGAACGACCGCCCTGAAACCGACGTACGGCCTGGTGCCGATGTATCCGCCGAGCCCGTTCGGCACACTGAGCCACGCCGGGCCGATGACTCGGACCGTGGCCGATGCGGCGCTGCTGATGGACGTCATCACCGGTTTCGACTCCCGCGACTGGTCGGCGATGCCGACCCCGCAGGGGTCCTTCACCCGCGGCCTGACCGATCCGATCGCCGGATTGCGGATCGCATTCTCGCCGACCCTCGGCTACGGCACCAATGACACCTCGGTCGAGGACGCCGTGCGCGCAGCGGTCGACGTCCTCGCCGATGCCGGTGCGGTGGTCGCCGAGGCGGACCCGAAGATCATTGAGCCGCTCGAGGCGTTCCAGGTCCTTTGGTTCGCCGCCGTCGCCAAGGTCCTCCAAGGTCATGATCATCAGCTCGACCTGGTCGACCCGGGCCTGGTGGCGATCGCCGAACAGGGCCGGGGCCTGAGCGCGTCGCAGTACCTTGACGCGACCGCCGTACGGATGGAACTGGGGATCGAGCTTGGCCGCTTCCATTCCGAGTACGACATCCTGGTCACGCCGACGATGCCGATTCCGGCGTTCTCCACCGATCTGCAGGCACCCGAGGGCTGGCGCTCCTCGTTGTGGACGACCTGGACGCCGTACACCTACCCGTTCAACATGACGCAGCAGCCGGCCTTGAGCGTGCCGTGCGGCTTCAGCGCCGACGGCATGCCGGTCGGACTGCAGATCGTCGGGCCCCGGCACTCCGACCGCACGGTTCTGCAGGTCGGACAGGCCTTCCAGGACCTCACCGATTGGCACACCAGGGTGCCGAACCTCGTGAACCGTCTCGCGACACCAGAGCCGAAAGGTTGATCATGTCCCGCTTTCTCCGTGTCACCCTGCACTCCCGCAACGTCAGCTGCCGGGCGAGACTTCTGGACGACGACGCACCGCGGACGGCCGATGCCGTCTGGAAGGCGCTGCCGCTGTCCGGCCAGGTGTTCCACGGCAAGTACGCCCGGAACGAGATCTACAACCTGGTTCCCGCCTTCGCCGACGTGGAACCCGGCAAGGAGAACACCACGGTCACTCCGATCCCCGGCGATCTCTGCTATTTCGCCTTCGACGCCGACGATCTGGCAACGCCGTCGCATGGCTACGGCAGCGGCGAGGGCCCGAAGGACCTGGCCAAGATCATCGACCTGGCTGTGTTCTACGGACGTAACAACCTGCTCTTGAACGGTGACCAGGGCTGGGTGCCGGGCAACGTGTTCGGAACGATCGTCGACGGTCTGGAGGAGTTCGCGGCCGCCTGTAACGACATCTGGATGAGCGGTGCCCGGGGCGAGACTCTCACTTATGCCCGCGACGAGTAGACGATTGGTCGTTACTCTTGCGTCGTGACGGCAACAAACACCACCGGCGGTAACTCCACCACCGGGAACCGGCGGCCGACGATGAAGATGGTCGCTGAGCGCGCCGGAGTCTCGGTGGCGACCGTGTCGTTCGTGCTCTCCGGCCGCCCCAGTGGCCGGATCGCTGCGTCGGAATCGACCGCCGAGCGGGTCCGCGCAGCCGCGGCCGCACTGGGCTACCGGCCCAACCAGGCGGCTCGGGCCATCCGGACCGGGCGTTCGGGTCTGGTGCTGCTGTCACTGACCCAACTCTCCGATCCCTGGTGCCAGTCGTTGAGCGAGGCGGTCAACGAGGCGACCGCCGGCCTGCATCTGCAGCCGCTCATCCTGGCCGACGGGGACTGGGGTGAGGTGCTCGACGGTCAGCCGGTCGACGCCGCGTTCATCGATGGGGCTGAGACCGACGACCTGGCCAGGATCCGCAGCCTGGTCGAGCGGGGTCTGAAGCTGATCGTCTTCTCCGACACCCTGGAGCCTGACGGCTTCGACGTGATCAGGAGCGCGCAACGGCCCGGCTGCGAACTGGCCATCGCCCATCTGGTCCAACGGCACACCCGGATCGGTTGTCTGGCCGGGAGCAACCCCAACCGCCCGGGATGGCATCGGGAGCAGGCCTACATCGACGGCCTGGCGGCAGCCGGTATCGAGCAACGGGCCGGCGATCTGCAGCGCTACACCCGCGACCAGGTCGGGGCGTACGAGGCGTCGCTACGACTGCTCGACCGCAAGGACCGGCCGACCGCGATCTTCGCGTCGTCGGACTTCGCGGCGATCACTGCCGTCAACGTCGCCGTCCGGCTGGGCATCTCGGTTCCCGACGAGCTGGAGGTGATCGGAGTCGGCAACACCGCCGAGGCCGCGCAGATGCACCCGTCGCTGAGTTCGGTCGGACCGGCAGACCTGTTCACCAAGGTTGCCGAGTTGATCATCGATGTCGCGCAGAACGACGGCCGCCACTCATCGGCTCGTTGGGATTTCCCCTGGCAGTTGTATCTGCGGGAGACCAGTCGATCCGAGGAGTTGATCAAGACGGTTTGACCGGCGCTGCTACCGCCGACCGGGCAGGTCGGACAGCCGGGATCGCAGCCTGAGCGGCGGCCAACCGATTAACCAAATCGTTACCTGAATGCTTGCCGACCCCCTCCTCGATGGCCTAGCGTCCACACTGAGTCCATTAGTGAGTCGCATTACCGACGCGGCATTGTCATCACTCGCCGAGGAGACCTTCCAGCATATGTCTGCCAAACCTCTCAGCACTCCCGATCTTGATCGACTGCGGAAGGAGTTCAGCGCAGACGCCACGGCGAAGCTGCTGCAGAACGCCCTGACCGCGGCCGAACTGAAAGACATCGCCCTCGACCGCGAGGTGCTGACGTCCATCGACACAACGATGTCCCATCGGCTCGACGACTGGTCGGTCACCAACCAGAAGCAGAGCGGTCGATGCTGGCTGTTCGCCGGGCTCAACCTGCTGCGCGCCGGCACGGCCAAGAAACTCGGCGTGAAGGACTTCGAGTTCAGCCAGAACCATGCGATGTTCTTCGACAAGATGGAGCGGGCGAACTACTTCCTGCAGTCGATTGTTGATCTTGTCGATCGGGAGACCGACGATCGGACGCTGGCAACCCTGCTGCAGGACTGCATGGGTGACGGCGGCCAGTGGAACATGTTCGTCGCGGTGATCGCCAAGCACGGTCTGGTGCCGAAGTCGGCCATGCCGGAGACGATCAGCTCGTCCGGCACCCGGCAGATGAACTCGTCGCTGCGCAAGATCCTGCACACGGCGGCACGGGACATCAGGGTTGCCGCAGATCCCGACGCTCGCGCGGAGATCGTCGAGACCACACTGAGCACGGTCTGGCGGGCACTGTGCATGCACCTCGGTACACCGCCGGACAGGTTCTTCTGGCAGTGGACCGACGCTGACAAGCAGTTCCACCGGGACGGCTGGTTGACGCCGCAGGAGTTTCGTAACAAGTACCTGACAATCGATCCCGACGACTATGTCTGTCTGGTGCACGACCCACGCAACCCGGTCAATCGCACCTACACCGTCGAACTGCTCGGCAACGTCGTCGGCGCCCCTCAGGTGGTCTACCTCAACGTCGACGTCGAACTGATGAAGAAGCTGACCGCCGAGATGATCATCGACGGCTCACCGGTGTGGTTCGGCTGCGATGTCGGCCAGATGATGGACCGCGAACGCGGCTTCTGGGATGCCCGGCTGCTCGACCTCGAGGGCGTCTACAACACCCGGTTCACGCTGGACAAGGCCGCCCGGCTGGAATACCACCAGACGATGATGACCCACGCCATGCTGTTCACCGGTGTTGATCTTGTCGACGGTGCCCCGCGGAAGTGGCGGGTGGAGAACTCCTGGGGCGAGGAGAGCGCCGAGAAGGGCTTCTACACGATGAACGACTCGTGGTACTCCGAGTACGTCTTCGAGATCGCTGCACCCAAGTCGAGCCTGCCGCCCGAGGTGCTCGCCGCCCTCGACACCGAACCGGTCGTGCTCCCTGCCTGGGATCCGATGGGCGCCCTTGCAGGCCGCTGATCCCGCCGAGGGGTCAATAAATCCCTCATCTGTGCCGTGTGTCGTGCCCAGGGTGGTGGGTACGGCACCGACATGGCAAAAGCACTCACGATCAGCACGAACTACGGCGTGGAACAGGACGAGTTGGTCGTCCCGGTCGAGGAGTTGACCGCACGCGGTGTCGCGGTGACGGTCGCCGCTGCCGCCAAGGAGCCGATCCAGACCCTGGTCGGGGACAAGGACCCGGGCAAGGTGGTCGATTCCGACGCGTCGTTCGACGAGGTGGACCCGAGCGAATTCGACGTCCTGATCATCCCGGGTGGCACGCTCAACGCCGACTCCCTGCGACTGGACGACACGGCGCTGTCGATCATCAAGAACTTCACCGACAGTGGTCGACCGGTGGCAGCCATCTGCCACGGCCCGTGGGCGGTCCTGGAGGCCGGCGGCGTCGAGGGCAAGTCACTGACGTCGTACGCCTCGCTGCAGACCGACATCGCCAATGCCGGTGGTTCCTGGACCGACCAACCGGTGGTGATCGACAACACCGGCGGCTATACCTTGATCACCTCGCGGAATCCCGACGATCTGAAGGACTTCGTCGGGGCGATCGGGCAGGCACTCGACCTGTCCTGATCCCACCGCTCCCCGGTCCGGTCGGTCAGCGCTCGCTGGCCGGGAGCTCCAGCGCCTCCCAGACCGCGCGCCAGATGGTCTTGCAGTCGATTCCGGCGTCCATCGCCTCGTCGACCGTACGCCCACCGAGTGCCGCGAGGTTGTGCTGGCTGGCCCAGACCTGGCTGTACGCCGGGCCGAGATGGGTGCGCATCCGCTCCCAGAATTCCGTTTCACGCATGATGTGGTCCAGCCTACGGGCCGTTCACGAACAAGAGTTCGGCGTCCCTTTGCCCGCCGGCAACTAGCAGCTCAGCTACCTGCACGTCGACTGACAGTGGCGTCGATCACGTGCAGGGTGAAGCCCTCGTCGGGTTGCGGTTCTTCGAAGAGATCTCGGAGGTGGGCGATCCCGTCGGCCGTGATCCGGTGTGAGGTCGGATCCGTACGCCGGGCCGCCTGCGCCATCGCTGTCCGCAGCGGCGTCCGCAGGTAATGGAGATGTGGTCGGATGCCGAGCCTTCCTGCGCGGGTCACGGCGTCAGCACGTCGTTCACGGCTCCACATGTTCCAGTCGAGGATGACGGCGACGTCGGTAGCGATGACCTGTGTGGCGGTGTCCCAGATGAGTCCTCGGCAGCGTTCGGCCAACTCGGGGTATCGCTGGTCGTCGAACGACAGGCCGTGCAGCCGGAGCATCCATTCATCCAAGCTGAATCGAATCCCGGGGAGGGTTCGGGCGAGTTCCCCTGGCCAGAGTCGTCTTCCCTGCGCCGTTGAGTCCGGCGAGCAGGTGAATGTCGGCCGCCATCTGCGGATCGTATCGACATGGTCCTTCGTGACCTGCCCCGGTTCCGCCTTCCGATCCGGGGAGTGTCGGTGCGGCGCGGCAAGATGGTCGGGTGCGAACGAACACGGCTGATGGGTGCGAGGCGGGTGGGTTCGAGGCCGGCGGCTTCGGGACCCTCGCGGGCTTCAGCGAGCCGACGCGCACCTGGTTCACCGAGGTGTTCGCCGCGCCGACCCTGGCACAGAGCGGAGCCTGGCAGGCGATCTCGGCCGGCGAGAACGCCCTGGTCATCGCGCCCACCGGCTCCGGCAAGACCTTGGCCGCCTTCCTGTGGGCCCTCGACCAGTTGGCCGGCCGCCCCCGGCCGCCGGACAAACAACGCTGCCGGGTGCTGTACGTCTCGCCGCTCAAAGCCCTGGCGGTCGATGTCGAGCGAAACCTCCGGGCCCCGCTGGCCGGCATCTCGCGTACGGCCGAACGGCTCGGTGCCGAGGTGCCACAGATCCGGGTCGGCATCCGGTCCGGCGACACCAGCCCCTCCGATCGCCGCAAGCTCACCAGCCGCCCCCCGGACATCCTGATCACCACGCCGGAGTCGCTGTTCCTGATGCTCACCTCTGCGGCCAGGGAGACCTTGCGGTTCGTCGACACGGTGATCGTCGACGAGGTGCACGCGATCGCCGGCTCCAAACGTGGCGCCCACCTGGCTCTTTCCCTCGAGCGGCTCGCCGAGCTGACCGGGAAGAACTTCCAGCGGATCGGGCTGTCGGCGACCGTGCGTCCGCCCGAACGCGTTGCCGGGTTCCTGGGCGGACAGCATCCGGTGCGGGTCGTGGCGCCCGCGGCGGAGAAGAACTGGGACCTGCAGATCGTCGTGCCGGTCGAGGACATGTCGGATCTCGACGGTGACCGGCTGGCCGGGGAGGCGGTCGGCCCGCCCTCGATCTGGCCACATGTCGAGGGCCGGATCCTCGACCTGATCCTCGATCATCGGTCGAGCATCGTGTTCGCCAATTCCCGACGGGTGGCCGAGCGACTGACCTCCCATCTCAACGAGCTGTACGCCGAACGCCTCGGCGCCGACGTCCCCGACGATGTCCAACCCCCGCCCAGGTGATGGCCCAGTCCGGCGCCGCGAAGGGGATGGACGGAACCGATGCCCCGCTCATCGCCAAGGCTCACCACGGCTCGGTCAGCAAGGAACAGCGAGCGATCGTCGAGGACGAGCTGAAGTCCGGGCGTCTACGCTGCGTCGTCGCCACGTCCTCCCTCGAGCTCGGCATCGACATGGGTGCGGTCGACATCGTCATCCAGGTCGAGTCGCCGCCGTCGGTGGCCAGCGGCCTGCAGCGGGTCGGCCGTGCGGGCCACCAGGTCGGCGCGATCTCCCGTGGTGTGTTCTTCCCGAATCACCGAGGCGATCTGATCGAGTCCACGGTGGTGGCCACCCGGATGCGCGAAGGCAGCATCGAGGAGGTCGCCGAGTTGCACAATCCGCTGGACGTGCTGGCCCAGCAGATTGTGGCGATCGTCTCCGACGAGGACATCGACGCCGACCGGCTTTTCGATCTTGTCCGGCGAGCCGACGGCTATCGGGAACTGCCGCGGAGTGCCTACGAGGCGGTGCTGGAGATGCTCAGCGGCCGCTATCCGAGTGAGGACTTCGCCGAGCTCCGACCGCGGATCATCTGGCACCGGGACACCGGATTGTTGCAGGCCCGGCGAGGCTCCCAACGATTGGCCGTGACGTCGGGCGGGACCATCCCCGATCGCGGGCTGTTCGGGGTCTTCCTGATCGGCGAGGGCGCCGGTCGGAGGGTCGGCGAGCTCGACGAGGAGATGGTCTACGAATCCCGGGTCGGCGACGTCATCACCCTGGGCACGACCAGCTGGCGGATCGAAGCCATCACCCACGATCAGGTGCAGGTCTCCCCCGCCCCGGGCGTACCGGCACGTCTGCCCTTCTGGAAAGGGGATGCGCCGTCCCGACCGGCTGAACTGGGCCGGGCGCTCGGCGGTTTCGTCCGGGAGATCGCGGCGATGCCGGCCACCGAGTCCAAGCCGCTGCTGCAGTCGACCGGCCTGGACGACTGGGCCGCGGACAACCTGATCGGTTATCTGCATGATCAACAGCAGGCGACCCGGGGACTGCCGACCGACACGCAGCTGATCATCGAACGGTTCCGCGACGAGCTCGGCGACTGGCGGGTCTGCATCCATTCGCCGTTGGGTTCCGCGGTGCACTCGCCCTGGGCGTTGGCGATCGAGGCGGCGGCCCGCGAACGCTACGGCGTCGACGCATCGGCGACCGCGACCAACGACGGCATCGTGCTGCGGATCCCCGACACCGAGTCCGAGCCGCCCGGAGCGGACCTGATCATTCATGATCCGGAGACCCTGGAGCAGATCGTCACCGATGAGGTCGGTGGTTCGGCGCTGTTCGCGTCCCGGTTCCGGGAGTGCGCGGCGCGGGCCCTGCTGCTTCCCCGCCGGGATCCGCGATCCCGCTCCCCGCTGTGGCAACAGCGGATGCGATCGGCCCAGCTGCTCGGCGTCGCTGCCCGCTACCCGGAGTTCCCGATCGTCCTGGAGACGATGCGGGAGTGTCTGACCGATGTGTTCGATCTTGGATCCCTGCTGGAACTGCAACGGCAGATCGCGTCCCGGCAGGTGCGGATCGTCGAGGTCGAAACGCAGGAGCCGTCACCGTTCGCCAAGTCGTTGCTGTTCGGCTATGTCGGCGAGTTCGTCTACGAGGGCGACGTGCCGCTGGCGGAGAAGAAGGCCGCCGCGTTGTCGCTGGACGCCGGACTGCTCGCCGAACTGCTCGGCAAGGACGGCCTGGAACAACTGCTCGACGCCGACGTGATCGCCGAGGTCGAGGCGGAACTGCAGGGGCTCACCGACGAACGCAGGGCCCGTCACACCGAGCAATTGTTCGACCTGATCCGGACGGCCGGCCCCTACGACCGGGAGGAACTCGGGCAGCGGACCGCTGAGCTCGATCTCGATACAGCGCTGACCGAGCTGATCGACTCCCGCCGGGTGACCGGGGTGATGATCGCCGGGCGTCACCGGCTCGCCGTCGTCGAGGATCTGGCGCGGCTGCGCGACGGTCTCGGCATCCCGCTGCCACCGGGGATGGTGGCCGACGCCGACGAGGCGACCGACCCGATCCGTGATCTTGTGCTGCGCTGGGCCAGGACGCATGGACCGTTCCGAGCCCGGACCGTCGCCGAGCGCTACGGCCTCGGGATCGGCGTGATCATGGGTGCGTTGCGCGGTCTGGTCGACGACCGGACCATCATCGTCGGCAGGTTCCTCGGCGGGGACCAGGAGTCCGAGGGTCGCGAATACTGCCACCAACGCAACCTGGCGTTGATCAAGCGCCGCACGCTGGCCAAGCTGCGACACGGCATCGAGCCTGTTGATCAGGTCGCCTACCAACGCTTCCTGATGGACTGGCAGGGCATCGGATCCGGTGTCCGCGGCACCGAGGCGGTGCTGTCGGTGCTGGAGCAGCTGGCCGGGTACCCGCTGCCGGCGAGCATGATCGAATCGGTGATCCTGCCGGCTCGGGTCGCCGACTACTCGCCCACCATGCTGGACGAACTGACCTCCTCTGGCGAGGTGGTCTGGATCGGTGACGGTGCGATCGGCGACAGCGACGGCTGGGTGCGCTTCTATCCGCACGGCAGCGAGTTGCCCGAACCTCTGGACCCGCCGAGCCCACAGGCCGCAGAGCTGCTGGATCGGTTCGCCTCGGGTGGCGGCTTCTTCTTCGACGATCTGCTGCCTTCCGACGTCGGCCCGGGCATGGACACCAGGCGGCAGAGCTATGTCGACGCGTTGTGGGACCTGGTCTGGGCGCGCCAGCTCAGCTGCGACACGTTCGCCCCGGTCCGTGCCCTGTCGGCCGAGGGCGCCCTCAAACGACCGGCCCAGCCGCGCGCCCGGGTGTCGGGGCGGGCCCGGTTCGGTCCGGGTGGCGGGCTGACCCGGCGCCCGCCGCGACCGGGTTTCCGGATGAGTTCGCCGACCACGGTGGGGCGATGGTCGGCGGTCCGCCGATCAGGTGCTATGGAGCGGGTCCGGTTCGCCGGCGATCTGTTCGCCCGGCTCGATCGGTACGGCGTGCTGACCCGGGGATCGGTGTTGGCCGAGGACGGCGAAGGCGGCTTCGGTGCGGCCTATCGGGCACTGGCGACGATGGAGGAATCCGGACAGTGCCGGCGCGGCTATTTCATCGAAGGTCTGGGAGCGGCGCAGTTCGCCGTCACCGGGGCGATCGACCGGTTGCGTGATCATCAACGGGAGATCGAGTTCGACCGGCCGACCGCGGTCGTGCTGGGTGCCACCGATCCGGCCAATGCGTACGGCTCCGCGCTGCCCTGGCCGGAACGCGCCGGACACCGGCCGGGCCGCAAGGCCGGCGCGCTGGTCGTGCTGGTGGACGGCCTGCTGACGCTCTATGTCGAGCGTGGCGGCCGTACGCTCCTGACCTTCATCGAGGACGATCGGATCCTCGGCCCGGCGGTCAATGCGCTGGCCGGCGCGGTCCAGGCCGGAAACCTCGGCCGGGTCACCATTGAACGCGCCAACGGCGAGCAGATCTTCACCGCCGGCCGGCTCAGCGAGCTGCTGCAGGGGGCGGGATTCAGGATGACGCCCCAGGGGCTCCGGCTGCGTCCGGAGCGCCGATGAGGTGTTCTGACTTCTGGGGTGCGGGCACGGCGACCACGGGCACATTGCTGCGTGCCAGGCAGTAGCGACTGACCGAGCCTTCCAGCAACCGGTCGAACCCGCGGTGCTCGCGGGTGCCGACGACCAGCAGGTCCGCCCGCTCCGATGCACGAACCAGTTCCGGACCCGGCTCGCCGGAGATCTGGCTGAGCTTCCAATCCGGTTCCGGGGTGACGGAGCGGTACAGCTCGGCGATCGCCTGCCGATCCTCCTCGTCCCACGATTGTTGGTCCACGAGTGGGGCTCCCGCGACACCGACAGCGAAGGGCAGGCCGGCATGCCAGTGCGGATGGACCGATATGACGTGCAGTCGCGATCCGGTGCTCAGGACGTAATCGACCGCCCATTCCAGTGCTGCGCGGGACGGCGCCGAGCGATCGATGCCGACAACCACGGTTCTTCTCGATGCAAACCCTCTTGGTCCCATGATCACCAATCTCCCGCGGTGACGACGTCGCAAACAGGTGCGCAAGTCCGTCCGTGCGGGTGACCAAGGTCCCCTTGTCGCACCCGCGCCGTCAGAGCAGCCGGCGTCGCAGGAAGTCCAGCTCGGCGGCAACCACCGGGTCGTGTTGATCAAGGAAGGGCGCGTAGTGCCCGCCGGGGACGGTGACCGTCTCCGCATCCGGAACCCTGTCGGCTGCGCGCCGGGCCGGACCGGGCAGCACAGTCTCATCGTCGGCGCAGATGATCAGCTGCATCGGGCACCGGATCCGCGCGGCCATCCTGCCCGGACGGTAGATCATCAGCGGCAGCACGGAACGGGCAGCGATCAGCCGACGCCACTGAGGATAACGGCCGTGCGGATCCAGTGCCCGGTCCGCGTCGAGGGAGTCCGGGGTATTGAGCATCGCGACCGTGCCTCGCGGTCCTGCCAGAGGGATCAGCCGCGGCGGACGTCCGAACAGCCCGCCGATCACGTCTGCCAGTGCGATCAGCGGAAAGGTGAGCGCGACGCGCGGCGACTCGTACCGCAGGGCGTTCGGCGCCGCGACGAGGTTGTCCGTCAGCGGGGATTGTGCGATGACTGCGGCGACCCCGGGTGTCCTGGCGGCGATGGTGAACAGATGTCCGCCGGTCAGCGAGAAGCCCCAGCAGGCGACCCTGGCCGGGTCGACCTCCGGGAGTCGGTGGGCGAAATCGACCGCGGCTGCCAGGTCGGCCAGCTGCTCACCCACCCGGACCACCTGACGTGGCTCGCCCTCACTCTCGCCGAGGTGCCGGTAGTCGAAGGCCAGCACGCTGAATCCCTCGGCGTGGAACCGCGCAGCGAACCGATCGGTGCCGGGCTCCTTCGTGACGCCGCCGCCGGGCGCCATGACGACACACGCGCCGTTGACGCCGGGATAGTGCCAGGCCACACAGTTCTGACCACAACTGCTGAAGCGGACCCGTTGCCGCACGTCGATCGATGACATGAGAGAAGTGAACCACGTGGTTCACAACTTGTCGAGAGGGTTCCGGCTCCGCCTTTCAGCCGGCCGCCTCCTCACGATCCAGGGCACGTTCCAGCGCGGCGAGCCCGGCGTCGATCCGCTCCGAATCGCGATTGGTACGCCACTCGACGAGGAATCCGCGCATCGCGGCAAGCATCAGTTCAGCGACCTCCCGTCGACGCGCTGCGGGCCAGTGGGACGGGCAGAGCGACTCCAACGGCTCGATGTACTGGTCGGCAGCGTCCCGGGCCAGGTGTCGGTAGCGCTTCGGGTCGTACATCGCCAGTCCGATCGCCTGGTCGATCACCCGGAGTCCGGTGGCATCGTCGGCGAGCACCGGCCAGATCGCCCGGACCCGCCCGGCCAGCGTCGGTATCGCCCGCGCCCGGATCAGCGCGTTGTCGATGCGCCGGTCGCGGAGACCGAGGAGCGCCTGGCGGAGCAGGTCCTCGATGCCGTCGAAGTGATACAGCAGCACCTTGTGGGTGGTGCCGGCCGCGCGTGCGGCCCGGCGCAGCGAGAAGTCCGCCAGGCCGTTCTCGGCCAGGTCGTCGGTCACCCGGTCCAACAGCTGCTGCCGCCGCTGCAGCCCGCGTGCGGTGCCGACGGACCGCCGGTAGGGGGCTGTTCCGGCAGGCTTGGGCGTACTCATCACCTGATTGTGCCCGACACCGCACGAACGGCGGCCCGGACCGACCCGAACCCGCCCCGGCTACTCCACCGGGTGGCGTGCGCTGAGCAGCTTCATGAACTCGCGCATCCACGTCGGGTGGTCCGGCCAGGCGCGGCCGCTGACCAGGTTGCCGTCCACCACCCCACCACCGTCGGCGAAGACTCCGCCGCCGAGCTCGACGTCGACCCCGAGTTCGGGGTAGGCCGAGGAGGTGCGCCCCTTGAGGACGCCGGCGGCGGCCAGCAGCAGCGGCCCGTGGCAGAGTGCCGCGACGGGTTCGTCGGCGTCGAAGAAGTACCGGACGATCCGTCGGGCGTGCTCGTCGTTGCGGATGTACTCCGGCGCCCGCCCGCCGGGAACCACGGCGGCGATGTAGTCGGCGGGATTCACGTCGGCGAACGCGACGTCGGCCTCCCAGGTGTGCCCGAGTTTCTCGGTGTAGGTGTCGAAGCCGTCGACGAAGTCGTGCACCACGAACTGCAGCCGCTTCTTCTGTGGTGCTGCGATGTCGACGTCGTACCCGGCCTCCTGCAATCGTTGGTAGGGATAGAAGACCTCGAGGGTCTCGGCAGCGTCGCCGGTCAGGATGATCACTTTGGGCATCACGATCTCCTCTGCTGCGGCTCCTCGCGTGAGCCGGTCCAGGCCAAGCATCCCGCCGGTCGGAGGTCGGGGCAAGCGGCGTCGGCGGACCTCGCGTCAACGGTCAGTGCTGGCCGGCGGCGTTCCGCGGCCTGTTCCGCGGAGCCGAGCGGGGCCGAGCGTTCGGCATGTTCGGCGCCACCATCGGCGTGTCAACCGCCATCGGCCCCATCCTCGGCGGGCTCCTGGTCAAACTCGGTGGGCCGGACTTCGGTTGGCGGCTGGTGTTCTACGTCAATGTCCCCGTCGGCATCGTGTTGTTGGTGCTGATCCGTCGCCTGCTGCCCTCCGGACAGCCCGGGCGTTGGCAGTCACTCGACCCGGTCGGCGTGCTGATCTTCGCTTTGTCGGTGCTGCTGGTCCTGTACCCCGTGGTGACGGGCAACCAGGGCGAGCCGCTGTCGCACCGGCCCTGGTGGCTGCTCGGCCCGGCCGTCGCCGGACTTGTCATCTTCGTGTTCTGGGAGCGGTTCTGGACGTCCCGTGAGCGGGCGACGCTGGTGGAGTTGGCGTTGATGAAGCAGCCGTCGTACGTCTTCGGGCTCGGCCTTGGCACCTTCTACTTCGCCGGGTTCACCTCGATCTTCCCTGATCACGACGCTGTTCCTGCAGAACGGGCTGGATTACAGCGCATTGCAGGCCGGGGCAACGCAGATGACCTTTGCCGTGGGCTCAGCGGTCTCGGCCTGGTTGAGTGGCCGGCTGGTCCAGCGCTACGGCCGGTTGCTGGTGGTGATCGGTCTGGTCGCCGTGGCCGTCGGCCTGGTCGGCCTTGATCTGTTGGCGTCGCGGGTGACTGGAATGGTCGGACTCAAACTGGCGCCGGCACTGCTGCTCACCGGGCTCGGCGGCGGGTTGGTGGTGTCAGGCGAATGTGACGTTGACCCTTGCCGACGTCGACCCCGTCCATGCCGGGGCCGGTGGCGGCATGCTGCAGACCGCGCAGCGAGTGGGTTCCGCGCTCGGGGTCGCTGTGGTCCTCGCGCAATTCTTCGCACGTCTCGGCCAGACACGAGGCGACTATCCGAAGGCGTTCTCCGACAGCCTGCACACCACGATCGGGTTCGTCGGGCTCGCGCTCCTGCTGGCCCTGCTCGACCTCTTCCGGAGGCGGATCAGGCGGCGGCCCGGGCCAGCGGCCGAACCGGCAGCGGCATGACGATCTTCTCGTGGATCGCGAGCTTCTCGCTGACCACGGACAGGATCACCGACAGGGGCACGTTCAGGGCGTTGCAAATGGCCCCCAGCAGCTCGCTGGAGGCTTCCTTCTGACCGCGTTCGACCTCCGACAGATAGCCGAGGCTGACCCGGGCGGCTTTGGACACCTCCCGGAGCGTCTTGCCCTGCAGTGTGCGCTCTTCACGGAGGGTCTCGCCGATCAACTCCCGCATGAGAATCGGCTTCAGCGTTTGGACCTCACCCATGGCAGACACTGTACCCACCCTTCGAACCACATCCTTGCGGTATTCCGTTGCTGATCATCCGAAGTCACAACAACCAGTGGTTGCCGAATCATTCCGACCCGGAACACGATGCGCACCGGACGGGTCGCCGATGCGGCGGCTCAGGCCTGGCAGACCTGCTGCAACTGGCGCAGCGAGGCGCGGACGGTCTGCTCACGGACGGCAGCGCGATCACCGTGCAGCGCGAGTTGTCGGACACACACCACACTGTCGGTGTGCTGGTCGTCCCAGCTGCCGGCAGCCGGCGGCTTGCGAGCCACCGCGGTGAACACGGTTCCCGCGGGATGGCCCTCCTGCTCATCGGGTCCGGCGACCCCGGTCACCGCGACTCCCCAGGTGGCATCGCACCGCTCGGCGATGCCCAGCGCCATCTCGACGGCGGTCAGCTGGGCGACCGCGCCGTGTTCGGCCAGCGTGCGTTCCGACACCCCGACCAGTGCCGCCTTCAGATCGGTGGCGTAACTGATCACGCCGCCACGGAAGATCGCCGACACCCCGGGGACGCTGGTCAGTACGGCGCCGATCAGTCCTCCGGTGAGCGATTCGGCGGTGGCGACCGACTCGCCGCGCGCCGAGAGCGTCTCGATCAATCCGGCGATCAGCTCCTGCAGATCCGGATCGGCGAGGAGATCGCCGGGGCCACCCGCCTGCCCGCTGCTCGGGGTCCGGATGCCTTTGGCCATCGTGTCAGTCACGTTCACTCCCGTCCGGCCGATCTGGTGCGTCCGCGCCACTCGTCGGTGGCGCACTGTTGCGCAATGCCGTGCGGCGCACCCTGTTGGCCTCCACCACGTAGTCCACACCGGTCACCACCGTGACGACGAAGGCGGCAGCCATCACCACCCAGCCCAGCGGCAGCAACCAGTCCGGCAGCGGCAGCAACAGCAGACCGAGGGCCAGGGCCTGCAGCACTGTCTTGATCTTGCCGCCCCGGCGGGCGGCCATCACGCCGTAGCGCAGCACGACGAAGCGCAACAGGGTGATACCCCATTCGCGGACCAGAATCACGATGGTCACCCACCACCACAGCTCCCCGATGATCGACAGGCCGATGAAGGCCATTCCGGTGAGCGCCTTGTCGGCGATGGGATCGGCGAGTTTCCCGAACGTCGTGATGATGTCGTACTTGCGTGCGATCCGGCCGTCCAGGAAGTCGGTGAAGATCGCGAGCACGAAGATCACCGCGGAGGCGATCCGCCAGCCGGTCTGATGAGGGTGGCTGAGCAGCACGATCGCGAACAGCGGAACCAGCACCAGCCGGAAGGCGGTGAGCGCATTGGGGATGTTCCACGCCGAGGGCTTGGCATCCTGGTTCGCCGTCGAGCTCATCGCCGCCGGCCATCTGCGACGCGCGGGCGCGCGGCGAAAAGATCGACGCCCTCGGATCCGGTGATCATCACATCGATGATGTCCCCGCGGGCGATGCCACGAAGATCACCGGCAGGTTCGAGTCGGACCACGCCGTCGACCTCGGGCCCCTGGTGTTCAGCACGGCCGACCAGCCGGCCGTCCTCCTCCGATTCGATCAACACCCGGGCACGTTCGCCGATCCTTTCCTCGGCACGCTGGGCGATGAGTTCGTCGGCAAGATCAGCGATCTCTGCACGTCGCTCCTCGATCGCATCGCTGTCGATCTTGCCGTCCATGCCGGCCGCCTCGGTCTCTTCCTCGTCCGAATATCCGAAAACCCCGATGGCATCCAGTCTCGCCGCTGTCAGGAAATCGGCAAGGGTAGCGACGTCGCGCTCGGTCTCGCCCGGGAAACCGACGATCACGTTGCTGCGAATGCCGGCCTGCGGCGCGCGCTCGCGGATCGAGTCGATCAATGCCAGGAACGAGTCGGGGTCGCCGAAGCGGCGCATCCTGCGCAGCACCGCGGCCGAGGCGTGCTGGAACGACAGGTCGAAGTACGGCACCACCTTGGGCGTGCTGGTCATCGCCTCGACCAGACCGGGTCGGGTCTCGGCCGGTTGCAGGTAGGAGACCCGGATCCAGTCCAGTTCGTCGATCTCCGACAGCCCGGCAAGCAGCTTCTCCAACAGCCGGATGTCGCCGAGGTCCTTGCCGTAGGACGATGAGTTCTCGCTGACCAGGAACACCTCGCGTACGCCTTGGGTGGTCAGCCAGTGGGCCTCGGCGACAATCTCGTCCGGGGTCCGTGAGACGTAGGCGCCGCGGAATCGTGGGATGGCGCAGAACGCGCACCGCCGGTCGCAGCCCGCCGCCATCTTCAGCGGCGCCGAGGGGCCGGAGCCGAGCCGTCGGCGAGCGGTCCGCGGGCCGCTGGCCGGAGCCAGCCCTTCGGGCAGATCCGGTGCCGTGTGCACGCCGGGCGTCGCGACCCGTGCGCCGCGCCGCTCGACCGGGCTGATCGGCAGCAGCGTGCGCCGGTCCGTCGGAACGTGGGAGACGTGCTGCTCCCCGTGCAGGATGCCGTTGAGCTTGTCCGCGATCCGGTCGTAATCGTCGAAGCCGAGCACCGCGTCGGCCTCCGGCAGCGACTTGGCCAGTTCCTGCCCGTAGCGCTCGGCCATGCAACCGACCGCGACAACCGCCTTGGCCCGGCCGTCGGTCTTCAGGTCTGCGGCGGCCAGCAGGGTGTCGACGGAGTCCT
This sequence comes from Microlunatus sp. Gsoil 973, assembly GCF_009707365.1. Lineage (GTDB taxonomy): Bacteria > Actinomycetota > Actinomycetes > Propionibacteriales > Propionibacteriaceae > Microlunatus. Next base: position 2,128,912 of record NZ_CP046122.1, read on the forward strand.
TCTTGGCGCTCTCGATGAAACCGCAGGTGTTGACCATCACCGCGTCGGCGTCGGCCGGATCGTCGACCAGCCGGAACCCGCCATCGGCAAGTCGCCCGGCGAGTTCCTCGGAGTCCACCTCGTTGCGGGCACAGCCGAGCGTCACCAGGTGCACCGCCACCCCCGCCGAGGGGTCAGTAAATCCCTGATTTGTGCGGCGTGTCGCGGTCTGCGTGACCGCCCGCGCCGCGTCGGACTGAGACAACGGGCGGTTATCTGCGGTGTCGGTGCTCATCAGGAAGCCAGTATGTCAACTGGTCTGCCCGGCACCGCATCCGGCGGTTGGCGCATTCGGTGCACCGGACGCAGCGATTCCGGCGGACCCGCGGACCCGGATCCGCCAAAGCCGTCAGGCGAAGCAGCGGTGGGCGGTCCACAGCCTGCCCGCCCGGACCGCCGCGGCCTCGATGAGGGCAGCCAGTTCCGGACGGTCCGGAACCCGGAACGAGACGTATCCGGACCGGCCGCCTGCGACCGGTCTGCCGTACGCCTTGGCCGCCAGCCCGCCGTCGGGCAGCAGTCGTACGTTCAGAGTCTGCAGCTCGAACTCCCGACCGCGACGACTGTCGGTCCAACGCAGCGATTCCGGGATGTTCACGTTGATCGCGAGGGCACTCACCTCGACGGATTCCTGATCCTCCGGCATGTTCTCATCCTCTCCCGACCCGCAGGCGGCGTGCCGGCAACAGGACCATCGGTGCGACCGGCGAGGGACCAACGCCCCTGCGCCGGTCGAAGTGCCCGACCTAGCGTGGCGTGCGTGACGACCGAACGCGATGTGGGTGGACGCCGTCGGAGCCGGCCCAATCCGCGCTGCCCGATCCGCGATGAGCCGTGCAATCTGTGCTTCCCCGGAGCGACCGGACCGCAGGACTGTGGTCTGGTCTACCTTGTGCAGTCCGACCCGGAACTGCGCGCGGCGCTGCACCAGACGACGCTGGCGAATCGGCGCGCAGCCGGTACGCCGACGGCCGTGGCCGGCGAGTCTCAGAGCGCGGCCCTGACCACCCGCTCGACCTCGCCGTAGTTGGCGAGGTTCCAGCGTGCCGTCTCGATCGTGTCGGCGAGCTGGTCCTTGTGGTCCGGCAACATCCGGCGGTGCAGCCGGCCCGACGCGACGGCCTGGTTGTAGCCGGCCTCGGCGACATTGCCGATCGTGATCAAGGCAGGCAATGCCGCAATGTCGTCGGCGGACAGCGGATTGGATCGGTGGTAGCCGCGGAGCAGTGGACCGATGTGCTGCAACCGGTCGGCGACCGGTCGGGCACGGCGCCAACGCAGCCGCATCCGGCGGGACAGATATCTGGCGACGTCCCAGATCCGCGGTGCGGTCGGCAGGTGGTCGAAGTCGATGAATGCCGCGACCTGCCCGGGCCGGCGGAGCAGGACGTTGGCCGGAGTGAGGTCGCCGTGGACCAATTGCACGGGCAGATCGGTGATCGCCTCGGTGAGCACCGGTCGACGTACGGAAAAGCCATCCCGGACATCCGGCGGGAGGGGCAGCTCACCCGACAGAGCTTCGCTCCACCGCTCGCGATAGGAGTTGGCGGGCCAGGGATAGCCCGCCAGCGCCCGGTGCAGCCGGCCGATGGCGCCGCCGACGGTCTCCTCCAGATCCAGCACCTCCGACGGCTGAAAAACGTCGGCGGGTATCCGCGGCATCAGGACGTAGGAGTCCTGGATCTCACCGGCGAACAGCCGGGCATGATCAGTGATCATGAACTCGGCCACCTCGATCCCCTCGGCGGCAAGCCGGCGGAGCACACGTGCCTCGTCGGCCACCGGGAGATTGCGCCAGGGCCCGAGCCGTTTCAGGAAGTACTCCGCTCCGCCGTCGGCGACCACCGGCCACAGTGCGCGACCGGCCTGTTCGGGTCCGACGCAGGGGTGGGTGCCGAGCACAGTGGCCCAGGACTGCAGGACAACAGACAACGGGTTCGGGGGCATGACGAGAACACCTCATGATCGAGATCGGTCGGGGCCGACGATGAGTCGTCGCGGATCGTGGCCAGACGTGGTGCCCGGGCGAGAACAGGAAAGCACAGGGCGTCGCGGCAATGCACGACTCAGGTGATGCAGATCACAAGACGTCCAGCCAGGTGTGGCCGGGGTCGGTGAGCTCGATCGCCCATCGCAGCCAGGACCGATCGGCCGTGTCCAACAGCGGAAGCGCCGCACCGAAATCCTGTTGGTCCTTCGGCCGGAGGCGACGTGCCTTGTGCAGCAGCTGGATCTCCGGGCGCAGGTAGCTGATGCCGTCCCGTGACCAGAGGATCTGATCAACTGCACGGGTGATCCGCCGGTCCCGCTTGAAGACCCAGGTGTCTGCCCGGACGTCCATCAGGATGATGTCGTATTCCCACGGGTCGGCCCCGCCGCCCGCGCCCAGACGTTCTCGCAGGTGGTGGGCAGCTGGTCGTTCTCGGCATCCTCGGGCAGCAGCAGGCGAAGCGTCTCCTGATCAGCAGCCCAGAGGTCGATCCGTCCGGCAAGATGTCGCCGCAAGGACGGCAGCTCGTGACGCGGAATGCTCGGGTCGATGTCGTCATGATCACGGGAGACCCCGGTGTACGCCTCGATCGCCCAGCCTCCGGCGATCCACCAGCGGCCGGGATAGCCGGTCATCATCGCGGCCACGTCGGCCGGAGTGCGGGCACGCCACGGACCGTAGATCCGAAGGATCTCGGCCTTGGTCAGATCGCCGGCGGGCACGACGCGACGCTGTCGCTAGCCAGCCCGAAGATTCTCCATGACCACCTCGAGATCATCGGGTTTGACCAGCACGTCCCGCGGCTTGGATCCCTCCGACGGCCCGACGATCCCGCGGGTCTCCAGAATGTCCATCAGTCGCCCTGCCTTGGCGAATCCGACCCGCAACTTGCGTTGCAACATCGAGGTGGACCCCAGCTGCAGGTTGACGACAAGCTCGACGGCCTGCAGCACCAGTTCGAGATCGTCCCCGATGTCCTCGGCCACCTTGGCCGCCGCGGGCGCCTGGACGACGTCTTCGCGATACTGCGGCTTGAGCTGCTCGGTGACGTGCTTGACGATCTTGCGGACCTCGTTCTCCGAGACCCAGGCGCCCTGGATGCGGATCGGCTTGCTCGCCCCCATCGGCACGAACAACCCGTCGCCCTGGCCGACGAGCTTCTCCGCCCCGGGCTGGTCGAGGATGACGCGGGAGTCGGTCATCGACGATGTCGCGAACGCCAGCCGGCTGGGCACGTTCGCCTTGATCAGACCGGTGACCACATCGGTGCTGGGTCGCTGGGTCGCCAGCACCAGATGGATCCCGGCGGCGCGCGCGAGCTGGGTGATCCGCACGATCGAATCCTCGACGTCGCGGGGCGCGACCATCATCAGATCGGCGAGCTCGTCGACGATCACCAACAGGTAGGGGTACGGCTCCAGCTTGCGTTCCGATCCGTCGGGCGGAGTCACCGCACCGGCCCGTACGGCCTTGTTGAAGTCGTCGACGTGGCGGAATCCGAAATGCGCGAGGTCGTCGTACCGCATGTCCATCTCACGGACGACCCAGGACAGCGCCTCGGCCGCCTTCTTGGGTGCGGTGATGATCGGCGTCACCAGGTGCGGGATGCCCTCGTAGATCGACAGCTCGACTCGCTTCGGGTCGACCAGCAGCATCCGGACCTCGTCCGGTGTGGCCCGCATCATGATCGAGGTGATCATGGAGTTGACGAAGACCGACTTGCCGGAGCCGGTGGCGCCCGCCACCAGCAGGTGCGGCATCTTCGCCAGATTGGCGACCACGAAACCGCCCTCGACATCCTTGCCGAGGCCAACGGTCATCGGATGTTGGTCGTTGCGAGCGGTGGCCGACCGCAGGACGTCGCCGAGGGAGACGATCTCCTTGTCGGTGTTCGGGATCTCGATGCCGATGGCCGACTTGCCCGGGATCGGTGACAGGATCCTGACCTCGTTGCTGGCCACCGCATAGGAGATGTTCTTGGACAGCGCGGTGACCTTCTCGACCTTGACCGCCGAGCCGAGCTCCACCTCGTAGCGGGTGACCGTAGGGCCTCGGCTGTAGCCGGTCACCTGCGCATCGATGTTGAATTCCTCGAAGACGCCGGTCAGCCTGCCGACGACCGCATCGGAGGCCTCCGTGCGGGCCCGTGGCACCGTCCCGCGGGAGAGGGCCTCCGCGCCGGGCAGCAGGTATTGCACGTCACCGGAGAGCTGCAGCTGCTCCACCCGGGGCGGAGCCGGGGTGTGCTGCGGCGGCTCGAGTTCGACATCGTCCTCGCCCCGGACGTGGAATCCCGGCGGCAGCCCGGCGGTGACCGGTCGCCTGGCGCCATCACGTTCGGCCCCCTCGCGTCCGATCCCGCCGTTCTCGGGATCGGCCGGACCGGTCGGTGCGGCGTCGGGCGACACGATGGCCGTGTCGCCGGCTCGCGGATCGTCGGCCGATACGTCGTCGGTCTCCTCGACCAGCGACACGGTGTCGCCGATCTCCTCCGGCTTCGGCTTCTTCTCCTTCTTGCGCCCGCGCTTCGGCTTGCCGTCGGTGATCATCGGAGTGTCGTAGGCGCGGTCGTTGCCGTACTCGACGTCCTCGACGACCTCACCGTCGATCACCCGGCCGGGCAGCAACCGGTCCCGCAGATCCTCGATCCGGGTCGGCATCTCGTGCAGCGGAATGCCGACGATCACCAACAGCCCGAAGATCAACAACAGCACGAGCAGCGGGGCGGCGACCCAGTTGGTCTTCAGCAGATCGTGCAGCAGCGACGACGAGATGAATCCCAGCACGCCACCGGCCTGCCGGAGCTTCTCCGGATCGTTCGGCCGCGGCAACCCCTGGGCAAGATTGATCAGCCCGAGCAGACCCAACAGTGCGGCGCTCCACCCCACGAACTGGCGCCCTGCGGGTCCGTTGTGGTCGGGGTGCCGCAAGGTCCGGAACGACATGCCGAGAAGCAGGATCGGAGAGGCGTACGCCAGGGTGCCGATGACGCTGGTGACGCCGATCTGGATCCAGCGCCCGACGGGGTCAGGCAGTCCCCACCAGAACTGGGCGGCGAACACGATCGCCAGCCCGAGCAGCAACAGACCGGCACCGTCCCGGCGCAGCGCCGGATCGATGTCCTCCTGGCCGTGCCCGACACTGCGGGTCCCGCGACCGACGGCGTGGGCCATCCCCATCCAGGCACCGCGCAGCCCTCGACCGATCACCGCACCGGCCGAGGGGCGTTGCGGTCTGACCGGCTTACGGGGTGCCGGCTTGCCGGACCGTTGCCGGGTAGCCGGTTTTCGGGATCGATTGCTTCCGGACGAACGCGAAGTCGACCTGCTCCGCGAGTTCGCGGAGTTGGAGGTACGAGTCCGCGCCGGGGAAGACGCGCGGGTCGCCATGGGCCCTAAGGTACGCCATCCGCCCCATCCGTCACTCCGGTTACACGCCGCAACCTGCCGGACTCGCGGCGGACCGGCCGCCGAAGCGTTGTGCCACCGGCTGGCTAGGCTCGCGTCCGTGGGCGATCCTGCGGCGCGAACCTTCCTGATCACCGGCGGCGTACGCTCCGGAAAGTCCTGGTACGCCGAGCAGCTTGTCGCGGGGTTGACCGGGCCGGTCAGCTACGTCGCGACCGGGCCGCAACCGGGTCCGGACGATCCGGAATGGTCCGCCCGGATCGCAGAGCACCGGTCCCGGCGCCCGGCCGACTGGTCGACCGTCGAGACCCTCGATCTGGCGACGACCCTGGTCAACGCGCCCGGCCCGGTGCTGATCGACTGTTTCGGCACCTGGCTCACCGCGGTGATCGACGAGCTGGACGGCTGGGACCGACCGGTCCTGCAGTGGAAGCCCGATTTCGACCTGCGGTTCGCACGGGTGCTCACGGCGTGGCGCAGTTCGAGCCGGCCGATCGTCGCCGTGAGCAACGAGGTGGGCTGGGGTGTGGTGCCTGCCTACCGCTCCGGTCGGGTGTTCGCCGATCTGTTGGGCGAGGTGAACCGCAGCATCGCCGACGTCAGTGATCGACTCGTGTTGATGGTGGCGGGCCGGCCACTGGTCATCCCCGACGAACGTCAGTAGCTCAGAATCATCCCGGCGGCCATGATCGTCGCCGTGATCTCCACGGCCGCGCCGAGGACGTCACCGGTCACGCCGCCGAACCGTTTGATCGCATGCCGGACCAGCAGCATGCATCCGGTGTAACCGGCCATGGCGGCGATCACCCCGACCTGCGCACCCGACGGCCCGCGATCCAGCGCGCCGGCCACCGCCAACACCATGATCGACACCAAGCCGATGATCACCGCCGCAGGCACCGGGATGCTGCCGGCGACCGTCGCCCCCAGCCCGTCCGGTCTTGCCGACGGCACCGATCGCGCACAACTCACCGCCAGCGCCGTCCGGGACAGGCAGATGATCACCGCAACGACCAGTGCACCCGTGGCGTCCTCGGCCAACACGCCGAAGCCGTACGCCTGGAGCCCGACCGTGATGATCATCGCGGTGACACCCATCGGGCCGACGTCACCGCGGCGCATGATCGACAGTGCCCGATCCCGGTCCCAGCCGGAACCGAATCCGTCGACCGTGTCGGCCAGACCGTCCAGGTGGAAGGCCCGCGTGCCGAGTGCCAGCGTCGCGACACCGAGCAACCCCGCCACGGCTGCCGGGGCGTGCAGCAGGCGGACGCCCCAGATCACCGCGGCGACCAGGATCGCGATCGGCAGCACGGCCACCGGTGCCCACACCATCATCGCCGGCGCGGACCGCCGGTCGAATCGTCCGCCGCGTATCGGCAGGACCGTCAACAGCCCGGCCGCCGACAGCAACGCCCTCATCGGCCCATGTCCGACAGACCTAGAGATCCGACAGCAGTGCCATGTCACGCAGCAGCAGCACCGCCGAGCGGAGCAGCGGTACCGCGGCGAGCGCCCCGCTCCCCTCCCCCAGCCGCAGCTGCGCGTCCAGGACGGGAACAAGATCGAACTTCTCCAGCGCAAGACGTTGCCCGGGCTCGGTCGAGCGGTGGCCGGCGCGGCACCAGCCGATCACCCCCGGTTCGAGATCCTCCGCGGAGACGGCCTCGGCGACCGCGATCAGACCGTCGAGCAGGATCGGCAGCCGGGCCTTCGCCGCGGTGACCATTGCTGCGACGCCGGCCACCAGATCGGCAGATCCCAGCGCGAGGAGCCGCTGCCGGGGATCCTGTGCCCGGTCGCCGACCCGTTGCAGTGCGAGGCGGACGAGTTCGGTCTTGTGCTGCAGCGCCTCACCGGTAACGCCCGTCCCGGCCCCGGTGACCAGTTCGGCGGGAAGTCCCAGGGAGGCGGCGATCAGGCACGCCGCGGGCGTGGTGTTGCCGATACCGAGATCACCGATGATCAACAGGTCCGTACCGTCGGCGATCAGACTCTCGATGATCGCGACCCCCGCATCCCAGGCGCGGCGCGCATCGACCTCGGTCAGTGCGTCCTCCAGGTGCACCGCACCCGAGGACCGGCGGATCTTGTAGCGGGTGATCTGCTCAGGCAGGCCGTCAAGCTCATCATCGACGCCCAGATCGTGGATCCGGAGGTCGACGCCATGTTGGGCGGCCAGCACCGAGGCCGCAGCCCTGCCCTGGGCGAAGGTCCGGACCATCGCCGGGGTGACGCTGCGCGGATATGCCGAGACGCCGCACTCGGCCACACCATGATCACCGGCCAGGACGACCGCCCGGACCCGGTCCAGTGGACGCGGCGGAACGCTGCCCTGACACGCGGAGATCCAGGCCGCCCACTCCTCCAGCCTGCCCAACGCTCCCAGGGGCTTGGCCAAGCCGTCGCAGCGTGCGCGGGCCAGGCGCTCGATCTCCGGATCGGGCGCCGGTATCCCGGTCAGTGTCATGGTGCTCCTCGTCGATCAGGCCGGCCCGGGTCCAGCTCCCGGACCGCAGTCGTGCCTACTCTGCCCCGCGGACCGGCCGGTTGTCATCCGCGGCCTGCCCACGGCGCCGGACGAGATGCGCCCGCTCCGCCTCGTTGCCGCACAGCGCGATGGCCGCGTCGAAGGCCGCCAGCGCGCCCGGCAGGTCACCGGCCCGCCAGAGCAGTTCGGCCCGGGCCGCGGGAAGTCGGTGCCCGAGAAGCGCCACGCCGGACAGAGCGTCGAGGCCGGCCCGCGGACCGTCGGCCTCGGCCACGGCGATCGCCCGGTTGAGCCGGAGAACCGGCGAGTCGCCGAGTTCGAGCAGCTCGTCGTAACGGGCGACGATCCGGCTCCAGTTCGTCTCCTGCGTGGTCGGCGCGATCGCGTGCTCGGCTGCGATCAACGCCTGCAGCAGATAGGGCGAGGCCGGTGCGGTCGCCAACGGGGTCAGCAACTCCAGCGCTTCGGCGATCTCGTCCTGCCGCCAGCGGCCGCGGTCCTGGTCGGGCAGCAGCACCAACCGGCCGTCGCGGACCCGCGCGTCCCGGCGCGAATGCTGCAGCAGCATCAGCGCGAGCAACGCGTCCAGGTCGGACCGCTCGTAGGTCGTCGGGAGCACCGAGCGCAGCACCCGGACCAGTCGGATCGCCTCACCCGACAGCTCGGCCCGCAGCACGTCGGTGCCCGAGCCGGGCGCGTACCCGGCCGTGAACGCCAGGTAGGCGATCTCACAGACCACACCGACGCGTTCGACCAGCTCCTCACCGGGCGGAACGGTCAGGTGTTCCCCGGCGATCTTCCTGCGCGCCCGGGTAAGCCTGGCCGACATGGTCGCCGGCTGCACCAGGAACAGTCGTGCGACGTCCTCTGTCGGTACGCCGAGAACCAGTCGCAGGGTGAGGGGCGGCGGCCGCCTCCCGGGAGAGCGTCGGGTGGGCGCAGAGCAGGACCAGTCGAAGCCGTTCGTCCACCAACGTCTCCCCGGCATCGGCCAACGTCCGGCCGCCGTCGCTGAGATCGGCGTCGACGACGAGCAAGGGGAACTTCCGGGCGGCAACCGCCTCGGCACGCATCCGGTCCAGGATGTTCCGCCGGGCGGCAGTCAGCAGCCAGGCCTGCGGATTGTCCGGAACACCGGCCGTCGGCCACACCCGGATCGCCGCCTCGAACGCCTCGCCCAGCGCGTCCTCGGCCAGATCGATCCGCCGGAACCGCGTGACGAGCAGGGCCAGGAGACGGCCCCACTCGTCGCGCAGCAGCTGTTCGAGCAGCTCCTCCAGCGGGTGATCGGCGGTCAATCCATTCCCACCTCGAGCACTTCGCGCACCTCGCGGCTGTACTCGTCGGGCAGCAGTGCAGCCAACGCTAGGGCGTCGTCGCGGGTCGGGACGTCGATCAGATAGAAGCCGCCCAGTTGTTCGGTGGTCTCGGCGTACGGACCGTCCGCGATGCGACCGCCCGGCAGGACGGTACCGGCCTGTTCTGGATGGACCAGGGCTTCCCCGGCGACGATCCGGCCGCGTTCGCCGACAGCCCGGGTGAAGGCACCGAAGTCCTCGTGGACCCGCTGTCGCTGCTGTGCGTCGGCCCGGTCCCAGCGTGCGAAGTGGTCGTCCTCGGCCATCAGGATGAGGTACTTCATGAGTCCGCCGCTCCGCCCCCTTGATCAATACCGCCCTCATCAACACCGCCCTGATCAACACCGCCCTGATCAACACCGGCATGATCAACACATGCCCGTACCTCGATCGTGCCCTCGGCACCGGCCAGGATGCCGCAGATCTGCAGCAGGTCGTCAAGATCATCGGACTCGACCAGGTAGAAACCGGTCAGCTGTTCGACGGTTTCGGCGTATGGACCGTCGGTGATCATCACCGCGCCGTCGGCGCCGAGACGGACCTGTTTCGCCGACCGCGAGTGGGTGAGTTCGGCGCCGCCGGTGACCTTGTGGCCGCGGGACGCCAGTGTCCGCGCGAATTCCTCATGCCGGGCATAGACCGCGGCCCGGTCCTCCGGTCCGGTCTGTTCCCAGGTGGCTTCGTCGCCCGGCAGCAGGATGACGTACTCCGTCATGGGTCGTTCCTCCCTTGGTGATCGAGTCTGACAGAGACCATGACGTACGGCACCGGGAGATTTCGACAACGCGCGTCGGTCGTTTGCCGACGTACCGCCCGTCAGCGGTAGTGATCCCACCCGGCATCGTCGTCCCAGGCCTGGCCGTCGACCGTGACCGACGGCTCGTCGACGGCACCGCTCACCGATCCGATCACGACCCAGTCCTCGGGAACGTCCGATGCGGCGAAGGTGGCCGCCAGCGCATGGTCCTCGCCGCCGGTGAGGATCAGGTTCAGCGGGTCGGAACCGGTTGCCGCCGCCACGGCCTGCAGGGTGTCCGGCACCTCGAAGGCATTCCGGGCGACGTCGATCGCGACCCGGGACCGCTCGGCGAGGTGTCCAAGATCAGCCAGCAGGCCGTCGGAGATGTCGATCATGGACGTGGCGCCGGCCGCCGCGGCAACCCGTCCCGTCCCGTACGGCACGTCGGGCACCTGGTAGGCCTGCACGGCAAGCCGCGGCGAGCGGAATCCCCTGCCGAGCACCGCCAACCCGGCAGCGGCCCAGCCGAGCCGCCCGCGCAGCGCCACCACGTCTCCGGGGCGGGCACCGGACCGGGTCACCGGAGCCAGCCCACCCAGGCCGCCGAGCACGGTGACCGAGATCGCGATCTTGGCGGCGCGGCTGATGTCACCGCCGAGCAGCGCGACGCCGGCGGTCTGGCACTCGGCTCGCAGACCACGGGCGAAGTCCAGCACCCAGGACTGCTGGGTTTCCGGCGGTGCGGCGAAGCCGATCACCAGGCCGGTGGCGGTCGCCCCCATCGCCTCGATGTCGGCGACGTTGACCGCCACGGCCTTGCGCCCGACGGACTCGGCCGGTGACCACTGTGTCTTGAAGTGCACGTCCTCGACCAGCACGTCGACCGAGCAGACGACCGGACCGTCCACTGAGATCACCGCGCCGTCGTCCCCGGGTCCGATGAGCACATCCGACCGGTCGGGCAGGTCGGCGATGATCATGTCGATCAACCCGAATTCACCCACTTCGGCCAGTGTCGGCCCGCCCTGCCCGCCCGCTGTGGGGAACATCGTGGATTCCTGCTCCGTCCGTGACTGTGGTGTTCTGGGGTAGCGTGAGACCAGCCAGAGCGTACTCGAGGAGGGTGGGTTCCATGTCCGTGCAGGCGTACATCCTGGTCCAGACCGGTGTCGGTCAGGCGGCCGAGGTCGCGAAGAAGATCCGCGCCATCACGGGCGTCACCCTCGCCGAGGACGTCACGGGTCCCTACGACGTGATCGTCCGGGCCGAGGCGGCCAACGTCGACGAGTTGGGCTCGCTGGTGGTTGCCAAGGTGCAGACCGTCGAAGGGATCACCAGGACGGTGACCTGCCCGGTGGTGCACATCTGATCGGTACGGCCTGATCGGGATCCCTTGCTGACTTGTTGAAGTGCGACCCTGCTGAGGTGTCTTCGCGACATCGCCGTGTCGGCCGCGCACGGCGCGGAATCCGGTCGGCCACCGGCTGCGCGGCGAGCTTGGCGATCATGCTTGTTGCCGGCTGCTCGGGGCCGGTCGATGTTGCCGCGCCAACACCGGAAGGCAACGCCCGGACGATCTGTCGCGACCTCATCTCACACACCCCGGATGTCGTCGACGGCAACGAGCGCCGGGAGATCGCCCATCCGTCGCCCTATGTCGCCGCGTGGGGCAACCCGGCCATCACGTTGAGTTGTGGCGTCGCCAGACCATCCGGGCTGAACGCTGCCAGCGAGTGCTTCGAGGTCAATGGCGTCGGATGGTTCTCCGAGAAGCGCCCGGACGGCTACCGCTTCACCACCATCGGGCGGAAGGCGTTCGCGCAGATCGTGGTGCCGGACAAGTACGTCCCGTCCGATCCGCTGGTCGACCTGTCGCAGGTGATCAATCATCATCTGCCGGTGGTGCAGCGCTGCGTCTAGCGCGGGCCGTCGTGGTCAGCGCAGCCCGGTCGGCCGCTGCAAAGCCAGCTGCAGAAGGCGATCGACCAGGGTCGGATAATCGACACCGCTGGCCGCCCAGACCCGTGGAAACATCGAGTGCTCGGTGAATCCGGGCATCGTGTTGATCTCGTTGATCACCGGCCGACCCTCAGCGGTCAGGAAGAAGTCGACTCGCGCCAGTCCCTCGCCGCTGATCGCCTCGAAGGCACGGGAGGCCAGCGCCTGCATCTCTCGAACCACCTCCGGATCGAGATCGCGGGCGGGCACGTCGAGATCCACCTGCTCCTCGGGCAGATATTTCGCCTGGAAATCGTAGAAACCCGATTCGGTGTGCATCCGGATCTCGGCGACGGCACTCACCTGCGGCAGGCCGCCGTCCAAGGACTCCAGCACACCGCATTCCAGCTCCCGGGCGTTCTCGAACCCCTCTTCGACGATCACCTTCGGATCGAATCCGTGGGCGAACGCGATGGCATCCTCCAGTTGCGACTCGTCGGTGATCTTGGTGATCCCGATGCTCGAGCCGCCGCGGGCGGGTTTGACATACAACGGGTAGGTGAGCTGGGAGACCGACTTCAACGCCTGCTGCGGATCCCGGCGCCAATCCGCCGCGGTGATCACGGCGTACGGACCGACCGGGAGTCCCGCGGCGGCGAAGATCGTCTTCATGAAGTGCTTGTCCATGCCGACGGCACTGGCCAACACACCGGATCCGACGTAGCGGGTTCCCATCATCTCGAACAGGCCCTGGATGGTCCCGTCCTCACCGAACGGTCCGTGTAGCAACGCGAATGCGACATCGACCGGTCCCAGTTCGGCCAGCGCGCTCCCGCCGACCGTCCGCCGGAGCAGTTCGCCGCCGGACTTCCCGGGCAGCAACATGGCCTCGCCGCCCGATTCGGTCGGCCCGTCCTCGGTCAGTTCCGGAAGGTGGCCGGCCCGCACCTCGAGGGCCGTGAGCTGCTCCCGGGGAACGACCATCCAGCGGCCGCTGCGGGTGATCCCCACGCCGACGACGTCGTAGCGTTCGGGGTCGAGAGCAGACGCGACACCGCGCGCCGTCAGGCACGACACCGGGTGCTCTTCGCTCGCGCCGCCGAAGACCAACGCGACCCGGATCCTGCTCATCCGCCCTCCCTCATCACCGCGACCTTACATGGCTGATGCGGCTGTCCAGGAAAGCCGCGCGCACGACAGAAGTACCCGTGTCGCAGACTTGGGCGCATGCAGAACGACCCAAGTCCGTCCTGGAAGCCCGAGACTCTGGCGGTTGCCGCGGGTCGTCCGGACCGCCTTCCGGACGCGCCACTCAACCAACCGATGGTGCCCGCGTCGACCTACATCGCCGGCCAGGAGACCGAACTGATCGGTTACGGCCGGTACGGGAATCCGGGCTGGACAGCACTGGAGGAGGCGGTCGCCGCGCTGGAGGGCGGGGCGACAGCGCTGGCCTTCGCCAGCGGCATGGCGGCTGCCGCAGCGGTCCTGGCCGCGATCCCGGCGTCCGGGACGATCGTTCTACCGCAGCACTGCTATCTCGGGGTCGCCGGGCTGGCCGAGGAATACCGGCGCCGTCACGGCCTGTCCGTCCGGACCGTCGACATCTCCGACACCGCTGCCGTTCTGGAGGCCGCCGTCGGGGCGGATCTGGTCTGGATCGAGTCGCCGGCGAACCCGACGATGGACGTCGCCGACCTGGCTGCGGTCTCGGCCGGGTTGCCCGACGGATGTCTGTTGCTGGTTGACAACACCTTCGCCACCCCACTGCTGCAGCAGCCGTTGCAGCAGGGTGCCGACGTCGTGCTGCATTCGGCGACCAAGTTCCTGTCCGGTCATTCCGATGCGCTGTGCGGCATGCTGGTCTTCACCCGGTCGGTCGATGATCTTGCCGGTAGGGCCCGGAACGCGCGGAAACTGCATGGAGCGACACCTGGGGTGTTGGAGTCCTATCTGGTGTTGCGCGGGATCCGCACCCTTCCGGTACGGGTCAGGCAGGCCGAGGCGAATGCCAAGGTGTTGGTCGAACTGCTGTCGGGGAACCCATTGGTTGACCGGATCCGCTATCCGGGCTTCGGTTCCATGCTGGCGATCGAACTTCCCGATGCCGCGACCGCGGACGGGCTGATCGACAAGCTTCGGCTGTGGGTAAACGCCACCAGCCTCGGTGGTGTCGAATCGACCCTGGAGCGACGGCGTCGCTGGCCGACCGAACTGCCGTCGGTCCCTGAGGGTTTGATCCGGATGTCGGTCGGCGTCGAGCACATCGATGATCTCGCCACCGACCTGACCCGGGCGCTGGACAGCCTGCGGCACTAGCGACCGGGCGGGCCGGAGACCGCCGGCCGATCCTCAGTAGCGTTCGGGTTTCGGCGCCCGTGCCAGCAGTGCCTGGACCAGCGAGGTCGGGTCGAGTGATCCGTCGATCACCGCGCACACGGCGTAGGTGATCGGCATGTCGACGCCGTACTTCTCGGCCAGCGCCTTGATCGAGAAACAGGATTTGACGCCCTCGGCAACCTGGCGGGTCGCACCGGCGATCTCGGAAACCGTGCGCCCCATGCCGAGTTCCTCGCCGAAACTGCGGTTACGCGAGAGCGGCGAGGAACAGGTCGCGACCAGATCCCCCATCCCGGCCAGTCCGGAGAAGGTGTGCGGGTCGGCTCCCATTGCCTCACCGAGCCGGATGATCTCGGCCAGACCACGGGTGATCAACGAGGCCGCCGCATTGGCGCCGTAGCCCATCCCCGCGGCCATTCCGACCGCCAGTGCGATCACGTTCTTGGTGGCGCCGCCGAGCTCACAACCGATCACATCGGTGTTGGTGTAGGGCCGGAAGGTCGCGGTGTGGAACAGGTGCTGCACGGCAAGTGCCGTCTCCTCGCGGGTGCTGGCGACGACGGCGGCGGCCGGCTGGCGTTCGGCGATCTCGTGGGACAGGTTCGGACCGGTCAGTACGGCGATCCGCTCGGCCCCGACCCCGGTCACCTCCATGATCACCTGGCTCATCCGCAATCCGGTGCCGAGTTCGATGCCCTTGGCGAGGCTGACCACAACGGCCTGGTCGGGAATCGTCCAGTTCGACAAGGTCGCGCGCAACGCCTGCGACGGTACGGCCAGGACGACGAAATCCGCATCCTTCATGGCGAGTTCGGGATCCTGCACCGCCTGCAGATGATCGGGCAGCACCAGGTCACCGAAGTAGTCGGGATTACGGTGCCGACGGTTGATCGTCTCGCAGACCTCGGTGCGGCGGGCCCACATGGTGACTCGGTGATCGTTGTCACACAGGGTCAACGCCATGGCTGTACCCCAGGACCCGGAGCCCATCACCGCAACCGTGCTCATTTGTCGGGATCGTACGCTACCGGGGGGATTTCTCCGCGCAACTGCGCGACCAACCCGGTGATCACCGTCATGATCCTGCGGGTGGCCTGCTCCGGCGACAGGCCGTCAGTCTCGATCGGATCCCCGACCAGCATGGAGATCTGCTTGCGCGGCAGGAACGCCGGTATCCCGATCCGCTTGCCGTACAGGATACGTTCGGCGCCCCACTGGCCGATCGGGATCACCGGAACACCCGTCCGGGCCGCCAGTCGGGCTGCACCGGTCTTCGCCCGCATCGGCCACAAACCCGTGTCGGTGGTGATCGTCCCCTCCGGATAGATCACCACGCAGCCACCCTGCTCGATGGCGGTCACCGCATGTTCCAGCGCATCCCCTGCCGTCGCCGTGCCGCGTTGCACCGGGATCTGGGCGATTCCGGTCAGGATCCTGCCGAGGATCGGGACAGCGAACAGTGAGTCCTTGGCGAGGAAACGCGGCCACAATCCGTGCCGGGCCAGGAATGCTCCGACGAGCGGCGGATCGACATTGGAGATGTGATTGACCACGATGATCGCTGGGCCGTGCGGCAGCTTCTCCGCATTCCTCCAGTCGGGCCGGACGAGCAGATTGATCACCGAGATCACCAGCCAGGCGGCAGGCCTCAGCAGTTTTGCAACCGGGGTGAGATCCACGCCTCAACCTAACCCGGTCGGCACCAGCCGGGCGAACAGCGCCGCCGGGAGTTTGACAGGATCAGCCCATGGTCGGAGTCGGGTCGGTGGTCGCGCTCAAGCCGGCCGCGGTTTCCAAATCGCGGCTGGGAGCACTCGTCGTGCCGTTGCGAGAGCGGCTGGCCCGGTGCATGGCGCTGGACACCCTGACGGCGCTGGCTGCGGCAACCGATCGGCTGGTCGTGGTCAGCGATGATCCGACGCTGTCGGATCAGCTGGCCAGCGTCGGAATCGACGCGACCGTCGTCGCCGAGCCCTCACCCGACGGGATGAACGCGGCACTTTCCTTCGGTGATCGGCTGTTGCGCGATCGAGGCTGCGGACGCGTTCTGGCATCGGTGGGTGATCTGCCGGCGCTGACCGGCGAGGCGGTCGGTGATCTTCTGGCCCGTACGGCCGATCTGCGCCGGGCGTTCGTCCCGGACCACACCGGTTACGGAACCACCATGCTGATCGCGCCCGCCGGCGAACTCAACCCGCGATTCCAGGGCGCCTCCGCTGCTGCACACAGCAGGTCGGGAGCCGTTCCGGTCGAAGCGATTGATCCCAGGCTGCGCAGCGATGTCGACGCCGTCGACGATCTTGCCGCCGTCATCGCCCTCGGTGTCGGACGGCACACCGCGCGCCTGGTCGCCGGTGATCGACTCGGCAGCTATCTGGCGGCGACGGTTGCCGACCCGGTGCCGCAGGGCTCCGAAGACTATGTCGTGATCAGTGACAGCGGAGTCCGCGCTCGGTTGCCGGCTGCCGCGCTGGATGGGCAAATCAGGTTCCTGCGTTCCGGTCAACGACTGCATGCCGTCTGGGACAGGGAGCGGCCGATCTCGGCCTGGCTGTAGTCGAAGCCTGCCGAACAGGTCGACCGGCATGGGAAGGCCCGGACGGTTCCGAACCGTCCGGGCCTTCTTCCCGATCGTGTTGTCGCGCGGAGTCGGTTGGCGACTCACGCCTTCTTGGCGGTGCGCTTGGCGGTTGCCTTCTTCGCCGGTGCCTTCTTGGCCGGAGCCTTCTTGGCAACGGCCTTCTTGGCGGGTGCCTTCTTCGCCGGCGACTTCTTGGCAGCGGTCTTTGCCGGTGACGCCGTCTTCGCCGGGGTGGCCTTCTTGGCCGGCGACGACTTCTTGGCGGCTGCCTTCTTGGCGGTGCTCTTGGTAGCAGTCGTCTTGGTTGCGGCGGTCTTGGTTGCAGCGCTCTTGGTCGCTGCAGTCTTGGTGGCACCAGTCCTGGACGCGGTGGTCTTGGCCGCTGCCTTCTTCGCCGTCGCACGTGGCGGCTTCTTCTCACCTGACACGTACGCCTTCAGATCCGAACCTGCGCGGAACTTCGGGACCGACGTTGCCTTGGCGCGCTTGCGCTCTCCGGTGCGAGGATTGCGGACCATCCGAGCCGGACGCCGCACGCTCTCGAACACACCGAAGCCGGTGATCGACACCTTCTCGCCGCGTGCGGTCGAGTAGGTGATCGTGTCGGTCACCGCTTTCAGCGCCTTGGCTGCCTGGGCCTTGTTGCCGTCGAAGTCGGCGGCAAGCGCCTCGATCAATTCAGCCTTGTTCACAGCTTCCCTTCTTCGAACGCTCCTGTGCCGCACTTTGCGACTACGCAGCTAACGCTAGGGAACCCAACGCTTTCAGACAACGACCGCAAGCCCCGAAACGCCGTGTCGTAAGGAAATTCGGCGATTTCGGGGCTGTTTTCGGTGTTTGGCGGCCGATTCCGGGTGATCAGAGCCGGATCAGCCGGCCGTTCGGACGGGCACCGTTGTCGGTTTGAAGGACTGCCGATTCGCCTCATAGGCAGCAATCTTGTCGTCCTCACGCAGCGTCAGCCCGATGTTGTCCAGGCCCTCGAGGAGCCGCCAGCGGGTGTAGTCGTCGATCGTGAAACCGGTGGTGAAGCCGTCGCTCGCGGTGATCGAGCGGGCCTCAAGATCAACGGTGATCTCGGTCTCCGGGTGGTTCTCGACGATCTTCCACAGGTGCTCGACGTCCTCGTGGCTGACCTTGGCCAGCAACAGGCCGGCGTTGCCGGAGTTGTTGGAGAAGATGTCGCCGAAGCGCGACCCGATGACCACCTTGAATCCGTAGTCCTGCAGGGCCCAGACGGCGTGCTCCCGGGAGGATCCGGTGCCGAAGTCCGGGCCGGTGATCAGGATGGTCGCCAGCTTGTACTGCGGCAGATTCAGGACGAACTGCGGATCCTGACGCCAGGCTGCGAACAGGCCGTCCTCGAAACCGGTACGGGTGACCCGCTTGAGGTAGACGGCCGGGATGATCTGGTCGGTGTCGACGTTGCTCCGGCGCAGCGGCAGACCGGTGCCGGTGTGGCTGGTGAATTTCTCCATGATCGAGGTTCCTTGCTGTTGTTCGGCTGCGTCGGCTGTCAGGAGGCGGCCGGCAGATCGGCCGGTGCGGTCAGCTTTCCGGTGATCGCCGTTGCTGCCGCGACGACCGGGGACACCAGGTGGGTCCGACCGCCCTTGCCCTGCCGGCCTTCGAAATTCCGGTTCGAGGTGGATGCGCTGCGTTCTCCGGGCGCCAACTGGTCGGGATTCATGCCAAGGCACATCGAGCATCCGGCACCGCGCCATTCGGCACCGGCTTCCTTGAAGACGATGTCCAGGCCCTCGGACTCGGCCTGCAGCCGGACCCGGGCGGACCCGGGAACGACCAGCATGCGTACCGAATCGGCGATCTTGTGTCCCTTGATCACATCGGCAGCGGCCCTCAGGTCCTCGATCCGGCCGTTGGTGCAGGAGCCAAGGAAGATCGTGTCGACGGCGATGTCGCGCATCGGCGTACCCGGCTTGAGATCCATGTACTCCAGCGCGTTCTGCGCCGCCGTCCGGGCGGATTCGTCGAAGAACGTCTCCGGATCGGGCACCGAGGCGGACAGCGGTACCCCCTGGCCCGGGTTGGTTCCCCAGGTGACGAACGGAGCCAGTTCGGCGGCCTCAAGATCGACTTCGACGTCGAAGGTCGCGCCGTCGTCGGTCCGCAAGGACTTCCAGTACGCAACCGCGGCATCCCAGTCGACGCCCTGGGGAGCATGCGGACGGCCCTTCAGATACTCGAAGGTCGTCTCGTCCGGAGCGATGATGCCGGCCTTGGCACCCCACTCGATGCTCATGTTGCAGATGGTCATCCGCGCTTCCATGGACATCTTCTCGATCGCGGCGCCGCGGTACTCGGCCACATAGCCCTGGCCGCCGCCGGTGCCGACCTTGGCGATCAACGCCAGCACGAGGTCCTTTGCGGTGACACCGGCCGGCAGGTCGCCGTTGACGTTGACCGCCATCGTCTTCGGCTTGCGCTGTGGCAACGTCTGGGTGGCCAGCACATGCTCCACCTCGGACGTGCCGATGCCGAAGGCCAGGGCACCGAAGGCGCCGTGGGTCGAGGTGTGGGAATCGCCGCAGACGACGGTCGTTCCCGGCTGGGTGAGACCCAACTGCGGGCCGATGATGTGCACGATCCCTTGATCGAGGTCGCCCAGTTTGTGGATCCGCAGACCGAACTCCTCGGCGTTCCTGCGCAACGTCTCGACCTGGGTCCGGGAGACCGGATCGGCGATCGGCTTGTCGACGTCGATGGTCGGGATGTTGTGGTCCTCGGTGAGCAGGGTCAGATCCGGACGCCGTACCGGGCGGCCGGCCTGGCGCAGGCCGTCGAACGCCTGCGGACTGGTGACCTCGTGCACCAGATGGAGATCGATGTAGAGGAGATCGTTGTTCTCGTCCGACGTGACGACGTGGGCGTCCCACAGTTTCTCGCTCAACGTCTTGGCAGTACCCATCGGTTTCTCCCTACTCCCGTGACTCACCTGGCTGATCCACACCTGCGGTGTCTGGTTGGTGTGTCTCGTGGTGCGATTGTTGATCTTGATCGTATTAATCGGCCTGTCGAACTTGCATTCCACATGCCGAGACGGCAATATCAAGACATGGACAACTCTAGCGGTGTCGGCGTTCTCGACAAAGCGGCGCTGGTTCTCGGCGCCCTGGAGACCGGGCCGACCACCCTGGCCGGGCTGGTCGCGGCGACCGGACTGGCCCGTCCGACGGCCCATCGTCTGGCGGTCGCCCTGGAACACCATCGTCTGGTCAGCCGGGATCTGCAAGGTCGCTTCGTCCTCGGCCCGCGGCTCGGTGAACTGGCGTCGGCGGCCGGTGAGGACCGCCTCCTGGCAACCGCGGGTCCGGTCCTGGCGCGGTTGCGGGACATCACCGGGGAGTCCGCCCAACTGTTCCGCCGGCAGGGCGACTACCGCGTCTGCGTTGCCGCCGCGGAGCGGACCTCCGGGCTCCGGGACACCGTTCCGGTGGGTTCCCAGTTGACCATGTCGGCCGGTTCTGCGGCCCAGATCCTGCTGGCCTGGGAAGAGCCGGAACGGATGCAGCGCGGGCTGCGCGGGTCGCGCTACTCCGCCGTCGCCCTGGCCGCCGTCCGGCGGCGTGGTTGGGCGCATTCGGTCGGTGAGCGGGAGGCCGGTGTGGCCTCCGTTTCTGCTCCCGTCCGCTCCCCCTCGGGCAAGGTGATCGCCGCGGTCAGCGTCTCCGGACCGATCGAACGCCTGTCCCGCCAGCCCGGCCGGCTGCACGCACCGGCGGTGATTGCCGCGGCTGAGCGGCTCAGCGAGGTCCTCCGGCGCACGGGCACCGAGTAGCCGACCGGTTTTCCGGTGGCCCGGGCGGCGGCATACCTGACAGGCTCTTGGCATGGACGACGCCAGGTTCCTTGATCATGTGGCCGACCGGCTGGCCGGCCTGCCGACCGTCGAGGCCGTTGCGCTCGGCGGATCGCGGGCGCAGGGCACAGCCCGACCGGACAGTGACTGGGATCTGGCCGTCTACTACCGCGGCGACTTCCGGCCCGACGATCTGCGCGGTCTGGGTTGGCCGGGCGAGGTCTCGGAGCTCGGTGGCTGGGGCGGTGGCGTGTTCAACGGCGGCGCCTGGCTCGAGATCGACGGGCGGCGGGTCGATGTGCACTACCGCGATCTCGCCGACGTCGAGCACCAGGTCTCGGAGGCCGAGGCGGGCAGGTTCACTGTGGAGCGCTTGATGTTCCACGTGCTGGGCATCCCGACCTATCTGGTGGTCGCCGAACTGGCGCTGAACGTCACGCTCCGCGGCTCACTGGCCCGGCCCGACTATCCGGCCCGACTGCGGACCGACGCACCACGCAGTTGGTGGGACTGGGCAGGCAGCACCTTCGACTACGCGCTGGCCAACCATGCGCCGGCAGGGCGTACGGTCCTGGCTCTCGGACTGGCCGCACAGGCCGCGGCAGCGTCGGCGCACGCGGTGCTCGCGGCGCGCGGCATCTGGATCACCAACGACAAGAGACTGCTGGGCGCCGCCGGGCTTGATCACCTCGACCGGCACTTCACGGCCGCCGTCGATGCACCGGGACGACTTGTCGACCTGGTTTCGGAGATCAGGGATCACTGTGCCGAGGCGGTGCGAGCCGTCGGGGTGTGCTGACCGGGTCCGACAGGTTGCTCGGGATCGCGACACGCCGCGGAAATGAGGGTTTTTGTGACCCCTCGCCGGATGGGCTGGCTGGGGTACCAGGACTCGAACCTGAACTAACTGAACCAGAATCAGTCGGGCTGCCAATTACCCCATACCCCATGGGATTGCCGGCCGTGAAGGGCCGGGCAACGAGGAAGAACTCTACTGCAATCGGTCTCCACACCCAAAACCGGAGGATGGCCGGACGTGGTCGAGCTGCAACCGGGCCACCGGGCCCTGATCAGGTCGTCGTTCTCAGCCGCATCGCCCGGGCGACGAGCCACGCGGCCACCGCGAACAGGGCGAAGGTGCCGACATCGAATGCGGCGCTGGTCCAGTTGATCTGTTGCAGTCCCCGGGTCTGGGACAGCGTGCCGGTCAGCGCGCCGAGCCCGAAGGCGTACACGTTGTTGATCACGTGCGCGGCTATGCCGGCCTCGATGCCTCCGGTTCGGGTGACCAGCATGGCCGCGAGCAGTCCGAAGGCGAACCGGTCTATGAACAGCGGCAGGTTCTGGGTGCCGTGGAACAGTGCGAAGACCAGGGACGAGATGACGATCCCGAACCACGGCGACTTCACGACACTGCCGAACGCCTGCAGCAGGTAGCCGCGGAAGAGATACTCCTCACCGGCCGCCTGCAGCGGGGAGGTGATCAGGATGATCACCAGATACAGCCAGGCTCCGGGAACCGGATCGAAATGTGCCTTCTGGGTGATCACCGACAGCACCAGGTTGATGGCCAGTACGACGGCGGCGACGGCCAGGGTGACCAGCAGGTAGCCGCGCCGCAGGCGGGGTCGTACCGAGCCGAGCCAGCGCGGCCGGACCTGGTGCACGACCATGATCACCAGGAAGGTGATCGGGATCAATGCGGCGATGCCGAGGTTGGTGCCCAGCACGCCGGCCGGCGTCCCGAACGCGATCGATTTCTGGTAATACGCCTGGAAGGTGCCGCCCGGAGAGACGATTGCGAAACCGGCCAGGATCAGGCCCTGGCTGATCACGCCGACCAGCAGGAAGTACAGGGACAGCGCGATCAGCACGCCGAGCAGGGAACGCCACCAGGCGTACCCGGTGGTCCGCAGGATCTGCGGATAGCTGACGCCGGACGGCGGGCTGAGTTCGACGCCATACGACGTCGGCCGGATGATGCTCACCGACGGCCTCTCAGGCCACCGTCGCCCGCGCCCGGGCGATCCGATTCAGCGAGGACTCCCTGCCGAGCAGTTCCATCGACTCGAACAGCGGCGGAGAGATCCGCTTACCGGTGATCGCGGCACGGACCGGACCGAAGGCGTGCCTCGGCTTGAGGCCGAGTCCCTCGACCAACGCAGCTCGCAGGGCAGCCTCGATGCTGTCGTGACTGAACGGCTCGAGATCGCTGATCGCAGCCGCTGCGGCATCGAGCACCGGAACCGCATCGGCCTTCAGACCGGCGTCGGCGGCGATCGAGATGTCCTCGTCGGCGGCGAACAGGAAGCCCAACAGCGCAACGGATTCGGAGAGGGTGTTCATCCGCTCGTGCACCAGCGGGGTCGCCCTGGCCAGAATGTCCATCTGTTCGGGGGTCGGCGGGTCGGACAGCACACCGGCATCGGTCAGGTAGGGCGTCATCCGGGTGGTCAGTTCGGCCTCGTTGAGCAATCGGATGTGCTCGGCATTGATCGCCAGGCACTTCTTCGGGTCGAAGCGGGCCGGATTCGCGTTGACGCGGCGGATGTCGAAGGCCTGAACCATCTCGTCGATGGTGAAGATGTCCCGGTCGTCGGCGATCGCCCAGCCCAGCAGGGCAAGGTAGTTGAGCAATCCGGCCGGCA
Organism: Microlunatus sp. Gsoil 973; assembly: GCF_009707365.1. Classification (GTDB taxonomy): domain Bacteria; phylum Actinomycetota; class Actinomycetes; order Propionibacteriales; family Propionibacteriaceae; genus Microlunatus. Next base: position 2,152,263 of record NZ_CP046122.1, read on the forward strand.
GGTAGCCCGCCTGCTGGTACTCGGCCAGCCCGGATCCCTTGTCCCGCTTGGAAAGCCGCCGGTTTCCCTCACCCAACACGGTCGGCAGGTGGCCGAACCGAGGTATCCGGCCCGGGCCGATGCCCAGCTGTGCGAAGGCCTGGTAGAGCACGATCTGCCGCGGCGTCGAGGAGAGCAGGTCCTCCCCGCGCAGTACGTGGGTGATCTCCATCAGCGCGTCGTCGGTGGGATTGGTCAGCGTGTAGAGGGGGGGAACCGTCGGCCCGGACGATCACGTAGTCCGGGACGTTGTCCGGCTCGAAGTGCACCGGGCCGCGGACCAGGTCGACGAAGTCGATCGGCATGTCCGGCACCCGGACCCGGACCACCGCGGGCGTTCCCGCCGCCTCTCTGGCCGCGATCTGCTCCGCGGTGAGGTCGCGGCAGAAACCGTCGTACCCCGCCGGGCCGGTCCGGCCGGCCACCTTGTGACGCTCCTCGATCTCCTCGCGGGTGCACCAGCACTTGTAGGCATGGCCAGCCGCCAGCAGCTTGCCGACCACGCCGGCATAGATGTCGAATCGCTGCGTCTGCACGTACGGCGCATACGGGCCGCCGACCTCCGGGCCCTCGTCCCAGTCAAGTCCGAGCCAGCGCAGGGCGTCGATCAGCCCCTCCAGCGAACCCTCCTGGTTCCGCGCGGTATCGGTGTCCTCGATCCGCAGCACCAGCGTTCCGCCGTGATGTCGCGCGAACGCCCAGTTGAACAGCGCGCTGCGCACGTTGCCGACGTGGAGGTTGCCGGTCGGCGACGGGGGGAAGCGAACGCGTACGGCGGTCGGGTCGAGATCGCCGAGGACGTCGGCCTCGGTCAGCGGTGCGGGTCGGTCGGAACTCACGCCGGCCAACTCTACCGGCGACCCGGCCGCGCTCCTGAGTGCGCACCGCACCGTGCATTCCTGCCGCCTCGAGGCGACCGGACGACGGGTCCGGCCGGGTCAGCCCGCTGCGACCACCGGGTTGCTCAACGTGCCGATCCCGTCGATCTCGATGGAGACCCGCTGGCCGGCGTCCATCGTCCCGACGCCCGCCGGGGTGCCGGTGAGGATCACATCACCCGGAAGCAGCGTGGTGAAGCTGGTGATGTAGACCACCAGGTCGACAATCTTGTTCAGCATCAGCTCGGTCGAGTCGTGCTGGCGCTGCTCGTCGTCGACGGTTGTGGTGATCATCAGGTTCTCCGCCTCCTCGATCGAGAAGTGGGTGACCATCCACGGGCCGATCGGGCAGAAGGTGTCCGACCCCTTGGCCCTGGCCCACTGCTTGTCAGGACCCTGCAGGTCCCGCGCGGTGACGTCGTTGGCGATGGTGTAACCGAAGATCACCTCGGGCACCCGCTCGGCGGGTACCTCCTTGCAGATCCGGCCGATCACGATCGCCAGCTCACCCTCGTAGCTGAGCTGCTTGGTGTAGTTCGGGTAGACGATCGCGTCCTCCGGCCCGATCACCGAGGTGTTCGGCTTGAGGAAGATCAGCGGCGTCTCGGGAACCTCGTTGCCCAGTTCGGCAGCGTGTTCGGCATAGTTGCGCCCGACCGCCACCACCTTGCTGCGCGGGATGACCGGCGCGAGCAGACGGACCTCGGCCAGCGGGAACCGCTGACCGCTGAGCTGCACCTTGGTGGCCAGCGGGTCACCGGTGAGCGCCGCGACGGTGTCGGGGTGCTCACCGCCGTCGACCGCGAGCTCGACGATGCCGTACTGCGGATCCGAACCTGTGGAGAATCGGGCGATGCGCATGCCCTAGAGGTTATCGTCCAACCATGGCCGAACCGTTCGACGCCCTCGAGTTGATCAAGCTCAAGCGGGACGGGGGCACACTCAGCCCCGCCGCGATCGACTGGTTGATCAGCCGGTACGCCTCAGGCACGGTCGCCGACGAGCAGATGGCGGCCATGGCGATGGCCGTCTTCTTCCATGGCCTGAACGGCGCCGAACTGTCCGCCTGGACCACGGCGATGATCAACACCGGGGACCGGATGGACTTCTCCGGCCTCGACCGGCCGACGGTGGACAAGCACTCCACCGGCGGGGTCGGAGACAAGATCACCCTGCCGCTGGCGCCGCTGGTGGCCGCCTGCGGTCTCGCCGTGCCGCAGTTGTCCGGCCGGGGCCTGGGCCATACGGGAGGCACCCTGGACAAGCTGGAGGCGATCCCGGGGTGGCGCGCCACGCTGACCAATGAGGCGATGCTGCGACAGCTGACCGAGGTCGGGGCGGTGATCTGCGCCGCCGGATCCGGACTGGCGCCTGCCGACCGCAAGTTGTACGCCCTCCGCGACGTCACCGGAACCGTCGAGTCGATCCCGTTGATCGCCTCCTCGATCATGAGCAAGAAGATCGCCGAGGGCACCGGTGCCCTGGTGCTGGACGTGAAGACCGGGAGCGGTGCCTTCATCACCGACCTCGACAGGTCACGACAGCTCGCCCGGACCATGGTCGGCCTCGGTGCCGACGCCGGCCTGCCGACGGTGGCGTTGGTCACCGACATGGCGACGCCGCTCGGGCGGGCCGCCGGCAACGCCGTCGAGGTGGCCGAATCGATCGAGGTGCTGGCCGGCGGTGGCCCGGCCGATGTCGTCGAGCTGACCCTGGCGCTGGCCCGCGAGATGCTTGCACTGGCCGGACGGGACACCGTCGATCCGGCGGACGTCCTCGCCTCCGGCCGGGCGATGGACGTCTGGCGGACCATGATCGCTGCCCAGGGCGGCGATCCGGACGCACCACTGCCCCGGCCCCGGACGACCGAACAGGTCGTCGCCGACCAGGACGGATACCTGTCCCGGCTGGATGCCCTGCCGGTCGGCGTCGCGGCGTGGCGGCTGGGAGCCGGACGGGCCCGCAAGGAGGATCCGGTCCAGGCAGCCGCCGGGGTGCTGATGCATGCCAAACCGGGCGACCCGATCGCCGCGGGACAGCCGCTGTTCACCCTGCAGACCGACCATCCCGACCTGATCCCGCGCGCCGTCGCCGCGCTCGACGGCGCCTGGGCGGTCAGTGATCACCCGCCGTCCGCCGGTCCGCTGATCATCGACCGCATCGACTAAAGAACTGGCGTCAAGCCGTCGCTCCCCGGCAGGCTTGGTCCATGGACCTCGCCGCGATCTGGCCACCCTACGGGTTGGTGATCACTGCCGGCGACCTGCGGTTGTCGATCATCACCGATGACGACGCGCCCGAATTCGTCGACCTGGTGTTGGACGGGGTCCACGATCCCGACTTCATGCCGTTCGGCGTGGAGTGGACCGACGCACCACGGGACGATCTCCCGGCCAACTTCGTCCGCTTCCACTGGGCCACCAGAGCAGCCATGACACCGAAGGACTGGACGCTGCGGTTCGCAGTCCGCCGCGACGGTGAGCTGGTCGGCACCCAGGACGTCGGTGGCAAGGACTTCATGATCGCCCGGACCTGCTCGACCGGATCGTGGCTCGGTCGGCGCTTCCATCACCAGCACATCGGCACGCGGATGCGGCAGGCCGTCTGCGCTTTCGCGTTCGACGAGCTCGGTGCCACCCGGATGACCTCCGGGGCGTTCGCCGACAACGCACCGTCGCTCGGCGTCAGCCGTAGACTCGGCTATCGCACCAACGGTGTCGACGTCGTCGTCCGCCGCGGTGTCCCCACCGAGCACCGGTCGCTGCTGCTCACCGCCGACGCCTTCGTCCGCGGCGCCGACCCGATCACCGTGCGCGGCGCCGAGGCTGTCCGCCGGTTCCTGGAGATCGAGAAGTGAGCGGAGAGATGAGTCGGCAATGATCATGGAAGAGATCTGGCCGCCGTACGCGGTGACGATCACCAGCGGCGAGCTGTCGATGCGGGTGGTCCGCGACGACGACCTGCCGGAGCTGGTCGATCTGGTCCTGTCCGGCATCCACGACCCGGACCGGATGCCCTTCTCCTTCCCCTGGACCGACGTGGACCCTGCCGAACTGCCGGCCAACTTCGTGCGGTACCACTGGCAGGTGCGGTCGCAGCTGTCCCCGGCCCGGTTCAGCCTGGAGTTCGCCGTCCGCCAGGCCGGCGAGATGGTCGGGATCCAGGGATTCTCGGCGCAGGACTTCGCGGTCACCCGGACCGGTGAGACGGGATCCTGGTTGGCACGACGGTTCCACGGCCGGGGCATCGGCACCCGGATGCGCCGCGCGATCTGCGCCTTCCTGTTCGACGAACTGGGCGCGACGGAGATCACCTCCGGAGCTTTCACCGACAACCCGGCGTCGAAGGCGGTCAGCCGCAAGGTCGGCTATCGGCCCAACGGCACACAACGACTGGCCCGCCGCGGCACGGTCGGTGTGATCGAACGCCTGGTGCTGGCGCCGGAGGATTTCGTCCGCGGTGACGAGCCGGTGCAGGTCACCGGAGCGCGGCCGCTGCGTAGCTTCCTGAAGGTGGACCGATGATGAACCTGGTCTTCCTGCACGGCGGGCCTGCGTCGGGCAAGCTCACCACGGCACGGGCGATGGGGCGCAGGCTCGGTTACCCGGTCTTCCACAACCACCTGACGGTCAACATGCTGACAACGGTCTTCCCGTTCGGCTCCGAACCCTTCGTTCGCCTCCGGGAGCAGATCTGGCTCTCGGTGATCACCGATGCGGCACGGACCGGCCGGTCGGTGATCTTCACCTTTGCCCCGGAGTCGACCGTGCAGTTCGGATTCCCGGATCGGTTGCGGGCTGCGGTCGAGGACAACGGCGGCCGGCTGTGCTCGGTCCGGCTGGAGGTCAGCGAACGGACCCAGGAGGCGAGGATCGCCAACCCCAGCCGGGTCGCGGTCGGCAAACTGGCCGATGTCGAACTGCTCCGCGCCGGACGGAAGCATCATTCACCGGTCGAGTTCCCCACCGCCGAACTGACCATCGACACCGACAGCAGTGATCCCGAACGCAGTGCCGAAACGATCATCGCGTCGTTCGACCTCCGGCCGGAGCAGCCGGTGATCAGCTTCCCGGAACCATGACCGCTGAACGCAGCAGGCCATAGCTGTATGCCTCGCTGAGCGCTTCCCAGGACGCTTCGATCACATTCTGGCCGACGCCGACGGTTGTCCAGGTGTGCAGCCCATCGGTCGTCTGGATCAGCACGCGGATCGTCGCGTCCGTGCCGTGTCCCTGATCGAGGATCCGGACCCGGTAGTCGCTCAACTCGAACCGGTCGACGACCGGATAGACCGGCAGCAGCGCCTGCCGGAGAGCATGATCAAGTGCGTTCACCGGACCGTTGCCCTCGCCGACGACCCGGGTGGCGGTGCCACCCGCCTCGAGTTTGATCGTGGCCTCGGTGTCGATCTCGCCGTCCTTGCCGGAGTGGGTGAAGACCCGCCAGGACCGGGCGACGAAGAACTCCGGCAATTGATCAAGTTCGCTGCGCAGCAGCAGCTCGAAGCTGGCGTCGGCACCCTCATAGGTGTAGCCGTCCGCCTCGCGCTCCTTGACCTTGTCGGTGATCTTCGCCGCCAGGTCCCGATCGGACAGGTCGAAACCGAGCTCGCCACCCTTGATCTGGATGTTGGCCCGGCCCGCCATGTCGGACACGAGCATCCGCATGTCATTGCCGACCAGCGCCGGATCGATGTGCTGGTAGAGATTCGGGTCGACCTTGATCGCGCTGGCGTGCAGCCCCGCCTTGTGGGTGAAGGACGACAGACCAACATAGGGTTGACGATTGCTCGGTGGAACATTCGTCACCTCGGCGATCGCATGGGATAGTCGCGTCGCCTCGGCCAGCGATCCGGCCGGCAGCAGCTGCCAGCCGTACTTCAGCTCGAGATTGGCCACGATCGGGATCAGGTCGGCATTGCCGGTCCGTTCCCCGTAGCCGTTGATGGTTCCTTGGACGTGCATCGCACCGGCGTCGACCGCGGCCATCGTGTTGGCGACCGCGCACCCGGTGTCGTTGTGAGCATGCATGCCGAGCCGGGCCTCGGTGCGCTCGGCGACCTCGCTGACGATCTCGCCGACCCAGCTGGGCAGCATGCCGCCGTTGGTATCGCACAGCACAGCGACCTCGGCACCGGCCTGCATCGCAGTGCGGACCACCTCAAGGGCGTAAGCCTTGTTATCCCGGAAGCCGTCGAAGAAGTGCTCGCAGTCCAGGAACACCCGCTGTCCCTGGGCGACCAGGTGGCTCACCGTGTCGGTGATCATCGCCAGGTTCTCCTCCAGGGAGGTGCGCAGCGCCCGGAGGACGTGTTGATCATGACTCTTGGCCACCACACAGGCAACGGAGGCGCCGGAGTCGCGGAGCGCGGCGGTCAGCGGGTCGTCGGCCGCCCGTCCCCCGACCCGGCGGGTGAAGCCGAAGGCCGCCAGGGTCGCGTTCTTCAGCGTCAGCTCGCCGGAGGTGGCTGCCGCGAAGAAGGCCGTGTCGTTGGGATTGGCTCCGGGCCAGCCGCCCTCGATGTAGTCCACCCCGAGTTCGTCCAGGTAGCCCGCGATGTGCAGCTTGTCCTGGACGGAGAGCCGCAGGCCCTCCTGCTGTGCGCCGTCGCGCAGCGTGGTGTCGTACACATGGAACTCGGCGGGCCGCGGATGCGGTGCCGACGGTGTGGTTGACATGGTTCCTCGGACGTTTCGGTTGGTGGGCATGAAAAAACCTCCCGGCGGGAGCACAGGAGGTTGGCGCGCTGGGTGCTGTCTCGTGGGCAGCCGCTCAGCGCGCTAGCTAATGATGATGGCCTGGAATGCCATGGGAGCAGTCTGCACCCGCTCGGGACGATTCGCCACAGTTTCGTCCGAATCCTGAGACTGTTCGGCTCAGCCGAGGGCCGCCTCGATCACCGCGCGCTGGGCGGCACGCAGATCGTCGGGCAGGTCCGCGACAGGGAAGAAGCGAGCCTCCTCGACCTCGACGCCGTCGATCGTCGGCTCCGCCGAGCCGGAGACGCGGGCCACGACGCCGACCTCGATGCGCAACCGGAACCCGGAGTTGATCTTGATGACCCGCACCTGGTCGACCGTCAGGCCGGTCTCCTCACGGACCTCGCGGGCGAAGCCGTCCTCGATCGCCTCACCGCGTTCCAAGTAGCCCGACGGTGTACCCCAGGGGTTGTCCTTCCAGAATCGATGCTTCAGCAGCAGGACGCGGTCGGCATCATCAAGAACGGCACCGGTGACGCCGATCATGAAGGTGGCGTGCCTGCACCACAGGATGCGCCACTGGGCCGGACCGTGCAGGCGCTTCCAGATGCCGGCCAGCAGGTCCCAGCGGTTGGTCACCGGGGTCAGCAGACCTTGTGCATCCAGCCGTGGGTGTCCTCGGCGCGTCCGTACTGGATGTCCAGCAGGGTGCTGCGAAGACCGTCGGTGTGTGGACCCGACTGCCCGCCGTTGATGGTGTAGGTCTTCTCGGCGGTCTTGATCGATCCGATCGGATTGATCACTGCCGCTGTTCCACAGGCGAAGATCTCAGTGATGGCGCCCGATTCGATGCCGTCGAGCACCTCGTCGATGGCGATCCTGCGCTCCTGGATCACCAGTCCGCGCTCCGCACCGAGGGTCAGCACCGAGTCCCTGGTGACACCCTCGAGGATGGTGCCCTCCAGTGCCGGGGTGATCAACTCATCGCCGGCGACCAGGTAGACGTTCATGCCACCGAGTTCCTCGACCCATTTCCGCTCGGCGCCGTCCAGGAAGAGCACCTGCTCACATCCGTGTTCGTACGCCTCCTGCTGGGCCACCAGACTGGCGGCGTAGTTGCCGCCGGTCTTGGCCGCACCCATCCCGCCCGGACCGGCTGCCCGCACGTAGTTCATCGAGAGCCAGATGTTCACCGGTTGCACGCCGTTGGGGAAGTACGCCGCGGCGGGGCTCGCGATACAGCAGTAGGTGACCGTCCGTGCCGGCCGGACGCCGAGGAACACCTCGTTGGCGAACATGAACGGCCGGATGTAGAGGTTGCTCTCCCCGCCGCCGGGCACCCAGGCCTGGTCGGTGGTGACCAGGGTCTCGATGCTGGACAGGAAGTCCTCGGTCGGCAGCACCGGAAGCGCCAACCGGGCAGCGGACCGGGCGAACCGTTCGGCGTTCTTGTCCGGACGGAAGAGCCAGATCGAATCATTGGCGTGTCGGTACGCCTTCAGGCCTTCGAAGATCTCCTGCGCGTAATGCAACACCGCACTGGCCGGGTCGAGTTGGAACGGTCGGTAGGCGCCGACCTCCCGGTCGTGCCAGCCCAGGTCGGCGGTCCAGGTGGCCAGTGCCATGTGATCACTGAAATGCAACCCGAATCCCGGGTCGGCGAGGATCGCCGCCCGCTCGGCCTCGGTGCGCGGCTGCGGATTCTGGTGGACCTCGAACATGATCGGCACGGTAGCACTCGCTTTCATCGGCTGTGTTGGTGAACGAGATGGTGGCTCCCGGGGCAGGAGCTGCTGGCTACGATGCCCGGGTGACGAGCAGAAATCTGGCAGTGATCGGCGGCGACGGCATCGGTCCGGAGGTGGTTGCCGAGGGTGTGAAGGTGCTGCAGGCGGTCGCCCCGGCACAGTTCGAGCTCACCGACTACGACCTCGGCGCGCAGCGGTGGAAGCGGACCGGCGAGGTGCTTCCCGATTCCGTGCTGGACGAACTGCGGCAGGCCGACGCCATCCTGTTCGGTGCCGTCGGTGCGGCGCCTGGCGACAAGACGATGCCCAGCGGCATCCTGGAGCGGGGGCTGATCCTCAAGATCAGATTCGCCTTCGACCATTACGTGAATCTGCGCCCCAGCAGGATCTACCCGGGCATCCCGACGCCGCTGGCCGACTCGGTCGTCGCCGGCAAGGACGTGGATTTCGTCGTCGTCCGCGAGGGCACCGAAGGCTTGTACGTCGGCAACGGTGGCGTGGTACGTGCCGGCACACCGGCCGAGATCGCCACCGAGGTGAGCGTCAACACTGCCTACGGTGTCGAGCGGGTGGTCCGTGACGCGTTCGCCCGCGCAGCGCGGCGCCGCGGCAGGATCACCCTGGTGCACAAGCACAACGTGTTGGTCAATGCCGGCGGCTTGTGGCGTCGGATCTTCGAATCGGTGGCCGCGGAGTACCCGGATGTCGACACCGACTATCTGCACGTCGACGCGGCGACGATCTTCCTGGCCACCGATCCGGCACGATTCGACGTGATCGTCACCGACAACCTCTTCGGTGACATCATCACCGACCTGGCGGGTGCGGTCACCGGCGGCATCGGGCTGGCGGCCAGCGGCAACATCAACCCCGACGGGGCCCATCCCTCGATGTTCGAGCCGGTCCACGGGTCTGCTCCTGACATTGCCGGTCGTGGAGTCGCCGATCCGACAGCGACGATCCTGTCGGTGGCGTTGCTACTTGATCATCTCGGAATGGCCGAGGAGGCCGGTCGGGTGGAGACGGCGGTATTGGCTGACATCGGCCGCCGCTCGACCCAACAGCAGCGCAGCACCTCCGAGATCGGCGACGCGATCGCGTCAGCTGTCTGATCGCTCGCGGCCGGCCTGATTCCGGATGGCGTTCCGGATGACGGCGGGCCGGTCCTCGTGAGTCCTCCGTGCCCGCCGTCGCGGTCGGTCGGCGACCTGTTCGCGTGATGACTCGCGGTCGGCCGTTCGGGGCCCGCCCCACCAGTCCGGATACATCTCGTACATGGCACCGGAAATATTAGGACGTCCGACTATTTCCGCCAGATAATGGGACGACAGTCTCGTATGCTGGACAATTGGTGTCTGCGATGGAACACTGGTCTGGTGAGCGCCCCACCGGATCTGCCCGAGATCGTCACCCGTGCGCTGCGGATGTCGCTGCAGCACGGATACGTGATGACGTCTCGCACCGAGACCGGGCGGCTGCTGGCCACCCTGGCCGCCACCCGGAGCGGCACGATGGCCGAATGCGGCACAGGATGCGGAGTCGGCGCCGCCTGGCTGCGGACCGGTGCCCCCAAGGCCACCCGGGTGCTCACCGCCGAACTGGATCCCGAACTCGCCCACGGCGTGATGGAGATGTTCGCCGGCGACGACATCGACGTGATGCACGCCGACTGGGCGTCCCTGGCCGAGCACGCACCGTTCTCACTGATCTTCATCGACGCCGAGAGCGCCAGGCATTCTCCGCGGGAGGAGATCGTCGACATGCTGGAGACCGGCGGGATGATCGTGATCGACGATTTCACGCCGAGTGCCGACTGGCCACCGATGGACTCGGGCCGGGTCGACCAACTCCGCCAGGAGTGGCTGGCCGACGAGCGTTTCACCAGCGCCGATGTGATGGTCGCCTCCGACACCTCGGTGCTGATCGCGGTCAAGCGCTAGCCCCCCACTCGGGATCAGGCCATCCGGGTGATCCCGGGTCAGTCGCCGGAGCCTCTCCGGTAGGCGGTCGGCGACATCTGGTAGCGGGTGCGGAAACGCCGCGACAGGTGGAATTCGTCGGAGAAGCCGATCCGCCGGGCGATCTCCCGACAGGTCAGATTGGTGGCTCGCAACAGGGTTGCGGCGACGTCGAGTCGCCGGTCGTTGCGGAAGGCGAGCGGTGAGCGGCCGAAGCGGTCCCGGAAGACCCGGCGGAAGCGGTCGTAGTCAAGATCGAGCCGGGCAGCCACCTCGCGCATCGTCAGCTGCCGGTGCAGATCCTCGCTGAGCATGGAGGCCGCCTCGTCGCAACGCGCCGTCTCGTCGTCGACCGCCGGGGCAAGTGCGTCCGCGAGCCAACCGGCCAGCGCCCAGATCTGCTGTTCGGCGCCCGAACGCGGCGGGGCGCGGCGCAACAACAGCACCAGGTCGGCCGTCCGTACCCCCTGGCCAGCGGTCGGGGACCCGACCAGGTCAGGCGCCCCGACTGCCGGATCAGGTCGAACACCGGCCCTTCCACGACGGCGAACCACTCGCTCCAGCGGCGTCCCGGGTGAGTGCCGTACCAATGCGGCTCCCCGGGAAGGACCACCGTCAGGGACGGACCGACGATGGATTCGGTCCGCAGGTCGGCGTGCCGGTAGTAGCCCTCCCCCTCGGTGACCAGCGAGATGACGGTGCCGGACAGGGAATGCAGTGGGCCGGGCACCAGCGGTTCGGCGTCGCTGACCTCACCGGCCAACAACACCCTGCCGAACGGAGTCGGGTCCTGGTCGGACATGGTGATCCGCTGGTATCCGCCCGGCATGGCGACACGATACTGCGCAAATAGGACCGCGTCGCCAGAACATTCATGGACCAGCCACGCTGAGCATTCCTTGGCCCGGCCCGCGTCTGCCAAGGTGATCATCATGACCCGAACAGACGATCCCGGGGCCGAACTCGTCACCGACGACCTGGTCGCCCAGTACCGCGACGAGGGCTATTTCATCCTTGAGAAGGTGATCGGCGCCGACGATCTTGACCTGTTGCGGAGTGCGGCACAGTACTCCATCGACCGTCTCGACGCTGCGATGGACGCCGCGGGCGTCGACCGGCTGGGCATCAACGCCAAGGGCAAGCGCTACTTCAGCAACATGATCTACCAGCAGCGCCCCGAGCTGCGGCACTTCATCTTCGGTCCGATCATGGAGGACATCTGCCGTCGGGTGCTCGGTGAGAACGCCTACCTCTTCTGGGAGCAGTACGTGATCAAGGCGGGCGATCCCGACACCACGTTCGCCTGGCACCAGGACTCCGGCTACGTCCACGAGAACCACACGCCGTACCTGACCTGTTGGATCGCCCTGGACGACGTCACCGAGGAGAACGGATCGGTCTACCTGCTGCCCTACAGCAGGTCCGGGATCCGCTCCTACATCAAGCATGTCCCGATCGGGACCGGTGACCAGGTCTGCTACTTCGGCTCTGATCCGGGAATGCCAGTGATCGTCCCGGCCGGGTCGATCGTGTGTTTTTCGAGCACGGTCATCCACCGCAGTGGCGCGAACCTGACCGATCGGCTCCGTCGGGTCTATCTGTTGCAGTACTCCCCCGAGGTGATCATGAACGCCGAGGGCACCCAGCCGCACGGATCCTTCGAGCCGTTCCTGGTCGATGGACGGCTGGCCGCCGACCCCGCGTGAGCTCTCCTGGGCCGGAGGAGACATTGCCGGCACGCTCGGGAGGCTCGTCAGCAGGTCGTGGGTGATGTAGAGGATCCCAACACCACGTCGTGCACCAACTGGTTGAACAGCTCGAGTACCTCGGCGCGGATCGACACATCGAGGCTCGAGATCGGCTCATCGGCGACGATCAGCTCCGGCTCGATCGTGCCGGCGCCCGGATCGCGCGAAGGCCCTGCCGGCGGGATGACGTGGAGGGCACGCTGACCGGTTGGGAGTACACCCGGAGGCTCTCGGCGAGGCGTTGCGGCACAGCCGTGACGTCACCGGCGGGACACCGATGCTGGTCACCGAGAACGGCATCGCCACGGGCGACGACACCCGACGGGTCGACTACACCGCGGGTGCGCTGAGCGGGATGCTCGGGGCGATCGAGGACGGTTGCGATGTCCGCGGTTACCTGCACTGGTCGCTGCTGGACCCGCCGCAACGAGCTGCCGCGGGTGGCCGAGCGTCCCGAGGCCGACGGCAACTTCCAGGACGCGGTCGCTCGGCTCCACACGCGGGCCTGAAGCCCCGGCCGAGGCCCGACGGTCCAGCCCTCAGGACCGGCCGGCTCCGCCGGTTCGGTGGTCAGGCCGAATCCGTGGCTGCGATGGATGTGATCGGTCGGCTGTTCGGTGAAGCGCGCCGCCGTGGTGAGCACCGGATGGTCGAAGAAGCTCTCCGTCCCGATGGGGAACTCCAGTGGGGTCCCGACATCGAGCCAGTTGCTGACATGCATCATCGCGATCATCGGCCGCGGCCGGTCGGTGTGGTTGGGCATTCCGGCGTGCCACAGGCGCACGTCGCGGATCATCACGCTGCCGCGCCGCATCGTCGGCTGGATCGGCGGGCAGATCTCCCGTCGGGCCTCGAGGGCTTCGGCCGGCACCTCGATGTCGCTCCCGACGCCCACGGTGACCTCGCGGTGGGTCCCCAGCCAGATCTCGGTCGCCCCGTTCTCGGCCGACACGTCGACCGTCGGAACGTTCACCACCAGCTGGGCCGCCGGGTGCGCCACCTCGAGCACGTCGGACGGCCAGAGGTGGCCGATGTCGGCATGGACCGGCTGCCGGGTGTCGCTGGGCAACGCAGTGTTCCCGCTGTACATGACATTTCGCATACCCGGACCGAGCAGCGCCGAGGTCACCGCGATGGCCTGGGGATTGCACAGGACGTCCGCGAAGAGGTACGGATGGAACGGCGGCGGATCCTGCTGGATGTTTCCGGCCGTCCAGTTGTAGGGAGCATCCGGGCGGGCCCGCAGGGCGACCAGGTCGCTCACCATCCGCTCGTGCAGCGCGTCGAGGTGATCCGGGTCGACGACATCGGCCAACACCACCACTCCGTCCAGGCGCAGGGCCTCCAACGCCGCCTTCAATCTGTCCGGCGACAGTCCGCCGCCCGCCCGGTCCGATTCCGGAACCTCGATGGTGATCACGGTTCTACCTATCCTCACGACGCTTGTCACATTCGCGGTCGATGATCACTTTGGCAGAGATAGAGTCGAAGCGGGAATGACCACACTGGCAGATCAATGTACGTTCTGACAGCTGCCGCGAGGCCCGCTGGCGCCTGGCGACGGCTGTTGGCATCATGTGCACCAGTCCTGTCGGGAGGAGGGGGCGGCATGGCGGCTGCCAGACGGCACCGGGCCGGCCGGATCCTGATCGGGATCGTCATCATGATCATCGTCGCGGCGATCCCGTTCGTGATCTTGAGCCGGTACGCCGGCGGCTGGGGTGTGCCCTACTTCTCTTTCGTCACCGACCGCGGCACGACCTGCGTGAACGACTTCACCGGTTACCACTGCGGCAATCTCACCCGGGCCGACATCGAGTGGTGGGGCGACATCAAGCTGCCGGTAGGCACGAAGTTGATCAGCTCGCACTACAAGTCGACCCACGACTTCACCCTGGACGCGCTGGTGGAGATCCCGGTGGCGAAGCAGAAGCCGACGCTACGATCCCTGGAGAAGTCCTTCGGCAAGTGTGTCGCCGACCATCCCACGGTGATGGACACCACCGGGCTGAAGAGGATCTGCGTCCGCGCCAACGACGCGTCGGAGGACAGCGACTCCTCCCGGCCGCTGGCCGACACGTTGTACGAAGTCACCAGCGCCTATCGCAGGAACGGCGCTCTGCTGGTCAACATCCACGAGGAATCGCGGTAGCCGTTCCCCGCTGTGGCGACGGGTTCCGGGGGCGGACACCCCCGGAACCACGACTCGCGGAGTGATCAGCTGATTGCGGTCAGCGCGCCGCGGTGCCCTCGACGTAGTCGTCGTCATGGCTCTTGACCCAGGCCATCAGATTGCGCAGTTCCTTGCCGACCTTCTCGATCGGGTGCTGCTCGGCCTGTTCGCGGAAGCGCTTGAACTCCGGCGCACCGGCGTCCTGATCATCAATGAAACGCTGGGCGAACGTGCCGTCCTGGATGTCCTTGAGGATGCCCTGCATGGACTCCTTGACATGATCATCGATAACCCGCGGCCCGGACACATAGTCGCCGTATTCGGCGGTGTCGGAGATGCTCCACCGCTGCTTGGCGATGCCGCCCTCATACATCAGGTCGACGATCAGCTTCAGCTCGTGCAGGCACTCGAAGTAGGCGACCTCCGGCTGGTAGCCGGCGTTGGTCAACGTCTCGAAACCGGCCATGATCAGGTTGCTGGCGCCGCCGCAGAGCACCGCCTGCTCGCCGAAGAGATCGGTCTCGGTCTCCTCGGTGAAGGTGGTCTTGATGCCACCGGCACGCAGGCCACCGATGCCCTTGGCGTAGGCGAGGGCCAGGTCCCAGGCCTTGCCGCTGCCGTCCTGCTCCACGGCGACCAGGACCGGAACACCGCGGCCCTCGGCGTACTCCCGGCGGACCAGGTGGCCGGGTCCCTTCGGTGCGACCATGGCGACGTCTACGCCCTCCGGGGGCTTGATGTAGCCGTAGCGGATGTTGAAACCGTGGCTGAAGAAGATCGCGTCGCCCGGCACCAGGTTGGGGGCGATCGCCTCCTCGTACACCTTGCGCTGACTCGGGTCCGGGGTCAGCACCATGATCAGATCGGCTTCCTCGCACGCCTCGTACGGGGTGAGCACCCGCAGACCCTGGGCCTCGGCCTTGGCGCGGCTCCGGCTGCCCTCCGGAAGGCCGACGCGTACGTCGACGCCCGAGTCGCGCAGGGACAGCGCGTGCGCATGCCCCTGGCTGCCGAAGCCGAGGATCGCGACGTTGCGTCCCTGGATCACCGAGAGATCGGCGTCGTCGTCATAGAACATTTGTGCGGGCACTTGGTTCCAACTCCTGAAATTCGTTCGGTTGAGGGTGTTGCGTCGGCACCGGAATCGTACGACCCGGCGTCGGCTGATCCGGCCACGGTGGTCGGATCAGGAGATCGCGCGGATGGCCTTGTTCCGGTCGCCGCCACGATCGCCGGAGCGGTCCGCCCTGGGCGTGCGATCGGTGATCGACCGACTGCCGCGGCCCAGGGCCACCAGCCCGGACTGCACCAGCTCACGGATGCCGTACGGTTCCAGCATCGCGAGCAGGGAGTTGAGTTTGTCCGGGTTCCCGGTCGCCTGGATGGCGATGGTGTCTGCGGTGACGTCGACCGACTTCGCCTTGAAGAGCTGGACGATCTCCAGCACCTGGCCGCGGGTCTGCTGGTCGGCGCGCACCTTGACCAGGATCAGTTCGGAGCGGATCGAGTCCGGGTCGAGCTCGACGATCTTGAGGACCTCGACCAGCTTGTTCAGCTGTTTGGTCAGCTGCTCCAGCACCGCGTCGTCGACGTCGGTGGCAATGGTGATCCGTGAGGTGTCCGGGTGTTCGGTCGGCCCGACGGCGAGCGAGTCGATGTTAAAGCCCCGCCGGGAGAACAGTCCGGCCACCCGGGCGAGCACACCGGGTTTGTTCTCGACGAGAACCGACAGCGTGCGACTGGTCACAGCTCGTCCCCTTCCCAGTTCGGAGCAAGATCACGAGCGATCTTGATCGCGTCGTTGCTGGTGCCGGCAGCGACCATCGGCCAGACCATCGCATCCTTGTGCACCACGAATTCCACAACCACCGGCGCGTCGTTGATCGAGAGCGCCTTGTCGATCACCGAGTCGACCTCGTCCGGCGTCTCGGCCCGCAGCCCGACACAACCCATCGCCTCGGCCAGCTTCTGGAAGTCCGGAATCCGGTTGGTCTTCAGATCGGTGTTGGAATAGCGGCCCTGATAGAAGAGGGTCTGCCATTGCCGGACCATGCCGAGGCTCTGGTTGTTGATCACCGCGATCTTGACCGGGATGCCTTCCAAAGCACAGGTGACCAGCTCCTGGTTGGTCATCTGGAAGCAGCCGTCACCGTCAATACACCAGACGGTGGCGTCGGGCTTCCCGACCTTGGCACCCATCGCGGCGGGCACGCCGTAACCCATCGTGCCCAGGCCCCCGGAGTTCAGCCAGTGCCCTGACCGTTCGAAGGGTAGGAAGTGTGCCGACCACATCTGGTGCTGGCCGACACCGGTGACGTAGTACGCGTCCGGACCGGTCAGCTCACCGATCCGCTGGATCACGTGTTGTGGGGACAGGGTCCCGTCCGCCGGCTCGTCGTAGCCGGTCGGGTAGCGGGCGGCGAGGTCGTCCAGGTAGGCCTTCCACGGACCGAAGTCCGGGAGCGGGCGGTCGGCCTGCAGCACCGTGGTCAGCTCGGTGATCACCTCGGTGCAGTCACCGACGATCGGCACGTCGGCCTGCCGGTTCTTGCTGATCTCCGCCGGGTCGATGTCGGCATGGATGACCTTGGCACCCGGAGCGAACGAGGCGAGGTCGCCGGTCACCCGGTCGTCGAACCGGGCGCCGAGGGAGATCAACAGGTCGCTTCGCTGCAATGCGCCCACGGCGGCGACCGCGCCGTGCATGCCGGGCATGCCGTAGTTGAGCGGGTGGCTGTCCGGCAGGGCGCCACGAGCCATCAGCGTGGTGACCACCGGGATGCCGGTCAGGTCGACCAGTCGGCGAAGCACCTCCGACGCACCGGACTTGACCACGCCGCCGCCGACGTACAGCACCGGATGCTGGGCGGCATTGATCAACTTTGCCGCCTCCCGGATCTGCTTGTTGTGCGGTTTGGTGACCGGACGGTAGCCCGGGAGGTCCAGCCGCTTGGGCCAGCGGAAGGGTGCTGTGCCCTGCAACGCGTCCTTGGTGATGTCGACCAGCACCGGACCGGGCCGACCGGTCGCCGCGATGTGGAACGCCGCGGCGATGGCGTGCGGGATGTCCTCGGCCTTCTTCACCAGGAAGCTGTGCTTGGTGATCGGCAGGGTGATGCCGGTGATGTCGGCTTCCTGGAAGGCGTCGGTGCCGATCGAGCCGGAACCGACCTGGCCGGTGATGGCGACGATCGGGACCGAGTCCATGTGCGCATCGGCGATCGCGGTGACCAGATTGGTCGCACCGGGGCCGGAGGTGGCCATGCAGACGCCCACCTTGCCGGTGACCATCGCATAGCCCTCGGCGGCATGTCCTGCGCCCTGCTCGTGGCGGACCAGGATGTGCCGTACGGCCTCGGAGTCGTAGAGCGGGTCGTAGGCGGGGAGGATCGCTCCCCCGGGGATCCCGAATACGACGTCGGCCCCGACACGTTCCAGCGACCGGACCAACGCCTGCGCTCCGGTCAGGGCCGCTCCCGCAGTCGCGGGGTCGGCCGAGCTGTTCTCGGACCGCTCCTCAGCCATGTCCAAACTCCTGCCTCGGTGGATGTGCCACGTTTTCGGTACACAGCTCCGTACAAACAAAAACCCCCGCCGCCGTTAGGCAGACGAGGGAGCGCGTCGGTGTGGAGCCTTGCTCAGCCGGCGCGCTTTCTGAGTACGAGAATCGTGGATGCATTACGCACGGACCTAGCGTGCGCCCAACTACCTGGCGATGTCAACTTCTGATACCACCCGTCTTGCTATCTGGTCGCCCGGCAACCGGTCCTCGGCGCGGCCGACTTGCTCGACGTGGCCAGGGTACGGATGGGGACACGCCGGAGCCATCGGTCTTGACGAGCGAGGCGGCCCGCGGATAGACCTGAAGCCTGCCTAGACGTGACGACAGGGATCAACTGGCCAACGACGTGATCGCCGGCGAAGACGACGAAGCGGAGGATCCATGCACCGACGCGGTTCCGGCCGAGGACGGTTCAGGAGATCGTTGCTGTGCCTGTTCCTGGGATTGTGCTGCGTACTGACCGCCTGCGGGGGTCCTGATCCGCGTCCCGGCGTGTCGCTGATCCTCAAGACCCAGACCAATCCCTACTTCGTCGCCATGAAGCAGGCAGCGCAGGCCGAGGCGGCGCGTCAGGGGGATCCGACTGTCGGTGGCCGCCGGAACCCAGGACGGCGACACCCAGAACCAGATCAACGAGATCTACACCGCGATGGCCCGTGGGGACAAGGGCATCCTGGTGACGAGCAACGGCAATGCGATCAACGCAGCGCTCCGCCAGGCGCAGGAGTCGGGGCTGTATGTCAGTGCGCTGGACACGCCCCTGACTCCCGTCGACACCGCCGACAACACCTTCGCCACCGACAACCACCAGGCCGGCCTGTTGATCGGTAAGTACGCCGCCGCCCGGCTCAACGGTCAGAAGGCGACGATCGCCATGCTCGACCTGTACAACGACCAGGTGGTCGAGGTGGACACCGCCCGTGATCACGGATTCCTCGACGGCATGGGCATCCCGAACGATCCCCGGGCGATCAACGGACTGGAACCCAAGTCCGGCCACTACAAGGGCGGCAAGGGCGGCGACTACCGGATCGTCTGCCATCGACCGACCCAGGGAGCGATCGACGGCGGCCGGCAGGCCATGGAGCAGTGTCTGTCGGCCAATCCGAACATCAACGTCGTCTATGCGATGAACGAACCGGCCGGCGAGGGCGCCTATGCCGCACTGCGGGCGGCCGGCAAGGCGGACAAGGTGTTGTTGGTGGTGATCGACGGCAGCTGCGACGGGATCGAGATGGTGCGCAGCGGTGAGTTCGACGCCGACGCCGTGCAATACCCCGGCAAGATGGCACGGCTCGGTGTCGATGCCGTCGCGAAGATTGCCCGCGGTGGCGCGCCGCCGCCGAAGAGCAAGGGGAAGGACTTCTACGACACCGGCACTGCCCTTGCCACGGCACATCCGGTGGACGGTGTGGACAGCCAGACACCGGATGAGGCTGCGAAGAAGTGTTGGGGCTGACGACCGGCCCGCAGAGCAGAGCCATTCACAGCTGACGCGTTCTGAGGACGTGCGGCGGCGGAGAGGAAGCCGATGACCACCCAGGTAGAGAATCCGGCCAGCGTGGAGGATCTGCTGAGCCGGAGGCGCAGCCCGCTGGAACGCATCCAGCATCTGCTGCACGGCAGTCCGGCGCTGAGCCCGTTGATCGTGTTGATCGTCGCGATCATCGTCTTCGGCATCGTTTCCGAGGGCTTCCTGCGGCCCCAGGCACTGTCCCTGCTGGTGCAGCAGATGGCAGTCGTCGGCGCGCTGGCCGCGGGCCAGACCTTGATCATCCTGACCGCCGGTGTCGATCTTTCCATCGGCATGGCGATGGTGCTCGCCTCGCTGGTGATGGCCAAACTCAGCTTCGACGGGGTGCCGGGCGTGATCGCGTTGTTGATCGGCTTCGCGGTCGCGGTCGCCACCGGCCTGTTGAACGGGTTCCTGGTGACGCGCATCAACCTGCCGCCGTTCATCGTCACGCTCGGCACGTTCTCGATCTTCACTGCGATCTCACTGCTGTACGCCCAGGGCCAGACAGTCACCCTGAATCCCGACGCCTTCCTGCTGGTGACCGGGACCAGTCTGCGGCTGGGACCGGTCAGCGTCACCTGGGGTGTCCTGCTGATGCTGTTGTTGTTCCTCGTCCTGGGCTTCGCCTTACGCACGTCGGCCTGGGGACGCCATCTGTACGCCACCGGTGACGACCGGGAGGCGGCCCAACTGGCCGGCATCGCGACTCGGCGTGTGTTGTTCAGTGCCTATCTGGTGGCCGGCATCTGCGTCGGCGTCGCCGCCTGGATCGTCTGCGGGCGGGTCGGCGGTGCGGACCCCAACGCCGGTCTGAACTACAACCTGTTGTCGATCACCGCCGTGGTCATCGGTGGCACCAGTCTCTTCGGCGGCCGCGGTTCGGTGGTCGGCACCCTGATCGGTGCGTTGATCGTGCAGACGTTCAACAGCGGCCTCGCCCTCGCCGGCGTCGACCCGAACTACCAGGTGCTGGCGACGGGCATTCTGGTCATCCTCGCTGTTGCCATCGATCAGTGGATCAGGAGAGTGAAGGGCTGATGAACACAGCAACCGCTCCCGAAGAACAACGCGCGGCCACGGACGAACGCCCGGTCCTCGAGGCGTCCGGGCTGGTCAAGCTGTTCGGCCGGGTGGTCGGCCTCCGCGGGGTCGACCTGCGCCTGTATCCCGGTGAGGTGTTGGCCGTGATCGGCGACAACGGTGCCGGCAAGTCCACCTTGATCAAGTGCCTGTCCGGTGCCCTGCAGCCGGACCAGGGAACGATCATGATCGACGGTCGCCCGGCGCGTTTCAGCAGCCCCCAGGATGCGCGCGCGGCAGGGATCGAGACCGTCTACCAGAACCTCGCCGTGGCGCCGGCTCTCGACGTGACCAGCAACCTGTTCCTGGCGCGGGAGATCCGCCGTCCGGGGGTGTTGGGTTCGGTGTTCCGGATGGTCGATCGCCGGGCGATGCGCGAGCACGCCCAGCAGTTCATCTCCGAACTCGGCATCACCACCCTGCAGAACATCGACCAGGCGGTCGAGACGCTGTCCGGTGGTCAGCGCCAGGTCGTTGCGGTGGCGCGGGCGGCCGCCTTCGGCAGCAAGGTGGTCATCCTGGACGAACCGACCGCCGCGCTCGGCGTCCGGGAGACGGGTCAGGTGCTGAAACTGGTCCGGGACCTGCGGGACCGTGGGCTGGCCGTGATCCTGATCAGTCACAACATGCCGAATGTCTTCGAAACCGCCGACCGGATCCACATCCAGCGCCTCGGCGGCGTCGCCGGCGTCATCACCCCGCAGAGCCACAGCATGGAGGAGGCGGTTGCGATCATGACCGGTGCGCGGACCCTCGAGCCCGACGAACAGACCCTCCGCTGACGGGAAGCAGATGATCATCATCGTCGGCTACATCCCCAGTCCGGAAGGTTCGGCCGCCTTCGAACAAGCCCGCGAACTGGCGCGCGGCGGGCACGATCTGGTGGTGATCAACACCGGTCACCACGGGAACAACGCTCATCCGAACTTCGCCTCGGCGCAGGATCTCGATGCCGTCGACGCGGAACTCACTGAGGCGGGGATCAACCACGAGATCCGCCAGCCCGCCGGGCGGACATCGGCCGCCGAAGTGATCCTCGCGGCAGCCGACGAGCTCGACGCCGGCCTGATCGTCATCGGGCTGCGTCGCCGCAGCCCGGTGGGAAAGATCATCTCCGGCAGTACGGCCCAGGCGATCCTGGTCGACGCCCGCTGCCCTGTGCTGTCGGTCAAACCTGGGCAAGCCGTCCTCAAGCCGTAGCCCGCCGCCGGCATGCCGTGGCCATGGCCGAGGCTGCCTGATGCCGGATCTCGGGACCCCGGCGGTAGGTTGTGATCATGGAATACACGACGCTCGGTGGCACCGGTGCCACCGTCAGTCGGCTTGGCTTCGGCGGTGCGACGCTCGGATTGGCCAACTACGTCGAGGAATTCGACCCCGCCGACGCCGCGACCCATGCGCGGTCGGTATCGGCCATCGAGACCGCGTTGGACGCCGGTGTGAACTATTTCGACACCGCCCCCGGCTACGGCGCCGGGATCAGCGAGCGGGTCTTCGGCGAGGCGCTCCAGGGTGTGACCACCGTCGGTGATCACCGGCTGTTCGTCGCCACCAAGGTGTCACCCCAGACGGCCCCCGATGATCTTCGGGTATCGTTGGAGAGCAGCCTGGAGCGGCTCCGGCGTGACCGGATCGAGTTGCTGCAGCTGCACGGATCGTCCTACAGCACCGAGGACGTCGACCGGCTGCTGCGCCCGGGCGGCCTGGTCGAGCAGTTGGTCGCGGCCCGCGACGAGGGGCTGATCGGGGCGGTCGGATTCACCTCGGAGGACACCAACGACGGCGTCTACCGGCTGATCCGCAGCGGTGCGTTCGACGCCGTGCAGCTGTGCTACAACCTGATCTACCAGCATCCCTACGATCCGTCCCGACCGTACGGGTCGATGATCGTTGCCGAAGACCGCGGGCTGGGCATCATCACCATGCGGACCTCGACATCGGGCATCTTCCAGCGTTGGGTGCAGGCGGTCAACCCGAACAACACCTTCGACTACACGCCCGCACTGATCCAATTCGTGCTGTCCAATCCCCTGGTCGACGTCGCACTGGTCGGGATGCGCACACCTGACGAGGTCCGGGCGAACGTCGCACTGGTGAACGACAGATCCGGCCGAATCGATCTCGGCCGGATGCACGAACGCTACGTCCGCTGATCAGCGACGCAGCAGCTCGCGCCCGGTGATCTTGGACTCGTCCAGTTCGATCCCGAAGCCGGGCCGCCGAGGCAGCGCGAAGGAGCCGCCCTCCGGGACCAGCGGATGCTTCTCGAAATGGTGCCGGTTGGGCATGATCCGATAGAGATACTCCACCTTCGGGCAGGTGGCCGGGCTCTGGCTCGCGACAACGTGCAACGCGGCGTGCAGCCCGTGGCCGTGCGGGATCACCGGCACGGTGAACGAATCCGCGAGCGCACAGATCCTGACCAGTTCGGTGACTCCCCCACACCATTCCGGATCGCATTGCAGGATTGACAGCGCACCGGACTGCAGGAACGGCAGCACGTCGGGCCGGTCGTAGAGGTGTTCGCCGGCACTGAGCGGCTGACCGGTGCTGCGGTGCAGTTCGACGAACGCATCCACCCGGTTCGGCAGGAAAACTTCCTCCAGCCAGGTCGGACGCAGATCACGGACCCGTTCGATCCAGGCCCTGGCGAACGCCAGATCCCAGCCCATGAAGGCATCGAACATGATCGGAAAGTCCGGGCCGACGGTCTGCCGGACGGCCCGCGCCAGTTCCACGGTGCGGCTCAGGCCGTCCGGCCCGTCGCCCGGACCGTCGGCGAAGAACCACTTCTGCCCGTCGAATCCGGCGGCCTTCAGCTCGGCCGCCGTTGCGGCGACCGTCTCAGGTTCCAGCGAGGTTCCCAGCGTGCTGACGTAGGCCGGGATCCGGTCCCGCGACGCGCCACCGAGCAGCTGCCACACCGGGGCCTCGTACACCTTGCCGCGGAGGTCCCACAGCGCGTTGTCGATGGCGCTGATGGCGATCTTGAGATGGCCGTGTCGGGCATGCCGGTCGAGCCGTTCCAGCTTGTCCCAGATGATGGTGCCGGCCAGCGCATCCTGGCCGACCAGGAAGTCGGCGTAGCGGTCAAGGATCGGCCAGGCGGCCTCGTAGTCGATCGGGCCGTAGTAGCCGCTGATCCCGTGGTCCGTGCTGATCCTCAGGTAGAGCGAGCTGAGCTCGGCGGGCCGGTCTGCCGGCGGCTGCTGCATCGGCGGCCGGTGCTCGGGATACAGCGTGATCGGCCGGACCTGCTTCTGCCGGCCACCCTCCGGCGGTTCGGGATGAGCTCCGGTCACAACCTCGATGTCAACGGCGGTGATCTTGATCGTACGCAAGCCAGCAGCCCCTCTCCGATTCAGGCGATGTGATCAAACCTGTTGATCATCCGGCGACGGCCCTGGCCAGCGGGGACGGGAATCTCGGCATCACGATCTTTCCGTCCAGCCAGGCGGTGAGCCGCTCAGCCTCGGCATTCACCATAGCCTCCGCGCCGCGGCCGATGTCCTCCAGGTGGTGGACGACGACGACCCCGTCCGGTTCCTGCCACCAGCCGCCGACGATCCGGCCCTCGCACCAGATGGTCGGACCGGCGTTGCCGTTGCTGTCGTAGACGAGCTTCTTGTGATCTCCGAGATACCAGGACCGGTCGGTCCAGCCCATCGGCGTCGGGTCCAGGGCGGGGAGCAGTGCAATCCACGGCTCGACCGGGTGATCCTCCAGAACCTCGTCAAGATCATCGCCGAGCAGATAACCGGTCACGCCGTCAAGGTCGACTTCGACGAGGTCGAGTTCGGCCAGCGAGCGTTTGACCGCGGCAACCGTCGACCCGAGCCACCATCTGATGTCCTGTGCAGTGCCGGGTCCGAAGGCGCTGAGCCAGCGACGGACCATCCGCCGATGAGCGACAGCAGCCTCGGTGGGTTCCCAGCCAGCTCCCAGCCACGACTCCATGGTCGTCCACCGCGGACGCGAGGTGTACCAGGCGCCCCGATTCGTCGCCCGCACCACCCTCCCCTCCGCCGACAGGATGGTCAAGATCCGCGGCGCGATCGGTTGTTCGGCCGACCACTTGCCGCTGCCGGAACGGACGGTGCGCTGCAGGATCGGCAACTCGTCCCTGAGTTCGGTCGAGGTGGCTTCACGGCCGTCGGCCAGCGCATCCAGCACCGCCGCCCTGGCCCGGCGCAGCCAGCGTGCCCCGTCCGAGGCCACGCCGCTCTCCTCGATCAGTTTGATCATCTTGCGCGACTCGGATCCGGCCACCCGCTCGCCCGCCGCCGGTTGCACATCACAAAGCTGGTCGCTGTCGATCACGAAGAGCGTGCGGCGCATGGCCAACTGCTTGATCAGCGAGCGCTCCTGATACAGCGCCCGATCAAGATCGGTGATGACGAAGCCCGGAATCCTGGCACGGGCGGACAGATAGACGGTCGCCGGGTCCGTGGCGTGCAGACAGACCAGATCCCGGGTCAATGCGCCGACATCGCCCGGCGGTAGCCCGACCAATCGTTGCCGTCGGGCCAGTTGTGACCTGCGCTGCTGCACACTGATCCGTTGCATGCCCGCATCCTGCCAAAGCGGCACCTGGTTCGGTCACCGGGCAGACAGCCGCACCGACCACCGGAATGTGCCCGACGGACCGACCACCGGACAGCTGCCCTCGCGCGCCGACGCCAGGTCGGCTGCCCGACCGACCATCGGTTCGATGCCGATCGACCGGTACGGCGATTGTGGCGGCCAGCCGCCGAGATTCCGCCAGACCATCAGGGAGCACAGCTCGGGCGATTCGGCACAGTCCCACTCCAGCTCCAGCCGATCGTCGCCGTCGATGATCACCGCCCGCCTGACGTCGGGCACAATGGCGCAGACGGCGGTGCCGTCAGCCGCACTCAGTCGATCAAGCCCGGACGGCCACCACCGCTCGGGATCCAAGTCGTCGAGAACGGTCATCCGTTTCGCGTCCGGAATGTCGAGCACCGCCCGGCTGCTCACCGCGAGCAACGCATGCAGGGCGTGCAGGAATGATGTTCCGGGTCGGCCGTCGATTCGATAGGTGATCTCCGGCGCCGGACCGTCCGCGATGGTGCGCCGGAGTGTGCCGTTGCCCGGGATGTCGACCGCAGCAGAACGGTTCGTACCCGACCATGGCCGGGACCAGGCGTCGCCGTGATCGGGCAATCCACGAATCGTCGGAAAACACTCCTCGGCGCCGCCGGCATCGATGAAGGCCGCGCCGGGCCGGGCACGATGGCGCTCCGCGGCCGGTACCAGCGGGTTCTGCCACAGCCACTCGCGGTCCCCGGCCCGCCAGGAGGTCCAACGCCCACCGTGGCCGAGATCGACCTGCCAGTCGAGAGGCAGGCAGCCGCGATTGATCACCTCGCTCCGTCCGCGCCGTCCCATGCGGCGCCGGGCCGGTCTGTCACTTGTTCACCCCTACCAGCAGCCCGGAGACGAAGTGCCGCTGGAAGGCGAAGAAGACGATGGTTGTCGGGATCGCCGCGATCAGTGATCCGGCAGCGATCACGTTCCACGAGGAGCTGTAGCCCCCCTGCAGGTTGAGCAACGCTGCGGTGATCGGAAACTTCGTGTCGGTCCGCAGGACCGTCAGGGCCCACAGCAGGTCGTTGAACACCCAGGTGCTTTCCAGTGCGGCGAGAGCGGCCAGCGCGGGACGACACAACGGCATCACCATCGTCGCGTAGATGCGCAGATCACCGGCACCGTCGATCCGAGCGGCTTCGAACAGCTCGTCCGGCAGCGACCTCATGAACCCGTACAGGACGAAGGTGAAGAAGCCCATTCCGAAGCCGACCTGGACGGCGACGACGGCCAGCAGCGTGTCGTAGATACCCAGCAGCTCGCAGATCTTCGCCACCGGGATGAGCAGGATCTGCGGCGGCAGCAGGTTGCCGGCGAGCATGATCAACAGGATCGCCCGGCCGAACGGGATGCGATACCGGCTGAGTGCGAAGGCCGACAGCGAGGCCAGTAACAGCACGACGACCACCACGCTGACGGTGATCACGATGCTGTTGCCGAGAGCCTGGCCGATGCTGCCGTCGACCCACGCGGTCCGGAAGGCGCCCAGCGTGAACTCCCGCGGCCAGGACCCCAGACCGTTGCCGGCGATGTCGTCGAAGCTACGGATCGCGATCATGACCACGAAGACCAGCGGCAGGACCCACAGAACAGCGATCGGTGTCATCACGACGTGGAACACCCATGGGTGTCGTCGCCGTCGCACGCGCGTAGGCGGTGGCGTCCGCCCGGAAGCGATCGAAGTGGTGGCGGTCACCGGTCAGTCCTCCCGGGTGGCGCGAGCCAGGTAGGTGATGATGAAGACGATCGCCAGCACGAAGATCACCACGGCGATCGCCGATCCGTAGCCGAGATTCACCAAAGTGAAGCCGACCTGGTACATGTATGTGCTGAGCAGTTGGGTGCTGTTGTACGGACCGCCTCGGGTCATCGCCCAGACGATGTCGAAGGTGCGCAGCGAATCGATCACCGTGACGGCGAACACGACGGTGTTCACATTGCGCAGCTGCGGCATCACGATGTGGGTGAATCGTTGCCAGCGGTTCGCCCCGTCGACGGCAGCCGCTTCTTCCAGTTGCGGATCGCAGCCCTTCAGACCCGCCAGATACAAGACCATGATGTATCCGGCCTGCCGCCAAACCGCCGCGACCAGGATCGCACCGAGGGCCGTGCTGGGATCGGCCAGCCACTGGTGGTTGTTGGTGTTGATGCCGATCGCCGCCAGCGCGCCGTTGATCGGGCCGTCCGGCTGGTACAGCACCTGCCAGAACAGGCCGCTGACCGCCAGCGAAAAGACCATCGGCAGATAGATGGCGCTGCGGTAGATGCCGACGCCTCGTCGCGGTCGGTTCAGGGCGACCGCCAAAGAGAGACCGACCACGACCGAGATACCGCCGAACGCCACGATCCAGATGATGTTGTTCTTGATCGCGGTCCGAAAGATCGGGTCGTCGGTCAACAGGGTGCGATAGTTCTGCAGGCCGACGGGTTGGGCCGCGCCTACTCCGCTCCATTTCGTGAAGGACAACTGGAAGCTGTTGAACGCCGGCCAGAACACCCAGAACATCTCGACGGCCAACGGGACGAGGAGCAGCAACCAGACGACCGGCGGGACGCGTCGCGGGCCCCGGCCGTGCCGGGTACGTTCACCGGCTGGCGGTCGATGATCCTCGAGATCGGCCGGTACGGGTCGCGCGGATGCTGTGGCGCTCACGGTCCGGCCCCCGTATCGCGGTGTGGCCCGGTCACGCGTTCCGTACCTTGGTCGCCGCTTCCTGCCAGCTCTTCAGAATGCTGTTCAGTTCCTCGGGATGATCAAGGAACCGGGTCAGCGCGGTGTCGGCTGTGGTCTGCAGGGCGTCGGAGGAGTCGCGGTTGAAGAACTGGGTGATCTCCTTGGTGTCGGCCAGCAACTTGATGCCCTTCTGGACCAGCGGTGAGAAGTTGGAGGTGTCGACATCGGGAGAGGTCGGCAGGTTGGAGGAACCTGCGGCCTCGATGTAGGCCTGCTGCTGTTCGGGCGAGGCGAGGTAGTTCAACAGATCCTTGGTGCCCGCAACATTCTTGGTCCGCGAACTGGCGAAGAAGCCGTCGGTCGGCGCCTCTTCGGCCGACGGGATGGACGGATCGATGGTCGGCACCGAGAAGAAGTCGATGTCGTCCTGCATCTTCTTGGGCAGGTACTCGGTGACGAAGGCACCGATGAGATACATGGCGGCCTTCTTGTTGGCCAGCGGTGTGGCTGCCTCCTGGGCGCTGTAGGACCGGCCCTTCGGATCGAAGTACGGGATCAGCGTGCCATAGGTCTTCATCACATTGCGGACCTCGGCACTGTCGAAGGAATGTTTGCCGGCCAGCAGATCGCGGTGGAACTGGGCACCGTTGATCCGCAGGTCGAGGTAGTCGAACCAACCGGAGGACATCCACGCCGTCGAGCCGGTCCCGCAGGTGAGCGGGTAGACGCCTTTGCCCTTCAGCGTGTCGAGCAGGGCCATGAAGTCGTCCCACGTGGTCGGGACGCTCACGCCCCATTCGTCGAAGGCCGACTTCCGGTAGAAGATGCTCCACCAGTAGTAGCTGGTCGGCACGAAGATCTGATGGCCCTGCCCGTCGGTGGACAATGCCTTGAGGGCGGGTGAGAACGACGCGCACGACCCGTCACCGCTCCACAGGTCCGAGACGTCGAGAAGGTAGCCCTTGCTCGCATAGTCCCGGGCGACCGCACCGGCCAGCCAGGTGATCACGTCGGGCGGGTCCGAGGAGGTCAGGTAGGTCGACAGCTGCGCCCGGAACTGCTCGGTGGCCACCGTGTTCACGGTGACCTTGTTCTTCGTGTAACCGTCGACGACCTTCTTCAAACCGGCTTTCGGTCCGGGATCGGCCAGATCGGACTGCAAGGTCAGCGGCGCGTTCTTCTTCTGCGCGACGGTCGGCTGCGAGGAGCCCTGGCTGCCGCCGCCGATGCAGCCGCCCAGGAACAACGAGCTGCCTACCGCGGCACCGCCCAGCAGCAGACCGCGGCGGGTGGTGCCGGTCGGTACGGGTCGAGCATTCATGATCATGTTCTCCTTCGAACTGCTGTCTGGCGGCGCGGATCGACCCCAGCGAGAAAGGCCGCGTTGCACTGTTGCTGAAGGACGATGTCGGACCACATGGCATGCTGCGGTGCGGCGTTGGAACAGATCACGGTGCCGCGGGCACCGACCCGAACCGACTCCGCCACCGCCAGCCGACAGAATTCCGCACCGATGGGTCCCTCCTCGAACCGGCCGTCACGTGGTGTGTAGCCGATCCAGCCTTCACCGAAGACCAGGGGTACGCCGTGATCGACGGCCCAGTCGCGGGCCACGTCCAGCCAGATGCGCAGTGTGGTGTTCATCTGCTGCTCCCAGGCCGGATAGCGACGGTAGAGCCAACGGTCTATAGCCTCCGGGTCACCCCAGTCGTGGACGTACACCTCCGGCGCCGACACGATCGTCGCCCGCAACCGCCAGGGGTCCGACGGCTGCCATTCGGTGATCTTCGGCGCGCCGGCCCGCAGCAGGTCCGTCTCGGCGCGGGACTGGTCGAACTCCTCAACCGGTGACCGTAGACCGTATTCGTTGATCAACTGCTCCAGTACGCCGTAGACGTACGGATGGGTGACCAAGACGTCGATCGTCTCCGGTATCCCGCGCATTGACCCGGCCGGCACCCGGGCGTAGTTGACCGTGACCGGACGGCCGGGATGCCTGCTGTGGAAGGCCGCAAGGGCTCGCTCCAGCCGCGGCCGAAGTGCGACGACGCGCTCCTGCGTGTCTTCGGTCAGCCCCTCGGCGAGGTGCCCCACCTGGACCTCGTTGTGGATCTCGGTGAAGGCGATCCGGTCGTCGAGGTCATGATCGGCCAGGAAGTCGATCAGGTCGGCGAGCGCGACCGCCTGGCGTTCGGCCCGCCGCTCAGGATCGACGGCCAGCAAGGCGTCACACCAGTCGCTGCTGTCGGCGAACGCGGAGCTCTGCTGGTACTCCCACGACGAGAGGATGACGAAGCAGTCGTGTCGTCGGGCCGCCTCGAACAGATTCACCAGGTGGGCGCGGCCGTCGATCGCGGTCGGCGTCGCGACGTCGTACCAGCGCACCCGTTGCCCGTATCCGGTTCGCTCCGGACCGCTGCCGTTCACTGCACCCAGCGGACCGAGCCGGATCGTCGTGGTGTCCAGGCCACTGCCGAACAGCAGATAGGGCATGGCACAGATGCGGATCGTGTTGTAGCCCCGCTGGACGGCCTCGGCGAAGACCCGGTCGAGATCGGCGAACGGCTCACCCGGCCCGGTCCGGACGTACCAGGAGAAGTCCCAGAGCGTGATCGTCAGCCGGTTCGGCAGGTGAGCCGGCAGCGGAACCGGTTGATAGGTCCTCGGTGGCGTCATCGGCGTTCCTTCCGGTGATCAAGATCGCGACGGAGATCTGTTGCCGCCTCATGGCTCGGGTCGAGGGTCAGCAGAGACTCCAGTTCACCGGCCGCGGTCTCGACGTCGTCGGTCAACACCCCCAGCTGGGCGCGCAGCAGGCCGACCACAAGATCGCGGGACCGCTGCGGATCCTCATCAAAGAGCAGCAGGTTGGGCAGAGAGGTGGCGAAGTAGTCGATCTTGGCCGGGGTTTCGGCGAGTCGCTTGACGTGGCCGGACAGTCCGTCGACCAGCCCGACGGCCAGCTCATGATCACCGACGGCTCGAGCGGCGAGCACGGAGAAGTAGGTGTTGTCGGAATACGGCTGCGGCGCCATCCCGGAGAAGTCCCCGACGATTCGGGCCGCACGCTGCCACGCTTCGCGAGCGGCGGCCGCGTCGCCGGCCGCCGCGGCGACGTCACCGCTGAGCAACAGCAGCTGCGACGGGTTGGCCAGAGGGTGCCTGGCCTCGCCCAGCGAGGTGGGCGGTACGAGTGCGCGATCGAGGTGTTCGCGCGCCGCCCCGGGATGGCCGCTGCGCAGAGCGCGGGTGGCCAGCAGCACATTGGCCCGGTCCCAGGCGCGCAGCACCTGTCCCTCGCCACCCTCCCACGGCTGGAACCGTCGTCGGGAGAGCAAACTGAGCGCTTCGCCCAGACGTCCCGCGGTGATCAACAGCTGGGCGTACTCGACGGACAGGTCGTCACGGCTGTGGACCGGGGCGTCGGCGTCCTCCAGCAGCCGTAGCCGTTCGGCCGGCGACCAGCCGACGCGGCGCCTCAGCTGATCGCTCTCATACCAGAGCCGACCGTCCCGCGGTGACCGTTCGATCGCCCGCTCGTAGGCCGAGAGTGCGGCGCCGCCGTCGTCTTCGGTGTTGACCAACGCAACGGCGAGATTGCGCCACACGACCGGGTCGGACGGGTCGCCCGCGAGACTGTCCCGCCAGCGCCGGATCGCCTCGGCCGGCCGGCCGTTCGCGTACAGCCAGTGCCCGAGCAGGGCGGCTGCCGTGGCATCTGTCCGGTCGGCGGCGACAGCATCTTCCAGAGCGCCGACATCATCGAGCCGGGACGGGAAGTTCCAGCCACGATCACCTTCGGCGGCGCGGCGCCGGACCCGCCCGGCCTCGTCCGTGTCGCCTCGCCGGTGCAGCAGTGCCGCGGCCCGGTAGGCAGCGGTCAGTCCGCCGGCGGTCTGGCCCAACGGACGATGGGCATCCAGGCTGCGGGCCTGCTCCAGTTGGGCCAGAGCCTGCCCATCGTCGCCCGCCCTGGCGAACTCTCCGGCGACGTCGATCAACAGCTGGGTCTCGGCGAGCCCGCCGAACCGGCCGGCCTGTTGGGGGCAGCCGTCGATCACCCAGGTCCAGACGTCCAGCGGATCAGCCCGTCGCGACCTGCGCAGGTCCGCGTCGGCCTCGGCGACCCTGCCCAGCCGGCGCAGCAGGAGGATGCGCAGTGCGGCGGCCTGGAGATGTTCCGGTTCGCCGCGCAGCGCCTGGTCGACGCGGGACAGCGCCGCACGGTTCCGACCTGCTCGGGCGTCCAGCAGTGCCAGCTGGAAGCCGGCCGGTCCGGCCCAGGCGCGCAGCCAACCCGCTTTGGCGAAGGCGGTGTACGCCTCCTCCTCCCTGCCGAGCCGGAGCAGAGTCAGACCGAGGCGATAGTGCGCCTCGCCCTCGACCGGGTTCCGGTTGTAGCTGGTCAGCCGCTCGATCGCCGTTCGGAGGTGCTGTTCTGCTGCTGCGAACAGACCCTCGTCGTAACGGCGTGCCGCGAGCGCGACGTGGCTGGCAGCGTGGCCGGGATCGCGGTGCAGCGCCTCGCGCCAGTACGGTTCCGGCGACCGGGTGGCGTGCCGGTACTGCTGCAGATGCCGACCGATCAGGAAGAGCACTTCGACGCTGTCCACGGCCGCTGGTGGCGGCGGCTCGACCGCCGCCCCGGTCGATTGGCCACGCCGGGAGGGGTCCGGTTCCGGTTCGGACCAGGCGACGAGGATGCCTCCGCCGACCCGAAGTTCGACGGTCGCCGGCCGGCCGGTCAGATCGAGCCCGAATGGTCGGTCCGGGACAAGATCGACCACATGGTGCGCGGTCGCGCCATCGGCCGCGGTCAGGACGATGTCGGCGTCCGGCAGTGCCCGGGTCACTTCGACGTTGAGCCGTGTCGAGGACTCGTCGGCGAGGATCGACAGGGCGGCGTCGCGGCCCGCCGCCGCTGCCGGTCCGGTGCCGGCCAGCGGATACCAGTACTGGCTGAACGCCTTGGTCTCCCCTGGTGCCAGGTGGGAGAAGTCGGGCTGGTTGTCGGTGTAGACGCCGGCCATCAGTTCGATGTAGGCGGATCCGTCATCGGCGAGGTTGGCATTCCAGACGTGCCCGAACGGCGCGTCACCCCAGGTCCACTGCTTCTTGCCGACGGCTATCTGGTGATCGGCCCAGTGGACGAACCCGGCATCGGCGCGGTGATCGTACCCGCCGAAGAAATCACCGGTCGAGTCCAGGCACATGTACGACGTCGGCACCGGTATGTTGCGGTACCAGTCCAGGCGGTCGCCGGGCACCCGGCGATCGCTGCCCGGACGGGTCTCCTGGGGGCGCCGGGCCGGATAGTCGACGCCGTAGTAGCTGCCGGTGGCGGTGGGAAACGTGCTGAGTGCCCGGCGGGCGTGGTCGGCGACCAGGTGGACGTCGCCGGGAAAGAACGACTGATAGTCCGCATGGACCTCCGCGGCAGCGTTGGCCCACCAGAGGAAGGTCTGCGGCAGATCGCTGCGGTTGTAGAGGCGGACCTGCAGTTCCAGCAGCGTCGAGCCTGCCATGAGCCTGATCCCGTGCATTCCCTTCATCCGGGCGAACGGGTCGTGGTCGGAACACCACACCGTGACCTCGCTGTCGTCCGCACCGTCGTCCGCACCGTGATCGACCGACCACGCGGTGGGCAGGAACGTGGCCGGGCGATGGTGCTGCGGCCAGTTGAATTCCACCCCACCCGCCAGCCACGGTCCGGCCAGTCCGACCAGCGCAGGTTTGATCACCGGATTGGCGTAGAAGATCGGATACTCGGTGCGCTTGTCGACGACGAGGTGGATCCGACCGCCGAGTTCGGGCAGCACCAGCACCCGGAGGTATTCGTTCTCCAGATGCAGGCCGAGCCAGCGATGCGGCACGGGATGCTCGGCGATGCGGTCATGGAAGGGCAGCGGATAGACCCGGCCCGAGGATCCCTGGTAGACGCGTCGGTCAAGGTAGGCCGGATAACGGCTCGGCGGATCCGGCAGATACGTGGGTAGCTCGATGGGCTCCGCCCACGCGGCGGTCGCGGCTCCGACCAGCCGGGCCGGACGGGCCGGAAGAGCGAACGCCGCGTTGCGCATGATCGACACGCTAGGTCGGACGGACGCGGTCGAGGAATGCACAATTCGACGATCGACCTGGACGATTCTCTGAACTGTCCTACGGTGGCGGGATGTATCTGCGCGACGGGTTCCCCGGTCAGCGGCTGCATGTGCTACCCGGCCCGCTGGTCCAGGAGGCGCTGACCCGGCCACCGACGAGCCGCTTGATGATCACCGACGCTGGATATTTCCCGCATGCGGCGATGCACGGGCGGGTTCGGCGGACCGGCGCCGGACAGACCATTCTGATCATGTGTGCCGACGGCGCGGGCTGGGGCGTTCTCGACGGCGTACGTCATGAGGTCGCCGCCGGACAGCTGATGCTGATCCCGGCGCGCACCCCACACCAGTACTACGCCCACACGACCGATCCCTGGTCCATCTGGTGGCTGCATGTCACCGGCGCCGACGTCGACGAGTTGGTCGAGGCGATCGGGCTGACCGCGATCAAGCCGGTGGCCGCGCTGAGCGATCCGGTGGCCGCGTTCGCACTGGTCGAGGCCATCTGTGACACCCTGGAACGGGACGAGACCTGGGCCAGTCTGATCGCGGCGGCCGGCCTCGGCTGGAATCTGCTGGCCAGACTGGCTGCCGAACGGCAGCGGTCGGGCAATACCGAACCACTTCGGCTGGTGCAAGATCATCTTCGCCAGCACCTGACGGCGCCGGTGCGGATTCCCGAGCTGGCCGAACTGGCCGGATTCAGTCCGTCCCATTTCTCGGCCCGTTTCCGGGCGTTCACCGGCTATTCGGTGATCGAGTACGTCAAGCGCCTCCGGATGGCTCGGGCGCGGCAACTGTTGATCACCAGCGATCGCACGATCGCCGAGATCGCCACCGCCGTCGGCTATCGTGATGCGTTCTACTTCTCCCGGGTGTTCCGTGCCGTCAACCAGACCAGCCCGAGTGCGTTCCGGGCCCGTGCCCGTGAGGAGGCGGGGCACCAGGCGACCGGGAAGCCGACCGTGATCATCGGCCTGTGACGGTGGCCCCGGAATGATCATCCACCCGCCGGCCGGTACCCGAGTGGCCTTGCTGTGATCGTTCGGATGTGGCAGCGTCGGAGTTGAAACGTCAGCGTGGCAGATTCGATGTCAGAGGTCGCTGCGTCCGACCCGGCACAGCCGCGCACCCGGACCAACCGTGCATCAGGCATGAGGAGGCAGGCCAATGACGGCCGTCGCAGACAGTACCCAACTCCCGTCGGTCGAGCTGACTGACTCCACCCCACTGCTCGGTGATCCGCCGAGGCTGCTCGAGCGGGCCGGTACGGACGGTTACCTGTTCTTCCGCGGCCTGTTGGACCGTGACAAGGTGCTGAACGTTCGGCGGCAGATCATGCAGGTGGTCGCCGATCACGGCTGGCTCAGGGCCGGCACCGACGTGATGGACGGCATCGCCGATGTCGAAGCCTTCGACACGGTCGATCCGGTCGCCGCCGCCTTCTGCGGCACGGGCGTCCCTCTGGATGCGTATCAGGACGTCTATCGCATCCAGGACTTCCACGGCATCGGCCACGACCCTGCACTGCTGGGTCTGTACGACGGTCTGCTCGGCGGTCACGTGCTGCGCCAGCCGCTGTCGATCGCCAGGGTGATGGTGCCCGGCACGGATTCGGCGCCGACACCCGCACACCAGGACTTCATCCACATCCAGGGCACCAAGAACGTCTGGACCGCCTGGTTCCCGCTGGGCGACTGCCCGGTCGAGCTGGGAGGCCTGACCGTCCTGGTCGGATCGCACGCGGACGGCCTGCTGACCTATCACGCCGCCAAGGGTGCGGGCGAGCTGGAGGCGTACATCTGCAATTCCGGCTACAACTGGGGAGTGGCCGATTTTCGCGCCGGTGATGTGCTGACCTTCACCAGCCTGACCGTGCATCGAAGCCAGCCGAACATCCGTGGCGAGCAGGTCCGGCTGTCGCTCGACATGCGCTATCAGCGCGACGACGAGCCGATCACGCGTGGCTCCATCACGCCGCACTGCGGCGTGCTGAGCTGGGACGAGGTCTATCACGGCTGGACCGACGAGAGCCTCAAGTACTACTGGACCGATCGCGACCTGCAGCTCGTCGACCACGACGAGGAACTGCGCTGGCAGAAGCACAAGATCTGCTGAGTCGAAGCGGCCGGGGCCGGATCGCGGGATGATGGCCGACTTCTTGATCATCGACACGGATTCGCGTCGTTGGCCACCGGCCACCGTGCCGGGCACTACGCTGCTGCGCGGGGGTAGGCATGCAATCGGGGGATGCAGAGCAGATTCTTATCCGGACACCTGATCGACGGCTCCGGGTCTTCGTCTCGTCGACGCTCGGCGAGCTGGTGGACGAGCGCCGCGCGGTCCGGTCCGCCGTCGAACAGCTGCGGCTCAGTCCGATCATGTTCGAGATGGGTGCCCGGCCGCATCCGCCGCGGGCCCTGTACCGGTCCTATCTGCTGCAGTCCGACGTCTTTGTCGGCATCTACTGGCAGCGCTACGGTTGGGTCGCTCCGGACATGACCATCTCCGGTCTCGAGGATGAGTTCGAGCTGTCCGACGGCATGCCGAAGCTGATGTACCTGAAGCGACCGGCGCCCGACATCGAGCCGAGGCTCTCCGCCCTGCTGAAACGGCTGCAGTCCGGCGACACCGTGAGTTACAAGTCCTTCTCGACCGCCGAGGAGTTGCGCCTGCTGGTGCTCGACGACCTGGCGCTGATGCTCACCGAGCGGTTCGCACCGGCAGCGGTGCCGACGTCCCGCGGCGCTTCGGGGGCGGCTCCGGAGCCGACCACGAGCCTGGTCGGCAGGAGTACCGAGATCGACGACATCGCCGGTCTGGTGCAGTCCGGACGGCGGCTGATCACGCTGACCGGCGCCGGTGGGGTCGGCAAGACGCGGGTCGCCCTTGCCGTGCTCGACCACCTCCAGCAGGCCCGGGGCGGGGACTCCACGTTCGTCGACCTGTCCGCGGTCAGCGATCCACAAGGTGTCCTTGTCGCTCTCGCCGTCGGCGCCGGCATTCGTGAGGAGGGCCGGGAGAACGTCACGGACGCCCTGGTCAGGCAGTTGAGTGTGGGCTCGTGGTTGATCGTCATCGACAATTTCGAGCAGGTGCTCGACGCCGGACCGGAACTGGTGACGCTGTTGCAGCGATGCCCTCGCCTGCAACTGCTGGTGACCAGCCGGCGACTGCTGCGGCTGCGCGGAGAGACCGAGTACCGGATCCGCCCGCTGCCGGTCACCGAATCCCTCGGATCCGACGGCACAGGGCCGGCCGTCACCCTGTTCGAGGAGCGTGCCCGGGCGGCGCAACCCGACTTCACCGTCAACGATCACAACCGGGACGCCATCGTTGCGCTCTGTCGCCGGTTGGACGGACTTCCGTTGGCGCTCGAACTGGCCGCTCCCCAACTCCGCCTGTTCACCCCGGACCAGTTACTGGCCCGGATCGACGACTGGTTGGCCGGCCAGACCTCCGATGCCGCGTACGCAGACCTCCCGCCTCGCCAACGAACGTTGCGGGCAACGGTCGAATGGAGCCGCGGGCTGCTCGGCGGACCCGCCCAGCCGCTGTTCGCCCGACTCGCCGTCTTCTCCGGTTCGTTCACCCTTGACGGGGCGATCAGGGTCTGTGGCTGGGACGGGCTGGACGTGCCCGCCGGATTGGGTACCCTGCTGGATCACAGTCTGGTGTCGCCGACCACCCGCCCGGACGGCCAGCCGGCCTTCACGATGCTGGAGACCATCCGCGCCCAGGCGCGCAGCCAGTTGGCGGCATCGGGTGAGGTGGACGCCTGTTCCGCGGCACTCGAACGTCAGCTGATCAGGGTGTACGCCGCCGCCGCGCCGCGGTTGCACAGTGCCGACCAGGCGCAGGCCGCGCTCACCCTCGACGGACGCCTCGGTGATCTTTCGGCCACGCTGACCTGGTTGCATGCCGAACGCCGACCGCTGGCGCCGTTGATCAGCGCTCTCGGCTCGTGCTGGGTCTGGGGACAGCTGCGTGGACGGATCCGTCACCTCCCCGACGTCTCCGGCTGGCTCCAGCAGCTGTCCGGCGGTGATCATGATCATGAGGTGGATGATCATGAGGTGGATGATCATGGTCGGGACCGGGCGGCATTGAGCTGGCTGCACATGGGACAGCTGGTCAACGCCTGCCGCTATGCCGAGGCGAACAGCATGCTGCGCTACTGGTTACCCGAGATGCGGTTGCTGGAGGACCGTCTCTACGGAATGGCTCTGATGGTGTCCGGTCTGAGCACCCTGCCCGGCCGCGGTTCCGAGGTGCGCACGGCCCGGGAACGCCTGGCCCGGGCGGTCGACATCTTCACCGACTGCGGCTATCGCGCGGGGCGCGGCTACGCCCTGACGCATCTGGGCGATGCCTCGTTGTTGGACGGGCAGCCGGAGACCGCCGCCGGGCATTACCGCGAGGCCGTGCAGATCAGCCGCGAACTGGGCGACCTGAATCTGAACGCCGACGCCGAATTTCACCTCGCCGCGTTCTCGGCCCAGGCCGGTAACGCGGCGGAAGCGGCCGCACACCTCCAGATCGCCGCGCCCTACTACCTCGATCTCGTGCATCTGGACGGTATGGCCCGCTGTCTGGCTGTCGCGGCCGGAATTGCCCTGCTGCACGGCGACGAGAGCCGGGGCGCCGAGTTGCTCGGCGCCGCCGATGCCCTCCGCGCGCCGCTCGAGATCCGTCCGTGGCCGATGATCGGCGTCCTGGAGCAGCGCTGCTCCGACGCGCTCCGGACCCGGCTTGGCGACAGTGCTTTCGCCGCGGCGCAGGACCGGGGCCGGACCTTGGACGGCCGGCGCGAACTCGCCGACCTGCTGCAACCGACCGCGGTCTGATCCGCTGTGATCAGTGATCAGGAACAGACTGCGCCGACGTTGGCGGACTTGACCAGCTTGGCGTACTTGGCCAGCACACCGCGAGGCTGCGGGCGGTGCGGCAGCACCCAGGCGGCCCGACGCCGTTCCAGCTCTTCGGCGGGAACGTCGAGTTCCAGTGTCCCCTGGGCAACATCAAGGATGATCTTGTCCCCGTCCTCGACCAGGGCGATCGGGCCACCCTCGGTGGCCTCTGGCGCGATGTGACCGACACACAGCCCGGTGGTGCCGCCGGAGAACCGTCCGTCGGTGATCAACATGACGTCCTTGCCGAGACCGGCGCCCTTGATCGCACCGGTGATGGCGAGCATCTCGCGCATGCCGGGGCCACCCTTGGGGCCCTCGTAGCGGATCACCACGACATCGCCGCCGGTGATGGTGCCGTCCTCCAGCGCATCCATCGCGGCACGCTCGCCGTCGAAGACCCTCGCGGTGCCCTCGATCACGGTGTCGTCGAAGCCTGCGCTCTTGACGACCGCACCCTCGGGTGCCAGTGAGCCGTGCAGGATGGTGATGCCGCCGGTCGGGTGGATCGGCTCGGAGAGCGCCCGGATGATCTTGCCGTCGACGTCCGGTGGGTTGATGTCGGCGAGATTCTCCGCAACCGTCTTCCCCGTCACGGTCAGGCAATCACCGTGGATCAGACCGGCGTCGAGCAAAGCCTTCATCACCACCGGCACGCCGCCGATCTTGTCCACGTCGTTCATCACGAACCGGCCGAACGGCTTCAGGTCGCCCAGGTGCGGTACCTTCCTGCCGATCCGGGCGAAGTCCTCCATGGTCAACTCCACGCCGGCCTCGTTGGCGATCGCCAGCAGATGCAGCACGGCATTGGTCGAACCGCCGAACGCCATCACCACGGCGATCGCGTTCTCGAACGCCTCGCGGGTCATGATCTGCCGGGCGGTGATGCCCTGCTTGAGCATGGTGACTACTGCTTCACCGCTGCGGTGGGCGAACCCGTCCCGGCGCCGGTCCACGGCCGGCGGCGCGGCCGATCCAGGGATCGACATGCCGAGCGCCTCTGCGGCACTGGCCATGGTGTTCGCCGTGTACATGCCGCCACAGGCGCCCTCGCCCGGACAGATCGCACGTTCGATGCGGTCCACCTCCTCGCGGCTGATCAGGCCGCGGACGCAGGCGCCGACGGCCTCGAACGCGTCGATGATCGTGACGTCCTTGCCGTCGACGCTGCCGGGCATGATCGACCCGGCGTAGAGGAACACCGAGGCAAGATCAAGACGGGCCGCGGCCATCAGCATGCCGGGCAGGGACTTGTCGCAGCCGGCCAGCAGCACCGACCCGTCCAGCCGCTCGGCCTCCATCACCGTCTCCACCGAGTCGGCGATGATCTCTCGGCTGACCAGCGAGTAGTGCATGCCGACGTGGCCCATCGAGATGCCGTCGGAGACGGAGATGGTGCCGAACTCCAGCGGATACCCGCCGGCGGCGTGCACGCCGTTCTTGACGGCCTTGGCAAGCCGGTCGAGCGACAGGTTGCAGGGAGTGATCTCGTTCCAGCTGGAGGCGACGCCGATCTGCGGTTTGGCGAAGTCCTCGTCGCCCATGCCGACGGCGCGCAGCATTCCGCGGGCCGCGGTGGCTTCCAGACCATCGGTGACGGTACGCGAGCGGGGCTTGATATCGGGACCGTTGCCACCCGCGCCGGACGTAGGCGTGCTGGAATCGACAGTGCTGCTGGACATAGGCGTCAAACTACCCTTGCTGGATCAGCTGCCCGGCACCGGACCGACCTTTGGGCACAGCCTGCCGCCGTGAGCGTACGACCATCAGCAACGCCGCGGCGATCAGCACGGCAGTGATCAGCAAGGGGCCGAGGTTCGCGATCAGTTCCTGGAGTGCATCGTAGGAATCCGCCGCGCCCGCGGAGTACGGCAACAGCGCCAGCGGGAGGCAGGCGCTGACGTAGAGCACGATGGCCGCCGAGCAGATCAGCAACCAACGCGGCATCGGCACATGGCCGGCGCGGGCACCCGGCCAGGGTCGGCGACGCAGTTGATAGAGAACGGCCACCGCCAGCGGCAGGATCCAGACGAAGTGGTGGGTCCAGGACAGCGGCGAGGCGAGGTTGCTGCCCAGCCCGACGAAGGCGATCGCCAGCACATGGGCACCCTGTTTCCACCAGTGCGCTCCGACGACAGCCGCGAGGATCGCCATGATCACCGAGACGCCGAGCCCGATGTAGGTGTTGGTGGGGTTCTCGCCGAAGAGCCGCAGCACGACGCCGAGCAACGACTGGTTGCCGACGTAGACCGGCCCGGAGGTGTGGGTGTTTCCGCCGGCCAGGCTCTTCAGGTAGGACACCGTTGCCGACGGCTGGACGATGGTGCCGATCGCGGTCAGCACGACGAAGGTGATGATCGCGGTAAGGGCCGGCTTCTTCTTGCCGAGCAGCAGCAGCATCAGTACGAAGATCGCCGGGGTGAGTTTGACCGCCGCAGCGAGCCCGATCAGGACGCCCTGGGGGATCCGCCGCTTACGACCGGGATCGGCCGGAAGCAGGTCGATGATCACCAACACCATCAGGAACGTGTTGATCTGGCCGTAGCCGATGGTCGTCCGGATCGGTTCCATCCCGATCACCAGGGCAAGGGAGAGCAGGGCCAACGGCCAGCCGCGCGGTACTCCGCATCTGATCATCACAACGTTCTGCGCGATCACCAGGCCGGCGATCCAGAGCAGTTCCCAGACGATGAAGGGGCCGACGGCCAACGGCAGCATGATGATCGCCGCGGCCGGCGGATAGATGAACCAGAGATGGAATCCTGGGGATGTCCACTCCATGATGTTCTGGCCGTGCAGCATCGCCCGGACGGCGTAGTAGTAGACCTGGAGATCCATCGTCGACGGCCTGAACGGCCAGAATCGTCCGCCGGCGATGATCAACGGCAGCATGGCCAGCGACACCACGTAGGCCGGTAAGAACTCGACCAGCCAGCGGCGGAATCGCCGTGCCCCGGTCAGCGGCCGGTCAGTTGTTGCCATACCGCCTCCAGGTCCTCGTCGGTCGCGGCCGGTTTGAAACCGAAGAGATTCCGCAGGCGCCGCTGTCGGCGTACCGCGGCACCAGATGGACGTGCAGGTGGAAGACCTCCTGTCCGGCGATGGCACCGGCCGAGGAGAAGAGGTTCATGCCCTCGGCGTCCAGCCTCTGTGTCACCAGCCGGGAGACCCGGTCGATGGCCGGGGTGATCTCCGACAACGCCGGCGGGTCGGCAAGGAAGCTGTCGACGTGACGCTTGGGCACCACAAGGGTGTGGCCGGGATGGAACGGCGCGACGTCGAGGAAGGAGTAGGAATGATCGTCCTCATCGACCTTCCGGGACGGGATGTCGCCGGCGATGATCTTGCAGAACACGCAATCGGCGGTCGTCGTGTTCTCGGTCATAGCACCACGTTCTCCAGCGGCCGGCCGGTGGCGTACCGGCGCAGCTGCGCGGCCATCAGGGCCCGGGTGCGCGGATAGAACGCGCTGCTCGCTCCGCCCACGTGCGGCGAGATCAGGACGCCGGGGCTGCGCCACAGCGGGTGGTCTGCCGGCAGCGGTTCGGGGTCGGTTACGTCGAGGCCTGCGGTGATCCGCCCGGTGCTCGTCTCCGCGACCAGCGCGTCGGTGTCGATCAGTCGCCCGCGACCGACGTTGATCACCTGTGCGCCGTCGGGCAGCAATGAGAGGGCGTGTTTGTCGATGATCTTCTCGGTCTGTGGCGTGAGCGGGGTGATCAGGAACAGCACGTCGGTCGCCGGCAGCACACGATCCAGCTCGGTGATCGGGTGCACCGGCACCGGCTCGCTTCGGGCCCGGCGGGCGACGCGGGTGATCGAGGCGACCTCGAAACCGGTCAGGCGGCGCTCGATGGCCTGGCCGATGTGGCCGTAACCGAGGATCGTCACCCGCTTGTCGGCGATCGAGCTGCCGAAGGCCGTCTGCCAGGTGCCGGTCGTCTGGTTCCGGGCGAACTCGTCGAGGTGCCGGCCCAGCGCCAGGGACAGCGCGACCGCCAGTTCGGCGGTGCTGGCGTCGTGCACACCGGCGGCGTTGCACAGCGTGACGCCCTGGGGGATGTACGGCTTGATGTCGTCATAGCCGGCGGACTGGATCTGCACGACCTTCAGCCTGGGCAGCTCACCGAACCGCTCCCACGGGTCGGGATCGCCGAGGTAGGGGTGGATGTAGAACTCCACTTCATCGGCGGTCGACGGGAACTCACCGCCGTTGTAGAAGTCGAGTTCGAGGTTGTCCGGTAACTCACCGAGTTTCTCCCGGGCTTCGGCTTCCGATTCGAAGGGCACCCACACACGCATGAGGTCGATCTTGCCAGGAGACCTCAACGAACCGGGTAACCGGCCGTCGTCAGCGCCTTCTTGACGTCGGCGACAGTCAGCGTCCCGTAGTGGAAGACGGTCGCGGCGAGCACCGCATCCGCTCCCGCGTCGACTGCCGGCGGGAAGTCGTCGGCGCTGCCGGCGCCGCCGGATGCGATCAGCGGCACGTCGACCACCCGGCGGACCGCGCGGATCATCTCCAGGTCGAATCCGTCGGTGGTGCCGTCGGCGTCCATGGAGTTGAGCAGGATCTCACCGACGCCGAGTTCGGCGGCTCGCCGAGCCCATTCCAGCGCGTCCAGACCGGCAGCCTTCCGCCCGCCGTGGGTTGTCACGCCGAAGCCGGACGGTTGCTCGGGCTCGCGGCGGGCATCGAGCGAGAGCACCAGCACCTGGTTGCCGAACCGCCGGCTGATCTCGCCGATCAGCTCGGGCCGATGGATCGCTGCGGTGTTCACCGCCACCTTGTCCGCCCCGGCCCGCAGCATCCGGTCGACATCGGCGACCGAGGAGATGCCCCCGCCGACGGTCAACGGGATGAAGACACTGCCGGCGGTCTCCCGCACCATGTCGACGGTGGTCTCGCGGCCCTCGGCAGACGCCGAGATGTCCAGAAAGGTGACCTCGTCGGCCCCCTCCTGGTCGTAAACCGCCGCGAGCTCGACCGGATCACCGGCGTCGCGCAGGTTGGTGAAGTTGACGCCCTTCACGACGCGGCCGTCGTGCACATCGAGAC
This sequence comes from Microlunatus sp. Gsoil 973, assembly GCF_009707365.1. Taxonomy (GTDB): domain Bacteria; phylum Actinomycetota; class Actinomycetes; order Propionibacteriales; family Propionibacteriaceae; genus Microlunatus. The sequence goes on from NZ_CP046122.1 coordinate 2,196,016, forward strand.
ACGGGATGACCCGCACCGCCAGACTCATGCACCAAACCCTAAACCGGCGGGCCATGATGAACGAATGAACGATCGTGCGTCCATCCATCACGTCGAACTGTGGCTGCCCGACCTCGACGCCCATCTGCCGTCCTGGGACTGGCTCTTCGGCGAACTGGGTTGGGAGCCGTACCAGCGCTGGGAGGGCGGGCGTTCCTGGCGGGCCGGTGACGGAAGCTACGTGGTGATCGAGGAGTCACCCGACCTCGACTCGGGCGCCTACAGCCGGCTGCACCCCGGCATCAACCATCTGGCTGTCACGGCCGCCCGGGAGCTGATCGACCATATCGTCGCAGCGGCCCCTGCTCATGGTTGGACCGTGCTGTTCGCCGATCGGCATCCCTACGCCGGCGGCCGGGACCACTACGCGGCATACCTGGAGAATGATCATGGTTTCGAGGTGGAGATCGTCGCCTCGTGAACGGGCAACACTGATCACGTACGGACAACACTTTGACACGGTCCGCTGTCAGTGATCACCTTTAGAATTCGTTGTATGGCAAGGGATCTGGCGGATTGGGGAGTTGCGGAGCTGGCCGCAGCAGCCGCCGCCAGCGTGCGCGCCGAGATGCTTGCCGGATGCAACCTGCCCGAGCCCTGAACTCAGCGATCGTCGGCCACGTAGAGATCCGGTGTGCCGTCCGGCTCGTCGGGACTGAAGTCGATCACTCCGCGACGCATCGCCGAGACCACCTGACGGGCCCGGTCGCGCAACGGTCCGGGGCCTGCGGCGTCGGCGATCTGTCCCGCGAAATCGATTACCTGCCGGACCCAGCGGACGAAGTCACCGGCGGTCAGCTCGTTGTCCTCCAGTACCTCGCCGAGTGGCCGCCCGGCCGCCCAGCCGTAGGCAGCACGGGCGAATCCGATGTCCGGCTCCGGTCCGCGATCGATGCGCGCGTCCCGCTCGGCCAACGAGACCTCCCGCCACACCCGCCGCAGAGCCACCATGGCTTCCTCGGTCGTGCCGTCCGGCATCTGGGGACGGAACCTGCCGTGATCGGTTCGCCGCGCTTCATAGATCAACGTCGACAACACGCCGGCCAGCTGGGCGACACCAAGATCGTCGAACACTCCGGTACGGATGCATTCCGCGGTCACAAGATCAAGTTCGGCGTAGATGCGGGACAGCATCCGGCCGTCGCCGGTGACTCGGTCGCCGTCCTCGTCGAGGTAGCCGAAGGCGATCAGGACCTGGCAGATCTTGTCGAACTGGCTGGCGATCGTTGACGTTCTCCTGGCCATCTGCCGATCGGCCTGATCGTTCTCGCGCTGCAGCCGCAACGCCTGGGCTGCGAACCGGGCATGGGTCTCCCGGTCCGGGCAGTTGTGGCACGGATGATCTTCCAGCTCACTTCGCAGTTCGGCGACCCGTTGCGCCGCTGCCGGATCCATCGCCGCCGGACGGTAGTGGGAAAGATCAAGGTCGAGGGTACGCAGCTTCGACTCGAGTGCCGCGCGCAGATTGCGTACCGTCGCCTTGTCCTTGGGGTGATAGTGCTTGGGCACCTTGACCCGACCGACGACCGGGGGCGGCGACGGGAAGTCGACCAGTCCGAGACGGCGGACCTGACCCTCCTCGGTCTCGACCTGGGGTTGCGGGGCCTGGCGATGCCCTGCGACGCCGGGGTCGATGATCACTGCCCACCCGGTCGACCGGCCGGCCGGCACCCGGATGACGTCGCCGCGCTGCAACTGCTGAAGGACCGCGATCACCTCGGACTGCCGGTTGATCTTGCGGTCGCGGGCCGCCTCACTCTCGACCCGGCTGATCTCGTCGCGGAGCTTGGCGTATTCGGTGAAGTCGCCGCGATCACAGGCCGCCTTCTCGAACAGCGCTTCGATCTCACGCTTGTTCCGCGCCACCTTGCGGGCCAAACCGACCACAGACCGGTCGGACCGGTACTGCGCGAACGACTGCTCCAACAGGGTGCGCGCGCGATCCCGGCCGACCGCGCCGACCAGATTGACCGCCATGTTGTAGGTGGGTGCGAACGAGGAGTTCAACGGGTAGGTACGCCGGGAGGCCAGGCCGGCAACCGCTCGCGGATCCAGCCCGGGTTGCCAGAGCACGACGGCGTGGCCCTCGACGTCGATACCGCGTCGGCCGGCCCGGCCGGTCAGCTGGGTGTACTCCCCCGGGGTGATGTCGGCGTGGGTCTCCCCGTTGAACTTGACCAGCTTCTCCAGCACCACCGAACGAGCCGGCATGTTGATGCCGAGCGCCAGGGTCTCCGTGGCGAACACCACTTTCACCAGGCCCTTGACGAAGGCTTCCTCGACGCACTCCTTGAACGCCGGCAGCAGTCCGGCGTGATGCGCCGCGACCCCGCGCACCAGAGCCTCGGCGAACGTCGCATAGCCCAGCGCCTGCTTGTCCGCCGGGGACAGCCCGGCCGTGTGCCGTTCGGCGATCTCGTTCAGTTGGGCGCGTTCTGTCGCACTGGTCAGCATCAGCCGGGAGCCGAGCAGTTGGCGTACCGCAGCATCACAACCGGCCCGGGAGAAGATGAACACGATCGCCGGGAGCAGGTTCTCCCGCTCCAGCACGTCGATCATCTCGTAGCGACCGGGCACCGACCGGGAACGTGGCCGCCCGCCGCGGTCCTGATCACGGTCCGACCAGTTGCTCCGGTGCGTCGCCCCGCCGTAGCGGCCGCTGCCGTAGGAGACACTGCGCTTGCCCTTGCCATTGCGGCCCCGCGGCCTGCGGGAGTCGTCCCGGACGGCCCGGGCCTCCTGCTGCGCGACCTTGGTCAGCGCCGGATTGACCTCGGCCCGCCGGTTGCCGGTCGACTGGTCGGTGATCGCGGTCGGAGCGACACCGGCGAACAGGTCGTACAACCTGGTGCCGACCATCACGTGCTGGTAGAGCGGCACCGGCCGACGCTCGGAGACCACGATCTCGATGTCGCCGCGGACCTCGGCCAACCAGTCGCCGAACTCCTCGGCATTGCTGACCGTCGCCGACAGGGCGACCACCTGGACGGAGTCGGCCAGTCCGATGATCACTTCCTCCCAGACCGCCCCGCGGAAGCGGTCGGCGAGGTAATGCACCTCGTCCATCACGACGTAGCCGAGGTTGGCCAGGGTGGAGGACCCGGCGTAGATCATGTTCCGCAATACCTCGGTGGTCATCACCACCACCGGTGCCTCGGAGTTGATCGTCGAGTCGCCGGTCAGCAGGCCGACGTTGGCGGCGCCGTGCCGGCGGACGAGGTCGGCGTACTTCTGGTTGGAGAGCGCCTTGATCGGCGTGGTGTAGAACGCCTTCCGGCCCTGTTCCAGGGCGAGGAAGACGGCGTATTCACCGACGATGGTCTTGCCGGCTCCGGTCGGGGCTGCGACCAGGACGCCGGAGCCTGCCTCGACGTACTCGCAGGCCTCCCGTTGGTAGGGGTCGAAGGTGAAGCCGTACGCCTCGGCGAAGGTTGTCAGGGATCGGCTCATCTGCCCGGCCCGGAAGCTGGCGTACGCCTCGGCCGGGCTGGCGGCGGATTCCGGTTCAGGATTGGCGGACATCGCCTGCCAAAGTACCCCGCCGCCCGGCACAGCATCGAGACCGGCTTTGGTTCACCGATCTGTTCGACGAATCTCAGAGCACCGGGCGGCAGACCCGGAGTGCGGCCGGCACCTGTTCTATCGCCAGTGGCGTTGCGCCGATCATCTCGCCGTCGCCGAAGCCGACCAGACCGGGCCCGTCGATGGTGATCGACCGCACGCGCAGCAGTTCGACACAGGGATCGCTGATGAAGCCACCGGTGTAGAGCAGCGGCATCAGCCGCAGCAGCGTCGGCCGCCCGACCGGGTGGATGATCGTCAGCTCGAGCAGCCCGTCGGTGGGATCGGCGTCCGGGCAGATCCGGATGCCGCCGCCGTAGGAGCGGGTGTTACCGACGGCGACCAGCATGGCGTCCAGATCACGTCGTACGCCGTCGATGGTGAGTTGGTAGTGCAGCGGTTCGAAGGTCCGCAGCACAGCGAACAGCGCCAGCGGATAGCGGGACGAGCCCTTCGGCCACCGCATGTCGTTGGCGCGCCGGTTGACCATCGCATCGAATCCGGTGGCGATGATCGTCCCGATGTACGCCTCGCCGACCCGCGCCAGATCGACTGCGGTCTCGGTGCCGGCCAGGATGATCTCCAGCGCGGCCAGCGGGTCGGTGCCGATGTCCAGGCCGCGGCACAGGTCGTTGCCGGTACCGGACGGGATCAATCCGAGGACCGGGGCCGTCGGCGCGGACTGCTGGGCGCGTACGGCCTCATTGACTCCCAGGTGCAACATGCCGTCGCCGCCCATCACGACCATCACGTCGGCGCCGGAGTTTGCTGCCTTGTTGATCAGCGCCTGGGCTTCGTCGAAATCCCGGCTGAGCCAGATGTCCAGTTCGTGTCCGGCGTCGCGGATCCGACCGGCGATCTCGGGAAGCATCTCCTGGGAACGGCCCTTGCCCGCGGATGGGTTGACCACCAGGGCGATGCTCGACGGAGGCCGCCGGGTGACAGCAACCTCAGGACTGCTCATCGTCCTTCTTGCTCAGTCCGAGCAGGTCGGCGACCGTCGGCCGGGCGACCGACTGTTCGGCGTCAAGATCACGGCCCTCGAGCGCCGCCAGAGCGCGGTCGTTCTCGACGCCGCCGCCCCGATTGCCGAAGCCCGGCTCGATACCCCGACGATGCAGCGACCGATCGTGCAGGTGCGCGATGACCTCTGCCGCGAGGTACAGGATCGTCATCGGACCGGCCAGCATGAGCATCGACACCGGGTCGGTCTGCGGCGTCGCGACGGCGCCGAAGACGAAGCATCCGAAGACGACGAACGACCTGGCCTTGGCCAACTGTTTGGCCTTGACGATGCCCATGAAGTTCAGGCCGAGGACGAAGACCGGTACCAGGAAGCCGGCGCCGAAGACCAGCATGACCCTGATCAGGAAGTTCAGGAAGTTGGTCAGATCGAGCAGGTTCTCGATCTGCCCGCTACCCGGCGTGAAGCCGATCAGGACCGAGATGCCCTTGGGGATCAGGTAGTAGCCGAGGACGACTCCGCCAAGGAACAGCGGCACCGCGGCGCTCAGGAAGATCAGCGCCCACTTCTTCTCCTTGGCCAGCAGGCCGGGGACGATGAACGCCCAGATCTGATACAGCCAGATCGGTGAGGTCCCGACGAGCGCCGCGACGAAGCACGTCTTGAGGACCAGCGTGAAGGGCGTGGTCGCGCCCTCGATCACCGGCTGGACGTGCAGCTCCGGATTGGTTCGGTGGAGGTTCTCGGCGGCGACGGTGTACGGGTGCATCAGCAGGTCGTACAACTGCGTGTTGAAGATGAACGCGACGACGGTGCCGACGATGATCGCCAAAGCGATGATCACCAGCCGGTAGCGCAATTCCCGCAGATGCTCCCAGAGGGTCATGTTGCCGTCTGACGGCATCGGCGGCGGTTTCAGCCATGCCAGGCTGAACCGGATCGGTCGTCCTCGGAGACTGAGTGCCACGACGTTTACGGTCTGTCTTGACTACCCGGGCCTTGGCGTGAGCCGGCCCGGATCAGTTGTCGCGACGGGCTTCAGACGGCTGTGCTGCCGAATTGGTCGGCTGCTGGACCTGCTGCTGCGGGCCGCCCACCGCCGGCGGGGTCTGCTCGGTCGGCTGGGGATCGACCACCTCGGCGTCGACGACCTCGGAATCGTCCTTCTTGTCGGCGAGGTTCTTGGTCTCTTCCTTGAACTCCCGGATGGCGCGACCGGTGCTCTTGCCCAGTCCTGCCAGTCGGGCACCACCGAAGAGCACAAGGACGATGACAAGGATGATGATGAGCTCGGTGGGACCGAGGTTCATGAATCCGGCCAACGGGGACATAAGGTTCCTCATTTCGCTGTGGAGCAGTTGCGTCCTGCCGCCGCATCGGTGCGACGGCTGCAACTCACGTCATCCTACGTCGTCGGTCGCTGCTTCGAGGTTACGCAGGGTTGCATTCTTATCAGGATCTGCGACGCGCTCTGGGCCGGTTCCCAGCTCGGGCACCTGTACCTGGGCGGCGAGCTCGGCGAGCTTTCCGGTGCGCTGACCGAGCACCCGCAACTCGGCGAACACGTCCGAGGCCTTGTGGGCCAGCCAGATCGCGTACGCCACCAGCATGATGAGTCCGGCAACGGCGATGCCGCCGAACACGAAGACCCAGATCACGGGCGCCAGCGTACGTCACGGGCTCCTACCGCGTCAGCTCCCGCACCGTTTGCTCGTTGACCCGCACCACTGCCCGGCTCAGGCGCTCGGTGCCGCACCAATCACTCGCTCCCGCACCGCTTGCCCGGCCCCGGCACCGCTTGCCCGGCCCCAGCACCGCTTGCCCGGCCCCGTCCCGCACCACTTACTCGTTCCCGCACCACTTACTCGTTCCGCTTGCCCGGCCCCGGCACTGCTTGCCCGGCCCCTGCCCCGCTTGCCCGGACCCGGCACTGCTTGCCCGGCCCCTGCCCCGCTTGCCCGGACCCGGCACCGCTTGCCCGGCCCCTGCCCCGCTTGCCCGGCCCCGGCACCGCTTGCCCGGCCCCGTCCCGCACTACTTACTCGTTCCCGCACCACTTACCCGGCTTCTTCGCCTCCGTCCCGCACCGTTTGCTCGTTGACGCACCAGCAACTCGGTCGCGCACCACCTGCAGCCGGTGCGAGGCCGAGTAACTGGTGCGACGCCGAGCAACCGGTGCGGCGCCGAGCAGCCGGTGCGAGGCCGAGTAAGTGGTGCGGCGCCGAGTAACTGGTGCGGCGCCGGGCAACTGGTGCGGGAGGGGAAAGCCGGCGGCGACGGGCGGGGGTTCCGCGCAGGGTCAGCCGGCGAGGGCGGCGTACTGGTCGAGTGCCTCGGAGGCCGCGTCGGCGGCGGAATCCCCGGCGCCCTCCGGCGAGAGCACCCGCGCCCCACCGCCCAGCCGCAGCAGCAGGCTGCGCAGCCAGGCCGGATCGCTGACCCGCGTGGTCACCGTGAGGCCGCCGTCATCGGCAGCGGTGACCGACTCCATCGGGTAGTACTCGGCGACCCAGACGGCGCTGCGGTCCAGCGCCAGGGTGACCAGCGGTGCGTCCTTCAGTGCGTCGAACCAGCCCTTGCTGACGTCCCGGAGCTGGACGTCGTGGTCGACCACATCGGTGTCGGTGATGGTGATGGTGGCGATCCGGTCCATCCGGAACGACCGCAGACCGTTTGCCGAGTAGCACCAGGCGTCGAGATAGCCGTATCCCTCCAGTACGAAGACTCGCAGCGGATCGACGAACCGGTGGGTAGTCTCGGCCCGACTGGCCACGTCGTAGGTCAGCTCGAGCCGCTTGCCCCGCCGCAGCGCCTCGGTCACCGTTGCCCGAATGTCCTCCCGGCCACCGGTCACCGCCACCTCCGCCTGACCGGCGACCCGGTCCGGCTGCTCCCCGGCGACGGCCTCGAGTTTGGTCAGCGCGCGGTCGATCGCGTCCCGTTCCCCCGTCGCCGTCACGCCGCGCAGAGTCCGCAACGCCAGGATCAGGGCCAGCGCCTCGTCGGCGGTCAGGCGCAGCGGCCGGGTCAGATAGTCGGCGTTCGACAGGTGGATGATGCCTTCGCCGTCCACTGCATCCATGTCGATGTCGATCAGGTCACCAGGGCTGAGCCCGGGCAGCCCGCACATCCACAACACGTTCAGGTCCTCGCGGATCCGTTGCGGCGGCACTCCGAACGCCTCGGCGACGTCGGTGATCGCGACGCCGTCGTGCTGGCGCAGGTACGGGATCAGGCTCAGCAACCGCTTCACCTGCGCCTGCGCGGTCTGACCGGCGGTCGACCGCTTCTCGTTCTTCGGTGAGTCGCTCATAGAACGACCTCCTCGACGCTGTCGGTGTCCAGGACAGCACCGACCGCCGCATAGCGGCGAGGAGTCGACCGGGTCGCCGCGACGGACCGCAACTGGTTGATCACCGCAGTCCGCAGGTCGGATGGCTCGAGCACCACGGCGTCGGCCGCGTAACCGGCGACCTCTTCACAGAGATAGCCGGCATCGGCATAGCCGACTTCGACGACGTCGAAGCCAACCGGCCAGGCGTACGCCAACCGGTCGAGGCGCTCCGGGGCGAGCGGACGGCCGCGACGGCGCAACCCGGGTGCCCGGCCCGGCCGGATCGCGATGACTGCGCTGGCCCGCGGTTCCTCCGGCGCCAGCGACCTGGCCAGTGCACGCAGGTCGAGATCGGTGGGGACCTCGTACGCGCCGTCCTTGGACACCCGTTTGGGCGTGTCGAGGATCCGCGACAGCTTGAACATCCGGGTCGCGTTCCTGTCGGTGTCGTGGCCGATCACATACCAGCGACCCTTGTTGGAGGTCAGGCCCCAGGGTTCGAGCGTCCGGGTGGCGCCACCGCGGTAGGTGAACGAGACCCGGGAGCGGTCCAGTACGGCGTGCCAGAGCGGCTCGAAGGCCGGTTCGTTGGCCGAGACGTTCGGCTCCAGCGCCGCCAGCCGGGAGGCGTCGGGTTCGATGCCTGCGGCCCGGAGCTTGGCCAACGCGCTGCGGGTGGAATCCGCGACCGCGGTGTGCTGCCAGGACCTGGCCGCCACACCCACCACGGCCGCCTCCTCGGCATCAAGTTCGATGGACGGCAGCTCGAACGCCGACCGCTCGATCCGGTAGCCCGGTTCGTCGTCGAAGAGCGGATCGAAGGAGCCGACCTGCAGCGGAATGCCGAGCTTGCGCAACTCCTCCTTGTCCCGTTCGAAGGTCCGCTCGAACGCCTGGTCGGACAGGTCGTGATAGCCCTCGACGATCTCGCGGATCCGGCTCTTGGGCAGGAAGTTCCGCGTGACCAGCAGGCAGATCGTCAGGTTGAGGATCCGCTCCGTCTTGCGAGGAGCCATGAGGTGGCAATCTCCTAGAAGTCCGGGCAACTGTGGACGCTACCATCACACAACCGTTCGATTATGCGCCGCGCCGGGCATTTTCCCAAGCGCCGCCCGGCCGCCTGTACGGTGTGCCACTGTGACGCAATCCCAGCGCAGCCGGGAGCGAATTCGCGGTCGATATGCTCCGAGTCCCACCGGTGACCTGCACCTGGGCAATCTGCGGACGGCAGTGCTCGCCTACTTGTTCGCCCACAGCGGTGACGGTCTGAATGACGGGCCGGGTGAACTGCTCTATCGGATCGAGGATCTCGATCGTTCCCGGGTACGGCATGGGGTGGCCGATCGGCAACGTGCGGATCTGGAAGCGCTCGGCCTGGTCTTCGATCCGCCGCTGGTGGTGCAGTCCGAGCGCACCGACGCCTACCGCGAGGCCCTGCAGTCCCTGGCGGGCAAGACGTTCGAATGCTTCTGCAGCCGGCGGGAGATCGCCGAGGCCGCATCGGCACCGCACGGCTCACCCGGCCGGTATCCGGGCACCTGTCGGGACCTCACCGAGGCGGAACGGGCCGAGCGGCGCCGCACCAGGCAACCCGCGATCCGATTGCTCGCCGACCGGGAACCGCTGACGGTGATCGACCTGGTGTACGGCGAGGTGACCGGGATCCCCGACGACATCGTGCTGCAGCGCAATGACGGCACTCCGGCCTACCACCTGGCCGTCGTCCTCGATGACGCCGAGTCCGGCGTCAACCAGGTGGTCCGCGGCGACGACCTGCTCGGGTCGGCGATCAGCCAGGCCTATCTGGCGCGGTTGCTGGGTCGGCAGGTGCCGAACTACGCCCACGTGCCGTTGGCGCTCAATGCCGAGGGCAACCGGCTCGCCAAGCGCGACGGTGCCGTCACTCCGGCCGATCTGGCGGCACGCGGCGTGGGGCCTGCCGAGGTGTTGACCATGATCGCGGTGTCGCTGGACCTGGCCGCCGACGCCGAACCGGTTGATCTTGAAACCCTGAGGGCCCGGTTCGACCCGGAGCGGCTTCCCCGATATCCCTGGATCGTCACCGGCTGAGGTTGCTTGGTCTGGCTGGTCAAGGGGTATCACGCCGATATGAGCCAGCCACCCCAGCAGCAGCAACCACCCGGCACCGAATCGGATCTGGAACCGAAGGCGGATCACGGCGAGCGCAGCTACGTCGGCAGCGGCCGGCTGGAGGGCAAGGTCGCGGTGATCACCGGCGGCGACAGCGGAATCGGCAAGGCCGTCGCGATCGCCTACGCCCGCGAGGGAGCCGACCTGGTGATCAGCTATCTCAGCGAGCACGAGGACGCCGAGGACACCAAGCATTGGGTGGAGAAGGCCGGCCGGCGTGCCGTCCTGATCCCCGGCGACGTTTCGGACGCCGACCATTGCCGCAAGATCATCTCCCGGACGGTCGAGGAGTTCGGGCGCGTCGACGTCCTGGTCAGCAATGCCGCCTACCAGATGACCCACGAGACCGTGGAGGAGGTGAGCGACGAGGAGTTCGACTACACCGTCCGCACCAACCTCAACGCCTACTTCTACCTGGTCAAGGCGGCCCTGCCGCACATGCGGGAAGGCGGCAGCATCATCGGTTCGTCGTCGATCAACTCCGACGCACCGTCCCCGACGCTGATGCCGTATGCCGCGACCAAGGCCGCGATCGCCAATATGACCGCCTCCCTGGCCCAACTGCTCGCCGAGCGAGGCATCCGGGCCAACAGCGTCGCGCCGGGACCGATCTGGACGCCGCTGATCCCGTCGACGATGCCGCCGGAGAAGGTCGAGAGCTTCGGCCAGCAGGCGCCCCTGCAGCGGCCCGGACAGCCGGCCGAACTGGCACCGGTCTATGTGATGCTGGCATCCGACGAGGGCAGTTATGTCTCCGGCGCGCGGATCGCGGTCACGGGAGGCAAGCCGATCCTCTGATCCCGGCCCGGATAGGCTCGGGGCCGTGATCATCTGGGCGGAGGGAACGGTCGCTGTCGTCGGCGACCGGTGGGCCGGTGCTGTCGAGTTGATCATCGACACCGACGGCGGTCAGACCTTCCGATCACTGGCCTACCTGGATCTGATGCCACAGCCCCGGACCGGGGACCGGGTGTTGCTCAACATCGCGGCATTGGCCCGCGGCCTGGGCACCGGCGGGTACGCGTTCGTTGTCGCCGTCCTGGACCAGAACGGGCGGCTGATCGGACAACCGGGCCTGCCGAAGGGCCATCTGGTCAAGGCGCGCTACACGCCGCTACAGGTGATGATCTCCGGCGTGGACGAGCAGGATTCGGACTTCCATGATCGACTCGATTCCGCCGATGATCTTGACCGGATGCCGGTGATCGTCGCCGACCTGCATTCGGCGGTGGCCCCGATCATTGCCGCGATCCGCAGCGACTCCGGCGACCGAACGCCGCGCGTGGCGTATCTGATGACCGATGAGGCAGCCCTGCCGATCGCCTTCTCCCGTACCGTCGCCGCACTTCGGGCCGAGGAGTGGCTGGTCGGAACCATCACCTGTGGGCAGGCGTACGGCGGCGATCTTGAAGCGGTCAACGTGCACTCCGGCCTGCTGGCGGCCAAGGTTGCGATGCAGGCCGATCTGGTCATCGTCAGCCAGGGGCCGGGCAATCTGGGGACCGGCACCCGCTGGGGATTCTCCGGCACCGGGGCCGGTGAGGTGATCAACGCGGCAGCTGTGCTCAACGGCCGTCCGATCGGGTCACTGCGGATCTCCAGCGCCGACCCGCGGTTCCGGCATCGCGGTGTCTCCCATCACAGCCTGACCGCCTACAGCAGGGTCGCGTTGCGGACGGCGGATATCGCCGTGCCCGACTTCTCCGACGTGTCACCGCTGACCGGTATCCGTGACCTGTACGCCCTCCCCCGCTTCGCGGCCAGGATCAACGAGGCGGTCGCCGAACTGGCCGGACTGCATCGGTTGCACAGGATCGAGCTCGCCGGACTTGATCGCGCCCTTCTGGGGTGCCCGGTCCGGCTGTCGACGATGGGCCGTGATCTGGACGCCGACCCCGCCTACTTCCTGGCCGCAGCAGCCGCGGGCCGGCTCGCCGTACACCTCATGTCGGACTGAACCACGACCCCAGGAGCCCGCCATCGATACCAGTGCACCGGATCGCCGTCCGAACGACCCGACCTTTCCCGGTCTGCACGTCCGCCCCGTGGACGGATGGGTCAACGACCCGAACGGTCTGGCACTGATCGACGGTCGGTATCACGTCTTCTTCCAGTACAACGGTGCCGAACCGCGGCATCGGTCGATCACCTGGGGGCACGCCAGTTCATCCGATCTGATCAGCTGGACCTACCACGGGGTCGCGCTGGTCAACCGGCCGGGAAACATCGACCAGCAGGGCTGCTGGAGCGGGTGCCTTGTCGATGATCGTGGCCTACCGACCGCGGTGTACACCGCCGTCCGGGACAGCCCGGCGGAGGCGGTCGTGGCGCTCGCCCGAAGCGAGGACAGGACATTGCTGACCTGGCGGCAGTCCGATCACGGGGTGATCGGACCGCCCGCTGATCGTTCCTTGACCGAAACCCGGGATCCTTACGTCTTCAGCTACGCCGGCCACCGATACGCCGTCCAGGGCACCGGCGGCCGCGATGCCGAGCCGGCCGTACTGCTTTACGGTTGCGATGATCTCGACCGGTGGACCGAGCTTGGGGTGCTGCTGGACTTCACCGACCCCCTGGTTCGCCGGATCGCCGCCTCGAGCACCTGGGAGTGTCCGAACCTGTTTCCGCTGGACGGTCACTGGGTGCTGGTGCTGTCCTGCTGGCAGGACGGCGATCTGTGCAGCGTCTATCTGATCGGTGACCTCGAGCCGCACGACGCCGGTCCGCGATTCGTGCCGCGCTCAGGTGGCCGGGTGGACGACAGTTCGGCCTACTACGCACCGCAGGCGTTGGTGACCGCCGACCGCGTACTGATCTGGGGTTGGGCACGGGAGGTCCAGCGGACCGAGACCCAACTCCTGGAGGCGGGGTGGGCCGGCGCACTGACCTTCCCCCGCCGGCTGTCGGTGGTGGAAGATCGATTGGTGTCGACGCCGGTCGCTGAACTGGACCGGCTGCGTGGTGATCAACTCGACGCCGCCGCGCCGATCACCGCGCGTGCGTTCGAGATCCGCTCCGATGCTGGGGTACGGCTGGCGCTGGTCGACGGTGATGATCATCAGGTCGTCGTCGACGGCTCCGGACCGGTCCGGGTGTTCGTCGACGGCAGCCTGATCGAGATCTTCACAGCCGGTGCACCGCCGCGGACGGTACGGGCCTATCCGCGCCCGACCTCGGTCTGGTCGGTGCGGTCCGACCCGGCGTCGGTGGTGGTCACGACGTTGTCCCTGCCGAGCAGCTGACCACCGGCCATTCGACGGACTCGCGATCACATCGATCCGGGATCGCGTTCGGCCAGGGCACGCAGTCTGGCCAGTGAGGCATCCCAGTAGGCCGCGTAGCGGTGGGCCCACTCGCCGAAGGCGCGGTCGAACCCTTCCGGGTCGATCCGGTAGTGCTGGTTGCGGCCGAGCTTCTCCGACCTGACCAAGCCCGCCGCCCGCAGCGTCATCAGGTGCTTGGAAATGCCGGACGCGACCAGGTCGGGGAACTCGGCGGCCAGTTCGCCGACGGTGAGCGTTCGGCGCTCGGCCAGAAGGTCGAGAATGCGCCGCCGGGTGGGATCGGCGATCACCCGGAACGGATCGTCCGGGCTAGGCAACGCGTTCCCGCTGCGCGACCAGGGGCTGACAGTCGTTGCAGGACACGATGCCGGTCGGCCCCGCGCTCGTAGGCCTGCATGATGTCCCGCCAGCCGTCCCTGCCGATTCCGGCGAACCCGTCGTGAACCAGCGACACCCGCGTCCCGCCCGGCACCGGCTCAAGTCCGATCAGCAGCCGGCCCGGGTGTGCCCAGCCGGCATCCTCTTCGAGCCAGGAGAGCACCAGGCGGCTCTGGGGAACCAGTTCCAACACGACGCCACTGATCCACGTCCCGTCCTCACCCTGCATCCGGTAGGAGCCGCCCTCCTGCAGGTCGATGTCCAGGGTCGGGGCGATCCATTGGCGCAGCCTTTCGGCTGTGGTGAACCAGGACCAGACGGAACTCGGCGGGGCGTCGATCTCGACGGAGCGGGCGACCTGTGGCATGTCTGTCTCCAATACATTACTGAATAGTAAGCTTTACTCTACGGTAATGAATCGTGCCGCACAACCACGCCCGTTGTCGGGAGGCGGTCGTACGGTGTCGGAGCATGACTGGTATTCGCGGTTTCACCGGCTGGCTGGGCGTCGTCCTCGGCAGCCCGGACCCACGCAGGCTCGCCGGCTTCTACCGGGATCTCCTCGGCTGGGAGATCGCCAACGAGGATCCGACCTGGGTCACGATGCAGATGCGCGACGGCGACGGGAAGCCGATTCCCGCCAATCTCGCCTTCCAGCTCGAGAAGATCTATCAGCGCCCGGTCTGGCCCAATGAGGACGGCAAGCAGCAGATGCAGTTCCACCTCGACGTCGGGGTCACCGACGTCGAGGCGGCAGTCGAGGACGCCGTGGCGCTGGGCGCGGCGCCGGCAGGGTTCCAGCCACAGGACGACGTCCGGGTCATGCTCGACCCGGACGGTCACCCGTTCTGTCTGTATCTGGACGCCTGACCCGGTCAGACCACCGGCTCGGCCGGCTCCAGGCCGACACGGTCGACCCGGCGGTGGAAACGCATGCCCAGCAGGCCGCCGAGGACCGCGCCGATCAATGCCACGATCACCAGCGCGGCAGCCAGGATGATGCCGCCGGCTGTCAGCGTGCCCTCGTTCACCGGGATCCGCGGGAAGCTGTTGGTCATGCTCAACACGTTGTAGCGGTTGCCGGCGATGAGCCCGATCACGCCGAGGATGATCGAGACCACGATCGCCCAGAGCCAGACGCCGATGCCTTGCCGGACGCCGTTGAACCGCGCCATCCGACCGGCGACGTACCCGCCGGCGACATAGGCGATGAACACGATGATGACCAGCGCGATCGCCCCGGCCAGGCCCAGCGGCCGCGGATTCTCCGCTGCGTCCGTCGGGGTCACGTTCTGCGCCAGTCCGACTCCCAAGCCGGCCGCGGCAACCAGAGCCGTGAGCAGCACCGCCACGCCGGTGGCCGTCAGCCAGCCGAAGAAGCAGGAGCCGAACTTGATTCCTCCATAGGCCTCACGCTGTCGCCGTACGACCTCGTGACGCCCGGGAACCGCACCGGTCCGGTCAATTCCAGTGGTCCGGTCAATTCCAGTGGTCCGGTCGACGTCGGTGGTCCGATTGCGCTCGGGAGTCGCCGGGTCCTCAGCCGGGTTCGCTTCAGTGCTCATGCCAGTGCCGTACCCAGCGAACCCGGGATATCACCGAACGGATAACGAGCGCGGCTGTTCCGTCCCTACTGCTGTGGCTGGCTGAACAGGATGTCGACGACCATCACGACTGTGTCGTCCTTGCTGATCCCCTGGCTCTTGTCGCCGTTCGGGTACGCCGTGCCGGGCGGGAAGACGATCAGCAGCCGGCTCCCGACCCGCTGGCCGACCATCGCCTGTTGCATCGCCTTCAGCCGGATCGGACTGGTCTGGCCGGTGCTCGGATCGGTCTGCGGTGTGAACGGGGTCTTCCAGCTGTCGTCGACGACCTTCCCACCGGACCACAACACGGTGACCGAACGGGTGGTCACGTTGTCGTTCGCCTTGACCTTCGGTCCGGTGCCCTTGATCAGCGGCTGGACCGTGGTCTTGTCCGGCGGGTTGTCGGACGGGATCTTGACCGTCGGCTTGTCACCGGACAGCGTCACCGTCGGCAGCCCCGGCACCGGCTTGACCGCGGCGCCCTCGGCACTCTTCAGGGTCGCGCCCGCGATGTCGACCACGAAGATGAGCGTGTCGCCGACCTTGACCCCGATCTGCGGGTTGCCGCCCGCGCTGTCGTAGCCGTCCTTCCCGGCGATCGCGATCAGCACCCGGTCACCGACGTGGTGGCCCTGCAGACCCTTTTGGAATCCCGGGACCACGCCGTTCAGCGGGAAGTAGGCCAACTGTTGGTGGGAGAACTTCTTGTCGTAGGAGGAGTCGAACTCCTTGCCGGTCCGTCCGACCCAGGCCGAGTAGTTCACGGCGACGGTGCTGTCGGCCGAGACCTTGGCGCCATCACCCTTCTTGAGCACCTTGGACTGGGTCTTGTTGATCGCCCACGGGTGTTTGAAGGTCAACTTCGGCGGCTTGCCGTAGTCGCCGGAGACCTTCAGCGCATCGAGGTTGTCCGACGGCTTCACCGTTGCCGACGGCGAGGGGCTGGGCGACGGGGTCGCCGACGACGCCGCCGACGATGGAGACGGACTCTTGGACGGGTTGGTCGAGGCTTTGTCGTCGCCACAACCGCCGAGCAACGCCAGGCTGACGGTGACGGCGCCCACGACCAGCGCTTTGACGACGCCGGAACTCACCCGGCGGGTACGGGGCAGCAACGTCAGGTGCAGCGGCGGGGTCACGTCGCGTCGGCCTCAGCTTTCGATTCGATCACAGGGAGCTGCCGACGACGGTCAACCGTCGATTCGGCAACCAGACCTTACCCAACCGGCCTGTGAAACCCAGAGCCCAGCTCAGGAGTGCCGGTGCATGCTGGCGATCAGCCGGTCGACCCGCTCATCACTCGAGGCGAACGGATCCTTGCAGAGCACCGTTCGCTGAGCCTGGTCGTTGAGTTTCAGGTGCACCCAGTCGACCGTGTAGTCGTTGCGCCCTTCCTGGGCGTGCCGGATGAAATCGCCGCGGAGCTTGGCGCGAGTGGTCTGCGGCGGAACCGACTTTGCCCGGAACACCTCCGGATCGCTGACCACTCGGGCCGCCGTTCCACGCCGCTCCAGCATGCTGAAGAGACCGCGGCCGCGCCGGATGTCGTGGTAGGCGAGATCCAGCTGGGCGATCCGCGGATCGGCGAAGCTCAGCCCGTGCTTGGCGGCGTACGCGTCCAGCAGCTTGTACTTGATCGCCCAGTCGATCTCGGTGTCGATCAGTGACAGCTTGTCCTCCTCGACGGCACGGACCGCCCGCTCCCACAGATCCAGCACTCTCAGTGTGGTGGCGGTCTCCAGACCCCGCTCGGCGACGAAGGTGGACACCTTCTCGTAGTACGCCCGCTGCAGTTCCAGCGCGCTCATCCGCCGGCCGTTGGCCAGCGCGACCAGCACCCGTCCGCTGCGATCCCGGCTGATGTCGCGGATCGCCCGGATCGGGTTCTCCAGCGTCAGGTCGCGCATCTGCACCCCGGCCTCGACCAGCCGGAGCACCAGCTCGGTCGACCCGACCTTGAGCAGGGTGGTGGTCTCGCTCATGTTGGAGTCCCCGACGATCACGTGCAGCCGGCGGTACCGTTCCGGATCGGCGTGCGGTTCGTCGCGGGTGTTGATGATCGGCCGGGACCGGGTGGTGGCGCTGGACACCGACTCCCAGATGTGTTCGGCCCGTTGTGAGACCGAATACTCCGCACCTCGTACGGTCTGCAGCACCTTGCCGGCTCCGCAGATCAACTGCCGGGAGACCAGGAACGGGACCAGCACATCGGTGATCTTGGAGAAATCCCCGATCCGGCTGATCAGATAGTTCTCGTGGCAGCCGTAGGAGTTGCCGTGGCTGTCGGTGTTGTTCTTGAACAGATAGATGTCACCGGTGATGCCCTCGGCACTCAGCCGCTGTTCGGCGTCGATGATCAGATCCTCCAGGATCCGCTCACCGGCCTTGTCGTGGGCGATCAGGGTGGGCAGGCTGTCGCACTCGGCGGTGGCGTACTCGGGATGGGAACCCACGTCGAGGTAGATCCGCGATCCGTTGCGCAGGAAGACATTGCTGGAGCGGCCCCAGGTGACCACCCGCCGGAAGAGATAGCGGGCGACCTCGTCCGGGGTCAACCGGCGGCTCCCCCCGGAGGTGCAGGCGACGCCGTATTCGGTTTCCAGTCCGAAGATCCGTCGGTCCATAGGATCGACCTGCTACCGACCGACCAGATCCAGCAACTTGCCCAGCTCTGACTGATCAAGATCGCGGATCTCGCCTGGCCTGAGATTGCCCAGCCTGACCGGGCCGATGGCGACCCGGGAAAGCCTTCTGACCGGATGACCGACCGAATCCAACATGCGTCGCACGATGCGGTTTCTCCCTTCGTGCAAGGTGATGTTGACCATGCTACGTTCCGCGGTGGCAGAAACCAGCCGAACTTGCTCGGCGCGTACCGGTCCGTCCTCCAACATCAGCGGCCGGCGCAGTTTGTTCAAGGTCGCCCGATCGACCGTTCCGACCACTTCGGCGACGTAGGTCTTGGGGACCTTGTACGACGGATGAGCAAGCCGGTGGGCGAACTCGCCGTCGTTGGTCAGGATCAACAGGCCCTCGGTATCGGCATCCAGCCGTCCGACGTGGAACAACCTCTCCTTGCGGCCCTCCAGGTAGTTGGCGAGCGTCGGCCGACCCTCCGGGTCGTCGAGGGTGGACACCACCCCGCGTGGCTTGTTGAGCACCAGGTAGACGTGCCGCCGGGGCGGCGGGATGCGTTCCCCATCGACCCGGATGACGTCCCGCTCGGGGTCGACACGCATCCCCTGTACCCCGACGACCTTGCCGTTGACCTCGACCCGGCCCTCGGCGATCATCTGCTCGCTGGCCCGCCGGGACCCGATCCCGGCTGCCGCGAGGACCTTCTGCAGGCGCACGCCCTCGGCCTCCGGCCCGCCGCGGGTTTCGCCGTGCTGCCCGGGGTAATCGGTGGACGCACCGGTGGACGGCCCCGGCCGGTCATGGGGAGCCCGACCTGGGGGTTTCACGATTCCACCTCGGCATCGCTGGAGCCTGAGGCGTCGGCCCGGCCGTTCGAATCGCTGGTTGCCGGGACGACTGCGAGCTGGCCCAGTTCCTCCTCGAGTTCGGTGGCCTCCGGAAGGTACGGCGCCAGCTCGGGGAGTTCGTCCAACGACTGCAGCCCCATCCGCTCCAGGAAGTAGTCGGTGGTCCGGAACAGAGTGGCACCGGATTCCTCCGACCCGGTCTCGGTGATCAGCTCTCGGGTCAACAGGGTGCGTACCACGCCGTCGACGTTGACCCCGCGGACCGCGGAGACCCGCGACCGGCTGACCGGCTGCAGGTAGGCGATCACCGCCAGGGTCTCCAGGGCCGCCTGGGACAGCTTGGCGGTCTGCCCTTCCAGGACGTACGCACCGATCAGGTCGGCGTACTCCTGCCGGGTGTAGTAGCGCCAGCCGCCGGCCACCCGGCGCAGCTCGAAGCCACGCCCGGTCTCGGCATAGAAGGCGACCAGGTCGTCCAGGGACGCTCGGACGTCGTCGGTCGGTACCCGCAGCGCGGCGGCCAGATTGGTCTCGCTGACCGGTTCATCGGCAATCAGCAGCAACGCCTCGAGCGCGCCGCGCAGCTGTTCGGGTGTACTGACCCGCGGCTCGTCGACCTGGTCCGTCGGCAGGTCCTCCGGGACCGGTTCGGCGCTCGGTCCCCTTGTCTCGTCAGTCATGCATCCCGTTCCGTCGTCGATTGGTCCCCCCTCGGACCGTCGTCAGGTCCTCCGTCGGCCTGCCAGTGTCGTTCCTCCTCGGTCGCCTCGTCACCATCCCGGAGTTGCTCGGGCGGCGCGTCGAACTCGTCGGAGATGCTGACCTGCTGGTCATCGGTTCCGGTCCAGCGGACCACCAGTTCGGCCAGCGGTCTGGGCTGCTCGAAGACCACCGCCTGTTCGCGGAAGAGTTCCAGCAGTGCGAGGAACCGGCAGACCGTGGTGATCCGGTCCGGCGAGTCACTGGTCAACTCGCGGAAAGTCGCCTGTCCGCGGGATCGTAGCCGGTCCGCGACCACGACGGCCTGTTCCCGGACACTGACCACCGGAGCGTGCAGGTGGGCAAGGGACAGCACGTCGGCCTCTTTGGGCGCCATCGCGCGAGCCGCGATCCGAGCGAAGCGTTCCGGTGTCACCGGGATCGTGATCTCCGGAACCAGCCGGCCGAACTCCGGATCGAGGCCGGCCGTCCGCGGCGCGCGCCGGCTCTGGGCGCTGAGTTGCTCCGCGAAGGCTGCGGCCAATTGTTTGAAGGCGCGGTACTGCAGGAGCCGGGCGAAGAGCAGATCCCTGGCCTCGAGCAGCGCCAGGTCCTCGGGGTCCTCGACCTCGCCGCTGGGCAGCAGCCGGGCGGCCTTGAGGTCAAGCAGGGTCGCGGCGACCACGATGAACTGGCTGGTCTGTTCCAGGTCCCACTGATCGCCGAGAGTCTTGATGTGGGCGATGAAGTCGTCGGTGACCTGGGACAGCGCAACCTCGGTGATGTCGAGTTTGTGCTTGCTGATCAGCTGGAGCAGCAGATCGAACGGGCCCTCGAAGTTGGTCAGCCGGACGCTGAAGCCGGTGCCGTCGGGTTGCTCGTTCTGGTTGCTTGTCTGGGTCACCGTCGGCTCGCGCGGGGCGATCTCGCTCACGGTTGGGAGAGCCTTCGGACAAGATCGGAGTCGGCGCCGTGCTCGGCGAGATCACCCATGGCCAGGGCCAACGCCTCGCGGACGATCCGCCCGCGGTCCACCGCCATCCCGTGTTCTGCCCGGAGCTGCAGCCGGGCCCGCTCCAGTTCCAGCAGCTCATCGCTGCTGACGTAGACCGTGATCTTCTCGTCGTGGCGCACCCGGCCCGTACCACGCGGAGCACGGCGCGACTGCCGGGCAGCCGTCAGCTCGTTCGGTTCACCATTGGATGGTGCCGGCTCGGCCGGTGATGCCGGAGACCCCGGGGACGCGGCCGCGGCGGCATGCTGCTCGTCGGCCGGATGCCGGGGTGTCGACGGCGTGGCGCGGAACAGTTCGGCCGCACCCGGCAGACTCACCCGACGAGGCATCGGGCAAGCACCTCGCGGGCCAACGACCGGTACGCCTCCGCACCCGGCGAGTCGGAGGCGTAGGTGGTGATCGGCTCGCCGGCCACCGTGGTCTCGGGGAACTTGATCGTCCGCCGGATCACGCTGTGGAAGACCTTCTCGCCGAAGGCCTGCACCACCCGTTCCAACACCTCGCGGCTGTGCAGGGTGCGCGGGTCGTACATGGTGCCGAGGATGCCGAGCATCTCCAGCTCCGGGTTGAGTCGTTCCTGGACCTTCTCGATCGTGTCGGTGAGCAGTGCGACACCGCGCAGGGCGAAGAACTCACATTCCAGCGGAACGATCACCTGGTCGGAGGCGGTCAGCGCGTTGATCGTCAACAGACCCAGCGACGGAGCGCAGTCGATCAGGATCACGTCATAGTCGCCGCGTACCTTCTCCAGCACCCGCGAAAGGGTCTGTTCGCGGGCCACCTCGGACACCAGCTGCAGTTCGGCCGCGGAGAGATCGATGTTGCTGGGCAGGATGTCCAGGCCGGGGACCGAGGTCGGGGCGATGACCTCGTCGGGGGTGACGTCACGGCTCAGCAACAGGTTGTAGATGCTCAGTTCGAGGGTGTGCGGATTGACACCGAGACCGACCGACAGCGAGCCCTGCGGGTCGAAGTCGACCAGCAGCACCTTGCGCCCGAGCTCGGTCAACGCGGCGCCCAGATTGATCGTGGTGGTGGTCTTGCCGACCCCGCCCTTCTGGTTGCACATCGCCATGATCATCGCCTTGTCGCCGGGCTGCACCGGTGGTGGCGTCGGCAGGTCCGGCCAGGGTCGCCCGGTTGGTCCGAGCTTCGGCTCCGGCGCGGCCTCGGGCTGTGTTTCGGCCACGTCGCCGGCATGGGCGGTCGTCGGTTCGACGCCGGTGTCCTCCACCGACGGAACGACGAACGTCTCGGTGCTGTGCCCGTCGGTGACCGGATCGAACAGTGGCTGCTCGGCCGGCCCGTCTCCGGGAACCCGGTGATGGTTGGTGTCGCCCTGGGAGGGTCCATCCGGTGACGGGTCGTCGGGAGACAGTGCGTCGACGGGTCTGCCGCGGTTTCCGGAGTCTGTCTGCGGGGGCTCCGGTTCACGCGGATCCTGCGTCGTCTGCACCGATCCTCCTTCTTCTGGCCGGTCGTCGGGACCCAGCCGTCGGGTTCGGTCACCCTGCCTTGACCCGTTCATATTCCGCAAGACTCTAGTACGGACGGCTCGTCGGGTGCAGCCGCTGGCCGCCCGCCTCACCGATCGCCGACGGTACATCGACGTGTTGGCCGGGCCGACACTACTCGTCGGCCGGCTCCACCGCACAACTTGCCCGACGCCGGGATCAGTTCGCCCGGGGATGAGAGGTCAGGTACACCTCGCGGAGATGATCAACGGTGATCAACGTGTAGATCTGGGTTGTGGTCACCGAGGCGTGCCCGAGGAGCTCCTGGACGACGCGGACGTCGGCACCGCCGTCCAGCAGATGGGTGGCGAAGGAATGCCGCAGGGTGTGCGGGGAGATCTCGGTGTTGATCTTGGCGCGGTCGGCGGTCTGCTGCAGGATCAACCAGGCACCCTGCCGGGACAGCCGACCGCCTCGGGCGTTCAGCAGCAACGCCGGGTTCCCCCGGCCGCGCGCGGCCAGCTGCGGCCGTCCGCGGACCAGGTAGTCGGTGACCGCTTTCTTGGCATAGCGGCCCAATGGCACGAAGCGCTCCTTGCTGCCCTTCCCGATGACCCGCAGCCCGCCGACCTCGTCGGGTTCGGTGAGCAGCCCGGACAACTCGTCGACATCCAGCCCGACGATCTCGGAGATCCGCCCGCCGGTGCCGTAGAGCAACTCCAGCAGAGCGGTGTCGCGCAGCGCGGTCGGGGTCTCGGTGCCCGGTGCCGCCAGCAGGGCCTGGACGGCGTCCAACGGGAGCGCCTTGGGCAGCCGCCGTGGCGGTTTGGGCGGCTTGATCCGCGCGGCCGGATTGTCCGCAGTGATGCCTTCCTCTGCGGCGAACCTGTGCAGCCCGCGCACGGCTGCCAACGCTCGGGCGGCGCTGGAAGGAGCCAGCGGAGGGTGCCTCCAGTGCGGCCGCCCTCCGGCATTCTCCGGCCCGCCGCCGGACTTCCCCGATTCCGGTACGCCTTCGGCCAGGCTCACCGCGTATCCGGTGATCGCCGCCGGCGTGATGCCCGCCGGCTCGGTGATGTGCTCGGCGGACAGATAGTCGGCGTACCGCTGCAGGTCGCGGCGATAGCCGCCGACCGTGTTGGGCGACAGTCCTCGCTCAACGGTCAGATGATCAAGGAAGGACCGGATCATCCGCTCGATCGGCTCCACCGGTCAGGCCAGCACCTTCTCCACCGGCAGCAGCTCCAGGCCGTGGGCGTCGGCCACCGACGGGTAGGTCACATTGCCGTCGTAGGTGTTCAGTCCGGCGGCCAGGGCGGGATCCCGGCTCAGCGCCTCGCGCCAGCCCTTGTCGGCCAGGCTGACGGCGTACGGAAGCGTGACGTTGGTCAGCGCGAAGGTGGACGTGTGCGGTACGCCGCCGGGCATGTTGGCGACGCAGTAGAAGACCGAATCGTGCACCCGATAGGTCGGGTCGGCGTGGGTGGTCGGCCGCGAGTCCTCGAAACACCCGCCCTGATCGATGGCGATGTCGACCAGCACGCTGCCAGGCAGCATCCGCGCCACCAGCTCGTTGCTGATCAAGGTCGGCGCCTTCGCCCCGGGCACCAGCACTGCACCGATGACCAGGTCGGCATCGAGAACGGCCCGCTCGACCTCGTAGGTGTTGGACGCCACCGTCTGCAGGTGTCCGCGATAGATGCGGTCCGCCCGCCGGAGGCGTTCGATGTTCTTGTCCAGGATCAGCACCTCGGCCTGCATGCCCAGCGCGATCGCCGCAGCGTTCATCCCGGCCACGCCGGCGCCGATGACCACCACCTTGGCCGCATAGACGCCGGACACACCGCCCATCAGGACGCCCCGGCCACCGCCGGCTCCCCCGCCGGCACTGCGCATCAGGTGGTAGGCGCCCACCTGTGGTGCCAGCCGTCCGGCCACCTCGCTCATCGGCGCCAGCAGGGGCAGCGCGCCGTCGTCCTTCTGCACGGTCTCGTACGCGATCCCGGTCACGCCGTGGTCCAAGAGGGCTTCGGTGCACGGCCTGCTGGCGGCCAGATGCAGGTAGGTGAAGAGCACCTGACCCGACCGCATCCGGTGGTACTCCTCGGCGATCGGCTCCTTGACCTTCAAGATCAATTCGGCCTCGCCCCAGACCTCGTCAGCGGTGTCGACGACCGTTGCTCCCGCGGCGGCGTACTCCGCATCGGTCAGTGACGACCCGGAGCCAGCACCGGATTCGATCAGGACCTGATGACCGTTGGTCGTGAACTCCCGGACCCCTGCCGGCGTGATCGCGACCCGGTACTCCTGGCTCTTGACCTCGGCCGGAACCCCAACCTTCATCCCCGTCGCTCCTCCCTGACACCTGATGGAGATCATATCCACCCTGGCACCATGACCTGGAAAAATGCTCCACCGTCCCTGTGGGGCGCGGTGTCACTGCGCTCGGCCGGGTTGGGCCGGGAACGCGACCGACGATCGGTTCGGTCATGTCCGTCATGGTAGATCGCCTTGCTGTGACGGCGCACGAGATGAGCGTCCAGAGCCGTCGCGCCGGGCCCGTCGCTCCCAGAACGGGACGCGCTCAGTAGCGGGTCTGCCGCTCCAGGGATTCCTCGCGGGCCGGCCACGGCGCATCCGCCGGACGCAGCGCGTCGAACCCGTCACGGGTCTTGGCCGCCCAGGCCGCCAGCACACCGGTGATCAAGGTCGGACTGTGCAGCCGGCCGGCCAGCACGCCCTCGACAAGATCATCAAGACTTGCCCAGACGGTGTCCATGTGGGCTTCCTCGCCGTGTTTGACGAACCCGTCGGGAGCGGCGGCTTCGGCCAGCCCCCGGGCCAGGAACATCCGCATTCCCTCGGCCAGCCCGCCCGGCGAGGTGAACTCCTCGGCCAGCACCCGCCAGTCGGATGCCGCAAGCCCGACCTCCTCGGCAAGTTCTCGTTGCGCCGCCGACACGTAGTCCTCGCCATCGACGTCCAGCAGCCCGGCCGGCGGCTCGACCAACCGGTGCCGCACCGCGTGCCGGTACTGGCGGACCAGTGCGACGCGTTCCTGATCATCCATCGCAAGGATGCCCACGGCGCCGGGGTGCAGCGTGAACTGCCGTTCGAGTGCTTCGCCGTCCGGGGTGAGGACGGTCTCGGCGACGAAGGAACTGATCGCTCCGCGCGCCAGCAGGTGCCGCTCGGTCACCGGCCATTCGGCGGGTAGGTCGGTCAGCTGGTCGCCGGTGATGATCAACTTCTCGATGTCCGTGGCATCGGCCGGCTCGTTGGTCGTCGGGTCGGAATGCTCCGACCGGTTCACCCGGTCACCCCATCCACCGGGAGCCGGGTCGCCAGCTTCCGTTCCAGGGCGGCCTCGACCAGACCGACGAACAGCGGGTGCGGATGCGTCGGCCGGGATTTCAGTTCCGGGTGGGCCTGGGTGGCGACGAAGTAGGGGTGCAGCTCACGGTCCAACTCGATGAACTCGACCAGGGTCGAATCCGGCGAGGTGCCGCTGATCACCAGACCGGCCTGCTCCAACCGGCTCCGGTAGCCGTTGTTCACCTCGTATCGATGCCGGTGTCGTTCGCTGACCTCGGTGGTGCCGTACTGTTTGGCCACGATCGTTCCGCCGACCAGTTCCGCCGGGTAGGCGCCCAGCCGCATCGAACCACCAAGATCACCGTCACCGGAAACGATCTTGACCTGTTCGGCCATCGTCGCGATCACCGGATACTCGGTGTCCGGGGTGAACTCGCTGGAGTCCGCGCCGGCCAGCCCGGCGAGGTTGCGGGCCACCTCGATCACCATGCACTGCAGGCCGAGACACAGTCCCAGGGTCGGGATGCGTTGGGCGCGGGCATAGCTGATCGCACCGATCTTCCCTTCCACACCACGGATTCCGAAGCCGCCCGGGACACAGACCCCGTCGGCATCGGCCAACGCCTGTGCTGCACCCTCCGGAGTCTCGCAGTCGTCCGAACGCACCCAGCGGACGTTGACCTTGGCCCGGTTGGCGAATCCGCCGGCGCGTAGCGCCTCGACCACTGAAAGGTAGGCGTCGGGAAGATCGATGTACTTGCCCACCAACGCGATGGTGACCTCCTCCTTCGGGTTGTGCACCCGATCCAGGAGATCGTTCCATCGTGTCCAGTCGACATCGCGGAAACGCAGATCCAGTCGCCGCACGACGTAGGCGTCCAGGCCCTGGCTGTGCAACACCTTGGGGATGTCGTAGATGCTCGGCGCGTCGACGTTCTCGATCACGCCCTGTTCGTCGACGTCGCACATCAGCGAGATCTTGCGCTTCACCGAGTCCGGGATCTCCCGGTTGGCCCGGCAGACGATGGCATCGGGTTGGATACCGGCCTGGCGGAGCGCGGCCACCGAGTGCTGGGTCGGTTTGGTCTTCAGCTCGCCGCTCGGCCCGATGTAGGGCAGCAGCGACACATGCAGGAAGAAGACGTTGGTCCGGCCGACCAGATGGCGCACCTGGCGTGCCGCTTCAAGGAATGGTTGTGACTCGATGTCGCCGACGGTGCCGCCGATCTCGTGGATGACGACGTCGATCGGCTTCCCGTCCGAGCCGGGTCCGGCCATCCGGAGCATCTGGTCCATGATCTCGTTGGTGATGTGCGGGATCACCTGGACGGTGTCGCCCAGGTAGTCACCGCGCCGCTCCTTCGCGATCACCGTCGAGTAGACCTTGCCTGTGGTGACGTTGGCGTCGCCGGGCAGGTTGCGGTCAAGGAATCGTTCGTAGTGGCCGACGTCCAGATCGGTCTCGGCACCGTCCTCGGTGACGAATACCTCGCCGTGTTGGAAGGGGTTCATCGTGCCCGGATCGACATTCAGATACGGATCGAGCTTCTGCATCGTGACCCGGAGACCCCGGGCGACGAGCAGGCTGCCGAGCGAGGAGGCAGTCAGGCCCTTGCCGAGAGAGGAGGCTACTCCCCCGGTGACGAATACATGCTTGGTCGCAGAAGGAGCATCCACGGACCTCCAGCATACGTTCTCCGACCGGGGTTGGGCGAATCACGCGCCGGGATCAGGGCGTGTCGGACGGCGGGGGTGTCACCGCCTCCGGTGCCGCCCGGCCCGCGGAGCGGCGACGCACCACCGCAACGACCACGACCGCCATCAACATCAGGCTGACAGCAGGGCCCATCACGTTCCGCGCCCCGTCAGTCAGGAGCTGTACCGCGGGAGGGAAGTAGTAGGCCGCGCCGGGTAGGTAGGCACAGATCAACGCAGTTGTCCGGATCGTCAGCACGCGGTCGACCAGCGGCGCGCCGACGACAAGGGTCAGCGGTGCCCAGCCGAGCACGTCGTACCAGGGCAGCGTGTACGCCGAGGTCAGCGCCCACCCGATGCCCAGGGCGGAGAGCACCGGCACCAGCTGACCGAGCAGGTCCTGTCGGTCACCGGTGGCCCCGGGTTCGCCCGGGGTCACCGAGCCGGTCACCACCTGTTGTGCGGGCATCAGCTTGTGGAAGAGCAGACCGTAGACCAGCATCAGCAGCCAGCCGGTGGCAACGATGATCGTCACTCCGCGCCGCAGTCCGACGACCTCGCTGAGCGGATACAGCGGCCAGCGCAGCGGGCTGGCCGAGGCGTACTTCCCGGTCGCCAGCAGGGTCGAGCGGATCGCCTCCGGGCCGGCGATCAGGTAGCTGATCGCGCCGACCACCAGCCCGCTGACCAGGACGACGGCCAGCCGGCGCGGCTGCCTCCGCAGCACGATGATCACGGCCAGCACAGCGATACCGAAAGTGATCTTGACGGCGCAGGCCATCCCGAGCAGCACACCGACGATGATCCATCGGCGGCGGGACAGCGCCAGCAGGGCACCGGCGACGAACATGATCCCGATCGTGTCGGCGTGTCCGGAGTTCACCGCGATGAACAACAGGACAGGATTCACCGTCCACAGCAGGGCCACCCGCGCCTGCCGGAGTTGATCAGCACCTGCCATTCTGCGCAGCAGCAGTCCGGTGATCAGATAGCAGACCGCCCCGAACGCCGTGTAGACGAAGACCGTGGTATGCACCGACGACCCGCCGATCAGCGAACCGACGGTCTGCACGCCGGACATGATCGGGCCGTAGACCGAGGTGGTGTCGACCCAGCGGATCCCGATGTTGGCGATCCCTACCGGGTCGCGTCCGGTGATCAGTTCGCGGACGGTGTCGATGTACGGATTTCCTCCGGTGGCGGCGAGCCGGCCGTAGCCGGCATAGATCAACACGTCGGTGGAGCCCATCGGCCCGACCAGAACCATGGCGACGGTCGATGCCACCCCGATCCACGTGAGCCGGCGGACATCGGGCCGCCAGCCTCGCTCCAGCGCCGACAGCGCCACGAAAAGGCCGGCCCCGCCGACCAGCACGGCCGCCATCAACACGACGGTGACCACCATCGGGCCGGGGTCGACACCGAAGCCGTACGGCGGCAGCCAGGCCGGCCCGCCCGGCAGTTCGGCCTGGGCGGCCGTCGGGCCGAACGCTCCGACCACGAGGACGACCACGATCGAGACCGCGATCAGCACCAGGGCGGCGCGTCCGGAGTTCGATCCGTGCTGTGCGGGCATGGCGAGCGATCCTACCGATCGCCCGGGACCAGATCGTCGTCGTCGTCGGAACCGGCCGCGAGGGCACCGGCTGACCGGGCACGCCACAGCCGCCGCAGCGCCGCCAGGGACGGCCGGTCGACGACCCGGAGCGCCGCAGCGAAGATGATCACGCAACCGGCGGCGGTCGCGAAACAGCCGAGCAGCGCAGCCAGGGACCCGACCGTGGTCAGCCGGGTGGCCGGCCAGGCGATCAGTGCGCCGGCGGCAAGTCCGAGCGGCAGGTCCCGCAGACACGGCCGCAGCAGCCCGAAGCCGATCCGCTCCGTACGACTGGTGATGATCATCACCCAGCCCACCACTGCGCCGACCAGCATCCCGAGTGAGTTCGCCGCGGCGATGCCGGTGACCACCTGGTCCGCCGGTACGAACAGGCCGACCGCGATCACTGCGACGATCACCGTTCCCCAGCCAACCGCGGTTGCGGTACCGGCCTGGCGGGCCCGGTGTTCGGCGAACAATGTCCGGGTGGCCAGGCCCATCAGGGAGAAGCCGATCACTGCCGGCGCGTAACCGATGATCGGCCAGGCCACCGCCATGGTCTCCCCCGACCCCGGTCCGAGCACCAGCAGCCTGGCGACCGGGATCGCCGCCGCGATCAGCAGGCCGGCGCCGAGCCCGGCCAGGGTGCAGATCGCCGGGCCGACCGATGCGAGCACTCGGGCGACCTCACGCTCACCCTTGTTCGCCGCGGCGGCCAGTCGCGGGAAGACCATCTGGTGGAGTGGGTTGATCAACACCGCGTACGGCAGCAGGTAGACCGCCCCTGCCCAGACCGCACGGGTCCAGGCTCCTGGGACGGCCGACCACCGCGCCGTCAACATGCCGGCCACGACACTGAGCTGCTGCATGATCAGCCCGGCCAGGCTGGCGCCGGCGATCGCCATGATCACTCTCGGCACGCCGGGCGGGAACCGCAGCGTCGGTCGCAGCCGCAGCGGCGAGCGCAGTAGCGGAACCAGCGTCACCGAGGTCAGCGCGGCAACGCCAAGTGTCGTGCCCCAGCCGAGTACGGCCAGAGCTGTCCGGTCCAGTAGCGCGGGATCGTCCCGGCTGCCGGCTCCGGCCACGGCTGCGAAGATCAGATAGCTGGTGATCACCACGAGACTCGACGCCAGCGGGGCGGCGATCGCTGCGACGAATCTTCCCTGTGCCTGGAGGAGACCGCCGCCGACGACCGCGATGCCGTAGAGCCAGACCTGCGGGGCGAAGATCAGCACCAGAGCCGCCGCGGTCTGCACCGCTCCCGAACACTCCGGCTGGACGAATGCGCCGGCGTACGCCCGGGAGAAGATCATCGCCGCGATCGCCACCGGGGTGAGCACCAGCAGGGTCCAGCACAGCAGCGCCGAGGCGGTCGGTGAGGCGTCGCCGGCGGCCCGCCGGCCGGCGGCCAACTGTCTGCTGACCACGGGCACGACGACACTGGCCAGGATGCCGCCGGCGGCGATCTCGAAGAGCACGTTCGGCAACTGGTTGGCGGCGTTGTAGGCGTCGCCGAGACAGGTGTCGCCGATGGTCTTGGAGAAGACCAGCCATCGGCCGAAGCCGACGATCCGGGACGCCAGGGCCAGTGCTCCGACGCCCGCGGCGACCCGGCCGAATCGCGGCGTGAGCTCAGCCGCCATCGGCGTCCGGCTCCGGCCGGTGCGGCCTGCCGAGTCGATCGAGCCTGTCCAGTACGCGATTGTTCTCGATCACCGCGGTGAAACTGATCTTCTCGCTGGCCAGCGTCAGGGCGACGACGGCGCAGACGGCCATCAGCCGCGCCGGCCGCGGCAGACGTCCGACGGCGACGCCGATGCCGGCACCCAGGGCGTTCGCCCCGCAGTCGCCGAGCATCGAGCGGCCGGCAAGGTCAGCCGGCAGGACACCGACGGCGGCGCCGACCACCGGACCGGCACCGGGCACCAGGCTGCCCGAGGCGATGATCACCTTCGCGGCCCGTCCCGGCCGCAGGTCGAAGAGATTGATCAGATTGGCGGTTCCCGCGGTCAGCGTTGAATTGATCAGCACGTCGGCAACGGCGGCCGTGCCGGTCCGTACCGGGCGGTCGATGATCGCGGCCGTCAGCCCGGCCAGCCCGATGCCGGTGATCTTGATCATCCCGCTGGTGATCCTTCCATCCCGCAGAGCGCGCAGATGGCCCCGGAATCCCTTGGCCTGTGTCGATCCGAAGAGGTCGTCGTAGGCTCCGACAGCGGCTGCTCCGAGGACGGCGACCAGTTCCGCGGCCGCCCGCCGGGGCCTGCCGGAGCCGGTGCGGACCAGGATGCCGGACACTGCTCCGGCGGTGGCGATCGGGCCCTCGAGCAGCGTCACCGGGTCGCCGGCGTGGTTGGTGCGCTGCCAGCTGCCCCCGCCGGGCCGTGTCGCGGCCAGCCGACCCAGGCCGTACGCCACCCCTGCTGCGGCGGCGGTGGCGGCCGGCCCGGCCAGCCGACCGAGGACTGTGCTGCTCATTTGATCGGCAGTTGCGGTGCCGGCGCGTCACTGCTGTTGTGGAAGCCGTAGTGACCCTGACCACCCGCCAACTGCTCGGCGCCGGCCATGATCACGGTACTGACCCCGCTGGGCAGGTCGACAACGTCGACGGTGCTCAACAGGTCGCGGCTGCTGACGTCGGACCGCACCGTCGCGACGTCGGTGGCGTCGATGCCCGTGCTGTTCGGGCCGGCGACCACCAGGCCCTGGCTGCCGTCGGCCAGGGCGACGTCGAAGGCGACATGCCGGTTGAGGGTGTCCGCTGTCAACGGCGGGTCGGAGGCCGCCGCGGTGATCACCAGAACCAGTCGGGCCGCCTCGTCGCTGCGTCGGTCCAGGTTGATCAACTTTCCGTTCAGTGCGTTGCCCATGTCGATCGCCGACTGGTCGCTGTTGCCGACCTCCCGGGAGAGCAGCGACCGGGCCAGCACCTTGCCCAGCCGGACCGCCGGCGGGTCGTTCTGGTCGAACTCGTTGTTGTACGGCGCCAGCGCCGCCAGCACCTGCTGCCGCTGGCTGGGGTCGAAGACCTGCGGGTCGACGTTGGTCACCGAGGCGATCGTGCCGCCGGCTCCGGCTACCGCGTCCTCGACGTTCCCGATCACGCCGCGCGGCGCATCGGGCATCGCGACGACGGCGACCGGGACGCCGACCAGCAGTCCTGCGGTCACCTCGTTGCCGATCTGGCTGGCGTAGGCGTCGCGGTACTTGTCCAACTGCTGGAGTTGCTGCAGTTGCTCACGATAGGTCTGGACCTGTCTGCGATCCTGTTCGGCCTGGGCGGCCAGTCCCTTGTTCGCCTCCCCGCTGACCAAGGTGACCCCGAGCGTGATCCCGACCGCCAACGCCAGGAACACCGCCATCAGCGAGACGATGTGATAGCGGAAGTTGATCAAGTGAACAGTTCCTTCACCCAGTAGACGACGTCGTTCCAGCGGGCCAACAGCAGGTCACCGACCTGCCGGCCGAAGTCGGTGAAGGCCATCGCGGTGATCAATGCGACCAGCGCCGACAGCACCAGCAGCAACACCTGCCATGCCCGCACCTCGCTGCGATAGATCCGGGACACGCCCTTGGCATCGACCAGCTTCGGCCCGACCCGGAGCCGGGTCAGGAAGGTCGAGGCCATGCCCGACCGCCCCTTGTCCAAGAACTCCACCAACGATGCGTGGGTCCCCACGGCGACGATCAACTGGGCTCCTTTGGAGTCGGCCAGCAGCATCGCCGCGTCCTCGCTGGTGCCGAGCACCGGAAAGACGACGGCGTCGAGCTTCTCGCGTTCGATCCGGTCGAGGCCGGGTGCCCTGCCGTCCCGGTAGGCGTGGACCACCAGTTCCGCGCCGCAGTGCAACGCCGCGTCGCTGCAGGAATCCATGTCGCCGAGGATGATGTCGGGCACGTAGCCCGCTTCCAGCAGCGCATCCGCGCCGCCGTCGACACCGATCAACAGCGGCCGGGTCTCGGTGATGTAGGACCGCAGCGCCGCCAGGTCCTCCCGGTAGTCGTAGCCGCGGACCACGATCAGGACCTGCCGTCCCTCGAAGACGGTCCGGACGTCGGGAACGCCGACGCCCTCCAGCAGCAGGTCCTTCTCCTCGCGGAGGTAGTTCATCGTGTTCTCGGTGAACGCCAAGATCTGGTCACTGAGCCCGGCCTGTGCGCCCGCCAGCTGGGAGTCGAGCGTCTGCTGGTCCAGCAGCTCACCCTTTCCGACGATCTGATGGTCGGCGGTCAGCACCGAGCCACCGTCCAGCAGCACCCGATCGCCGTCGGTGAGAGAGTCGAACAACCTCCGGTCGGCCCGGTCGATCAGCGGGATTCCGGCGTCCAGCAGGATCTGCGGACCGAAGGTCGGATAACGCCCGGACACCGTCGGTGCCACGTTGACCACGGCAGCCACCCCGCGATCGACGAGCGCCTCGGCACTGACCCGGTCCAGGTCCTGATGATCGATGATCGCGATCTCACCGGGTCGGATCCGCTTGGTGAGGTTCTTGGTGCGTCGGTCGAGGCGGACCACTCCCCCGAGATCGGCGGAGGGCGCGTGACGGCGCAACAGGGTCGGGAGTTTCATGGCGATCCTCACCAGTCTGTCATGCAGACCTGTGTGGGCCCGCCAGCAGAGGTCACAACCCGGCCTCGGGTCGGTCGCCGACCCGATCCCGACCCGGCTCCAGACTCCGTTCCCGGGTGGCGGTCGGTCGCAGCGGTGTCAGATGATCGGTCAAGGTCACTGGTTGCCACCCCTGCTCCGCGCTGTCGTCCAGCAGCGCCGGTAGCGCGCCCAGCGTCGAGCGCCACGATCCCGGCGCCGACGTGCAGTCGGCGTCATGCAACAGGATGGTGGCCCCACCGGTCAGCCGTCGACCTACCGTACGGCGGACCGATTCGGGTGTCGCGCGCGCGGTCCAGTCCCTGCCCCAACTGCTCCACAGCACCGGCCGCATGCCGAGGCGGGCGGCGGCCAGCACAGCCGAGGTGGTCAGGATGCCGTACGGCGGCCGGTACCACCGCGGCCGGGTCCCGGTCGTCTCGGCGATCAGCTCGTGTGCGGCGGTGATGTCCGCGACGGTCGACACCGGGTCGCGGAACAGCAGGTTCCGGTGCAGGTCGCCGTGCACCCCGATGTCATGGCCGGCGGCGGCGATGTCGGCGGCGAGCCCCGGTGCCCGGCGCACCATGAATCCGAGCAGGAAGAAGGTCGCTCGGACGCCGCGCCTGGCCAGCAGGTCGAGGAACTGTGGCGTTGAGGACGGATCGGGACCATCGTCGAATGTGAAGGCGACCTGCCCTGGCCGGCCGATCCCCGTCGTCGTCGGTGCCAGTGCCGCCCGGAGCGATCCGGCGGAGCTGATTGCCGGAAAGGTGTTGGCCGTCCAGAGCGCGGCCGCGGAACCGGCCACTCGGCCGACCTGCAGCGCGACCCGGCGCCTAGTGTCCGGGTTCATCGGCCAGCTCGCTGATCGACCCCAGCGGCACCCGGTGCCGTTGGGCGGCCCGTCGGATCTCGGTGAGGATCCTGACCAGGTCGCAGCTCTCCTCCCGGGAACAGTCGACCAGCACCACCTGCGCGCCAGCGATCGCCGCCGGCCGGTCAGTGTCGAGTCGCACCCTGGGCTGGACGACACGGTCGTGCAGCGAGGTGACCACGCCGAGATCGAGCGCGTCCACGTGCCGGGTCGGCACGAAGAGCGTCGGCCGCGAGCCGGTCAGTGCGTAGATGCTGGCGGCGTCGGCCGGGATGTCCCGGATCTCACCGAACACCCGGCCGCGGGCGGGCTCGGTCACCAGGATCGGCACGCCCGTGCCGGCCAACTCACGAACGACGTCGGGTTGGTGTTGGGCGAATCCGGCATCGACCGCCACCGCCGCCGAGGTGTCGCGGA
Organism: Microlunatus sp. Gsoil 973; assembly: GCF_009707365.1. Taxonomy (GTDB): domain Bacteria; phylum Actinomycetota; class Actinomycetes; order Propionibacteriales; family Propionibacteriaceae; genus Microlunatus. The sequence goes on from NZ_CP046122.1 coordinate 2,230,461, forward strand.
GCAGTGTCTCTGCTTGCCGGGAGACCCGGGTGTTCGCGCCGGGTCGGACGACCAGATAACTGGTCTCTGCCCCGCCGGACGGCCGGACGGCACGCAGCCCGTGGGCTACGGCGAACTCCGTACTGGTGTTGCCGCCGACCGTTGCCGCCACGACGAACAGGATCAGCGTGACGACCGGGCGGGCCAGCCCGCCGATCCGTACCGCGGTCGGCCGCACGGCGGGCAGCACGATCCGCGGCACGGTGGCCGACTTCGGATCGGGGCACGCCGGCCGGCGATCGCTTGCCGAAACCATCGCGGATCGCAGCGCGGCCACCGGATCATGGTCGAAGAGCGCCAGACCCCGTTCGCGCTGCAGCCGGCCCCGGTCCCCGTCGATGAGTTCGAGCAGCCTCGGGGCCAGCTCGGCGCTGCGGCGGATGTAACAGGTCACCCCGGCCGCGGCGAGGCTTTCGGCGTTGGTCCTTCCGTGACCGGCGATCGGTCGGTAGCTGGCGACGGGGAGCCCGACTGCCATCGCCTCCAGTGAGGTCAGCCCACCGGCGTTCTCGACCAGGACATCGACACAACGCATCAGCGCCGGCATGTCGGTGATCCAGCCCAGCGCGATGCCGGTGCCGGCAGTGACCAACCGGGACCGCAGACCGACGTTTCGTCCGCAGACCACGACCGGTACGGCGACTCCGGTCGCGGCGATCTCGGCCGCTGTCGTCTCGACCTCGCCGACACCCCACGATCCGGCCACCAGCAGAGCCAACCGGGCGCCGGTCGGTAGTCCGAACCGCCGGCGTCCCGCCGCCACCGGTGCCGTGGTGTCGGATTCGATCAGCCCGCGGAGAGGTCCAGGCGTGTGGAAGCGTTCGCCGACCACCGGCCCGCAGACCACTGCCGGCCGCCCGCCGCAGGCGACCGCCTGATCGGCACTCACCTGGTGCAGGGCCAGGTGGGCGTCGACTCCGGGCGCGACGCACAACCGGTGCACCGAGAAATCGGTCAGGAACGTCAGCACCGGCGCCTGCAGGCGACCCTGCCGGCGCAGTTCTCCCAGCACGTGCCCGGCCAGCGGGTAGGTGCACAGCACAGCCGTCGGCGAACCGACCGGCCGCTGGTCCGGGGTTCGTCCGCGGAGGACACCGTGGATCCGCCGGCGCCGGACGCCGAGCAGGTCGGCGACCCGGGGCAAGGCGCCACCCATCAGCGCGCGGGCAACAACGACACCGATCGGCCTGGTGGCCACTGTGAAGAGCAACTCGTACAGCCACGGTGCCCGGTGCAGCACTGCCTCGTACGCGGCGGCGACCCGAGCCCCCTTCCTGCGGCGCAGCACGCCGAGCAGATCGTGGATCTGCACCGGATATCCGGCGTGGGCCAGGCGTTCCGCCCAGGCTCGCGCAGCTCCGTCATGGCCGGCTCCGACCCCGGCCGTCAGGATGATCACCGGATGCTCCGTGCTGTCCGGCCCGCCGACCATCGATTCCCCACCTGCTTCCGCCTGTGACCGCCACCCGCATTGTGCCGGGTGAACGGCCGCGACGGCGGCGACAGTGCCGTCGCGGCGCTTTTCGCCCAACCGGCACTCAGGAACGGCGCCCCGGCGCTGCGCGGGAGGCCAGTTCGAGCAACTCCTCGGCGTGTGCGATCGAGGACTCGGTCTTGTCCAGCCCGGCCATCATCCTGGCAAGTTCGGCCGCCCGTTCGGCATTCGTGACCCGGCTGACGCCGCTGGTGGTGACCTGCCCGTCGTCGGCCTTGGCGACGACGTAGTGCCGGTCGGCGAAGGCCGCGACCTGGGCCAGATGGGTGACGACGATCACCTGGGAATGCCTGGCCAGGGCCGCCAGTCGGCGTCCGATCTCGACCGCGACCTTGCCGCCCACGCCGGCGTCGACCTCGTCGAAGACGAAGGTGCCACCCGCATCGTCGCCGGCCAGCACGACCTCGAGTGCCAGCCTTACCCGGGACAGCTCACCGCCGGAGGCGACCCGGGCAAGATTGCGCGGCTCGGTACCGGGATTGGCACTGAACAACAGTTCGACCTGGTCCCGGCCGTACGGGCCCGGCTCGGTGGGTGCAATGGCGAATTCCAGCCGGGCGTGGGGCATGGCCAGGGCCGCCAGCTCGGCAAGGACGAGTCTGCTGAGTCTCCTGGCAGCAGTGGTACGGAGTCTGGTGATGCTGCCGGCCTGGTCGGCCAGGCGGGTATCGAGTTCGGCGAGCCGGACCTGGAGTTCCTCGATCCGCTCGTCGCCGGTCTCCAGTTCGCCGAGCTGCCGGTCGGCGTCGGCGCTCCAGGCGAGCACCTCGTCGACGGTCGTGCCGTACTTGCGGGTGAGTTGGGCGAGTTGGGAACGGCGGGCGGCGACCTCCTCCAGCCGGCCGGGCGAACTCTCCAGGCCGGCCAGATAGCGGCTCAGGTCGCCGGCCAGATCGCTGAGCAGGTAGCCGACCTCAGCGATCCGCTGGGAAAGGCCCGCGGCGTCGGCATCCAGCCCGGCAAGCTGTTCGGCGGCCTTGCGCGCGATGCCGATGGCGGAAAGGGCGTCCGCGGCACCCAACGAGGCGTTCGGATCGTCCTCGTCACCGGCGATCGCGACCATCGCGGTCGTCGCTGCGATCTGCAGATCGTCGGCGGCCTGCAGCCGGGACGCTTCGGCGGCCAGCGTCTCGTCCTCGCCCGGTTGCGGCTGGACCGCACCGATCTCCTCCAGGCCGAAGCGCAGCAGGTCGATCTCGCGGGCACGTCGTTGGGCGCTGCGACGCAGCTCGTCCAGTTCCGCAGCGGTCCGCCGCCGCTCGGTGTAGTCCACGCCGTAGGAGGTAAGCACGGTCGCCAGTTTCGGCCCGGCGAAGCGGTCGAGGATCTCCCGCTGCCGGTCGGATCTGCCGAGCCGGACCTGCTCGGACTGGCCGTGCACGGTGACCAGTTCGGCGACCAGGTCGCCACAGGTCGCCGCGGGTACCTGCGCGCCGCCCAGATAGGCCCGGCTACGTCCGGCGGCAGTCAGATGCCTGGCCACCAACAGTTCGTCGTCCTCCACACTGCCGCCCGCTTCGGCGACGGCCTCACCGACGGCAGCGGACCGCTGCGGAAGCCGGAAGACGCCTTCGATCCGGGCGCGCTCAGCGCCGGTCCGTACGGCGCCGGCGTCGGCGCGGCTGCCCAGCAGCAGGGCGATGCCGCTGACGATCATGGTCTTGCCCGCACCGGTCTCACCGGTCACCACGGTCAGCCCGGGGTCGAGGTCGAGCGTCGCCTCACTGATCACTCCGAGATCGGTGATCCGCAGCTCCGCGAGCATCGCCTACCCGTCCTGTCCGTCGGGCTGTCCACTCTCCCGTCCGTCACTCGTCCGTCCTGCCTCGGGTGACCGGGCCGCGGCGTCACGCGCTGCTTGATGCCTGAGTTGGGCGGCACCCCGCCAGCCCTCGACCCGGAGCCCGAACTTGTGCACCAACCGGTCGGTGAACGGAGCCTCGGACAGCCTGGCCAGCCGCAACCGGTGCCTGCCCTGGACCACCTCGACCCGCATGCCCCGACGCAGAATGGTCGACCGGCGTCCGTCGCACCAGACGACGGCTTCGGGAGCCATCCCGTCCAACATCTCGATCAGCACCCGGGAGCGGGGACTCAGCACCATCGGCCGGGCGAACAGGGCGTGCGCACTCAGCGGCACTACGAGCATGGCGTCGACCCCCGGCCAGATCACCGGCCCGCCGGCGGAGAACGCGTACGCCGTGGAACCGGTAGGAGTCGACACCAGCACACCGTCACAGGACCAGCGGGACAGCGGCCGCCCGTCGATCTCCACCATCAGCTCGAGCATCCGCTCGCGTGCCGCCTTCTCAATGGTGACCTCGTTGATCGCGAACGAACTCCACAGCAGATGCTCGCCGTCGAGGATCCGGACGTCGATCGTCGACCGCTCCTCCACCCGGTAGGTGCGGTTGACCACGGATTCGACGATCAGGTCGATCTCGCTGGATTCGGCCTCGGCCAGGAATCCGACGTGACCGAGGTTCACCCCGAGCAGCGGAATGTCGGCGGCCATCACCCATTCGGCACCGCGCAGGATCGTGCCGTCTCCGCCGAGGACCACGATGAGTTCGATGCCTGCTGCGGTACCACCCAGTCCGACGACCGGATCGGCCTCGGGAAGCACCTCGATGCCGGGATGAGCCGTGCCCAGCCCGAGATTGGTGATGTCGGCGGGCGGGAGCGCGCAGACGATCCCCGCGCTCGACAGCCCGCTGATCAACCGGCTGGCAGCCTTGATCGCCTCGTCGCGTCCGGTGTGGGTGAGCACGGCGACCCGACGGACCACACCCGGCATGGCACCGGCAGGGCCGGTCTGGTCGGCTTCGGCGATCACTCGCACAGCATAGGCGGTCGGGCCGGACCTGTTAGGGCGACTGCGCGTGGAACAGCCTGGCCATGACCTCGCTGCCTGCGGCGTCGCCCGCCGGGTCGTCGTCGCCGTCGGCATGGCCGAACAGCACGAAGTACTCGACGTTTCCCGCGGGTCCGGGAACTCGGCTCGGTACTGCGTCCTGCGGCCACCAGCCCAGGGCTGCGGCAGCGTGGATCACCGAGCGCACCGCCTGCTCGCGCAACCGGGCGGCCCGGACGACGCCACCCTTGCCGAGAAGCTCACGGCCGACCTCGAACTGCGGCTTGATCATGGTCAGCAGCCGGCCGTCGGGTTTGATCACCGAGGTCAGTGGTCCGAGCAGCAGGGTCAGCGAGATGAACGACACGTCGGCGACGACCAGGTCCACCGGTCGTCCACCGATCGCCTCCGGGTCAAGATCACGCAGATTCAGGCCCTCGTAGGACGTGACTCGCGGATCGTTGCGCAGCACAGGGTCGAGCTGGTCATGTCCGACGTCGACGGCGATCACCTGCCGACAGCCGCGGTGCAGCAGAACCTGCGTGAAGCCGCCGGTGGAAGCACCGGCGTCGAGGGCGAGCGGTGGCACGTCGACACCAAGATCATCCAGTGCGCCGAGCAGTTTGTACGCCGCCCTCGAGACGTACGGATCGGCTTCGGTCAGCTCCAGCCGGTCATGATCGTCGACAGCCAGCGATGCCTTCGCCGCGGATCGCCCGTTGACCAGCACCCGGCCATTGTCGATCAGTGATCGTGCGTGGCTCCGCGATCTGGCCAGGCCGCGGGTTGCCAGCTCGACATCCAGCCGGCCACTCACCCGAACCGTCCGAGCGTGATCAGCCGTCCGACGCCGAATGATCGGCGTTCAGTGCGGCGTGCAGGTCCTCGTGCACCCTGGCCAGTCGATCATGGTGATCGGCCAAGGGCTCGGATTCGATCCCCTGCAGCGATTGCAGGGCACGATCGACCTCCGGCTCACCGGTCACCGGCACCTCTGGCCGGCCGGCCTCGGTCGGGTCCTTCCGTTCCGGAGCCGGCTCGCTCACGACCCGGCCCCGGTGGTCTTCCGAGCCGCCTTCTGCGCTCCTGCTGATTTCCGGGTAGGTGCTCCGGCGGTGGTGTTCTTGGCCGCGGTCTTCGTCGTGGCCTTCTTGGCAGCGGTCTTCGGGGCCGTGGTCTTCTTGGCCGCAGCCTTCTTGGTGGCCGTCGCGGCGGTCTTCTTGGCCTCGGTCCTGGCGGCAGGAGCCGCGGTCTGGGCAGCGCTCTTCACCACGGCAAGATCGTTCCGCAGTTGGGCGACCTCATCCCGCAGCGCGGAGACCTCGTCGGCCCTGGCCAGTCCCAGCCGGGTCAACGACTTCTCCAGCTCGGCGGTGATCGTCCGCTGCAACAGAGCCTGGTTGGCCTTTCGGGCGGCAATGATCTCCTCGGCCAACTGGTTGATCCGGGCACCGGCCTCGGATGCCGCCTCACCAAGATCAACATTGTCCAGACCGGCCTGGTTCAACAGCCGCTCGGCCAGCTGCTTGGCGCGGTTGCGGGTCATCCTGGACGCCCCGTCGATCGCCGCGCCGAACGCCTCGGCGAGTGCGGAATACCCGGGCACCGTCTGCCCGAGCCTTGCTCCCCGGCGTGACTCGTCGTCGTTGCTCATGATGTCGTCTCCCTGTCGCCTGATCTGTGCCGGACCGTCGGCGCTGGTCTGCTGGACCAACGGTAGCCCTGCACCAACGGTAGCCGCGGATCGTCGTCACTGCCGAGTTCTGATCACCTGACGTGGCACCGAGTTCTGATCACCGGCAGTCGCTAGCTGTACTGATCACGGACGTTAGTTACGGCGTGCCGGCTGGACGATGACGAGGACCTCCGGGTGAGGTGTGAAGCGACCAAGCAAACACATCTCAGACACCGGAGGTCCTCGTGTCCCACGTTAACGCTGTTCTGACCCCGACTGGTCGTCTGCGGCTGGCCCGGCTGATTGTCGATCAGGGTTGGCCGTTGCGCCGGGCCGCGGAGCGGTTCGGGGTATCGGTGACAACGGCAAAACGGTGGGCTGACCGGTACCGTTCCGATCGGGCCGCGGGGGCCGCGGGATTGCGGGATCGATCGTCCCGCCCGCGGGTGTCGCCGGGGCGGACGCCGACCAGGATCGAGCGCCGGGTGGTCGGCTTGCGGGTCTCGCGCCGGTGGGGGCCGGCCCGGATCGCCTACCGGCTGGGGCTGGTGGTCTCCACCGTGCACAAGATCTTGCGTCGCTACGGCTGTCCACTGTTGACGTTCACCGACCCGGCGACCGGGACCCGGATCAAGACCGGCCGCACCAAGATCAACTCCTATGTCCACCAGGCGCCGGGAGACCTCATCCATGTCGATATCAAGAAACTGGGCCGGATCCCCGACGGCGGCGGCTGGCGCGTCGTGGGTCGGGTTCAGGGTCAGAAGAACACCCGTAGGGGAAAGATCGGCTACTGGTACATCCATAACGCTGTCGATGATCACACCCGGCTCGGCTACAGCGAGCTGCTGACCGATGAGAAGAAGGAGACCGCGGCCGCGTTCTGGCAGCGGGCCAACAGTTACTTCGCCTCAGCAGGCATCGTGGTCAAACGCGTGCTGACCGATAACGGCTCCTGCTACCGCTCCAAGCTGTTCGCCGCAGCCCTGGGCGAAGACATCAAACACAAACGCACCCGGCCCTACCGGCCCCAGACCAACGGAAAAGTGGAGAGATTCAACCGCACCATGCTGCAGGAATGGGCCTACGCCCAACCCTATTCATCCGAAGCAGAACGCGCCGCCTGCTTCACCGACTGGCTCCACACCTACAATCACCACCGCGGACACACCGCACTCGACGGCAAGTCACCAGCCGACCTCGTACCTAACCTCCGTGGACAGAACAGCTAGCCGTCGCCCAACAGCGCACGAACCCGCGTCGTCAGGCGATCGGCGAGGTCGAAGGCGTCGACCGGGAGTTCACCGTCGGCGCACTGCCAGCACAACCGGGTCGCCGCCCAGATGGCGTCGACCAGTTCGTCGTCGGACGGTTCCCGGGACAACGCGACGTGTTGGTGATCAAGGTTGGCCTCGATGGAGCCGACCGCGATCCGGTCCTCGCCAGCCTGCCGGGCCACGCGTTCCCCGGCCAGAAGATCACCGGCGTTCAACCCGATGTGGGTGGGGCGTTCGAGGCCGATCGCCGAGAACAGCTGGACCGGGCCGTGGGCGCCGGTGAGCACCAGCATGCTATCCAGATCGAGATTGCCGGCACCGGCGATGTCGGTGTCGATCCGGTCACCGACGAAGATCGGCCGCCGGCTGCCGAGCCGCCGTAGGGTCTCCTCCAGCAGCGGGCGTTCGGGTTTGCCCGCCACCAACGGATCGGTCTCGACGGCGGTGCGCACCGCGGCCACCGCCGCACCGTTGCCCGGCACCAGACCGCGTTCGGTCGGCCGGGTCGGATCGGTGTTGGTGGCGACCCAGAGCGCCCCGCGCCGGATGGCCAGTGCCGCCTCGGTGATCAACTCCCAGCTGAGCTCGGGATCGTAGCCCTGGATCACCGCCAGCGGCTTGTCGTCGGCGCTGCTCACCGCAACGAGACCGAAATCGGACAACGCCTGCTGCAGACCGTCGCCGCCGACGGCGAGCACGCGGGCACCGGGACCGAACCGCTCGAACAGCACACGCGCGCCGGCCTGGGCGGAGGTGACGACGTCCTGTTCGGTACAGCGGATGCCGAAGCCGCGCAGTTGTTCGGCGACGACCTCCGGCGTGCGGGCGGCGTTGTTGGTGACGAACCCGACGCGTACGCCGTGTTCCTGCAGGCCCGTCACGGCCTCCGGTGCGCCGGCGACGGGATCCGGACCGAGATACAGAACTCCGTCCAGGTCGAACAGAACGGCGTCGTAGCGATCAATCAGCACGCCCGGATCCCCCCTCGGTATCGGCACCGGAATCGTCCTCGGATTCGAACCCTGGTTCCGGCTCGGGCTCGCTGTCGTCGAAGTCGATGTCCAGGCCGTTCATGGCGTCGACCCGCTCCTGAGCATCGGTCTCCTGCCCGGTGTCCAGATCGGCGGCGGCCACCAGTTCCCGGTAGCCGCCGACCGTGTCGCCAAGATCAAGAAGGACATCGCCGAGGGCGTAGTGCAGGCGAGCGGCAGGCAGCCGCAGCGCGACACTCGTGGCACGATGCCCGACGTCTGTGATAGCAACGCGGAGCAGGCGGGCCGCCTCGGCGGTCTGGCCAAGATCGTGTCTGGCACCGGCCTCGATGATCCGCAGCTCGACCGCCGACGCCGGTTCCATCGGTTGACCGGCCGCCTCACGGACCAGCCGGAGTGCCTGCTGAGGCCGACCGAGCGCCCGCTCGCAATCGGCCATCACCGGCAGGTAGTCGGCCGACCCGGTCATGCGCCGCAGCGCCCGGTACTCACTCAGCGCGACATCGTACCTGCCTGCTGCGTACGCCGTCTCGGCTGCGCCTTCGCGAACGATCGGCAATCGGGCCGCCCGACGTCGGGCAGCCTCGGCGTGGGCGTAGGCGCGTTCCGGATCCTCGTCGATGAGTTCACCGGCCAGCAGCAGGTGACCGGCGACGATCTCGGCGAGTTCCTTGGGCAGCCCCCGCAACTCGGCGCGAACCCCGCGGTCGAGCCGGCGAATTTCGGTTCCCGGCGGAATCGACGGCTCACCGGGCTTCGCCTCCAAACCCGGCGGCAGTTGTCGCTCGCGTTCTTCATGATCATCACCGGGCCGGCGTCCGCGAAAGCCCGAGCCGGAGCCGCCGGCTTGTTGGCCGGGTCGCCGACCGGCCGGCCGCTTGCTGTCGAAGGTCGAACCACCCGATCGCTTGGTGTCATACGACGAGCCGCCCGACGATGCCGAACGCCCGGCCGTCGAACGACCAGAACCTGAACGGCCAGAACCTGAACGACCGGAAGCCGAACGGCCCGACCCGCGGTCCGGTCCGCGCGAGTCACGACCGCCACCATCGCGGGTACCGGAAGGTCTATCCCCCGACGTCCCACGCTGCGACGACCAGCCACCGGATGTTCTGCCGCCCGAAGACGTGCTCCCCGAAGACCTGGTCCCCGAAGACCTGCCGCCGGAGGACCTGCCGCCCGAGCCTCCGCCGCCCGAGGACCTGCCGCCCGAGCCTCCGCCGCCCGAAGACCTGCCGCCCGAGGACCTGCCGCCGGAGGACCTGCCGCCCGAGCCCCCGCTGCTCGAGCCGAAATCCCGTTTCCTACCGCGGTCGTCGGGTCCCTGACGGTCGCCGCGGTCCCTTCCGCGATCACCATCCCGGTCCCGACTGCCGTCCCGATCACGACGACGATCGCGGCCCTGGCCGCTGCCGTACCTCTTCTCAGCCACCGGCCAATCCTCCTGCACGTCGCCCGCGACGACAAACCGGCCCACCCGCGGTGGGCGCACCGGGCCGATGCCGATGATCATGTGCCGGCGACCTGCACTTCCGGGCCGGCGCCGCGAAGCTCACCGAGCAACTCCGGATCGGCTCCCGGATCGGTGATGATCTTGTCCGTTTCGCTGACCGCGGCGAAGCTGCAGAACGAGTTCCGGCCCAGCTTGGCCGACACGACCGGCACCAGCCGTCGTCGAGCCGCGAGCAACATGGCGCGTTTGACGGCCGCCTCCTCCGGATTCGTCGTGGTCAGTCCAAGATCAGCAGTCAGCCCGTTGACACCGACGATCGCCAGGTCGGCGCTCAGCGTCTCCAGCCTCCGGCTCGTCCAGCCGTCGACCGCAGCCTGGGTCAGACCGCGGATCATGCCCGGCAGCGTGATCACGGTCAACTGCGGGCGATCGGCGAGGATCGCTGCGGCCGGCAGGTTGTTGGTCACGATCGTCAGCGGTCGGTCATCGGGCAGCTTCTCCGCGATCACGAAGGTGAGCGAGCCGGAATCCAGTACGACGACCCCGTCCGTCGGCAACTCCGCGATCACCGCGGTCGCGATCAACTGTTTCTCCGCCCGCTGATCGGCGTGCCGGGCGGCCAGCGCCTGTTCGAAGGGCACGGACTCGACCAGTTCGGCGCCACCCCTGACCCGGCGGACGACCCCGCGCCGTTCCAACACTTCAAGATCACGACGCACCGTCTCAGGCGCCACCTCGAGCCGGTCGGCAATGGCGGCGATGGTCACCCGGGAACGACCGGCCAGCAGAAGGTCGGTGATGGCCTGCTGTCGCTGCGGCGGGTACATCGATCCGCTCGGCCGCCGGCTCGCCACCGCAGGTACGGGGGGCCACTGGGACCTCAGCCATCGGACCGCCTCACCACCTCGTCCTTCGAGCGCTCGTCCTTCAATCCCACTTGCGATCGGCTTGCGATCCTGCTTGCGGGTGGCCCCAGAGTACCGGCACAGATCCCGTCCGGAGTAGCACTACTTCATCACATGTTCGGGCAGAGATCAGGCCTATTCGGGCATTGTTTAACCAAAATAGCGCCACTTTCCCTCTGGACCGGGCACATCTGCCTGCAGTAATGTCCGATTCGCAGGTGTTCGGAGTGTCCGGGCTCCGCCTGGACCGGCCGAACGAGACTCAGCGATGAGGAAGGGCGGCCTATGTCCGGCACACCGAGGCTCCACCCACGCCGCGCCATGCGGGCCGCAGTGACCAAGGCCCGAGTCAACAGGTTCGCTGCGGTCGCCGGCGTCACCGGGATGTCCCTGGCACTGGCCGTGTCCGGTTGCGCGGGCTTCGGCAACCTGGGGAACAAGCCCGGGGTCACCACGATCACCGTGGCCAGCGTCAACAATCCCCAGATGCAGGACCTTGCCCAGCTGCTGCCGGAGTTCGAGAAGGAACACCCCGACATCAAGGTCAACGTGATCATGATGGAGGAGAACGACCTCCGCAACGCCACGACCAAGGACGTCGCCACCCGTGGCGGTCAGTACGACGTGATGACCGTCGGCGCATACGAGGTGCCGATGTGGGCGCAGAACGGCTGGCTCTCAGATCTCACCGCGAAGGCCGAGGCCGACCCCGCCTACGACGTCGACGACTTCTTCGTACCGGTCCGGCAGAGCGTCAGTTACGACAAGAAGATGTATGCCGCCCCGTTCTACGGCGAGTCGTCGTTCCTGATGTACCGCAAGGACCTTTTCCAGAAGGCCGGGGTGACCATGCCGGAGCATCCGACCTGGCAGCAGGTCGCCGACATGGCGGCCAAGCTCAAGGACCCGGACAACGGCACCGCTGGCATCTGCCTGCGCGGCAAACCGGGGTGGGGCGAGATGTTCGCCCCGCTGACCACCGTGGTCAACACCTTCGGCGGACAGTGGTACAACATGAGCTGGGACGCCCAGGTCGACAAACCTGCCTTCAGCAACGCGGTCAACTTCTACGTCGACACGATCAGGGACTCCGGCGAACGGGACCCGGCGTCCTTCGGCTTCACCGAATGCCTGAACCTGTTCCAGCAGGGCAGGGCAGCGATGTGGTACGACGCCACCTCTGCGGCCGGCACCCTGGAGTCCGAGGGCAGTCCGGTGGCGGGCAAGGTCGGCTACGTTTCGGCACCGGTGGTCAAGACCAAGGAATCCGGCTGGTTGTGGACCTGGAACCTGGCCGCCAACGCGCTGTCGGAGCACCAGCAGGCCGATTGGGAATTCATCAAATGGGCGACCTCGAAGCAGTACGAGGAACTGGTCGGCAAGCAATTCGGCTGGGAACGCGTGCCACCGGGGACCAGGCAGTCGCTGTATCAGAACCCGCAGTATCAGCAGGCCAGTTCGTCCTTCGCAGACCTGATCGCCAGCACGCTGAACAAGGTCGATCCGAAGAAGCCGGGCATCGATCCCCAGCCCTGGACCGGAATCCAGTTCGTCGGAATTCCGGAGTTCCAAGACGTCGGCAACCAGACGTCCCAGCAGATCGCCAACACCTTCTCCGGCGGTGAGAGCGTGGCGACCGCTCTCGATCGGGGCCAACGAATAGCCCAGATCGCCGGCGACACACAGAAGACGGAGGCCGGCAAATGAGCGCCGCCATCACCTCGGACGTGGCCAAGACCGGATCCCCGCCGAAGATCTCGTTGTCGCGGGCCGAACGCGGAGAACGAACCTTCGGGCGGCGGATCATCATGCCGGCGTTCATCGTTGCGATCGTCGTCACCCAGATTCCCTTCCTGGCAACGATCTACTACTCCTTCCAGAACTGGAACCTTGCCCGCCCGCAGGCCCGGTCCTTCGCCGGCTTCCACAACTACGTCGCCGTGGTGACCAACGGTGCGTTCCTGCCGGCACTGCTGAACACCGTGGTGATCGTCGGGTCGTCGGTGGTCGTCTCACTGATCCTCGGACTGTTCCTCGCCGTCCTGTTGGACCGCAAGTTCCCCGGTCGGGCGCTGGCGCGGACGCTGTTGATCACACCGTTTCTGGTGATGCCGGCGGCGTCGGCGTTGATCTGGAAGTGGTCCCTGCTCGATGCCAATGTCGGCATGATCAACTGGGCATTCGGCCTGGTCGGCATCCCACCGGTCTCCTGGAACACCGACTTCCCCGGGATGACCGTGGTGTTCGTGCTGACCTGGCAATACACGCCGTTCATGATGTTGATCCTGCTCGCCGGTCTGCAGTCCCAGTCCGGGGAGATCCTGGAGGCAGCCCAGGTCGACGGAGCCGGTCCAATGCGAACGTTCCGGACGATGACCCTGCCGCACCTGCGGACGTACGCTGAGCTGGCGATCCTGCTGGGTACGGTGTTGATGGTGCAGGTCTTCGACCCGGTGAACATCATGACCGGCGGGGCCGGCCACTCCAAGACTCTGTCCTATCTCCTGTACGAAAGGGCCTTCATCGGCCAGCAGGTCGGTGAGGCGGCGGCCTACGGCGTTGTCACCGTGATCGTCACGATCGCCGTCGCGACGGCCGCGCTGCGCACCCTGTTCCGAGTGTTCACCGACGAAGGGGGAGCACGATGAGCACCCATGTCGAGGCCCAGGCCGGGCAACCCGCAGCTGCGTCCGCATCGGTGCCCACTCGGCGGGCTGACGGGAGGACCCGCACGCGACGGTTCACCCGACGCAAGGCCGGCAGCATCGGCGTCACGGTGCTGACCTGGGTCGTGGTCTTCCTGTTCTTCTTCCCGGTGCTATGGATGATCTTCACCAGTTTCAAGAGCGAGCAGGCGGCTTCGGAGTTCCCGCCGAGCTTCATCACGGCGCTGTCCTTCGACCGCTACGCGGCCGTCTTCGAACGCGGTATGGGGCTCTACCTGGCCAACTCGGCGGCGTTGTCGATCCTGTCGACGGTCGCGGTGATGGCCTTGGCGATACCGGCGGCGTACGGTCTGTCGGTCCGTCGGGTCAAACGCTGGCAGGACGTGTTGTTCTTCTTCATCTCCACCAAGTTCATGCCGATCGCGGCGTCCATCATCCCGGTCTTCCTCTTGTTGCGAGTGATCGGTGCGCTGGACAACCTCTGGGCGCTCGGTGTGCTCTACATCGGGATGAACCTGCCATTGGCGATCTGGATGATGCGATCCTTCTTCGCCGAGGTGCCGTACGCGGTCGTGGAGGCGGCGCAGATCGACGGCGCGTCCTACAGCCGGGAACTCTGGCGGGTGTCGCTGCCCATCGTCGCTCCGGGCGCTGCGGCGGCCGCGCTGATCTGCTTCATCTTCGCCTGGAACGAGTACTTCCTGGTCAACCTGCTGACAGCCGTCGTTGCCCGTACGACGCCGCCGTTCCTCGGCAGCTTCGTCGACGGCCGCGGGCAGTTCCTGGCGGTCCTGTCGGCAGCCTCGACGATCGCCGTGCTTCCGGTGATCATCGCCGGCTGGGTCGCACAGAAGCGGTTGGTCCGCGGCCTGGCGATGGGCGCGGTGAAGTAGGACATCGGACGACCTGCGAGCACTGGTGGATCCGCCGCGAATGACACCCCACCGAACAGACGCCTCCGCGTCCGATGGGTCAGGCAACCCCCGGGCAGGCAACTCCCGGGCAGGAGCCGCTGCCCGGCACGACACCATCACCGCCTGGCTCGAGGCCGAGGGCAAGGTTGACGTCGTCGACGCGGCCGCCCGGCTCGGCGTCGCCCAGGAGACCGTACGCCGTGATCTGCGCGTCATGGAGGACGCAGGACGGTTGCACCGGGTGCATGGTGGAGCCATCCCGGTGCTCCCCCGTTCGACAACATCCTGGACGGATCACCAGGGACGCTACGTGGAACTCGGCCGGGCGCTGTGGCAGCGGTTGCCACGGGAGGGAACCCTGCTGATCGGTGCCGGCGCTCCGGCCCTCGGTCTGGCCGAGGCCATCTCGGCCGATCCACCGGCCGGGCACGGGCTGACCGTGGTGACCAACTATCTGGACGCGGCCATCGTGTTGTCGCGGGTGCAGAATCTCGCGGTCTACAACATCGGCGGCACGGTGAGTCCGCGATCCCGCGGCCAGGAGGGCGACTGGGCGATCACCGAACTCAACCGGCTGCGTACCGATGTCAGCGTGATCTGCCCGGCCGGTATCAGCGTCGCCGACGGGCTCAGTGACCCGACGCCCTCCGGAGCAGCCATCGCCAAGGCGCTGACCCGGGTCGGACGGCGGGTAATCGGCCTGGCCGACGCCGGGGCGATCGGGCGGGCGACCTTCGTCACGTTCGCTACCATCGAGGAGATCGACGAGGTCTCGGTCGCGGGGACAATGACCGACAAGCAGCGTCGGCCGTTCGTCGATCGCGGCGTCGATCTGACGGTGGTACCCAGTCCAGACTGACGGCCAAGACTGACGAGCCGGACCTGCGCCGGCTGAAGGAGAGACAGTTCCATGACCCTGGTCGCCGGCGTCGACAGTTCCACGCAGTCGGTCAAGGTGGTGATCTGCGACGCCGAGACCGGCCGGGTCGTCCGCTCGGCCCGTGCCCGACATCCCGACGGCACCGAGGTCGCCGCCGACGCGTGGTGGCAGGCGTTCCAGCAGGCGGCCGCTGAACCCGGCCTGCTGGACGACGTCCGAGCGCTGGCCGTCGGCGGTCAGCAACACGGCATGGTGACTCTCGACGAGAACGGCGAACTGGTCCGCGACGCCCTGTTGTGGAACGACAACCGATCGGCACCCGATGCCGAGGACCTGATCAGCGAGTTCGGCGGTCGGGCCGCCTGGGCCGACGCAGTCGGAACCGTCCCGGTGGCGTCGTTGACGGTCGCCAAGCTTCGCTGGTTGGCGCGGGCGGAGCCGGAGAATGCCGTCCGGACGACGGCGGTCCTGCTGCCCCACGACTACCTCACCTGGATGATCGGCGGTCGGTCCTTCGACCCGGTGACCGACCGCGGCGACGCCTCCGGCACCGGCTACTTCGATGCCGAGGCCAATACGTATCGGCCGGATCTGGTACGGCTGGCGATCGGCCACGACCTGCGGGTGCCGCGGGTTGCCCGACCCCACGATCTCGTCGGCGAGACACCCTCGGGGATCGCGCTCGCGCCGGGCACCGGCGACAACATGGCGGCGGCCCTGGCGCTCGGTGTCCGGCCCGGCGAAGCGGTGGTGAGCCTCGGCACGAGCGGCACCTCTTACACCGTGGCTGCACAACAGACCCGCGAGCCGACCGGAACCGTCTGCGGGTTCGCGGATGCGACCGGACGGTTCCTCCCCCTCGTGTGCACGCTCAACTGTGCGCGCAACCTGGAGGCCGCCGCGGCCATGCTCCGGGTCGACCTCGAGGAGCTCAGCCGGCTCGCGATGGCTGCGCCGCCGGGAGCCGAGGGGATCACGTTCATGCCCTACCTGGAGGGCGAGCGGACTCCGCCGCTGCCGCAGGCGACCGGGGAACTGCTCGGTCTGACCCGCGCCAACATGCGGGCCGAGAACATCGCCAGGGCGGCGATCGAAAGCGTGTTGTGGAGTCTGGCCTTCGGCACCGAGGTGCTGGCCGAGCTGACCGGATCGATCTCCTCGATCACGCTCACCGGCGGCGCGGCGCAGTCGTCGGCAGTGCAGCGGATCGCGCCGGCGGTGTTCGGCCTTTCGGTAACGGTGACCGAGCCGTTCGAGAGTGTCGCGGTCGGCGCGGCGCGGCAGGCGGCCTGGGCGCTGACCGGCGAGCTGCCCGAATGGAAGGTGCCGGTGCTGCGCGAGATCGAGCCGACCAGTGAGGACCTGGCCGCCCACCACGAGCTGGGCGAACGCTATCGGGCTGCGCTGCGGACGCACTACCCGGATGCCCGGATAGCCCACATCTGACGCCGGGATACCCTTACGTCTCGTGTCAGCGATCGATCCCTTGGTCCAGGCGAACCGTGAGTTCGCGCAGAGCTTCGCCGGCGGGCTTCCGGGCACCCCGGCGCGCAAGATTGCGGTGGTCACCTGTATGGACTGCCGCATCGACCCGGTCCGGGCTCTGGGGGTCTCCGTCGGCGACGCGAACGTGATCCGCAATGCCGGCGGCCTGATCGTGGAGGACACCCTGAGGTCGTTGGCGATCAGCCAGCGAAAACTGGGCACCACCGCGATCATGGTCATCCAACACACCCGGTGTGGTCTCTCCACCTATGACGATGCCGAATTCCGCGCCGAGCTCGAGGCCGAGACCGGTGTCGCCCCACCGTGGGGACCGAGCCCCTTCGGCGCGCAGGAGGACAACGTCAGAACCGCGGTGGAGCAGCTTCGCACCTCAGCCCTCCTGCCGTACACCGACGACGTCCGCGGTTTCGTCTTCGATGTCGACACCGGGCTGCTCACCGAGGTCACCCAGTAGTCAGCGGCACAGACCGGCTCGATTCGACCGGTTCGATTCGACCGGTTCGATTGGACCAGTTCGACCCGGTGTCCGCGGCGTCGATCGCCGGGCAGAGCCTTCTCCTGTCGAAGGTTTCGAACTCGGGGCACCGCTATTCGTACACAACTATTCATACACAACGCAAAAACACCTCGTGGGTGGCTACGAATAGCCACCCACGAGGTGTCTATATTGTCCGGCGACGTCCTAGTCTCCCACACGGTCCCCCGTGCAGTACCATCGGCGCTGAAGGGCTTGACTTCCGGGTTCGGAATGGAACCGGGTATTTCCCCTTCGCCATGATCACCGAAACTCTATGGAGATGTGATCGGATCGAGGTTCACTCTTTCTTTCGAGTTCACCGATCTACGACCGTATCTCGGGAACTGCACAGTGGACGCGTAGCATCTTTGTAGGAACAAGCCCTCGGCCTATTAGTATCGGTCAGCTCCATGCATTGCTGCACTTCCACATCCGACCTATCACCCAGTGGTCTGCTGGGGGGCCTTACCAGGTTAACCTGTGGGAACCCTCATCTTGAAGCGTGCTTCCCGCTTAGATGCTTTCAGCGGTTATCACTTCCGAACGTAGCCAACCAGCCGTGCTCCTGGCGGAACAACTGGCACACCAGAGGTTCGTCCGTCCCGGTCCTCTCGTACTAAGGACAGCTCTTCTCAAGATTCCTACGCGCGCAGCGGATAGGGACCGAACTGTCTCACGACGTTCTAAACCCAGCTCGCGTGCCGCTTTAATGGGCGAACAGCCCAACCCTTGGGACCGACTCCAGCCCCAGGATGCGACGAGCCGACATCGAGGTGCCAAACCATGCCGTCGCTATGAACGCTCGGGCAAGATCAGCCTGTTATCCCCGGGGTACCTTTTAGCCGTTGATCTCCGGCGCTTCCACATGCCGCCGTCGGTTCACTAGTCCCGACTTTCGTCCCTGCTTGAGATGTCTCTCTCACAGTCAAGCTCCCTTGTGCACTTACACTCGAAACCTGATTGCCAACCAGGCTGAGGGAACCTTTGGGCGCCTCCGTTACCTTTTGGGAGGCGACCGCCCCAGTCAAACTACCCACCAGGCACTGTCCGTGATCCGGATAACGGACCTACGTTAGATAACCAGAAGAACCAGAGTGGTATTTCAACGTTGACTCCACAACCACTGGCGTGACTGCTTCAAAGTCTCCCACCTATCCTACACAAGCTCATCCGATCACCAATACCAAGCTATAGTAAAGGTCCCGGGGTCTTTCCGTCCTGCTGCGCGTAACGAGCATCTTTACTCGTAGTGCAATTTCGCCGAGTCCGTGGCCGAGACAGCGCCCAAGTCGTTACGCCATTCGTGCAGGTCGGAACTTACCCGACAAGGAATTTCGCTACCTTAGGATGGTTATAGTTACCACCGCCGTTTACTGGCGCTTAAGTTCAATGCTTCGCCTTGCGGCTAACATCTCCCCTTAACGTTCCAGCACCGGGCAGGCGTCAGTCCGTATACATCGTCTTTCGACTTGGCACGGACCTGTGTTTTTAGTAAACAGTCGCTTGGGCCTGGTCTCTGCGGCCTCCAATGCTTCGGGGAGCAAGTCCCCTAACAATGTCGGCCCCCCTTCTCCCGAAGTTACGGGGGTATTTTGCCGAGTTCCTTAGCCACGGTTATCTCGATCGCCTTGGTATTCTCTACCTGACCACCTGAGTCGGTTTAGGGTACGGGCGGCACATGCACTCGCTCACGAAGGTTTTCTAGGCAGCATAGGATCACCCACTCCAACACGGTTGAAACCGTGAGAGGCCTCCTGTCTCAGGCTTGTGAGATGCGGATTTGCCTACATCTCGCCCTACGCAGTTACCCCGGGACAGCCATTAGCCCGGGTTGGGCTACCTTCCTGCGTCACTCCGCAGCTTGCCTAATACGAGTTCGGGTCGCAGAGTCAGTCAACATCATCCCGAAGGAGTCCGAAGACCTTCCGTGCTTAGCATCACTCGGTTCGGCAGGGTCGTTCATGCGCCGGTACGGGAATATCAACCCGTTGTCCATCGACTACGCCTGTCGGCCTCGCCTTAGGTCCCGACTTACCCAGGGCAGATTAGCTTGACCCTGGAACCCTTGGTCATTCGGCGGACGGGTTTCTCACCCGTCATTCGCTACTCATGCCTGCATTCTCACTCGTGTGCTCTCCACAGCTGGGTTACCCCGCTGCTTCCTCGCGCACACGACGCTCCCCTACCCATCAACGCGCCTGGGTCCAAAAGGACCAAGCACATGCGTCAATGACACAGCTTCGGCGGATTGCTTGAGCCCCGCTAAATTGTCGGCGCAGAATCACTTGACCAGTGAGCTATTACGCACTCTTTAAAGGGTGGCTGCTTCCAAGCCAACCTCCTGGTTGTCTCCGCAACTCCACATCCTTTTCCACTTAGCAATCGCTTAGGGGCCTTAGCTGGTGTTCTGGGCTGTTTCCCTCTCGACTACGAACCTTATCGCCCGCAGTCTCACTGCCGCGCTCTCACTTACCGGCATTCGGAGTTTGGCTAATGTTGGTAAGCTTGTGGGCCCCCTCAACTATCCAGTGCTCTACCTCCGGCAAGAAACACGCGACGCTGCACCTAAATGCATTTCGGGGAGAACCAGCTATCACGAAGTTTGATTGGCCTTTCACCCCTATCCACAGCTCATCCCCCAGGTTTTCAACCCTGGTGGGTTCGGGCCTCCACGACGTCTTACCGTCGCTTCACCCTGGCCATGGATAGATCACTTCGCTTCGGGTCTAGAGCACGCGACTCAATCGCCCTATTTGGACTCGCTTTCGCTACGGCTTCCCCACACGGGTTAACCTCGCCACGTACCACTAACTCGCAGGCTCATTCTTCAAAAGGCACGCCGTCACTCCGAAGAGCTCCGACGGATTGTAGGCAATCGGTTTCAGGTACTATTTCACTCCCCTCCCGGGGTACTTTTCACCTTTCCCTCACGGTACTTGTCCGCTATCGGTCACCAAGGAGTATTTAGGCTTAGCGGGTGGTCCCGCCGGATTCGTACGGAATTTCACGGGTTCCGTACTACTTGGGGTGACACCTAACAGTGCTCATCTTACGTCTACAGGGGTGTTACCTTCTGTGCCGCGCCTTCCCAGAGCGCTTCGACTTCAATGAGCATTTCTGACTGTTTGACCGATCGACAGCTCGGTCCAGGTGGCCCCACTACACCGCATCTGCAACGCCTGTCAGCTATCACACAGATGTGGTTTGGCCTCTTCCGCGTTCGCTCGCCACTACTGACGGAATCACTGTTGTTTTCTGTTCCTGTGGGTACTGAGATGTTTCACTTCCCCACGTTCCCTCCCGCTGCCCTATGTGTTCAGGCAGGGGTCGCCGGACATTACTCCGGTTTCCTTCGAGGTTTCCCTATTCGGAGATCCCCGGATCGAAGCTCGTTTACCAGCTCCCCGGGGCTTATCGCAGGTTACAACGTCCTTCATCGGCTCTTGGTGCCAAGGCATCCACCGATTGCCCTTAGTAGCTTGTTGTTACTACAAAGATGCTCGCGTCCACTGTGAAGTTCTCAATATACGGGCGGGATCCGTGTGCCGGCTGTTTCCAGCCGGCCCTCGGTCCGCTGAGTTGCCCGATCGCGTGACGTTCGTCGTGCGACCGACCCCTCAGGACCCAACAGCGTGCCTCAGGCACAGTCGTCATCTCACCCGGTTTTCCACTCCCTTACGGGTTGTACTCACGGGATCGTGACTTCTGCGCTTAATGGTCAATGTTCCACATTCCGGTGCCTGCTCGGCCAGGAACGATCGTCCTGGAACCGAGCGCATGGACGCTCGAGAGCGCCATATGGCTCCTTAGAAAGGAGGTGATCCAGCCGCACCTTCCGGTACGGCTACCTTGTTACGACTTAGTCCTAATCGCCAGTCCCACCTTCGACGGCTCCCTCCAAAAGGTTGGGCCACCGGCTTCGGGTGTTACCGACTTTCATGACTTGACGGGCGGTGTGTACAAGGCCCGGGAACGTATTCACCGCAGCATTGCTGATCTGCGATTACTAGCGACTCCGACTTCATGGGGTCGAGTTGCAGACCCCAATCCGAACTGAGGCCGGCTTTTTGAGATTCGCTCAACCTTGCGGTATTGCAGCTCTTTGTACCGGCCATTGTAGCATGCGTGAAGCCCTGGACTTAAGGGGCATGATGACTTGACGTCATCCCCACCTTCCTCCGAGTTGACCCCGGCAGTCTCCTATGAGTCCCCACCATTACGTGCTGGCAACATAGGACGAGGGTTGCGCTCGTTGCGGGACTTAACCCAACATCTCACGACACGAGCTGACGACAGCCATGCACCACCTGTATACCGACCTTGCGGGGGCTACATCTCTGCAGCTTTCCGGTATATGTCAAACCCAGGTAAGGTTCTTCGCGTTGCATCGAATTAATCCGCATGCTCCGCCGCTTGTGCGGGCCCCCGTCAATTCCTTTGAGTTTTAGCCTTGCGGCCGTACTCCCCAGGCGGGGCACTTAATGCGTTAGCTTCGGCACGGAACTCGTGGAATGAGTCCCACACCTAGTGCCCACCGTTTACGGCGTGGACTACCAGGGTATCTAAGCCTGTTTGCTCCCCACGCTTTCGCTCCTCAGCGTCAGGTAATGCCCAGAGAACCGCCTTCGCCACTGGTGTTCTGTCTGATATCTGCGCATTCCACCGCTCCACCAGACGTTCCATTCTCCCCTGCATACCTCTAGTTCGCCCGTATCGGAAGCAGGCTCGGGGTTAAGCCCCGAGTTTTCACTTCCGACGTGACGAACCGCCTACGAGCCCTTTACGCCCAATAATTCCGGACAACGCTCGCACCCTACGTATCACCGCGGCTGCTGGCACGTAGTTGGCCGGTGCTTCTTCTGCTAGTACCGTCACTTTCGCTTCGTCCTAGCTGAAAGTGGTTTACAACCCGAAGGCCGTCATCCCACACGCGGCGTTGCTGCATCAGGCTTGCGCCCATTGTGCAATATTCCCCACTGCTGCCTCCCGTAGGAGTCTGGGCCGTATCTCAGTCCCAGTGTGGCCGGTCGCCCTCTCAGGCCGGCTACCCGTCGAAGCCTTGGTGAGCCGTTACCTCACCAACAAGCTGATAGGCCGCGAGTCCATCCCTAACCGCCGGAGCTTTCCACCTCAAGCGATGACGCTCGAGGTCATATCCGGTATTAGCGGCTGTTTCCAGCCGTTATTCCAGAGTTAGGGGCAGGTTACTCACGTGTTACTCACCCGTTCGCCACTCGTGTACCCCCGAAGGGGCCTTACCGTTCGACTTGCATGTGTTAAGCACGCCGCCAGCGTTCGTCCTGAGCCAGGATCAAACTCTCCGTTGAAATATATCGGTGCAGCACCGAAGTGCTGTTTACCGTCAACTTAGTTCGATCGCTGACGTGGATCTCAAAGAGATCCTCATCAATCAATCAAAGGAATCCGAACCTAGTACGTCATGAGCAATCAAAGATCACTCACAATGCCTAGGCACGGGGTTTATTTGTGCATAAACTGGCATTGACTTTTAGCACGCTGTTGAGTTCTCAAGTTTCGGGCGCACACCGCGCGGTTTTCTTTCGAATTCCGCTTGGGGCAACTCGACTTACTTTAGTGAAGTTCTCGCTGCGTTGTCAACTTGGTGTTGATCCCGCTTTGAGGCCTTCACCTCGGTCTTCGTGACCCCTTCAGGACCCTTCGGATCTCATCTGGGGCAACCCGACCTAGCTTACTGAAGAGTTCCGTTCCGGTCAAACCGGATCTTCGCTCCCCCGCGGGCATCTCGGCGGGCCGTATCCGGCTGCTACACCCCTTGGGGCGCAGGCCATCACGGCTGCTTTGTTACCGTTGGGTTCCGCTCGGGCCGGCCGCTCTGCCTTTCGGCTTCCGCGTCCCGCTCCCCGGCGGCTCAGAGAACATTACGCGGAGCGGGTTTGCCGGTCAAATCCAGCGCTCGTGGCGCTCGTCACAACTGCCGTCTGCCCTTGTCAGCGGCAGGTCGCCGGGCGTCGGTCGGCAGCCACCTGACACCAGGGCGGATGCCGGCCGTTTCCGATTCGGCGGAGTCGACTCAGGCCAGGACGCGCACGGCGCCGACGGTCTTCTTGCCGCGCCGAACGATGACGTACTCCCCGGCGAGCAGATCGGTGGGCTGCAGCCGGCGATCCGGATCGGTGACCTTCTCGTTGTTCAGATACGCGCCACCCTCGGCTATCGCCCGCCGGGCGGCGGATCTGCTGGCCACGACGCGGGCCGCTTCCATGGCGTCGACGAACGTCGGCAGGTCCCCGTCGCACTTCAGTTCCGCCGCATCCAGCTCAGCGGCGACGTCGCGGAGCACAGCAGCGGACAACGAGCCCAGTTCGGATCTGCCGAACAGTGCTTCAGCAGCCTCGTTGGCCGCCTTGGTGTCGGCCGGGGAATGCACCAGGTCGGTCACATCGTCGGCGAGCGCATGCTGGGCCAGCCGCAGGTGCGGCTTCTCCCGGGTCTGCCGTTCGAGTTCGGCGATCTCCTCCTGACTGCGCGGACTGAACACCTTCAGGTATTCGATGACCTTCTCGTCCTCGGCGTTCAGGAAGAACTGGTGGAAGGCGAACGGGCTGGTCAGGTCCGGACTCAGCCAGATCGACCCGCCCTCGGTCTTGCCGAATTTCGTTCCGTCGGCCTTCGTCAGCAACGGCGTGGCGATAGCGTGCACCTTTCCACCGTCGGATCGGCGGACCAGTTCGACACCGGCGGTGATGTTGCCCCACTGGTCGCTGCCACCGAACTGCAGTGTGCAGCCGTACTGCCGGTAGAGGTTGAGGTAATCGAACGCCTGCAGCAGGACGTAGGAGAACTCCGTGTAGGAGATGCCCGATTCCAGCCGCTTCCGGACGACCTCCCTGGCCAGCATCCGGTTGACGGGGAAGTGCTTGCCGATGTCCCGCAGGAAGTCCAGCACCGGCACATTCCCGGTCCAGTCCAGGTTGTTCACCACCCGGGCCGGATTCGGGCCGTCGAAGCGGACGTATCTGCTCACCTGCTCCCGGATCTGGTCGACCCAGCCGGCAACCGTCTCCTTGGAGTTCAGCACCCGTTCGGCGGTCTCCTTCGGGTCGCCGATCAGTCCCGTCGACCCGCCGACGAGGATCAGTGGGTTGTGTCCCGCGTCCTGCAGGTGGCGGGCGACGATCAGTTGCACCAGGTTGCCGAAATGCAGGCTGGGCGCCGTGGGATCGAACCCGATATAGAACGTCACCGGCCCTGCGTCGAGGTGCTCACGCAGTGCCTGTTCGTCGGTGCAGTCGGCGAGCAGGCCCCGCCAGGTCAATGTGTCGAGGATTCCCACGGCCCAAAGCCTAGTGGCGGAGTCGGTCGAGCCGTTCGGCGATTTCGGTCAGCTGCTCGGCCACCCGCGCCGTCGCGGTGCCACCGCGCCCGTTCCGGGCGTCGATCGACCCCTGGACCGTCAGCACCGCCCGCACCTCGGGCGTCAGTCTCGCGTCGATCCCGGCCAGTTGTTCCGGCGTCAGGTCGGACAGCTCGATGTCGCGCTGTTCGCAGTAGCGGACACAGGCTCCGGAGATCTCGTGCGCCTCCCTGAAGGGCACCCGTCGCCGAACCAGCCAGTCGGCGACGTCGGTGGCCAGCGAAAATCCCTGCGGCGCCTCGGTCGCCATCCTGGCGGTGTCGAAGGTCAGCGTGCTCACCATCCCGGTCACCGCGGGCAGCAGCACCAGCAACTGGTCGATCGAGTCGAACAGCGGTTCCTTGTCCTCCTGGAGATCCCGGTTGTACGCCAGTGGCAGGCCCTTGAGCGTCGCCAGCAGGCCGGCGAGATTGCCGATCAGTCGGCCGGCCTTGCCGCGGGCCAGTTCGGCGACGTCGGGGTTCTTCTTCTGCGGCATGATCGACGACCCGGTCGCCCAGGCGTCGTCCAGCTTCGCGTAACCGAAGTCGTGGGTCGCCCACAGGATCACGTCCTCGCTGAGCCGGGACAGGTCGACGCCGATCTGGGCCAGCACGTACGCGGCCTCGGCGGCCAGGTCCCGGGCGGCCGTGCCGTCGATCGAGTTGGCGACGCTGCCGGCGAAACCCAGGTCGCGCGCGGTCAGCTCCGGGTCGAGCCCGAGCGACGTGCCGGCCAGCGCTGCGGAGCCGTACGGACTCACCGCCAGCCGGTGATCGAGGTCCCGGATCCGTTCCAGGTCGCGGACCAGGGGCCAGGCGTGGGCCAGCAGGTGATGGGACAGCAGGACGGGCTGGGCATGCTGCAGGTGGGTCCGGCCCGGCATCGGTGCGCCGAGATGGCGTTCGGCCTGATCGTGCAGCGCCGTGATCAGATCACCGACCTCGGCGCGCATCATGGCCATCGCGTCGCGCAGGTACATCCGCAGCAGCGTGGCGATCTGGTCGTTGCGTGACCTGCCGGCGCGCAGCCTGCCCCCCAACTCGGGACCGGCGATCTCCAACAGTCCGCGTTCCAGCGCACCGTGTACGTCCTCGTCGGTCTCCGCCGGAGTGAAGCTGCCGTCGACCACTGCGGCTTCGAGCCGGTCGAGGGCTGTGATCATCGCGTCGTGTTCGTCGTCGGTGAGCAGCCCGGCGCGGTGCAGCGCGCCGGCGTGGGCGCGGGATCCTGCGATGTCGTAGCGGGCCAGCCGCCAGTCGAAGTGGGTCGACCTGCTCAGCGCGAACATGGCGTCCGCGGCGCCGCCGCGGAAGCGTCCGCCCCACAGTGTCCCCTGCGGTGTCCGCGATCCGGGACCCTGCGCTCCTGTGTTGGCTTCCACCGATGCTCCCTTCCGTGCGGTCGGCGCGGGCCGGAGGACCCGCCCGACTCGCGTCCCGAATACATCCTGCGAATCATCACCCCGACGGAGGGCGACGCAGCCGTACGCCGACGGCTCCGGTCAGCGGCTGCTCAACCGGGTCAGCTGGTCGGCGATCGCCTGGCCGCCGTCGGGCTCGCGGGTGATCAACAAGATGGTGTCGTCGCCGGCGATGGTGCCCAGAATGTTGGGCCAGCCGGCCCGATCGACGGCCGAGGCGAAATACTGGGCCGCGCCCGGGGGTGTCCGTACCACGACGAGGTTCGCGGAGGCCTCGGCCGAGACCATGATCTCCCCGCACAATCGGGCCAACCGGTCGTTGAAGGCCGTCTGCTCCCCCACCAGCGGTGTCCGGTCGCCGCCCTCGCCCGGCACTGCGTAGATCAACTGTCCGTCCTGACCGCGAACCCGGAGCGCGCCCAGATCGAGCAGGTCGCGGGACAGCGTGCCCTGGGTCACCGACACACCGTCGGCCGCCAGCAGTTCGGCGAGTTCGGACTGGGATCGCACCTGGTGGCGCTCCAACAGGGCGATGATCCGGGCGTGCCGGGCGGACTTGCTGATCGTCCGGGTCGTGTCGGTCATCGTCGCGGATCCTCCGCGGCACCATGGTCGGCGGTGTGCTCCGGATCCGCGGGGCGCCGCCGCCACAGCCACGTCATGATCGCCTTCTGCGCGTGCCGGCGATTCTCGGCCTCGTCCCAGATCACCGACTGCGGTCCGTCGAGTACCTCGGCGGAGATCTCCTTGCCCCGGTACGCGGGCAGACAGTGCAGCACGATCGCGTCCGGACTCGCATGGCTGATCAACTCGCTGGTCACCGCGTAGGGCCGGAAGACGGCTTCCCGGGCGGCCGCCTCGTCCTCCTTGCCCATCGACACCCAGGTGTCGGTGACAACGACATCGGCGCCGGCGGCGGTCTTGATCGGATCATGGTCGATGCCGATGGTCGCGCCTGTCCTGCCGGCGATGGCAGCGGCCCGGGTCAACACCGCAGGATCCGGCCTGTAGCCCTCCGGTGCGCCGAAACGGACGTGCATCCCAGCGGTGGCACCGGCGAGGGCCCAGGAGTTGCCCATGTTGCACGCGGCATCGCCGAGGAACGCCACCGTCAGGCCGGCGAGTCGGCCCTTGTGCTCGGCGACCGTGAGCAGGTCGGCCAACAGCTGGCACGGGTGGTAGTCGTCTGTCAGGGCGTTGACCACCGGAACGCCGGCGTACCTGGCCAGTTCGACGATCCGCTGCTGACCGTAGGTGCGCCAGACGATCATGCCCACCTGGCGGCCGAGGATCCTGGCCACGTCGGGAATCGATTCCCGGACGCCGATACCGGCGAGGTTCCCGTCGACCTGCAGCGGAAAGCCGCCGAGTTCGGCGATGCCTGCCGCGAACGAGGACTGGGTACGCAAGGTCGGCTTGTCGAAGATCGTCGCCACGCTCACCGGGCCGGCCAGCGGCTTGGAGTCGTACGGTGCGGCCTTGAGCGCGGCGGCAAGCTCAAGAACCTCGGCCTGCTCGGCCGGGCTGAGATCGTCGTCGGCCAGGAAGTGGCGAATGCCGGCGGTGGTCTGCTCGGTCATCAGGCTGCTCCTTGTGCGTCGTCGAGGAAACCGGGCAGTGCCTCGATGAAACCCGCGATCTGGTCTGCGGTGATGATCAGCGGGGGTGCGATCCGCAGCACGTTCGGACGGGGCGCGTTGATGATGTAGCCGGCGTCCAACGCCGCGTCGCTGACGGCGGCCGCGATGTCGCGGGTGAGCACCACGCCACGCAGCAGGCCGCGGCCGCGGACATGATCGATCAGCGGGTGACCGAGGGCGGTGATCCCGGTGGCCAACTGGTCGCCCGTCACCATGGCGTTCTGCAGCAGTTGATCCCGTTCGATCACCGCGATCACGGCGAGACCGGCGATGGCCGCCACGGGGTTGCCGCCGAAGGTCGAGCCGTGGCTGCCCGGCCCGAGCAGGCCGGCGGCGCGACCGAGCGCGAGGCAGGCGCCGATCGGGAAGCCGTTGCCCAGGCCCTTGGCGAGCGTGACGATGTCGGGAACGATGTCCTCGCGGCTGGAATCCAGCCACCGGCCGGTGCGGCCCATCCCGGTCTGCACCTCGTCCACCCACAACAGTGCACCGGCCGCGGCGGTGATCCGGCGTGCCGCGGCCAGGTAGCCGTCCGGTGGCACCACGATGCCGTTCTCCCCCTGGATCGGTTCCAGGACCACGGCTGCGGTCCGGCCGTCGACGGCGGCCTGCAGCGCATCCACATCGCCGTACGGGACGAACTCCACGTCTCCGGGCAACGGCTCGAAGGGCTTGCGGTACTTCTCGTTGTGGGTGATGGCAAGGGCACCCATCGACCGGCCGTGGAAGGACCCCTCGGTCGAGATGATCTTGGTCCGTCCGGTCTGCCGGGTGATCTTGAAGGCCGCCTCGTTGGCCTCGGTCCCGGAGTTGGTGAAGAACACCCGGGTCTCCACACCGCTGTCACCGGCGACCAGTCGGGTGAGCCGTTCCGCCAGCGCCACCTGGGCCGGCGTGGCGAAGAAGTTCGAGACGTGGCCAAGCGTGGCGATCTGGCCGGTGATCGCCGACAACACGGTGGGATGGGCATGACCGAGGGCGTTGACGGCCAGGCCGGAGAGCAGATCGAGGTGCCGTCGCCCGTCGGCGTCCCAGACATAGCAGCCCTCGCCACGGACGAACACCCGCTTCGGCGTGCCGAAGGTGTTCATCAGGGTGTGGCTGTAGCTGTCCAGGATCGCCGCCGAGCCACCCCGTTGCGGGGCGGCCAGTTGATCACTGACTGCGGTCAGCTCAGAAACCGTGCTGCCGGTCACGGGCGCACCTCGTTCAGGTCGTTGGTCGGTTCATGATCTTCGGGGACGAGCACGCCGAACTCTCCGTTGGCGTACTCCTCGGGCGGAATGCCTTCGGACGCAGGGAAAACGCGGCTACCCAATCTGATCAACCCGTCCTGGGTGACCATGGTGCCGATGCCGGCGTTGGTGAAGATCTCCAACAACAGCGCGTGTGGAACGCGGCCGTCGGTGACGGTTGCCCGAGTCAGGCCGCCCTCGACTGCGTTCAGACACGCCTCCATCTTGGGTGCCATCCCGGACTCGAGTCTCGGCAGCATCTGCCTGAGTTGCGATGCGGAGAGTTCCTTGATCACGTCGTTGCTGTTCGGCCAGTCGGCGTACAGGCCCTCGACGTCGGTCAGCATCACCATCCGCTCGGCCTTCAGCGCCACGGCGAGCGCGGCGGCGGCCGTGTCGGCGTTGACGTTGTGCACCACGCCGTTGCGGTCCGGGGCGATGCTGGCGACGACCGGGATCCGTCCGGCGGTGATCAGGCCGTTGATCGCCTCGGTGCGGACCGTCGTCACCTCGCCGACCAGACCGAGATCGATCTCTTCGCCGTCGACGAGGGCCTTCTTGCGGGTTGCAGTGAAGAGGCCGCCGTCCTCGCCGGACATGCCGACGGCCAGCGCGCTCTGCTGGTTGATCAGCCCGACCAGGTCACGGCCGACCTGGCCGACCAGCACCATCCGGACGATCTCCATCGCCTCGGGCGTGGTGACCCGTAGCCCCGCCTTGAACTCCGACGGGATACCGAGCCGTTGCAGCATGGTGGAGATCTGCGGTCCGCCGCCGTGCACGACCACCGGATGCACGCCGCAGCGTTTCATGAAGACGATGTCCTGGGCGAAGGCCCGCTTCAGGTCCTCGTCGATCATGGCGTTGCCGCCGTACTTGATCACGACGGTCCTGCCGGCATAGGTCTCCAACCAGGGCAGCGCCTCGGTCAGGATGGACGCCTTCTCCACCAGGGAGAGCTTCTCGGCCTTCCGGATGATGGTCACGACAGGTACTCCGCGTTCTCCTTGACGTAGTCGTACGTCAGATCGTTGGTCCAGATCGTCGCTGTCTGGTCGCCGGCGTGCAGATCGATGTCGACACGGATCTCGCGCTGGGCGCTGATGTCGACGGTCGCGTCCGGTACGCCGTACCCGTTGCGGCTGAGCAGTACGCCGTTGAAGGACACGTCGACGGCATCGGGTTCGAAGGTGGCCGAGGTGGTGCCGAGAGCGGCGAGAACCCTGCCCCAGTAGGGATCGTTGCCGAACATCGCGCACTTGAACAGGCTGTTCCGGGCAATGCTCCGGCCGACGATCACGGCGTCCTCCTGACTTGCAGCACCCGAGACGGTGATCGCGATGTCATGGGTGGCGCCCTCGGCATCGGCCACCAGCTGGCGGGCCAGATCGGCACACACCGCCGTCAGGCGGTCGGTGAACTCCGCCGGATCGGCGTCGACGCCCGAGGCGCCGCTGCTCATCACGATCACCGTGTCGTTGGTGGACATCGCACCATCACTGTCCACCCGGTCGAAGGTGAGCCGGGTGGCTCGGCGGAGCGCTGTGTCCAGGACGGCGGAGTTGATCACTGCGTCGGTGGTGATCACGACGAGCATCGTGGCGAGCCCGGGCGCGAGCATGCCGGCACCCTTGGCCATGCCGCCGATCGTCCAGCCGTCGCCGGTCGCGGTCGCCTGTTTGGCCCGGGTGTCTGTGGTCATGATCGCCTCCGCGGCGGCGGCTCCACCGTCCTCGGTGGCCTGGTCGACCAGGGTCGGGATGGCCGCCGTGATCTTGTCCACCGGCAGTCGGTTGCCGATCACGCCGGTGGAGCAGACCGCGATGTCGACGGCGCCCACGCCGAGCTGGGATGCCAACCGTTCGGCCGTGCTGTGCGTGTCGGCGAAACCGTCCGGACCGGTGCACGCGTTGGCGCCGCCGGAGTTCAGGATGACCGCCTGCAACGACCCGTCCTTGATCACCTGCTCCGACCAGAGCACCGGCGCCGCCTTGATCCGGTTGGAGGTGAAGACCGCGGCCGCGGTGAAGTCCGGACCGAGATTGCGGACCAGGGCGAGATCGGCGTTGCCGGACGGCTTGATCCCGGCGGGCAGGCCGGTTGCCGCGAACCCCCTGGCTGCGGTCACGCTCATGGAGCGACTCCGATCGTGGTCAGCCCGGTGGTCTCGTCGAGGCCGAGCGCGAGGTTGGTGCACTGGACGGCGGCGCCGGCCGTGCCCTTGGCAAGGTTGTCGATGGCGGCGATCGCCACAAGCCGTCCGGTGTGTGGGTCGACGGTGGCCTGGATGTGCGCGATGTTGGCGCCGAGGGTGGCCTGGGTCTGCGGCCAGACGCCGGCCGGCAGTAGGTGGACGAACGCCTCCGTCGCGTACGCCTTCTGGTAGGCGGCGTACACATCGTCGGCGGTGATCGACGGATCGCTGAGTCTGGCCGTACAGGTGGCCAGGATGCCGCGCGTCATCGGGACCAGCATCGGTGTGAACGAGACGTGCGGGTCGGCGGCACCGCAGGCGATCAGGTTCTGTTCCATCTCGGGGGTGTGCCGATGGATCCCGCCGACCTGGTACGGCGTCGCCGAGCCCATGATCTCCGAGGCCAGGTAGGTGGTGGCCAGCTTCTTGCCGGCGCCCGAGGGGGCGGTCGCGAGGACGACCACGACATCGTCGCAGGAGATCAGCCCGGCGGTGACGGCCGGCAACAGGGCCAGTGTCGAGGCGGTCGGATTGCAGCCGGGAACCGAGATCCGCTTCGTGTGCGCCAGTCTGTCGCGCTGACCAGGGAGCTCGGGCAGGCCGTACGGCCAGGTCCCGGCATGGTCGGAGTGGTAGTAGTGCTGCCATTTCGCCGGGTCGGCCAGCCGGTGGTCGGCGGCACAGTCGACGACGAGGACGTCCGGGCCCAGCCGTGCAGCGATCTCACCGGACGCGCCGTGGGGCAGCGCAAGGAAGACGATGTCATGTCCGGCCAGGTGCTCCGCGTCGGTCGGCTCGACCACGCGATCGGCCAGCGGCACCAGATGCGGATGGTGTTCGCCGAGCAGACTGCCGGCGCTCCTGGCCGCGGTCACCGCGCCGACCTCGATGTTGGGATGCGCGAGCAGCAGCCGCAGCAGCTCGCCGCCGGCGTACCCGGTCGCCCCGGCCACCGCTGCCCTGTACTTGATCACAGCATGATCATGCCATGGTCTGCATACTTATTCCAACTCGGTTATCCCCGCGAGGGGTCAGTTAATCCCTGATATTCGCAGCGTGTCGCCACCCCCACCCGCCGAGGGGTCAGAGATTCCCTCATATATGCGGCGTGTCGGCGGAAGAGCCGACTCAGGATCGATCGCTCCGGCTGACCTCGCTCACCCCGTACAATCCGTACGGATCCCTGACCAGACCGGCGACTTCGGATGACATCAGGAAGCTGTCGGCATGGCGCGGCAGGCCGAACGCCCGCATCGCGGCCTCGGCGTCGGACCGGTCGCCGGCGGCTCTTCGTTCGGCCCGCTCAGCCGCGCGGCGATAGCCGTCCTTCAGCCGGTCCATCGCGCTCCAGCGGTGCAGGTCCGCGTTCCCGAAGACGTCGATCGTCCATCCCTCGCCGCGGATCAACTCCCGGCGCCATGCGTCACGGGCGATCTGTTCCGGAGTCGAGTGCCATTCCTCGCCGTCGTACTCGGCTGCGTACTTGACCCTGGCATCGCCGAGATCCAGGCGGAACGGTTCGCGGCCTGGCCGATGCAGCACCGAGATCTGCAGGTCGGGCTTGGGCAGCCCGGCATCGATCCACAGCAGACGCAGCTCCGACTCGCGTACCGATTCCGCGCGACCGTCAGCCAGCGGAACGAGTTCGCGCAGTTGGACGACTCCCCGGCGGCCCCGGAACCGTCGGAGCTGGGCGTCGAGTTCGGCCGCGGTGAATCCTCCCAGTCGCAGCAACGCGTCCAGCCCGGCCAGTGCCTTCTCCCGTCGCAGGGATCGACCGAGATCACAGGCGGTCCGCAGAGGTGACGTGACCAGTACCGGACCGATCGAGACAAGATCAGCGTCGTCGAGCATCCGGCGGCCACCCTGCACCTGCTTCCTGCGTACCCGGGTGTGATCGGGATGCCGGAAGTACTGCACGCGGGGCATCGGGCCCATGCTGCCTCCCGGGAAGAGATCCACTCCGTACAGCCAGGCGGCCGTTGCGTCGGTGATCACCGCGGCCTCCGGTACGGCGAGGGCGAGGGCCCGGGCACGCTCGTCGATCGAGTCCGGCACGCAGGCGTCGACGTACACGCCGTGGAGCACACGGCGGAGGAGACCCTGCCGGACGAGCCGGGCCAGAACGTTGCCGTCCACCCCGAGGTGGCGGGCTTGAGCGGCGGTGAACGGACGGTCGGTCGGCAGCCGCGGGTCCGCGTGCCAGGCGGGAAAGATCGAGGATCCAGGATTCGTCATGCCCCAACGATCGGCGCCGCGGCCCCGGCGAATCCCAGTTCCGGCGACGATCTGTGGACAGCGACGACAAGCGGACAACATCAGAGGGTCTCGGACACCACCTGACGCCCGACGCATGATCTTCAGAGCGACCGCGACACGCCGCGCATATGAGGGATTTTGTGACCCCTCGGCGGGAGGGGGTGGCGACACGCCGCGCAGATTGGGGAGTTTGTGACCCCTCGGCTATTCGGTGCGTTGGGTGGCGCCGGTGGCGCGGGCGGCGGCGGCAACCGCGGCTTCGCGGGCCTGAGCGACCTCGGCATCGGTGAGGGTACGGTCCGGGGCGCGGAAGCGGAGGGCGTAGGCCAGGGACTTCTTGCCCGCGCCGATCTGCTCGCCGGTGTAGACGTCGAACAGCCGGACGTCCTCCAGCAAACCCCCGGCACCGGCCCGTACGGCTTCTTCGACCCTGGCCGCGGGCACGCCGGCGTCGACAATCAGCGCGATGTCCTCTTTGACCACCGGATGGGTGGACAGCTCGACGATGCTGCCGATCTGCGGCGCGGCCCCGACCAGCGCATCAAGATCGATCTCGCAGGCCGCGGTCCTGGCCGGCAGTCCGAGAGCCTCGATCACGGTCGGATGGATCTCCCCGGCGAAGCCGATCGGGGTCCGGGTGCCGTCCTCGGCCACAACGATGATCGCGGCGCAGCGGCCGGGATGCCAGGGTGCCTGCTCGGCCTGTTCGGCGACGACCGTGCCACCGACGGCACGGGCGGCGATCTCGGCGGTCGCGATGGCGTGCCGCCAGGTCGCCGGCTGCGCCGGCCCGGTCCACCCCGCAGGACGTACGGCTCCGGTCAGCACGGCACCGAGATGCCGTGGCTGATCACCGATCGCCGCGTCCATGGCGGCCAACTCCTCCTCGCTCGGCCGGCGGTCGACCGGGGGCCGCGGAGCGGCACTGCGCTGCTGCGGTGCCAGGAACACCGGCCCGATCTCGAAGATCGCAAGATCGTCAAGACTGCGGCTGGTGTTGCGGTTGACCGATGCGAACAGTTCCGGCAGCAACGTGGTGCGCAGTTCGGCCTGTTCCTCCGAGAGCGGGTTGGCCATCCGCATCAGTCGGCGGCGCGCGTCGTCGGGCGGGATACGGAGTTGATCAAGAACCGCCCTGCCCATGAACGGGAAGGTCTGTGCCTCGACGTACCCGGCATCGGCCAGTGCCTGGCCGATCAACCGGCGCAGCCGCTGCCGACGGGTCAGGCCCCGGCCCGCGGGCGGTGTCGGGATGACCGGGCGGACGTTCTCATACCCGTAGATCCGGCCGACCTCTTCGACATAGTCGTACGGATCGGTCAGGTCGGGCCGCCAACTGGGCGGGGTGACCAGCAGTCTGTCGCCCTGATCATCAACGGCGACGCCGACCGCCTGCAGAGCCTGGATCACCGTCGAACGGTCGATCTCAGCACCCATGATCGTGGCCGGAAGTCGATCATCGAACCGCTGGGTCGCCGGCGATGGCACCGCACCGGCAACGGTCTCGGCCGGCTCGAGCCGGCCGCCGCCCAGGGCGATCAGCAGTTGCGCGACCCGGTGGGCCGCGGCATAGGTGGCACCCGGGTCGGCGCCGCGCTCGTAGCGTCGGGACGCTTCGGAGGACAGCTTGTGCCGCCGCGACGTCCGGGCGATCGTCATCGCGTCGAAGTTGGCCGATTCGATCACCACGGTGGTGGTCCGATGGCTCACCTCGGTGTTCTCGCCGCCCATCACGCCGGCCAGGCCGATCGGACCGGAGTCGTCGGTGATCAACAGATCGTCCGGATCGAGGTCACGGACGACGTCGTCG
The DNA here is from genome assembly GCF_009707365.1 of Microlunatus sp. Gsoil 973. Taxonomy (GTDB): domain Bacteria; phylum Actinomycetota; class Actinomycetes; order Propionibacteriales; family Propionibacteriaceae; genus Microlunatus. The sequence goes on from NZ_CP046122.1 coordinate 2,265,570, forward strand.
AGAGTGATCAACTTCTCCCCCGCCCTCGCCTTGCGGACGACGATGGGGCCGGAGAGCTTGTCCCTGTCGTAGGCGTGCAGCGGCTGGCCGGTCTCCAGCATCACGTAGTTGGTGACGTCGACGGCGAGCGAGATCGACCGCATGCCGGCCTGGTGCAACCGTCGTTGCATCCAACGCGGGCTGGCGGCGGTCGGGGCGATACCGCTGACGGTGAGCGCGACGAACACCGGGCAGGCCTCGGAGTTGATCACCACCGGATAACCCTCATCGACGGTCGGCGGCACCGGACGGGAGACCGGATCGGTGAACGGCACGTCGAAGGCGAGCGCGGCCTCGCGAGCGATGCCGCGGACCGACCAGCAGTAGCCGCGATCAGGCGTGACAGCGATGTCCAGGACGTCGTCGCGCAGGTAGAGCGCCGGGGCCGCGTCCGCGCCGACCACAAGATCAGCAGGATCCGCAGCGGTCCGACCTGCCGCCAGCGGACCGACCGCGTCGGGCTCGAGCACGATGATGCCGGAATGATCATCACCGATGCCGAGCTCGCGCGAGGAGCAGATCATCCCGTCGCTGACGTGTCCGTACGTCTTCCGCGAGGCGATCTTGAAACCGCCGGGCAGTTCCGCGCCTGGCAGGGCCACGACGACAAGATCACCCTGAGCGAAGTTCCTGGCGCCGCAGATGATGCCGCGGCCGGGTGCGCCGAAGTCGGTCGGCGTCCCGCCTTCGTTGTACGGACCGACGTCGACCCGGCACCACCGTACGGTCTTGCCGTTGGAGTGGGTCTCCTCGGTGAACTCCTCGACCCGGCCGATCACCAACGGCCCGGTGACCTCCGCGCCGGTCTCCTCGATGGTCTCGACCTCGAGGCCCAGCCGCACCAAGGCGTCGGAGATCTGCCGGGTCGGCACCGACTCCGGCACCGCAGCGTACGTCCGCAGCCAGTTCAGCGGGACCCTCATCGTGCACCTCCCACCAAGGAACGACTGAACCTCACGTCACCCTGCACGGTGTCGCGCAGATCCGACAGGTTGTTGCGGAACATCAGGGTGCGATCGACCCCCATGCCGAAGGCGAAGCCGGAGTAGATCGAGCTGTCCACACCACAGGCCTCGAGCACCCGCGGGTTGACCACACCGCAGCCGCCCCATTCGATCCAGCCCTCGCTCTTGCACATCCGGCACGGATTGTCCGGATCACCGACCGAGGTGCCGTGACAGTTGAAGCACAACAGGTCCACCTCGGCCGACGGCTCGGTGAAGGGGAAGTACGAGGGCCTCCAGCGCAGCACCATGTCCTCTCCGAACAACACGCGCGCGAAGTGTTCCAACGTGCCACGCAGATTGCCGAAGGTGATGCCCTTGTCGACGGCGAGGCCTTCGATCTGGTTGAAGACCGGGAGATGGGTGGCGTCGTACTCGTCGGCCCGGTAGACGCGTCCGGGACAGACCACATAGACCGGGAGCTCACGGGTGAGCAGGGACCGGGCCTGCACCGGGGAGGTGTGGGTACGCAGCACCAGGTTGTGTTCCGGAGGGTCGATGAACAGAGTGTCCTGCATCGTGCGGGCCGGATGGTCGGGGATGAAGTTGAGGGCGTCGAAGTTGAGCCACTCCGCCTCCAGCTCAGGACCCTCGGCGATCTCCCAACCCATCGACACGAAGATGTCACCCATCAGATCCATCATCGCGGGGACGGGGTGGATCGCCCCCTGCGGCACCAGCTCGGTCGGCAGGGTGACGTCGACCCGCTCCTGCGCCAGTCGGCGCTCCAGTTCGGCGGCACTGATCTCGGCCTCCCGATCCTTCAGCGCCTGGTTCACCCGGCCGCGGGCCCGGGCCATCCGCTGCCCGACCTCGCGTTTGGCCTCCGGGGGCAGGGCACCGATCTCCCGATTGGCCAGGGCCAATGGTGACCGGTCGCCGGCGTGGGCGATGCGGGCCTGTTTGAGCTCGGCGACCGTGGTCGCCCCGGCAAAAGCGCGGAGCGCCTCGGCCACCATGGCTTCGACGTTCTCTTCGCTCAGCGATGCGACCTGCACAGGGTCGTAGCTCGAGTTCGGCCCAGACATCGGACTCCTCTTCGGGTGGATCTGCTCAACTGCCCAGTGGCAGCGCCAGACAGTCTAGGAACGACTGCGGCCGAGCGGCGAACCGGATTGGGCCGTTGTGAGTACTGCTGCCGCCCAGCGGGCCGAAACGCCGGCCCACGGCACGCTCCGACATGTCCGGACGGCAGGAATGCACGACGGTGGCGGGTTCAGTCGTCCGGTTCGGCGTAGACGTACTTGCCGCCGCGCAGCAGCGACGCCACTCCGGCGATCAGGCAGGCGATGATCGCGAAGGCGAAGGCGACGCCCAGCCCGTCGGCGAACGGTCCGGAGATCAGTGACGGGAAGAACGCCCGACCGGTCAGGAAGTGGGCGTTGGCTGCCGGCAATTGGCCGAGCACCTGGGGGCCGAGGATCGTCTGCACCGGGTTGTAGCCCAGCAGTGAGGCGAACAGCACCGAAACCGGCGGGAGCGCGGCGACCCGGGCGGCGACGTCGGCCGGCACCCCTTGTGCGGTCAGTCCGGAGGACATCGCCTGCGGCAGCGCCTTGGACAGGCCCGCGACCATCAGCGTGAAGAAGACCCCGATCGACAGCACCATGGCGGCGTTCTGGAAGGTGGCAGTCATCCCAGCGCCGGCGCCGCGGCGTTGGCGGGGCAGGCTGTTCATGATCCCGGCACGGTTGGGTGAGGCGAACAGCCCCATTCCCAGACCGTTGAGCAACAGCGCCAGAGCGAACTCCCAGTAGGAGAAGTCGACCGGCATCAGCGCGAGCCAGACGAAGCTGAGCGCGGCGACGACCATGCCGCCGGTACCGAAGGCACGGGCGCCGAACCGGTCGGACAACCACCCGGACGCCGGCCCGGCGATCAGGAACCCGAGCGTCATCGGCAGCATGTAGATGCCGGCCCACAGCGGAGTCTGTTCGAAGCTGTAGCCGTGCCGGGGCAACCAGATGCCCTGCAACCAGATGATCAACAGGAACATCAGGCCGCCGCGGCCGAGGCTGGCCAGCAGGCTGGCCACGTTGCCCGCGGTGAAGGCGCGGATCCGGAACAGCCCGAGTCGGAACATCGGATCGGACACCCGGGTCTCGATGACACAGAAGACCGCCAGCACCACGGCACCGCCGATCATCAGGACGAGCACCATCGGGTTGGTCCAGCCCATCGTGTGATCACGGTACGGCTGGATCCCGTAGGTGATGCCGATCAGTAACGCGATCAGCCCGGCGGCGAAGCTGATGTTGCCCCACCAGTCAACGGTTGCGGCGTGCCGGTGGCCGGTGTCGTGCAGTTTCCAGTACGCCCACACTGTGCCGAAGACTCCGACCGGTACGGAGACGAGGAAGACGATGTGCCACTCGATCGGTGCCAGGACGCCACCGAGCACCAGGCCGATGAAGGACCCGGCGATGCCGGCGACCTGGTTGAGCCCGAGGGCAAGGCCGCGCTGGTTGGTCGGGAACGCGTCGGTCAGGATCGCCGAGGAGTTGGCCATCAGCAGCGCACCGCCCACGCCCTGCAGGATGCGGATGATGATCAGCCAGAGCGCCCCGGCGGTGCCGTGCAGCCAGGTCAGCGACAGCAGGATGGAGAACAGGGTGAAGACGGCGAAGCCGGCGTTGTACATCCGGACTCGGCCGAACATGTCGCCCAGTCGTCCGAAGCTGACCACGAGCACTGCGGTCACCACCAGGTAACCCATGATCAACCAGAGCAGCAGGCTGGTGTTGCTCGGTTCCAGCGGGTTGACGCCGATGCCGCGGAAGATGTCGGGCAGCGCGATCAGCACGATGGAGGAGTTGATCGTCGCCATCAGGACACCGATGGTCGTGTTGGACAGCGCGATCCACTTGTAGCCCGGACGGGCGACCGCTGCCGCCGCCCGCGACTCCCGCGCGGTGATACCGCGTGCTGCCCGTTCCGGTGCCGTTGTAGAGCCCGTCTGCACCTGGCGCCCCTTCCACGGATCGATCTGGCGGGACGATCCGACTCCGATCAAAATTCCTTAGCCAGGCTAAGGGATCGGCCGGGGCGGGTATTCCCGCGGCGGGCTCGGCGGACGGGGTGTCTAAAGTTCGGCTCAGCTTCCCGGATCAGCCGGCGGCCGACAGCCAGACGCGGGCACCTTCCCGCAGCCCGATGGATCGCTGGTGCGACCGGCTCATCACCACCTGCACCTCGCCGTTCCCCGGCTCGGGACGGTCGGGCCGGACGGTCAACCGGACCTCGAACCCGATGCGCAGCATTCGGGTGACTACACCGGGCATCGCACCGGCCGATCCCGGTGTCACGGCGACCTCGATGTCGTGCGGTCGCAGCCGTACACCTCCGAGTTGGGTGACCTCGCCCAGGAAGTCCATCACGAAATCGCCGGCCGGCTCATCGTAGAGCTGGTCGGGTGTGCCGATCTGCTCGATCCTGCCCTCGTTGATCACGACGATCCGGTCGGCAACCTCCAGCGCCTCCTCCTGATCATGGGTGACGAAGACGGTGGTGACATGGACCTCGTCGTGCAACCTGCGCAGCCAGTCCCGCAACTCCTTGCGGACCTTGGCGTCCAGGGCGCCGAACGGCTCGTCCAGCAGCAGCACGTTCGGTTCGACGGCCAGCGCCCTGGCCAGCGCCATCCGCTGCCGCTGTCCGCCGGACAACTGGGACGGCAGCCGCTGGGAGAACTGGGACAGGTGCACCAGGTCCAGCAGCTCGGCGACCCGGCGGTTGATGCGTTCGCGTTCCCTCCTGTGCCCTGCCGTCAGCGGAAGCCGCGGCGGGGTGCGGATCTCCAGCCCGAACGCGACGTTGCGCGCCACCGTCATGTGCTTGAAGACCGCGTAGTGCTGGAAGACGAACCCGACGTTGCGCCGCTGGGGCGGCAGGGCCGTGGCGTCGGTCCCCTCGATGACGATCCTGCCGGTGTCCGCCGACTCCAGCCCGGCGATGATCCGCAGCAGGGTCGACTTGCCGCCGCCCGACGGGCCGAGCAACGCCGTCAGCCGGCCGGTCGGGATGGACAGGTTGACGTCGTCCAGGGCGACGAAGTCGCCGAACCGCTTGCTGACCCCAGAGATCTCGATACTCATGATCTTCTCCCAGTCCCCCTCATCGTTCCCGCGGCCGCACCGCGGCGACCCCGATCAAACACGCGATCGAGACCATCACCAGCAGGAAGGCGACCGCGTACGCCGCCGGCTGCTCGAATCCCTGGTACTTGGCCTCGACCACCAGCGTCGCGGTCTGCGTTCGGCCGGTGATGTTGCCGGAGACCACCTTCACCGCACCGAACTCACCCACCGACCTGGCCAGGCTCAGCACGAGGCCGTACACGACAGCCCATTTGATGCTCGGCAGGGTGATCCGCCACAACGTCTGCAGCCAGTTCGCGCCGAGGCTGCGCGCCGCCTGTTCCTGATCCTCACCGACCTCGGTCAATGTTGGCACCACTTCCCGGATCACCAACGGCAGCGCGACGAAGGTGGTCGCCATGATCATTCCGGGCGAGTTGAAGATCACCTGCAGCCCGTGATCCTCCAGGAACGGCCCGAACCAGCCGTTGCGGCCGTTGTAGACCAGCACCAGTGCCAACCCGACGACGACCGGCGAGACCGAAAGCGGCAGATCGATCAGGGCCGACAACAACCGCTTGCCGGGAAAGTCGTAGCGCACCAACAGGATCGAGATCGTCACGCCGAACACCAGGTTGATGGCCACCGCCCACAATGCGACGATGGCGGTCAACCGGATGCCGTCGATCACCTCGGGATCGGTGAGGGTGTCCATCAGGTTGGAGACTCCCCCGTCGAAGGTGCGGGCGATCAACATCACCAGCGGCAGCACGACCAGGAAGAGCAGGTAGCCGACCGCGACCAGCCGCAGCACCCAACGTGTCGGTGTGGAGGTCCTAACCACGTCGTGCCACCACCCATTGCACGACATCCAGGGCGATGATCACGATCAACGCCACCGCGAGCATCACCGAGGCGACGGCCGCAGCCTTGGCGTTGCTTCCGTTCTCGATGAAGGACAGCACCCGCACGGAGACGACCTCGGTACGGAACGGCCGGTTGCCGCTGAGCAGCACCAGTGAGCCGTACTCGGAGATCGCCCGGGCGAAGGACAGCGCGGCACCCGAGGTGATCGCCGGCGCCAAGGACGGCAGGATGATCCGGGCGACGATGGTGCGGGGCGATGCACCCAACGATGCCGCCGCCTCCTCGACGTCGACGTCCAACTCCTCCAGTACCGGTTGCACGGACCGGACGACGAACGGCAGGGTGACGAAAGCCAACGCCAACCACACCGCCATCCTGGTGAAGGCGAAGTGCAGTCCCATCGGGCTGCTCGGGCCGTACAGCGTCAGCAGTACCAGGCCGGCGACCACCGTCGGCGAAGCGAACGGGACGTCGATGATCACGTTCAGCACCGACCGGCCCCAGAACCGGTCACGCACCAGCACCCAGGCGATCACCGTGCCGAGCACGATGTTGATCAGTGTCGCCAGCGCCGCCTGGGTGACGGTCAGCGAGATCGCCGCCCAGGTCTGGTCGTCGGTCAGCACGGCGAGGTAGCGCCCCACCCCACCGGCAGCCGCCGTGGCGACGACCGCCGACAGCGGCAGCAGCACCAGCAGACTGAACCAGATGGTGGCCAACCCGAGGCCAAGGCCGGCACCACGGGTGAGCGTGACTCGGTGCCGGACCCGACGACCCGGGCCCGCGGCGGGTAGGTCCGGCGGGTCCGAGATCGGACTGACCGACCGGTCAGTCCCGATCGTCGCCGGAGCGGTGGTCATCAGTTCGAGCCCACCTTGCCCGTGCTCTGCTGCAACTGGGTGATGATGCCCAGCGGCGCGCCGTCCTCGCCGTCACCGAAGAACTGGTCCGCCGCCTTGCTCCAGCCGCCGAAGTCCTTGTCCAGTGTGAACAGCTTCTGCGGTTGCGGGAACGGGTTCGCCGGATCATTGGCGCCCTCCACCTGGCCGACGTCGACGCCGTCGATGACCGGGCGGAAGCCGGCCTGGGCGTAAAGCTTCTGTCCCTCGGCGCTGGTCATGAACTTCAGGAAGTCCTTCGCCTTCTGGCTTGCGCCGACGGTCACCGTCGCCGGGTTCTCGATCTTGAGCGTGTCGGAGGGAACGATGTAGTCGATGTCGGCGCCGCTCTGCCTGGCCTCGATGGCCTCGTTCTCGTAGGACAGCAGCACGTCGCCGGACCCGTCGGTGAAGGCCGTGGTGGCCTCCCGGCCGCTGCCGGGAAGCGCGATCGTGTTGTTCAGCACCTTGGTCACGTACGCCTTGGCGTCGGCCTCACTGCCACCGTTGCCGGTGATGTGTGCCCAGGCGGCAAGGATGTTCCACCGCGCCGAGCCGGAGGAACCCGGGTTCGGCGTGATGATCTTCACGCCCGGCCTGGCCAGGTCGTCCCAGCCGGTGATGTGCTTCGGGTTCCCCTTGCGCACAACGATCACCACCACCGATGAGGTGGCGATGCCGTGGCTCGGTGTGTCCTTCCAGTTCTCCGAGACCAGCTTGTCCTTGACCAGCCTGGTGACGTCGGTCTCCAGCGAGAAGTGCACGATGTCGGCCTTGGCGCCGGCCTCGACGGCCCGGCTCTGGTCTCCCGATGCGCCGTAGGAGGTCTCGAACTCGACGTTCTTGCCCTCTGGCGTCTCCTGGAAGCCCTTGAAGACCGGTTTGTTGGCCGCGTTCAACACCGAGAATCCGGTGACCCGGATCGTGCTCGTGTCGGCCCCGCTGGCCCCGGTCATCGAGCCGCATCCGGCCAGAACCAGTACGCCGACGATGACGGCCGCGATCGCGGCCTTGACCCGCATTCCCATGGTGTTCCCCTTCGTCCCCTGCTGGTCGACCCCTGCCGCCGGAGCGGCGGAACTCTCCTAGTATCCCGACTTTCTCGAGATTGTCGGTATTTATACTAGGGTTTTGTCCCGGAACAAATCCGGATGTCATGGGATGGACACACCGATCGCCGGGATTCCCGGCTACTGCTCGGCGGGTCCGGGCTCCTCGCCGGACCGCTGGGCGAAGGCGGATGCGTACAGGCAGACCGCGGCTGCGGTACTCAGATTGAGGCTCTCCGCAGCGCCGTAGATGGGCACCGATACGACCCGGTCAGCCAGCTCGAGCTGGTCGGGATGGAGGCCGCGGGCCTCGTTGCCCATCAGCCACACGGTCGGTGCGGCGAGGTCGCCGGATCGCAGCAGTTCGTCCAGACCGTACGCTCCCCCGCCTGCTGCCGCGAGGACCTGCAGTCCCTGCTGCCGACAGCGGTCGAGCGCGACCTCCAATTCGGCGTTGGTGACGACGGGCAGGTGGAAGATGCTGCCGGTGCTGGCGCGGACGGTCTTGGGGTTGTAGAGGTCGACGGAGGCGGAACCGAGGATGACGGCGTCGGCGCCGGCGGCATCGGCACAGCGGATCACCGTGCCGGCGTTGCCGGGGTCGCGGATCTCGGCACAACACACGATCAGTCGCGGCCGACCGGCCAGGGCCGTCTCAAGTCCGACGTCCAGCGTCGGACAGATCGCGACGATCCCCTGTGGCGTGGTCGAATCGGTGACTGCGCCGAGTTGGTCCTCGGTGATCAACGAGGGGTCGAGGCCGGCCCGTCGGACGGCATCAACGAGATCGGTGTGGCGTTCCGCGGCGCGCCGGGTGACCAGAACCGTACGAGGTGGACGGTCGGCTGCCAGCGCCTCACGAACAGCCTGGGGTCCCTCGGCGAGGAACTCATCCCTGGCGAGGCGTTCCTTGCGGCGCAACAGACGACGAGCCGACCGCAGCTGTCCCGCGGAGGCGGGAGTCAGCCCGGTCGGCTCGTCGGAAGTGGCTACGGGGCACCTACCCTCAGGCGGCAGCAGCTTCTGCGCTGTGCTCCTTGGCGACCTTGACCAGCGCGGCGAACGCGGCGGAGTCGGTGACGGCGAGATCGGCGAGGATCTTGCGATCGACCTCCACACCGGCGGCGCGCAGCCCCGCGATGAACCGGTTGTAGGTCATGCCCTCGGCGCGCACGGCGGCGTTGATCCGCTGGATCCACAGCTTGCGGAACTCGCCCTTGCGAGCGCGGCGGTCACGGTAGGCGTAGGTGAACGAATGCGTCACCTGCTCCTTGGCCTTGCGGTACAGCCGGGAGCGCTGACCCCGGTAACCGGAGGCCTGTTCGAGGACCTCGCGACGCTTCTTGTGCGCGTTGACGGAACGCTTGACGCGTGCCATGAGAATTCTCCTTCTGTCCTGCGGGGTTACTGCGTGGTGGACGAGACGCCGGTCGACGGTGTCGCGGCGCCCATGGCACGTCCTTACTTACGGAGCAGCTTCTTGATCGTCTTGGCGTCGCCGCCCTCGAGGGTGCCGAAGGCGTCGATACGGCGGAGCCGCTTGCTCGGCTTGTGCTCGTTCAAGTGGGTCTTGCCCGCCTTGCGGTGCACGATCTTTCCCGAGCCGGTCGTCCGGAAGCGCTTCTTGGCGCCGGAGTGCGTCTTCATCTTCGGCATGGCGATGCCGCTCCTTACCTGTTGTCCTGCCTGTGCCGACCGGGATGCCGGCCGGCTTTCGGTCCCGCCTCCTTGCGGTACGAGTCCTGTCTGGGCCACACTGCGCCGATTCCTCTCGAATCGAGCGCAGCTCTGCACCGTCACTGCCGGCTGACCCGGTCCGGCAGTGAATCGAACCAATCCTTATGTGCTCAGATCTGATCGGGATCCAAGCCCGCGAGCGCGTCCTTCTTCCGCGTCACCGGCTTGGCACGTTCTTCGTCAATCAGATCCTCCGGCGACTCGGTCGCCTTCACAGCGCCACCGCGTTCGGCCTTGAGTGCCGACCTGTTCTTGTGCGGACCCAACACCATCAGCATGTTGCGTCCGTCCTGCTTCGGCGAGGACTCGATGAAGCCGAACTCCTCGACATCGGTGGCCAACCGTTGCAGCAGGTTGTAGCCGAGTTCTGGGCGGGACTGCTCCCGGCCGCGGAACATGATCGTGATCTTGACCTTGTCGCCTTCCTTGAGGAACCGGACGACGTGACCCTTCTTGGTCTCGTAGTCGTGCGCGTCGATCTTGGGACGGAGTTTCATCTCCTTGATGACGGTGTTGGTCTGGTTCCGCCGGGACTCACGGGCCTTCTGCGCGTTCTCGTACTTGAACTTGCCGTAGTCCATGAGCTTGGCGACCGGGGGCCGCGCCATGGGCGCGACTTCGACCAGATCGAGTTCTGCCTCGCGGGCCAGCCGCAGGGCGTCCTCGATCCGGACAATCCCGACCTGTTCGCCGGCCGGTCCTACCAGGCGAACTTCGGGGATGCGAATGCGTTCGTTGATTCGCGGTTCGGAGCTGATGAGTTCCTCCAGGTTTGTCGATGGTTCTTCGGTGCGCGACCTCGCCGGCCCGACGGCACCGGATCCGCGCGACAAGGGCAACAAGAACGGGCCCCCGCCGACGGCGAAGACCCGGTTCATCCGAGACGTTCGGTCGTACGCTCACAGATCGTACGATCCAACACTGCCACCGGCGATACTGCCGGCGCCTGCTCGGTACCGACCCGACAACTGCCGCTAGCGGCGCCGTACGGGTGGGAGATCGGGTCTCCACTTGCGGATCCGATGACGAATCACCGGATCAGTCGCATACGAGTGTAACACCGATCCCCCAACGGTCATTCCTCGTCGCCGCTGGGTATGGTCCGTCCGTCCGCTCGGGGAAAGACGACCGGAAAGGTGACAGTGATGTCGATGCCCGGACCAGCGTCCGGCGACGTGGTCGCTGAACGCAACGAACTCAGTGCACAGGCGACAAAGCGGGTCTTCCGTCGGCTGGTCCCGTTCCTGCTGCTGATGTACGTGATCGCCTTCCTCGACCGGAGCAACGTGTCCTTCGCCCAGGACGAGTGGCAGGCGAACGCCGGGATCAGCGCCGCGTCCTACTCCTTCGGCGCCGGCCTGTTCTTCGCCGGGTACGCCATCTTCGAGGTGCCGAGCAATCTGTTGTTGCACCGGGTCGGCGCCCGGTGGTGGCTGGCCAGGATCATGGTCAGCTGGGGCATCGTCTCGAGCCTCTTCATGTTCGTCAGCGGGCCGACGAGCTTCTACATCCTGCGATTCCTGCTCGGGGTGACCGAGGCCGGGTTCTTCCCCGGCGTCATCCTCTACCTCACCTACTGGGTGCCCGCACGTCATCTGAACCGGGCTCGCGGCTACTTCTACATGGGCATCGCGTTGGCCGGCATCCTCGGTAATCCGCTGTCGGGCGGACTGCTCGAACTTGACGGCGTCGCCGGCCTGCACGGCACCCAGTGGATGTTCCTGGTCGAGGGGGTGCTGGCCATCGCGGTCGGCATCTGGTCCTACTTCTTCCTCACCGACCGGCCACGACACGCCACCTGGCTGCCCGACGACCAACGGGAGGCATTGGCCACGGTGATCGACGAGGAGGACACCGCGAAGTCCTCCGGCCACGGCCCGACCAAGGTGATGCGCGCGCTCGGGAACTGGCGCGTCTGGTACTTCGCGGCCATCTATTTCTGCATCCAGATCGCGGTCTACGGGATGACCTTCTTCCTGCCGACCCAGGTCACCGCGATCACCGGGCAGAAGCTCGGCTTCGCGGCCGCCCTGGTCACCGCCATCCCGTGGCTCTTCGGGCTGATCTCGGTCGCCTACTTCCCCGGGCTTGCTGACCGCACCCGTCGGCACCGGTTGATCGGCACCACCCTGTTGCTGGTCAGTGCGCTCGGGATCGCAATCTCCGGTGCGCTGAGCGGCAACCCGGTGTTGGCCATCGGCGGACTGGCGCTGGCCGCGATCGGCTTCGTCGCGGTCCAACCCATCTTCTGGGCACTGCCCACCGAATACATGACCGGGTACGCGGCCGCCGCGGGGATCGGATTGATCAATTCGCTGGGAAATCTCGGCGGATTCCTGGCGCCGGTGATGCGCAGCCGCTTCGATGAGACCGTCGGCGGGAACTCCGGACTCTACTCGCTGGCCGCCGGGGCGGCTGCGGCGGCCGTGCTGATGGCGATCACCGCACTGTTCCCGAAGGCGAACAAGATCGAGACCGGTGAGGCCGGGACCGTCCGGGCCGACCGCGTGACCGAAAGGACCCGATGAGAGCCCTGGTGCTCAATGGCGACTACGACATCTCCGTCCAGGAGCGTCCCGATCCGAGCCCGGCACCGGGCGAGGTGCTGATCGACGTCATCGCGACCGGGATCTGTGGTTCGGACTTCCACGGATACTCCGGGGAGAACGGTCGGCGCCGGCCCGGCCAGGTGATGGGCCACGAAACCGTCGGCAGGATCTCCGCGCTCGGCCCGCAGGTCGGCGATCGTGCTGAAGATCATCGGGAAGGTGATCCCGGGTCGGGTGATCGTTGGGCGGGCAGTCTTCGGGTCGGCGACCTCGTGACGGTGAACCCGGTGATCAGCTGCGGCACCTGCGCGGCCTGTCGCGCCGGCCGGGACCACTGGTGTGGGACCAAGAAGGTCTTCGGCGTGGCACCGGAGATCGCGGCCGCCTTCGCAGACCGGTTCGTGATGCCGGCCGGCAACGTGGTCAGACTGCCGGCCGACCTGCCGGCCGAACTGGGCGCACTGGTCGAGCCGCTGTCGGTCGGCTACCACGCCGTACGCCGAGGTCAGCCGAGCCCCGATGATCGTGTCCTGATCCTGGGCGGCGGGCCGATCGGCCAGGCCTGTCTGTTGGCGGCCCGGCGGCTGGGTGTGGAGCGGCTGGCGGTTTCGGATCCGCAGGAGTCCCGCCGCTCGATCTGCGCCAGGCTCGGGGCGGCGGTGCTCGACCCTACGGGCGACGGGTCGGCAGACGCCGCGGTCGCCGCCCTCGGCGACCGCCCGACGCTGGTGCTCGACGCAGTAGGCATCCCTGCGACGGTAGCTGCCGGGCTCGAGGTCTCGGCCCTCGGCGCGAGGATCGTGCTGGTCGGCATGGGCTCACCGCGGATCGATCTCGCCGCATATGCGATCAGCACCCAGGAACGGTCGCTGATCGGCTCGTTCACCTACACCGCAACGGAATTCGCCGAAACGGCCGCCTGGGTGGGCGGCCGGCCGGAGGGAATCGAGTCGCTGATCGACGGCCGGGTCGACTGGGACGGCGCGCCGCGGGCGTTCGATGATCTTGCGCGGGGCGCCACCGAGGCGAGCAAGATCCTGGTCTTTCCGCAGGGTGTGCCGGCATGAGCAGGATCGGTACGACGAAGATCACCGACGTCCGGGCGTACGTGGTGGGCGGGGCGTCCGGTACGGCCGGCGCCGGAGTCGACTATCACGATCAGCAGGGCTATCACTGGATCGATGACCACATCGCCACCCCGATGGCGGGCTACCCCGGCTACGCCGACAGCCGACGATCATTCGGGCTGAACGTTCTCGGCACGCTGGTGGTCCAGGTCGAGGCCGACGACCAAACGATCGGCTTCGGCGTGACAACGGCGGGCGAACCCGGCGCCTGGATCGTCGAACACCACCTGTCCCGGTTCCTGATCGGGACGCCGGTCACCCAGATCGAGAAGATCTGGGACCAGCTGTACCGCTCGACGCTCTTCTACGGCCGCAAGGGACTGGTGCTGAACGTGATCAGCGCAGTCGACCTGGCGTTGTGGGACCTGCTCGGCCGGATCCGTCAGGAACCGGTGTACGCCTTGTTGGGCGGTCCGGTCCGCGACGAGTTGATCATGTACGCCACCGGCGCCCGGCCCGATCGTGCCCGGGAGTTGGGCTTCGTCGGCGGCAAGCTGCCGCTGCATCACGGTCCGCACGAGGGCGCGGAGGGTCTCCGCGCCAACCTGGCCGAGCTGGCGACGATGCGGGACCTCGTCGGCCCGGACTTCTGGCTGATGCTCGACTGTTGGATGTCGCTGGACCTTGACTACGCCGTACGGCTCGCCGATGCCGCCCAGGAGTACGGATTGAAATGGCTCGAGGAGGCGCTGCCGCCCGACGACTACTGGGGCTACCGGGCGTTGCGGGCCGCCGCCCCGCGGGGCATGTTGATCTCCACCGGCGAGCACGAGGCCACCCGCTGGGGATTCCGGATGCTGTTGGAGATGGGCTGTGCCGACATCCTGCAGCCTGATGTCGGCTGGTGCGGCGGCATCACCGAGTTGCTCAGGATCTCCGCGCTGGCCGACGCCCATGGAGCGCTGGTGGTGCCGCACGGGTCGAGCGTCTACAGCTACCACTTCGTGATCACCCGGACCAACAGCCCGTTCGCCGAGTTCATCATGATGGCGCCGGAGGCCGACGAGGTGGTGCCGATGTTCCGACCGTTGCTCCTGAACGAACCGGTGCCGATCAACGGCAGACTGCGGCTGCCGGAGACGCCAGGCTTCGGCGTCGAATTGAATCCCGAGGTCGAACTCACCCGGCCGTACCAGCGTCGCTGATCACCCGGGCTGGTCACGATCGGCCGGCACGGCCCAACCGAAGCCACCGTCGGGCAGTTCGACCAGCCGGTGCCCCGCGGCGAGCTGGTCGAGGAGCTGGCCGTCGACGGCCAGCGGGTGGGACGTCCCGACATCGATCAACAGCGCCTCCGCGGCCTCCTGCCTCGCCGAGCCGGCCGCCAGGTCGAGCGTCACCGGCACCGGCCTCGCCTCGGAGTTCCAGGCGGCCAGAGCATCCAGGCCGGTGAAGGCGACCATGGCCTTCCGCCCGTCGGCGGTCTGCAAGAGGACGACGGCCATCTCGGCCTCCTTGTCCGATGTCAGGCCCGCCTCGGTGCGACCTTCGACGGTCGTCGTCGCGACCACCGGCACGAGGAGGCGTACGGTGCACAACGCGGCGATCGCTCGGAGGTAACTTTCCGGATCGGATCCGACGGCTGCGAGCCGGTCGCGGATCTGTGGATCGGCCTGCCCGTCGTCGCCCGGGAAGGGTGTGTCGGCAAGTGTGCGTTGGTGATGGGGTTCTGGCATAACGCAGCCACGGTAGCGGGTGTCCGGCGATCCAGGGCGGCCTCGGGGCTGTCACCGATCGCCAGTTGCACCGGAGCGTGGCAGCCTTGAGACATGCCTGCAGCAGAGTCGGTTCTTCTCCCGTTGTGCGTCGCCATCGCCCTGATCGGGGTGATTCTCGCCGGCCTGGCCTGGCGGCGAGGCAACAAGGGACGGGTAGTCCAGGCCGCTGCCCTGGTGATCGTTCCCTTCGGCCTGTACCTGACCGGGCTGCTGACGGTGCTCTGGAACTGGGCGGTTGAACTTGTCCGCTGGGCCGTCCACCTGGTGTTCTCCCCGCTGCACTGGATCGGGTTCGGCATCCTCGCGCTGAGCGTGGTGTTGTTCGTGATCGGCGCGGTGCTGGCCCGGCTGACCGGCGGGACGAAGACCGACACGAAGGCCAAGCAGACCAAGCAGGTCTCCGGCAAACCGTCCGGCTCGGGCGGTAGGACGCCGACCAAGGCTGTTGCCGGCCGCAAGCAGCAGGCCGACGTCGATCCCGAACTGGCCGAGATCGAGGCGCTGTTGAAATCCCGCGGCATCGAGTAAATCCGTGGCATCGACCAGTCCTGACAAGGCAGACTCCGCGGGTGTCCGACATCGAGATCCGTGAACTGACCGTCCCTGAGGCCGAAGGCGCCGCGGGTTGGGATGAGCTGGTCGGCTATGCCGAGCTGAGCAACCAGGTCGTCCGCGAGGACACCGGCGTGACCGACCTCGATGAACCGCCGAAACAGGTCCTTGCCCGCCTTCGTGACCCGTACACGGCCAGCCGGGTGTTCGGTGTCTACCGGGGCGACCGAATGGTCGGCTTCGGTGAGGTCGAGAGCGAGCGGGAGCAGACGATCGCCTGGCTCTGGGCAGGGATCGTGGCGGCGGAGCGTCGCCGGCGGTTGGGCTCACAGCTGGTCGAGGTGCTGACCGGTGCTGCCGTCGAAGCCGGCGCGACCACTCTGCAGGCCGGCACGTACCACACGGATCTGGACAGCGAGCCTCGCCTGGCCTCACCGTCGGGGCCCGGGTCGATTCCGGCAGCTGACGCAACTACGCAGTTCCTGCGGGCCCGCGGTTTCGGGCTCGGGCAGGTCGAGATCATGAGTGCCCTGTCCTTGCCCGTCTCGGAGGACAGGCTGACGGAGCTGGCCGGGCTGGCACGACCGGCGGACGACTACGAGCTGATCGACTGGACGGGCGCGACGCCTCCGGGGCTGCTCGACGGCTACGCCAAGCTGCGCACGATCGTCAGCACGGCCGTGCCGACCGGTGAGCTGGCAGAGGAGCAACAGGTCTGGGACGCCGACCGGGTCCGCAGCCGCGACGAGCAGAACGCCCGGGCCGGACTGATCACCACGATCACGGTCGCCCGACATCGGCCGACCGGCGATCTGGTCGCCTTCACCGCGCTGGCCCGCCCGGCGGGGGCGAGCGGCCGGGCGGTCACCCAGGGATACACGATGGTGCTTCCGGAGCACCGCGGGCACAACCTGGGAATGCGGATCAAGATCAACAATCTCCGACGGCTGATGACCGTCGACGACCTACCAGCAAGGATCATCACCGGCAATGCCGGCGAGAACGAGGCGATGCTGCGCATCAACCTGGCGCTGGGCTTCCGCCCGTTCGTGGTCGCGGGATGGTGGGAGAAGAAGCTGGTCGCCGGCTAGCGCGCGGCGTCGGCTTCGGTGCGCAGCCGGCGCAACGTCGCGACGGCCCGGTCGGCACGCTGGTGGTCGGTCCGCTGGATGCCCAGCAACATGATCTTGTCCGGGTCCTCGCGGTCGTTGATCAACAGGGTGGGCCACGGGTCGCCTTCGCGGTAGACGAGTCCGCACACCTGGTGCCAGCCGATCTTGTGGATCCGGACAGCGTTGCGGATCTCCAGGCCGGCATGATCGGCGCGTACCGTGCTCATTGCGACGGCCATGATCACTGCGATGATCACGAACAGCACCAACAACAGCGTGATCACCTGCGACGGAGTGAACAGGGCCCGTAGGTGCGGCGGCAGCGCGATCCAGCCGACTATCACGGCGGCCACCAGGACACCGGAGAAGACGCTACCGACGATCCGCATCCGCCGCGGATAGCTGACCAACACTCCCACCGTCCTGCGCTACAGCCGGCTGGCGGCGATGTCGGTCGCCAGGATGGCGCGGGCGCCGAGGTTCCACAGTTCGTCCATCAGCTGCTGTGCCTCGGCCCGCTTGACCATCGCCCGGACGGCATACCAGCCGTCCCGGGCCAGCGGCGAGATCGTCGGTCCCTCCAGCCCGGGGGTGATCTTGCACGCATCGTCGAGATGATCACCGTCGACGTCGTAGTCGATCATCACGTAGGTCCTGGCTATCAGGACGCCGCTGAGCCGTCGGACCAGTGTGTCGAAGCCGTCCGGCATCGTCTCCCGGGCACTGTGCTTGATCAGGATCGCTTCGGATTCGAGGATCGGGTCGCCGAACAGTTCGAGACCGGCCTGCCGCAGAGTCGTTCCGGTCTCGACCACATCGGCGATCACGTCGGCGATACCCAGCCGGATCGAGGATTCGACGGCGCCCTCGAGCTGGATCAGCCGGGGCGTCACACCGCGCCGGGAGAGGTACTCGCCGACCACCCGCGGAAAGGAGGTGGCGAGGCGTACGCCGTCCAGCCGGTCCTCGGTGAAGTCACTGCCGGCCGGTGCCGCGAACCGGAACCGGCTGCGGGCGAAGCCGAGCACCATGACCTCCTCGGCACTCGCGCCCGAGTCGACCAGCAGATCCCGACCGGTGAAGCCGACGTCGAGGGTGCCCTCGGCGACGTAGGTGGCGATGTCGCGCGGTCGCAGGTAGAAGAACTCCACACCGGTGTCGGAGTCAAGATGCACCAGCTGTTTGGCCTCGCTGCGTTGGCTGTAGCCGGCTTCCCGGAGGATGGCTGCGGCTCCCTCGGAGAGGGCGCCCTTGTTGGGTACGGCGACCCGCAGCATTGGGCGTTCGGAGGTCACTTCGGTCCTTACCGTGATCAGAGGTGACGGTAGACGTCGGCCAGGTCGAGATCGAGCGCGAGCATCATCACCTGCAGATGGTAGAGCAGTTGGCTGATCTCCTCGGCGGTCCGGTCGCCACCCTCGTGTTCGGCGGCCATCCAGACCTCGGCGGCCTCTTCGACGATCTTCTTCCCGATCTCATGGACACCGGCGTCCAGGCGGGCGACCGTGCCCGATCCCGGCTCACGCAGCCGGGCCTTCTCGGAGAGCTCGGCGAAGAGATCGTCGAAGGTCTTCAGTGTCTGGCCGGAAGTCACGCCGACAGCGTAGTTGTCGACCGGCCGCCCGGCCTATTTGGTTGCCACCGGCTCGGCTGCCGGCACGGTGCCGTCCGGAGCCTCCCGACGCTGGATCCGTAGCCAGGAGACGAACCCGACGACGACGATCACCGCATAGACGATGTACATGATCGCCGACGGGTAGTAGCCGGCGGAGAACAGCAGCGGCACACCGACCGCATCGACCGCGATCCAGATCAGCCAGAACTCGGTCCAGCCGCGGGCCATTCCGTAGGTGGCCAGGATGGAGCCGGTCAGGATCCACGCATCGGAGGCGGGGCCCCAGGAGCCGAGCGCCTTGAGCGCGAAGTAGAAGACGGCCCAGAGCACCACCGCGCCGATGATCAACTGCAGCCGTTCCCACCGGTTCGCCCAGCGCGGCCGGACCGCGACGTTCTGGCCGCCGGTCTGGTCGGCGTTGTGTTTGCGGAACTGGTACCACTTGACCCAGCCGTACACGCTGACGATCGCGAAGAACACCTGGCGACCGGCCTGGCCCCAGAGGTTGAGGTCCTGCGGCGTGCCGAAGGTGGCGCCCAGGAACACCGTGAACAACAAGACGTTCCCGACGATCCCGATCGGCCAGGCAGCGACCCTGCGTACCATGCCCAGCAACGCACTGGCGATGCCGAACCCGTTCCCGACGATCTCCCGCCAGGTGATGCCCGGTCCGATGTTGATCTGGGCGTTGACCAGTCGGCCGAGCAGCTCGGTGATGTCCACTTCTGCTTCCTCCACACATCCGGTCGTACGACAGACCGGGGTCGGAGTCGACATCACGGAAACCCGGAAAGGGTCCACGCAGCCGCAGACTCTCGGTTCCTCCCATCCGGACTTTCACCGTCGGTCGTGGAATTCCACCACATCAACCGAACCTGATCGCAAGATCAGATCCGGGTCGCGGACTGTCACCGCCGGTTCGGACTTTCACCGACCCCGGAACCTTGTACGAGACTTGCATCCATTGTGCACCAGTCGTGCACGGGGTGGTAAACCGCGCTCACATCGCGGCTATTCCACGCCGACCACACCACGCCGACCACACCACGCCAACCACACCACGCCGACGACGCCGCACCAACCACACCACGCCGACGACGCCGCACCAACGGCGCCGGCGGATCAGAGGCGGATGCCCAGCAGGGCGTCGACGGCTTCGGCCACCTGCCGGGGGGCCTCGGTGTCGTCGCAGTCGGCCGCCAACGAGGCGCCGGCCCAGGCGTCGACCGCGGCCAGCGCGGTCGGTGCATCCAGGTCATGGTTCAGGGCCGAGCGGATCTGGGTGATCACTTCGGCGGCGCCCAGGCCGGCGTCCAGACGTACGGCCTCCCGCCAGCGCTGCAGCCGGCGCTCGGCGGATCGGAGCAGATCATCGGTCCAGAACCAGTCCTCCCGGTAGCGGTTGGCCAGTAGGGCGAGGCGGATGGCCATCGGGTCGGTGCCCTGTTCGCGCAACTGCGACACCAGGACGAGGTTGCCCAGTGACTTCGACATCTTCTCGCCGTCCAGGCCGACCATCCCACCGTGCACGTACGCTCTGGCGAGCGGCCTGCCGGTTGCCACCCGCGCCTCGGCAGCGCACATCTCGTGATGAGGGAAGACGAGGTCGCTGCCGCCGCCCTGGACGTCGAAATCAGTACCGAGTTTCTGCAGTGCGATCGCCGTGCACTCGATGTGCCAGCCGGGCCGGCCACGGCCGAACGGGCTGTCCCAGGCCGGCTCCCCAGGTCGCTCCAGGCGCCAGACCAGGCAGTCCAGCGGATCCTCCTTGCCCGGTCGGTCCGGATCGCCGCCGCGTTCGGCGAAGACGGCGAGCGCCTGCGCACCCTCGAGGTGGCCGAGCGAGCCGAAGTCGTCGTCACTCTTGCGGCGGAAGTACAGATCCGGGTAGTCGGGGTCGTCCACGGCGTAGATGGAGCCGCGCTGCTGCAACTCGTCGATCAGGTCGGTGATCAGTCCGACCGACTCGACCGCTCCGACGTAGTCGGCCGGTGGGATGACGTTCAGCGCCTCCATGTCGTCGCGGAACAACTGGATCTGGTCCGCGGCCAGGTCACGCCAGTCCACCCCGGTCTGGTCCGCCCGTTCCAGCAGCGGATCGTCGACATCGGTGACGTTCTGGGTGTATTTGACGTCGAGGCCGTGGTCCCGCCAGACACGGTTCAGCAGGTCGAAGGTGACGTAGGTGTTGGCATGGCCCATGTGGGTGGCGTCGTACGGGGTGATGCCGCAGACGTACATCCGTGCAATGCCGTGGCGAGGACCGAGGGTGACGATTTCCTGTGCCGCCGAATCGAAGATCTTCAGGTCATCGCTGTCTGTGCGCGGGACGGTGGGGACGGGCGCCGCTCTCCAGGCCTGCATACGTCGAAGCCTAGCGAGCCGCCCGCGAGCGCCCCGACCCAGACCTCAGAACGGGGGCCATGGGATGGTGTGCCAGTCATTGTGCGGGTGGGGCAGACGCCCGCTGATCATCAGCCCCTCGGCACGCAGCATCAAGGCTTCGATCTCCTCTTCGCTGAGCAGATCGGCGAGCAGGTCGACTGCCTGATCGGCAACGGTACGGATGCGGCCGAGTTCCTCGGCGGTCAACCGATCTCCGGACCAACCCCACAGCAGGGTCCGCAGCTTGTTCTCGGTGTGGAAGCAGATTCCGTGATCAACCCCGAACACCCTTCCCCGGCTGGCCAGGATGTGACCGCCCTTGCGGTCGGCATTGTTGATCAGGGCGTCGAAGACGGCCAGGTTGCGGAGCCGGTTGTCGTCGGCGTGCATCACGACGATCGGGCTGTCGTCGGCCGCGTACCCCTCGACGATCGGGAACCAGCCGCTCTCCGGCACGTCGTCGACCGACACCAGATCGACCAGTCGGTCGACCTCGTCAGCCTCCGAATCAACCCAGATCTGCAGGGAGCCGGGACCGAACGGCCCGTCGGCGAGCACGGTCACCGGGACGACGTCGAAGCCGGCCAGTCGGGACACCCGATAGGCGGCCACCTCGCGGAAACCGAGCGTCCCCTCCGGAAAGTCCCACAGCGGCCGCTCCCCCTTGATGGGCTTGTACACGCCGCGCAACTCCGACCCGGGTCTGGTGATCCTGACCAGGAAGGTCTGGTTCGAGGCCTGCCGGAGTCGCCCGACGATCTCCATCTCACCGTCGGTCGGCTGGGTGGTCAGCGCGGGATGATCTTGATGGTGATCATCAACCTCCGAATGCCGCCGGTCGGCGTGATCATGATCGGTCTGGTTTCCCGCGGCGCCGGGTGTTCCGGGGTCAGAAGAGCGGTCGGCGATAACCATTGGCCCTCGGGCAGATGTGGCCCTCTGCGTCGATGGGCTGCAGGCAGAACGGGCACGCGGGCCGTCCGGCGGCAACCAGTGCCTGGGCCCGCGCGATGAAGTCCCGCGCGTAGGCCGGGCTGATCTTGACGACGATCACCTCGTCGGCGTCGATCTCGTCCGAGGCCGACGCGTCCGGGTCGGGAGGCGCCTCCTCCTCGGATTCCTCGGCCTGGTCGACATTGGAGAACAACTCGATGACGACCCGGTTGACCGTCGGGTCCCACGCGATCGTCATCGTGCCGACCCGGAACTCCTCGGTGATGGGGGCGTCAAGGGGTGAGGTGTCGGAGGCGCGGCTGACCGGCGGCGGCACCTCGACCTGACCGCTGCTGCGCCGGAGGATCTCGTCCAACACGCGTTCCAGGTGCTCGGCCAGCACAGACACCTGTTGCTTCTCCACCACAACGCTGGTGATCCGGTTGCCCTCGCGCGCCTGCAGGAAGAAGGTCCGCTCCCCCGGCTGACCGACCGTCCCGGCGACGAATCGGTCCGGCGAGTCGTACCGGTGCACAAGAATCGCCATGTCTTCCAGCCTAACCGTCTGCCGTCAGAGGAGGTCCTCGGCACCCAGGCCGCCGCCGACCGCGGCCTGTGGCCCGGACTTCGCTGCCGCCGTCCGCGCAGGACGCTTGGCCGCTGCCTTCTTGCCGGTTGTCGCGGCGGATCTGCTCGCAGATCTCCGGGCCGCCTTCTTCGGTGGCTTGGGGATCAGCGACTCGAGGTCCTGGCCGACCGAGTTCATTCTCAGCACGAACGGGCGGTTTCCGGCGTAGTGGATCACCGAGATCGACGCCGGGTCGATCATGATCCGCTGGAACTGGTCAAGATGCATCCCGAGGGCATCGGCGAGGATGGCCTTGATGACGTCGCCGTGCGACACCGCCACCCAGAGCGCAGCGTCGCCGTGTTCGGCAGCGATCCTCTGGTCCCAGGCGCGAATGGCCGCGGTCGCCCGGGCGGACATCTCCGACATCGCCTCACCGTCGGGGAAGCGTACGGCCGAGGGCTGCTGCTGCACCGTTGACCAGAGTTTCTCCTTGGCCAGATCGCTGAGCTTGCGACCGGTCCAGGACCCGTAGCCGCATTCGATCAGCCCGGCCTCGGTGACCACCGGGAGCGGGCCGCCGTTCTGGCCGGCCAGCGCGGCGGCGCCGGCGTCGGCGACGGCCTTGGCCGTCTGTCGACAGCGGCGCAGCGGTGAACTCACCACTGCCCGGACCGGTAGCGGCGCAAGCCGTTCGGCGGCGGCGGCGGCCTGGCGCAGGCCGACCTCGTCCAGCTCGACGCCCGGAGAACGGCCCGCGAGCACGCCGGTCAGGTTGGCGTTGGTCCGGCCATGGCGGAGCAGCAGCACCGTTGTCACGATGGCGACCTTACGTCGGGCCGTAGCAGGTCGGTCGGCCGGGAGTGCCTCACCAGGCCGGAAAGTGGTAGTGGCCGCGGAGGTAGCCCAGGGCGTGGTCACCGTCGACCAGCGCGCTCAGGTGCACCTTCTGGATTTCGGCGCGGACCAGATAGGCCCAGCCGGCCCGGGTCAACGGAGCGTCGACGAGCCGAGCTCCGATCCAGGCCGGTACGCCCTGCAGCGCCGGACCCCAGTCCGTGTCGGTCCAGTCGCCGGTACGGAACTTGCCGCCCGGGGAGGGGGTGCGGTCGGCGAAGACGTCGGAGACGGTCCGGTCAGCACCGCCGAGCACATTGACCACCAGCGACCGCGTCTGGTCGATCACCTCGCCGAGCGCCGAATCCGGATTGACCAGCCCGATCAGCTCGGCGGGCCGACCCTCGGCGATGATCATCGACGACACCGTCAGGCCGGCCCGTTCCCGGCCGGCTCCGGTGGTCCAGATCGTCACCGGCGCGTTCAACCGCCCGCGGGCGCGACGTACCGGATCGCGGTCGGGTTCCGGCGTCAGGAACGGGTGCTCGGTGTGGATCGACACCCGTCCTTTGTATCCGACGCCTTCCCGGTGGCGCCCTCCGGTGAGCATTCCTGCCGTCCAGAACCTCGCAGAGGCCGCGAACGGGCATCACAAGCCGGTTGCGGCGGCGAATCTACCCACCCGCTGTACTCACCACCGCGTACTCCCACCCGAAGACACACCCCTACTCACTCCGTGGTCGTAGCCGGATCGGACCGTGGTCCGGATTTTCGGCCGGACCTGAGATCACGGCCCGGAAATACCGCGTGCTGAGTTGGCGACGGCGGGCGGAACCGACAGGATGGGCGATCGGTGCGCCGCCGGTGCACGTGTGCATGCGTCGGGCGATGGGGAGGACTGCGGATGGGTTGGTTCGAGGCACTGGTGCTCGGACTCGTACAGGGTCTGACGGAATTCCTGCCGATCTCATCCAGCGCTCACATCTCGATCGTCGGCCAGCTGTTCGGCCGCGCCGATCCCGGCGCCGCCTTCACCGCGATCATCCAGATCGGCACCGAGGTCGCGGTCGTCGTCTACTTCGCCAAGGACATCGGGCGGATCATCCGGGCCTGGTTCCTCGCGCTGATCGGCCGGATCCCGCGCGAGGATCCCGACGCCCGGATGGGCTGGCTGGTGATCATCGGGTCGATCCCGATCATCGTCCTCGGACTGTTGTTCCAGGACGCCATCGAACACGCCCTGCGCAACCTCTGGATCACCGTCGCGATGCTCGCCGGTTTCGGCCTGGTCATCGGCATTGTCGACAGCCTCGCGACCCACCGCCGCACCCTGGACCAGCTGACCTGGAAACACGGCATCCTCTACGGGCTGGCCCAGTCGCTGGCGCTGATCCCGGGCGTCTCCCGCTCCGGCGGAACCATCACCGCCGGTCTGGCGATGGGCTATCGGCGTGAGGCCGCCACCCGCTACTCGTTCCTGCTGGCCATTCCGGCGGTCCTGGGCGCCGGGTTCTTCCAGCTCTACCAGGGGATCAGCGGTGATACGCAGGTTTCCTGGGGCCCGACCCTGCTGGCCGGTGTGGTGGCCTTCGTCGTCGGCCTGGTGATGATCGCCTGGCTGCTGCGCTTCGTCGCCACCCACAGCTTCTGGCCGTTCGTGATCTACCGGATCATCCTCGCCGCGGTCGTCGCCGTGCTGCTGCTGACCGGTGTCCTCGACCCGCTCGGCAGCACCCCCTGACCCGCCGAGGGGTCAGATAACCCCTTATATCGGCGGCGTGTCGCGCCACTCGGTCAGCCGACGCCGGACTTGTCCAACGCCTCGGCGATCGTGGTGAGCGCGGCGAGCTTGGCCTCGACCGGACCGTACGGCGACACGGCGCAGGTGGTCAGCCCGGCCGCGGCCAACGCCTGCAGCCGATCGGCCAGCCGAGCGGTGTCCCCGAGCAGAGACGTGTCGTCGATGAACTGCAGCGGTACGGCTGCCATGGCGTCCCGTTGTCGACCGGTCAGGTAGAGCTGCTGGATCTCGGCAGCCTCCGCCTCGTACCCCATCCGGACTGCCAGCCGGTTGTAGAAGTTCTGCGCCCGGCTGCCCATCCCGCCCAGGTAGAGGGCCGCATAGGCACGGATCGGCTGTGCTGCCCGCTCGACGTCGGCGCCGACGACCAGCGGGACGGTGGCCATCACATCGAAACCGTCGAGTTCCCGGCCGGCCTCGAACCGACCGGTCCGGGCCCTGCCCGCGGCGATGTGGCCGAGCTGTTCGGCGGCGAAGTCCGCGGCGAAGAAGATCCCGAGCCAGCCGTCGGTGAGTTCGCCGCAGAGCTGCAGGTTCTTCGGCCCGAGCGCCGCCAGATAGCGCGGGACGTGGTCGCTGGCCGGCCGAATCATCAGCTTCAGCGGCTTGCCGGGCCCGTCGGGCAGCGGCAGTTCGAAGTGTCGGCCGTGGTACTCGACCGTCTTGGGTTCCAGGGCGAGGTCGATGATCTCCAGATACTCCCGGGTGCGCGCCAGCGGGGCGTCGAACCGGACGCCGTGCCACCCCTCCGAGACCTGCGGACCGGAGACCCCGAGGCCGAGCCGGAACCGGCCGCCGGTCAGCCGATCGAGACTGGCGGCGGTCATCGCCGTCATCGCCGGGGTCCGTGCCGGGATCTGCATCACCGCGGCGCCCAAACCGATCCGGGTGGTCTGACCGCCGAGCCAGGCCAACAACGTCGGGGCGTCTCCGCCGTACGCCTCCGCAGTCCAGACCGAGTCGAAGCCCAACTCCTCGGCATGTCTGGTCAGCCGCAGTTGATCATGCGGATCATCCGCACCGACCAGATAGCCGAGGTTCAGGGCAAGGCGCATGAGCACACCGTAGCGGTGCGACCCGGGAGCGACGTCACTTCGGAACGATGTAGCCCTGCTGCAGGGCCAGCGAGATCCCTCCGTTCATGTTCGCACCGATGATGTCCCACAACGGGCTGCTGCCGTTCTTGCCGACCGGCGGCCAATTGGTGAACTTCTTCGTCGAGTACGGGAACTGGTAGACCTTGGTCGCGTACCAGATGTAGGGGACCTGCTCGTTCACCAGCTGCGCGTAGTC
The DNA here is from genome assembly GCF_009707365.1 of Microlunatus sp. Gsoil 973. GTDB lineage: Bacteria > Actinomycetota > Actinomycetes > Propionibacteriales > Propionibacteriaceae > Microlunatus. Next base: position 2,291,710 of record NZ_CP046122.1, read on the forward strand.
CCAGGTCAGCTCGGTCAGCTTCGGGCCGGGTGCGACATTGCGGGCCTGCCGGTCCAGCGTCGTGTTGATCTCGACCTTGCCCAGACCCGGGACGTCGACCTTCGGCCCGAAGCCGAGGCCGCGCTTGCCCGCGTAGCTGCCTGAACTGGAGAAGTTGTTGCCGGTTCCCAGCATTCCGTCGTACATCTGCAACGGATCGTTGCCGCCGATGAAGTACATGCCGGCGTCGAAGTCGCCGTTGTGCTGATCGGCATCCTGCTGTGCGCCCGATGTCGCGTTCACGTCGGCCTTGATGCCGAAGGCCGTCAACGCCGTTGCCGCCGAATGGAACGAGGTGACGATGTCGGTGGTCTGCGAATTGACCATGAAGGTCATCGTGAACGGCTTACCGTTGGGCATCATCCACTGATCACCCTTCTTGGTGAACCCCTTCGACTTCAGCAGCTGGGTTGCCTCGGCCGGGTCAACCGGGTACTTGTTCAGCTGGTTGATCTTGTCCTGCGGCAGGTACAGCTTCTCCATCGTCGGGGAGATGCCGGTATTGACCTCCTTCCACGTACCACCGGCTCCGGGCAGCGTGCCGTACGCGGCGTCGCTCATCTGCTTGCGCGGAATCACATACGCCAGCGCCTGCCGGACCTCCTTGATGTTGAACGGGTACTTGTGGTTGTTGAACCCCAGCACGAAGCCGAAGGCCAACGGCAGCGGGGTATGGGCGTCGGGCGTGCCGGTCCAGCGCTTCAGGATCGGCGGCGGCATGTACGCGTTGGAGAAGTCGATGCGGTTGCTGAACAGCTGCGGGTAGATCGTCTGGGTGTCACCGTTGAGGTAGTCGATACCACCGATCTTGATCTTGTCCGCACCCCAGAAGCCGTCCCACTTGGACAGCTTGGCCTCCTTGGTGGTGATGTTGTCCAGCTGGAACGGGCCGTCGCCGATCAGCTTGTCCACCTTCAGCGCGGCAAGATTCTTGAACACCTCACCCATCCGCTTGAACGCGGGCAGCTTGCCGGCCTTGTCAGGATCCTGCTGGAACGCCCGGTAATAGGCCGGGACATCCTTCTCCAACTGCGCAGTGACGAGCTTGCCGTACACACTGGACGGGTAGGGCAGGATGTTGGCCAGGATGTCGTTCTCGGCCAGCGGCACTGGCTGTCCCTTGCGCAAGGTGAAGGTGACCGTCTGCGCATCGGTGGCCTCGACGTCGGTGATGTCGTTCCAGAACCCGTCGCCGCGGGTGCCGTTCAGGATCGCGGTGTCGTAGACGTCCTTGCTGGTGACCGACGACCCGTCCTGCCATTTCGCGCCCTCGCGGATGTGGACGATCAGCCTGTTGTTCTCGACCTTCCAGCTGTCGGCCAGCTGCGGCGTGTAGTCGGTCAGGCTGGGATAGTTCTGGATGGCCAGCCGGAGCGTGATGAAGTCGTTCTGGATGCCCAGCCCGTTGACGTTGTACGGGTTGTACGACCAGGTGGTGCCCCAACTGCAGCACGGGGCGAAGGACAGGTACGGAGCAGAGTCACCGGCGCTGTTGTCACCACCCGAACCACCCGCCGGGTTCCCTGCCCCGCTGTCCGCCGTGCCCGCACTGCAGGCAGCCGCTGTCACCGCCAGGATGAAGGCGACTACCGCACCGATGGCGGCAGCTACCGGCTTGTGTTCTCTTGCCATGGATCCTCCTCGATCCGAGACCAACCTGTCAGGGGAATGGTGTGCGGTCAGCGCTTGAGCCGGACCGCTGTCGAGCCGAGCCGGGGAATCCTGACCCGGACGATCTGCCCGCCCTGACCATGCGACGACACTTCGAGCTCCTCGGCGTCGTCGCCGAGGAAGGTGGTCCTGGCCGCGCCGGTCAGTCCGACCGGCACCGCAAGCGCAACGTCGACCGGCTGATCGGCGAAGCTCTGCAACGTGACCTGGAGATCGTCGTGACCAGCCGAGCCCGCGAGCGGGCGGATGGCGATCACCCGGACCTCGGGATGATCAACGGTGAGCAGGCTCCGCTCCGGATGCTCATCGGCCACCGGACCGGTGGCCGGCACGCCGATCAGCGGCTGATCAACCGCGGCCGCCGTCCGGATGCCGAGTTCGGCGGCAGTGATCTCCCCCTCGTCGCGACGTCGGACACCGATCGCGTACCGCCAGGTGGCTTCGAACGCCTGCTGGGGCGGGAAATTCGTGTCCCAGAGGTTGTTGTGCACCCAGGAGTAAAGGGTCGCCGGTTCACAGGGAGCGGTGGATTCCGGGAACGGGGCGTACGGCAGCGCAATGGTTCCGGTCTGCAGCAGCGGGGCGTCGCGGGTCACCCAGGCCACCGGACCGGAGTCGTCGGCCAGGGTGACGAAGGAGCGTACCGCCCGCATGTGTTGCGGCGCACCGGGCACATGATCAAGGCCGGTGCCGGTCACCGTTCCGCTGATCTCGTACCGGATGTCGGGCTCTGTCAGCGCGAACGGGAAGGACAGGTACGCGCTCTCCTTGGTCATCGTGGCCGGCTTGTCGAAGCGGTTGTCGATGATCAGATGGGCGTCGTCGGCGCCGAGCCGCACGGTGGTCCAACCGCGGATCACACCGTCGGCATTCCACTCATAGGTCAGCCGCTGCTCCACACCGTCGTCGACGCAATCGATCAACACCGCCGGCCTGGCAAGCGACCGGCTTCCGAGGAGTTCCAACTGCGGGGACACCGATGTCTTGTTCGCCTGGTGGTTGTAGCCGCCGGCGGTGGTGTAGGTGTCATAGACGTAGCCGTTGAAGCCGATCAGCGCCTCCGGGTTGACCAGCTCGCGCCCGGTGCCCTTCTCCACCAGCGACCCGATGACCGACCTGACCAGGTCCACCTCGACCCGGAGATGATCATTCTCCAGGACCGCGGGAGTCCCCGGCTCCGGTACCTGCCCGGTGGCGGAGGCGCCGCCCCAGTCGAGATCCTCACCGGTTGATCCGTGGCCGGAGACCGGGTCGTGCTGATCATGGACGTCGACCCGGACCAGGCCGAAGGCGGGAATGTCGTCGATCCGTACGTCGAGGAACCGGCCGGCGTCACGATGGGTCGGGTTGGTCTGCGGGATAACGGCGAATCGCAGATCATCACCGGTCCGACCGTCGGTGACATCGACCGCCCGCTCGAGTGGGATCCGGCTCTCCCGAAGGAACAGTCGCACTGTCCCGCTCCGACGGGGCACCGCGGTCGGGTTGGTCACCCAGTAGCTCACGGTGGCGCCAGTGCCCGTCGGCAGCACCGTGCCGAGCGCTGAGGCGGCGTGATCGGCCATCACCGATGCCTGATCGAATCCGTTGATCGCATGGGCGAACTTCCAGATCTCCTGTTGCGAACCGGAATTCATCCCCTCGTCGGAATGGGTCCAGGAGTTGGCCGCACCCCAGGTGTGCTCGTTGAACAGCGACACGTGGTGGTACACGGCGGAGGCTTCGGCATCGGTTCGTTCGGCGGTGGCCGAGCCGGAGGCGCACAGTGCGGAGGCGATGCCGTAGACCGACTGGCTCGAGGTCACCGATGCCTGGGCCTGGCGGATCATCGCCTGCGGACGGGCACCGGAGCCGACGCCCTCGACCCACCAGTCACCCCAGTCGCCCTCGAAGGTCTGCAGTCGATCACCGAGTCGCTGCTCGGCATCGGTGAAGAAGTCGGTGTTGGTGCTCAACCGCAGGCGTGGATACTCCCACGTCTGGTTCCACTGCCGTACCGTCTCGGCCAGGATCAGCCTGGGTGGTGCGTTGTCCCCGAAATGACCTTGGACCCGCAGATGCAGCAGGTCGAACGGGTACGGTTCGCGATCCTCGACGGCCGGTCCGTGCCAGCCGAACATCCCGGGCGGGAACGGGTAGGGGTTGGTCGCCATCGCTGTCAGATATGCCGGCAGCAGGTCATCCACCATGGCGTAGGAGGTGTCGAAGCCGAGCACCGGGCCTTCCATGTACGCCAGTCCGTGTGGGCTGTCGGTCATCCACACCAGCACTTCGTTGCCGCCCGGTGATCGCCAGCGGAACAACCGGGGCAGATGCTGGCCGCCGACCAACTGCGGCACCGATCGTCCGGCCCAGTTGTGCGCCACAGACAGGTATCGGATGTCCAACTCGGCCAGGGCGTCCGGCAGGCCGGCGACCGTGCCTGGGACGTCGGTCTGCATCGCCGATCGGAGCTTGATGCCGTAGGTGCGCTCGACCCGAGCCGCCAACCGGAGCAGCTCGTGCAGTTCGTCGGTCGAGCAGGTGTCGGTGTGCAGGTTGTACGGCATCGCGGTCAGTTCGATGCGTCCTTCCTTGACCCGGTCGATGAACTGCCTGACCCGGTGCTCCGGGCGGGCGGCGGCCCACTGCTCGAAGGACCACAGCGATTCGACCGCCCACCGGAACTGCGCGTCGTCCGGCCAGCCGTCGGTGCTGCTGGTCAGGTCGAGACAGGAATCGAGGAAGGAAACATGCTCACCAAGGACGACGCCCTGCGGGTCGGTGTAGCCGATGTCGAGATGTGAGTGGTGCACCAGATGGATGGTCCACTCCCGTGGCGGCTGCAGAACGAACTCCAGGACCGCGGATTCGGTGCCATCGGTGACCGTCAACCGCACGGGTTCGGCGGACCCGCGGACCGGGGTGAACAGTCGGACGGAGCCGTCCGGTCCGGCCTCGACGTGAACCGGCAGCTCACCGTCGCCGTTGCGCAGCGTGAAGGACCAGTGATCATGATCACCGGTGGCCCGCCCGTCGGTGATCATCCGCAGCGTCCGTTCCCGTCCGCCCGGCCCGCGCCGGACGAGGTGTTCGGGTATCACCTGGACAGTACGGCTGCCGAGCTGTCCGGAGGCGGCGACGGCGAGGCCGATCGTCCCCGCCCGCGCCCTCTCGGTCGACCACGGATAGTCCTTGATCAACGCCTTGGTGGTCATCGATGCCTTTCGACTTCTGGATTGTTCGGTTGGGTGGGACGTCGCCTCAGGAGGTGAGCCTGAGGCTGTTGACGAAGAACCGCTGGGCGGCGAAGAACAGCACGATGGTCGGCAACGACGCGACGATCGCCCCGGCAAGAATCACCGGCGGTCCGACGGTTGAATAGGAGCCGGACAGGTCGGCCAGGGTGGCCATCACCGGCCGGACGTTCGGGCTGATCGACAGTGTGATGCCGAAGAGCAGGTCGTTCCAGATCCAGGTGAACTGGAAGATGAAGGCCGCGACCAGCGCACCGCGGGCCAGCGGAAGGTGCACCCGGACCAGCATCGCGGGCCAGCTCGCCCCGTCGACCCGCGCTGCTTCGGCCACCTCGCGAGGAACGGTGAGCAGGAAGTTGCGGGTGACGAAGAAGGCGAACGGCACGGCCAGGGCTGCGTAGACCAGGATCATCCCGTACTGGGTGTCGTACAACGACAAGGTCGCGTAGCCGTTGAAGAGCGGGGCCAGGAACGTCTGCAGTGGCAACACGGTGCCGATGAAGATCAACCAGAACCACAGTGCCGGGCGTTTCACCGCAACGATGCTCACCGCGAAGGCGCCGAGGGCCGCCGCCAGTACGGCGATCAACCCGCCCACCGCGGCGTAGAGCAGCGAGTTGATCATGCCCCGCCCGACGTGCGCACCGCTGAACGCCGTGGCGATGTTGCCGACGATGTCCCAGCCGGCGATCCACCATCGCGGGGATCCGGTGTAGTCCTTGGCCGGGGTGAAGGCGTTGACAATGATGAGGTAGGTGGGCACCAGCCAGATCAACGAGATGGCGGCGACACCGACGTTCAGGGCGATCCGGGAAACCTTCATGATCATCGCCTTCCGGCGCCGCCCACCTGGCGGCGGAGATAGAGCCAGGATGCTGCGACGACGATCACGGTCAGCACGACCGAGACCGCGGCGCCGTAGCCGTAACGGTTGAGGGTGAAGGTTTCGCGGTACATGGTCAGCGCCAGCGTTTCCGACTCGGTGCCCGGACCGCCCGCGGTGAGCAACCAGACGATGTCGAAGGTCTTCAGGCTGTTGACGATGGAGATTCCGATCACCACAACCGCCATCGGGCGCAACTGGGGAACAATGACGTGCCAGAACATCGACGGTCCACCGGCACCGTCCAACCGCCCGGCCTCGATCGTCTCCGCAGGGATGGCCTGCAATCCGATGAGGAAGAGGATCAGCGCCGCCCCGGTGCCCTGCCACGCTGTGACGATGATCATCGTCACTGTGTTCAGCGGCCACTGCAGCAGCCACTGCTGTTGCCAGGACTGAAGGCCGACCGCAACGAGGATCTGGTTGACAGCGCCGTCACTCTGCAGCATGAACGTCCACATCAGCGCTGTCGCGGAGCCGCTCAGGGCGTACGGGACCGTCACCGCCCAACGGGCGACGATCCCCCACCGGACGCTGTTGAAGAGCACGGCGAAGACCAGTCCCAGCAGCACCGGCAACAGCAGGGTGCCGGCGACCCACATCAGGGTGTTCAGGATCGCGTGCCCGAAACCGGAGTCGGTGACCAATGCGGCGTAGTTCGCCAGGCCGACGAACTCACGATGCAGGCCGTCGTCGGAGAACAGGCTGTCCACTGCGGTGATCGCGAACGGGATGATCATGAACGCGGTCACCAGTGCCACCGGGACCAGCAGGAAGCCGAACGCTGCTGATGGGCTCGAGCCCGGTCGCGGACCCGGTGTCGGCGCGGCCTTTTCTCCCCGGCTGACCGGGGGTCTGCGGGTGGTGACCGTGGTCATAGTCGCCACGCCCTCCACTCGATCTCGGCCCGCTTCTGCAGCCTCTCCAGGGTCGGCCGAACGTTGCCGGGCGTCGGGTTGGTCATGAACGCGCTCAGGTCCTGCACGTTTCCCTCCACGAGCACGGGAGGCGACGCCTCCCAGTAGCGGATGGCTTGCGATGGTTTCTGCTCGGCGACGGCGGCGCCGATCTGGCGGGGCGCCGCGACCTTGGGGAGCACCTGCGGATTGGCCGACAGGTCCTGCAGGAAACCGACCCAGGCGGTCTGGACGTCGGGATCGAGCCAGACGTCCTCGATCTTCTGCGCCGCATCCTTCTTGTGCGCCTGCGCCGAGACCGACAGCGGCGAACTCTCCACGATCACCGACGGCGAGCCACCGGGCATCGAGGGCAGCAGGAACTCGCCGAAATCGTCGTCGGTGAGTCCGGCCGCGGTGTACGACCCGGTGTTCCAGGTGCCGTAGAGATGCATGCCGACCGACCCAGCGTTGAAGAGTCCAGGCACGGTCGAGGTATCGATATCGGGTGCGGAGAAGAATCCGCGCTGGTAGAGCTCCACCCAAAGGTTCATCGCGTCGACGGCCGGTTGATCAAGGTAGGAGGCGTGGCCCTGGGTGAGGTCGAGGTAGAACCGGTGATCGGTGCCGTTGACCACCTGACCGAACCAGATGCACGACTCCCAGCTGGTCGCTCCGCCGGAGGCGATCGGGGTGATCCCAGCCCGCTTCAGCCGCCGGCAGACGTCCAGGAACTCCTCCCAGGTGGCGGGCACATCGGCATCGATCCTGGCGAACGCCTTCCTGGAGTAGAAGACGACGTAGTAGGTCTTGTACAACGGCATCCCGTACTGCCTGCCGTCGTAGGTGAACGTCTCCTTGAGCTCGGGGTCGTCGATCCAGCCCCGTTGCTCGGCGAGATTCCAAGCCTGGGTGACATCGGCGAGCATCCCGCTGCGAGCCACGTCGGTCAGCCGATACCCGTTCCACCACTTGATCAGATCGGCCGAGGTGTCGGTGCGCGATGACATCCTGACGATCTGCTGGAAGTTGCTGGTGTTGCTCACCGCTCGGGGCTGCAGGACGTAACCGCACTTGGCGTCCAGCACCGTGCTGGCCGCATCGAAGCCCGGCCCCCACGTCGCGTTGGTGTTGACGAAGGTGACGACGTTGCCCGGCGCCGGCCGGGTCAGTGATCCGGCGCAGCCCGTCATCAGGCCACCGGCCCCGGCCACCAGACCGAGGAATCCGCGCCGGCTCCAGCGGGTGCTGCTCTGCATGGGGCCTCCTTTGGTCTCCACTGCAGGCAGTGACGTTACCGATACCGTCCACGTGAAGGCAATACCCGGCGAAGATGGCATTAAGGGATTGGTATCGATATCGTTTTCCCAGCAATCACAGCGGATGGAGCAGATCGTGGCCCAGTACGTACGCCGGCCGTGTTACCCGCCGGCCGGATCGCAGCCGGTCCACCGAGGGTGGCCCTCGGCCGCCTCGACCATCGACCCGGACATCCGGCGGATCGCGGTCGACGGCCCCGCCATGCCGCACTGGGAGGCCGTGGCCCGGGCGATGACGCAGGCGGTCGAACAGGCCACCGGCCGACCGGTCGCGTTGATCTCCACTGCCACCCTCTCCCGACCGTGGTCGGAGATCCTCGACCTGACCGGGAGTCCGGGACTGGCCGATGATCCTGATTTCGCCAGGCTTGCCGGCGGCACCCTGGATGATCTGATCGAGCCCGATCGGCTGATCACACCGGGAACCGGCCAGGATGTGGTGCAACTCGTGTACGGCCCGGGTGCCGCGCTGACCGATCCGGACGTTCTGTGGTGGCTCGACCGACCCAAGCGCTATGCAGAAGCCGAGGTCACCGCCGGCACCGGCGTCAACCTCTTCCAGCCGGGCGACCTCCCGCCGAGCACCAGAAGGCTGTTCTACACCGACTGGCCGCTCCTTGATCGACATCGCGACGCCATCAGCGGGCGCGTCGACCTGTGGGGTGATCTTCGCGATCTCCAGCAGCCGACCTGGATCACCGGCGACTGCCTGAGGCAGAGCTGCGCCCGGCTCGCCGATCGACCGTTCCGCACCTTGCCGACCTTCAACTCAACCCCCTGGGGAGGACATTGGGCGGAGCGGAAGCTGGGGATGAACAGCGAGGGGCCGAACACGGCGCTCGGCTACGAACTGATCGCACCGGAGAGTGGCGTCCTGCTGGGTGACCATCCGGACCTGAGCGTGGAGATCCCCTTCCAGTTGGTCGTTTCCCGGCATCCGGGCCGGCTGATGGGCGAGAGCGTCCATGATCGGTTCGGCACATCGTTCCCCATCAGGTTCGACTATCTCGACACCGTCGACGGCGGCAACCTCTCGATCCACACCCACCCCCAGCCGGACGTCATGCGCGAGGTCTTCGGCTGGCCGTACACCCAGCACGAGTCGTACTACCTGATGGTCGGCGGCGAGGAGAACCTGGTCTACCTGGGACTGCAGGGTGACGTCGACCTCGACGAATTCCATCAGGAGGCAGAACGCGCCCATGATCACGGCCGGCGGTTCGACATCACCCGCTACGTGCAGACCTTCCCGGCGACCGAACACCAACTGTTCCTTGTGCCGGCGGGGACCCCACACGGCAGCGGCGCCGGGAACGTCGTCCTCGAGGTGTCCGCCACGCCGTACCTGTATTCGCTGCGCTTCTTCGACTGGTTGCGTACCGACGGTCAGGGCCGGCAGCGCCCGGTGCACGTCGAGCACGCCTTCCGCAATCTCGATCCGCGCAGGCAGGGTCGGGCTGTCCGCGACGAGCTGGTGCAGGCGCCGCGCCGGATCGGAGAAGGACAGGGCTGGCACGAGGAATTGCTCGGCAGCCTGCCCGAGATGTTCTTCGAGGTACGCCGGCTGGTCATCGATCCGGCCGAAGCCGCCGACCAGGCCGACGACGGCAGATTCCATGTCCTCACCCTGGTCGAGGGTGACTCCTGCCGCGTGGAGACGGCACGCGGCGATCATGAGCTGAACTACGCCGAGACGATTGCGGTCCCGGCCGGGCTCGGCAGCTATAGAGTCCGATCCACCTCCACGACACGCGTGCGATTGGTGAAGGCAAGGGTGACATGATCGAATCCGAGGAATCCGGCCACGAAGAGAGTCACCGGGAGACGAGTTACCGGGAGGGGCATGGGCAGATTGCCCGCCCGCGGCCGACGATGCGCGACATCGCTCTGCAGGCCGGTGTCTCGCCGATGAGCGTCTCCCGTGCGCTGCGCGGTGGTCCCGGTGTCTCCGAAGCCACCAGGGCACAGGTGCTGGCAACGGTGAAGGCGTTCGGTTACCAGCCGAACGAGTTCGCCCGGCAGCTGCGCACCGGCGGCCCGACCCACGTCATCGCCCTGGTGGTCGGCCATCTGGCCAATCCGTTCTACGCCGAGTTCTCGGTCGGTGTCGAACGCGTCGCCGCCCGGCACGACACCCGGCTGATGATCATGAGCACCAACAATGATCTTGACAACGAGCGGCAGGTGATCAACGACCTGGGCAGCCATCAGGTGGACGGCGTGATCATCGTGCCGGCGACACCCGATCACCGGCATCTGGCCGAACTCTGCCGACGGGCCGGCCCGGTCGTCTTCGCCACCACCCCTCCGAACGGTGTCGAGGCCAGCTCGGTGATCGTCGACGACTTCGGCGGCATGCGGCGGCTGTGCGGGCAGCTGCTCGCAGCCGGCCATCGCAGGATCGGTCTGCTCGGCCTGAACCGGGCGATGTGGACCGGTTCGGAACGATTCCGCGGGTACGCCGCCGCCCACGCCGAGGAGTCGGTTCCGATCGACGACCGGCTGATCACCGAACACGCCGGGGACAGCCGGTGGGCGATGGGCGAGACCCGACGACTGCTGGGGCTCGCCGATCCCCCGACCGCGGTGATCGCGGCGAACAACCAGATGACGATCGGCGCACTGCGGGCGATCCGGGACGCAGGCAGCGACATCACCCTTGCCGGGTTCGACGACATCGAGGTGGCCGACCTGTTTCAGCGGCCGCTGACGTTGGTGACCTTCAACGCCGTCCAGCTCGGCGTCCGCAGCGCCGAAGTCCTCTTCGAACACCGGCCGACGCCGACACCCGGCACCCGGAGCGAGACCGGGGACGGCGCCGAGCCGATCGCCCGGCCGCCGATCCGCGCCGTTCTTCCGACGACAGTGGTCAACTATGGCGAACCGGCCAAGGCCTGACCAGCAACCGATCCCGGTGATGGACGTCGGCGGATCCCACATCACCGGCGCCGTCGCAGACCTGCGCGGCGGCCGGCTGGTCCCCGGCACCCGGGTCCGCCGACCGGTCGATCCCGACGGCAGCGGCGCGGCCATCCTGGCTGAGTGGATCGCAACCGCCCGGCAGCTCGGTTCCGCGGCGCCGGTCTGGGGGTCGCGATGCCGGGGCCGTTCGACTATGCCCGTGGCATCGGCAGGTTCGCCGACGTGGGCAAGTTCGCGGCCCTTGCCGGAGTCGACATCGGCGCGGCGCTGTCCGACGGCATCGGCAACGGCGTCCGGATCCGGTTCAGCAACGACGCCGACGCCTTCGCCGTCGGTGAGTGGTTCGCCTGCGACGAGCCCCGGCCGACCCGGCTGGTGGGGATCACCCTGGGCACCGGCGTCGGCACCGGATTCGTCGCCGACGGGCAGGCGATCACCGACGGCGAACCCGTTCCGCCGGAAGGCAGCGCCTACCGACTGGAGATCGCCGGCCGACCGCTGGAGGACACTGCTTCGAGTCGGGCGGTGCTGGCCGCGTACAACCGCGGCCGAAAGGGCAAGATCATGACGGTGAGCGAGCTCACTGCGCTGGGCCGCGCCGGGGATGCTGACGCGCTGGAGGTGTTCCACCACGCCTGGCGCGCGGCCGCCGGCGCACTGGCGCCGTACATCGTCGCCTTCGGCGCAGAGGTTGTGGTCGTCGGCGGCGCCATCGCACGATCCTGGGATCTTGTCCGTCCGGCCCTGCTCGACGGACTGCGGGACGCGGCACCCGAGCTGCCGGCTTCGATCGACCTGCGTCGGGCGGCCGATCCCGAGGCGGCGGCCCTGTTGGGCGCCGCATTCACCGCGTCCGCATCGTGGTGAGCCACGACTCGTCGCGGCGCGGCTCGCATCGCACGGCTGTCGCAGGAGTTGGCGCCCGGACCGGTTAGGGTCACGTCCCATGGAGATGCGGCAGGTGGGCGACAGTGGGCTGCAGGTTTCCCGGCTCGGTCTCGGCACCCTCACCTGGGCCCGCGACACCAGCGTCGACGACGCCGGTGAACTGCTCACCGCCTTCTGCGAAGCCGGCGGCAATCTGATCGACACCGCAGCGGCCTACGCGGCCGGCGACGCCGAGCGGCTGATCGCCAAGCTGACCAAGGAGGTCGTCGATCGGGACGACCTGGTGATCGCCACCAAGGCGGGTTTTGCGATCCGTAACGGGAAGCGGATCACCGACACGTCCCGGCGCGCGCTGCTGCGGGACCTGGAGGGGTCATTACGCCGACTGGACACCGATCACGTCGACATCTGGCAGGTCCATGCCTGGGGGACGGCGCCGTTGGAGGAGACGTTGTCGGCTCTGGATCATGCCGTGGCGAGCGGCAAGGCCCGTTACGTCGGGATCTCGAACTTCGTCGGCTGGCAGACGGCACAGGCGGCCACCTGGCAACAAGCCGTCCCGGGCCGGGCCAAGATCACCAGCGCGCAGGTGGAGTACTCCCTGCTGGCTCGCCGCGCCGAGGTCGAGGTGCTCCCCGCGGTGCGCGCGCTCGGCCTTGGCCTGTTTCCCTGGTCACCGCTGGGCCGGGGCGTGCTGACCGGCAAGTACCGCACCGGGATCCCGCGCGATTCCCGGGCCGCAACCGACCACTTCTCCTGGTTCACCGAGCCGTATCTGCAGACCAGGTCCCGGGCTGTGGTCGAGGCTGTCGCCCGGGCGGCCGAGGGGCTGGATCTCGAGCCACTGCAGGTGGCGCTGTTGTGGGTACGCGACGCCCCCGGTGTCACTGCCCCACTGCTCGGCGCTCGGACGGCCGCCCAACTCGCGCCTGCCCTGGCCGTCGAAGGCAAGGCTCTTCCCACCGAGATCGCCATCGCACTCGACGACGTGTCCGGCGGCCGCCTCACGGCCCGTGCCACCGGCTGACGCCCCGCGACCTGCCGGGGTCAGTGGCAGGTCAGGGGCAAGGTTCAGCGGCCGGGTTCAGGAGCCAGTGGTCAACGGCCGGGATCAAAGCGTCGAGGCGACCTTGATGATCTTGCGGCGGATCCAGACCTCGCGGGTGCCGTCGCGATAGCGGCGCAACCGGGTCAACTCCCAACCGCCGTACTCGGCATGGTCGGTGAGCAACTTCCGCACCGCGCCTCGGGACAGGTCGCGGCTGAGCCGGACCTTCTCAACCTGGTACTCGACGGGTTGTTTCATTGCCCGATCAGATTAGTCCGCCGGTCAGGCGATGGCGAGGAAACGGTCCAACACCCGAGCACCGAATTCCAGTGACTCGGTCGGCACCCGCTCGTCGATGCCGTGGAACATCCCGACGAAGTCCAGATCCGGCGGCAGCTTCAACGGTGCGAAGCCGAAGCACGAAACGCCGAGCCGTGCCCAGGCCTTGGCGTCGGTGCCGCCGCTCATCAGGTATGGCACGGCGCGTGCCTGGGGGTCCTCGGCCACCAGGCTGGTCTGCATCGCCTCGACCAGGGCGCCGGCGAACTCGGTCTCCACGGCCTGCAGGTTGACGACGTTCTCGTACCTGACCTTCTCCCCGATCAGTTCCTTGATCGTCGCGAAGAACTCCTCCTCACCGCCGGGCACCGTCCTGCCATCGATCGCCGCGGTCGCCTGGCCGGGGATGACATTGTGCTTGTATCCGGCCTGCAGCATCGTCGGGTTGGCGGTGTTGGACATCGTTGCGCCGACCATCCGGGAGATGCTGCCCAGTCGTTGCAGTGTCTGCTCGACGGTGTCCGGGTCGAGGTCGACCTGCAGCGCCTCAGAAACCGCATCCAGGAAGGCCCGCTGGGACGCCGTGATCCGGTCGGGCCACTTGTACTCACCGATCCGGGTGACCGCTCCGGACAGCTCGGTGACGGCATTGTCGAAGTTCCGCATCGATCCGTGGCCGGCCGTACCATCGGCGATCAACTTCAGCCAGTTCATGCCCTTCTCGGCGGTCTGCACCAGATACAGGCGAAGATCATCTTTCACCGTCAGGGAGAAGCCACCGACCTCGCCGATCGCCTCCGGGCAGTCCTCGAGGTGTTCGGGATGGTGATCGACGAGCCACTGCGAGCCGAGCAGGCCGCCGGCCTCCTCGTCGGCGGTGAAGATCATCCGGATGGGCCGACGCGGTGCGACCCCGGCGCGCGCTCTGGCCCGCACGACGCTGAGCAGCATCGCGTCGAAGTCCTTCATGTCGACCGCTCCGCGACCCCAGACACAACCGTCGGAGATCTCGCCGGCGAACGGATCGAGCTGCCAATCGGCCGCGTTGGCGGGGACGACGTCCAGGTGGGCATGGATCAACAGCGGCGGCGCCGACGCGTCGACCCCGTCGGGTGCCCAGGACGCGACCAGACTGGTCCGCCGCGGTTCCGACTCGTAGAGCCGGCTCTCGATGCCCACCTCGTCGAGCAGTTCGGCGACTCTCTCCGCGGCCGTCCGCTCCCCCGGACCGGGCTCGGGTCCGTAGTTGGAGGTGTCGATCCTGATCAGCTCGGAGGTGAGCCGGACGACCTCGGCGTCGGGTGCGTAGGGGGCCGGATCGGCGGACTGTCGGGAGGAGACGGACGTCATGGCTTCATCCTGACATCCGCGATCGGCGCGGTTGTCCCCACGGGTTGGCGGGCGCCGTGCTGACGCCGGTATTGATCGGCGTGCCGGTCAGAGGGTGCCGGCGAACCGCCCGATGACGTAGGTGATCACCATTGCGGCGGCGCCACCGATGACGTTGCGGAGCACCGCGCGGAGCGCCGGTGCCTTGCCCAGCCGGGCGCTGACGAATCCGGTGATCATCAGGGCGATCATGACCGCAACGAAGGTCAGCGGAATGCGTACGGCCTCCGGGGTGAGAAGGATCATCAACAACGGAAGAAGGGCGCCGACCGTGAACGACAGCGCCGAGGCGAATGCGGCTGACCACGGGTTTGTCAGGTCGTCCTCGTCCAGGTGCAGTTCGGCGTCCAGATGCGCCGCCAGGACGTCGTGCTCGGTGAGCTCCTCGGCCACCTGACGGGCCAGCGGCTCGGACAAACCTTTCTCCCGATAGATCTCGACGAGCTCCTCGAGTTCGGCCTCGGGCATGGTGGCCAACTCGTGCTTCTCCTGCGCGATGAGTGCCCGCTCGGTATCCCGCTGCGTGCTCACCGACACGTACTCGCCGGCGGCCATCGACAATGCTCCGGCCACCAGGCCGGCGAGGCCGGCCAGTCCGATCGCATTCCGGCTCACCGCAGCACCGGCGACACCGATGACGATGCCTGCCGTCGAGACGATGCCGTCGTTGGCGCCGAGAACTCCGGCGCGCAGCCAGTTCAGTCTCTGGCCGATTCCTCCGTGCGGCTCCGCGGCCACGACCTCGGCGGGTCCTGTCGCCATCTCCGTCATGGGAGAAAGATTAGTAGGTTTTCTGGAACTGTTCCAGATAAGTTAGCCTTGCCTAACCCGATCGCACCGGATCACCGGTGATCGGGGCTCCGCTTTGGCGGCGGCTGCTCTGGTTGGCTATAGTTCATGCGCCGCTCAGGGCGGCGACCCGGGTCCGGGTGGCGGAATAGGTAGACGCGCTAGCTTGAGGTGCTAGTGCCCTTTACAGGGCTTGGGGGTTCAAGTCCCCCCTCGGACACACGGTGATGAGTCGGGACATCGTTCACAGGTACGGAGAGTTCGGCCGGCGGCCGAGCTCTTCTGCTTGATACGCCAGTCGCGGCGGCCGGGTTCGGCGGCGTCGGTTCTTCTGCCCGGGGACCCGACACGGGACACTCAGCGCCTTGGGTGAGTGCGGATAGGGATGATCGTCGACCTCGGCATCGTGGCGGCACTGGAAGTCCGTGTACGGCGGCGGCATGACGTTCATTGCGGGCCAACTCCGCGGGTCGGTCAGCAACAGCCGACGGCCGGTCTGTTCTGTTCTCATGATCATGAACCCTCGGTCCTCGTCGTTGCGGCTTGTGATGCTCACTCTTCCGCCGCGCCGAGGCCTCGGGAATCAGGTACACCGGAGACCTGGTCGGGGGTCGAACAGACCACCGGGACGGGGCCGGCCGCACCCCGGCCTCCGGTCAACCCGACCCGCCGAGTGACGGATGTTAGGTTGCCAGGGTGGCGGATCGGACTCGCGTGATCGTCGCGGAGGACGATGTCCTGCTGCGGGAAGGAATCGTCCGGCTGCTCGCTGAGGCCGGCTTCGACGTGGTGGCGCAGACCGGTGATGCCAAGGACTTCCTGGGCAAGGCTCTTGCCTATCGACCGGATGTCGCGGTGGTGGACATCCAGATGCCACCCGGCAGAGGTGAGGATGGTCTGCTCGCTGCCATCGAACTGCGTCGACGCCAACCCCGGACCGGCGTCCTCGTGCTGTCCCAGTACTACGAAGATCAATTCGCGGTCGATCTGATCGGCGAGAGCGCAGAGGGCGTCGGGTATCTGCTCAAGGAGCGGGTCGGCGATGTCGATGCGTTCACCGACGCGGTCGCGCGGGTGGCCGCCGGTGGCAGTGCGCTCGATCCCGAGGTCGTCGGCAGGATGCTCGGCAAGAGGCGCCGTGGCGGCCCGTTGGACGACCTGAGCCCGCGCGAGCGCGAGGTGCTGGCCCAACTGGCTGAAGGCAAGTCGAACCAAGGTATCGCGGCGGCGCTCGTCGTCACCACGGCCGCCGTCGAGAAGCACGTGACCAGCATCTTCTCCAAGCTCGGCATCGACCCCGGGCCGACCAGTCACCGCCGGGTCCTGGCCGCACTCGCCTATCTGCGCGAGTCCCAGCACTGAACCAGACGACAGACGCCGGAACGGCTACCCGAATGATCATGTCACGGCCGGTCCGGGTCCGAGCGTGCTGAACGCCGCGGGACTGGCCGCAGCCGGGCGGACGTGGGACCCTTTCCGCGTGACCTGGCGCCCTGTCGCAATCCGATCCACCGGTCGGAGCCGCACGTGAATCTGCTCGGGCGGGCAAGCGAACTCGCCGTGCTGGACGGCGTTCTCAGTGACGTACGCCGTGGCGAAAGCCGATTGTTGGTGCTGCGCGGCGAAGCCGGAATCGGCAAGACCACACTGCTGACCCAGCTGGTCCGTACGGCCCCGGAGATGTCCGTCGTGCGAGCCGTGGGGATGGAATCGGAGATGGAGCTGGCATTCGCCAGCCTGCACCAGTTGTGTGCGCCCATGCTCCACCTGCTCCCCCGACTGGCGGCACCTCAGCGGCAGGCGCTGGAGATCGTGTTCGGTCTCAGCGAAGGCGCCTCCCCTGATCGGTTTTTGGTCGGCCTGGCGACGCTGAGTCTGCTGTCGGAGGCGGCCGAGGAGCGGCCGCTGCTCTGTGTGATCGATGACGCACAGTGGCTGGACAAGGCGTCGGCACTCTCGTTGACCTTCGTCGCCCGTCGGCTGATGGCCGAACCGATCGGAATGGTGTTCGCCACCCGCGCGCCGGTCCCCGAGTTGGCCCACCTGCCCGAACTCGAAGTGAGAGGCCTGCGGCAGGCCGACGCCCGGACACTGCTGTCCTCGACAGTGCGTTTCCCGCTGGATGCCCAGGTCCGGGACCGGATCATCGCAGAAACCCGCGGCAACCCGTTGGCACTGCTCGAACTGCCTCAAGGTTTGACAGCGACCCAGCTGGCGGGCGGCTTCGGACCGCTCGGCACACAGGATCTCTCCGCACACATCCAGGAGAGCTTCCTCCGGCAACTGCGGCCACTCAGCGATCAGGGGCGGCGGCTGTTGCTGCTCGCCTCAGCCGAACCCCTCGGCGATCCGCTGCTGCTGTGGTACGCCGCCCAGCGACTCGGCATCGCGCCGGCCGCCACCGAGGAGGTCGAAGCTCAGGGCCTGCTGACGGTCGGCGACCGCGTCCGCTTCCGCCACCCCCTGCTCCGTTCGGCGGTGTACCAGTCCGCACCCCTCACCGAACGCCGGTCCGCTCATCGCGCGCTCGCCGACGCGACCGATCCGGGCGTCGATCCCGACCGGCGGGCCTGGCATCGCGCCCAGGCGACCGTCGGCGTCGACGAGACGGTCGCCGACGAGCTCGAGCACTCGGCCGGCCGGGCGCGGTCTCGTGGTGGCGCGGCGGCCGCGGCGGCGTTCCTCACCCGGTCGGCCGAACTGACGCCGGACGCGGCGGAACGCGGGCGGCGGACGATAGCGGCCGCGCAGGCGACGTTCGATGCCGGCCAATCGGAGGAGGCACTCGCGCTGCTGGCTACTGCCGAACTGGCCCCGCTGGACAACCTGCAACGCGCCCGGCTGGAGCGGCTGCGTGCCGGAATCACCTTCGTCTCCACCCGAGGCCGGGAGGCTCCCGCCCTGTTGCTCGACGCCGCCAGACGCCTGCGCCCGCTCGCCCCGTCCATGGCCAGAGAGACCCATCTGGAGGCGATGGCGGCGGCCATGTTCGCCGGTCGGCTCGGTCACAGCCACAGCATCCGCGAGACCGGCGAGGCTGCCCTGCTCGCGCCGTCGGCGCCGCAGCCGGCCCGGGCGACCGACCTGCTGCTGGACGGCCTGGCGACGAGGTTCACCGCGGGCTACGTGGCGGGCGTCCCCGGGATCCGGAGTGCGCTGGAGGCGTTCGGCAACCCGGGAACACTGAGCACGGGTGATGCGCGCTGGCTCTGGTTGGCGTGTCGCCTGGCCCAGGATCTGTGGGACGACGGCCTCTGGCGTGTGCTGGCAGACAGCGGCGTACGGATGGCGCGGCAGACCGGCGCGGTCAGCATGCTGCCGATCGCTCTGACCTATCGGGCGGCCCTGCATGTCCACGAGGGTGCCTTCGGGCCGGCCGCCGCCTTGTTGGAGGAGGTCGACGCGATCACTGCTGCGACGGAGGCCGCGCCCGTCAAGTACGGGACGATGGTGCTGGCGGCGTGGAGCGGCGACGAGGCCGCCGCCGGCAAGGTCATCGACGAGGTGATGCCCGACGTTGCCGCGCGAGGGGAAGGCATGGCGGTCGGCATCCAGGACTGGACGTACGCCGTCCTGCACAACGCCAACGGCCGGTACGCCGACGCGCTCGCTGCCGCACAGCGCGGTTGCGAGCACGACGATGTCGGGCTCTACGCCTGGTCGCTGGTGGAGCTTGTCGAGGCGGGTGCCCGCTGCGACGCGACGGCAGTCAGTGCGGCCGCGCTCGATCGCCTGATCGAACGTGCCCGGGCCAGCGGCACCGAGTGGGCGCTCGGCGTCGAAGCCTGTTCCCGGGCACTGCTCAGTGGCCCACAGCAGGCGGAACCGCTCTACCGCGAGGCGATCGCGCGGCTCGACCGCAGCCGCGGCGCGGTCCACGCGACCCGGGCACGCCTCCTGTACGGCGAGTGGCTGCGTCGCCAGAACCGACGCGTGGACGCCCGCGAGCAACTGCGCGACGCCTACCAACGGTTCACCCGGATGGGGGCCAAGGCGTTCTCCGATCGCGCCCGCGGCGAGTTGCTCGCCACCGGCGAGACGGTCCGCAAGCGGCGGCCGGACACGCGTGATGAGCTCACGCCGCAGGAGAAGCAGATCGCGCGACTGGCTCGTCAAGGGTTCTCCAACCCGGACATCGGCGCGCGGCTCTTCCTGAGCCCGCGCACCGTCGAATGGCATCTGGCCAAGGTGTACGCCAAGCTCAGGATCCGCTCCCGCCACGAGTTGTCCGCGGCGCTGCCGAACACCGGGCCGGAGCTCGCGCAGGCTTGACCCGGGCGATGTCGCATGCCGCTCAGGACTGAAGCGAGGCGAGCCGTTCCTCGAAATGCGCCATGGCCTCCAGGTACAGCACATGTCCCCAGCTCACCCTGGCCACGCCGATCTCCGCCAACTCCGCCAGAGTCGCCGTGCCCGCGCCGTACATGATGTTGACCGCGCCGGGAAACTCCGCGGTGAACCGGTGCAGTGCGTCGGTCTCGGACAGCAGGATCGGATAGACACAGTCCGCGCCGGCCTCGGCATAGGCATTCGCACGCAGCAGCGCCTCGGAAACCAGCTCCGATTGACTGCCGGGGTCAGCTCCGGCGATGTAAGGACCGAGGAAGACGTCGATCCGGGCGTTGATCACCAACGGGTAGCCCTGCGAGAACGCCGCGTCCCGAACGGCCCTGAGCCATTCGGCCTGTCGGCCGGGATCGCGGAGAACGCCGGCGGCATGGTCGGTGTCCTCCAGGTTGCAGCCCGCGGCTCCCGCCGCGCGCAGCGCGGCCACGAACTCAGCGGGTGGCATCCGGTAGCCCGCCTCGGCGTCGACCGTCACCGGCACGTCCACCTGCCTGGCGATCCGCCCTGCCGCGGCGAGCATCTCCTCGCCCGGGGCGCCCTCGTCGTCGGCGTAACCGAGGCTGCCCGCGACGCCCCAACTGGTTGTCGCCACCACGGGATACCCGGCTGCGACGACCGCTCGTGCCGTCGCAACGTCCCAGGCGTTCGGTAGCAGAAGTGGGTCACCTCGGCGATGCAGCGAACGGAGCAGCTCGCACCGGCTCGAAAGGTCGGTTGCTTGCGCAGACGGCACGTCAGGAACCCTACGCCGCAGGCCTCCGGTCCGCGAGGGGCCGCGGTCACCGTTTCGACACCGGGACCCGCACAGTCACCGTGGTTCCACGTCCCTTCGGACTGTCGATCCGAAGTCGCCCGCCGAGAGCGTCGACGCGGTCGGAGACTCCCATCAGACCGTGGCCGGCCGGGTCCGCGCCGCCCACTCCGTCATCGCTCACCCGCACGGTCAGGAAGCCGTCGCCCGATGAGGTGGCCGACCCAGGTGGCACGGTTGACCCAGGCGGCACGGTTGTCACGGTCGAAACGGTGACCGTCGCCCGGGTCGCCTGCGCGTGCTTGACGACATTGGTCAGCGCCTCGGCGATGATGAAGTACGCACTCGCCTCGATCCGCCCCGGGAGCCGCCCGGGCAGCACATCGACCTCGACCGGGACATCCAGACGTGACACCAACGCGTCCACACCCGCGCGCAGGCCACGGTGGCTCAGCACCGCGGGCAGGATTCCGTGTGCCAGCTCGCGCACCTCGGCCGTCGCACGCTCCGCGTTCCACAGCGCCTCGGCGAGGTAGGCCGACAGGTCGGTCCGGCCCTCGTCGAGAGCCCGCTGCGCGAGCTTCAAGGTCACGATGGTGTGCACCAGGCGCTGCTGCGCTCCATCGTGCAGATCCCTCACGACCTGCCTGCGCGCCTGGTCGGCGGCTGCCAGCACGCGGTCGCGCGATGCCGCGAGTTGGGCACGGCTGTCGGCGTTCGCGATCGCCGTGGCCATCAACTCGGTGAACGGGCCGATGCGTGACTCGGTGTCGGGCGGCAGCGGGTCGTGATCGACGCTGGCGGCGACCATCGCACCCCACACTCTCCCCTCGACGACGATGGGCGTGGCGATCGCAGCCCTTACACCGGCCGCGCGCATCCGATCGGCGATCGGGCCGCTGGCTTGCTCGTAGTCGTCGAGGCGTACGGCGTGTCCGGTGCGCTGGACCAGAGTTGTGGGGTTCATGCCTCCCAGCCGTAGCCGGGTTCCGATGGGGACCGATGTCGCGACCGCACCCCAGTCGGCCACAACACTCGCCGTCCGGTCGTCCTCGTAGCGGACCATCGCCGTCGAGGACGCCGCGAGCACCCGGCCGACCTCCTCGGCGATCAGGGCAAGCACCTGCGTGTGGGGTGTCTGTTTCGCGACGAGAGTGGCGACACGGCGCAACGACTGCTGCTCCTGACCGAAACGCCGGCTCTCCGGTGATGCGACCGCCTCCCGTGTCAGCACGCGATCGTCCGGGTGCACGAACTCGATCCATCGGGTGCTCATCTCGTACTCCAGACCGTCGGTATGGCTGTACGGTCTCGCGCACGGAGGGTCGATCGCGCCCGTGAGTCACTGGTCATTCCTCCCGGGCCGTACCGGCCCCTACCGGACCGGTCGGACGTCGGAACGCCGTCCCTCGGAATATCTGCTCGGTCACGTCGGTTGTCACCTCCGAGATTTGCGGTGACCAAGGAGGTCCCAGTGAAGGTTCGCAATTCGGTCCGTGCGTTGAAGCGTCGCCCGGGAGCGCAGATGGTCCGGCGTCGCGGCCGGGTTTTCGTGATCAACAGGCGTGATCCGCGGTTCAAGGCCCGACAGGGCTGACGCGGGGACGAGAGGGGCCGACGGCACAACCGTCGGCCCCTCTTCATTTCCAGGGCTACCTGAGGGCGCTACCGGTCCCGGAAGCGTTGCGATGGTGCGAGGCGGACCGGCGATGGCCGGTCGCAGCAGAAACCTCGATGAATCCTTCGGCGCACAATGCGCGCCTGACCTTCTGCCGCGCATCGAACAGCACCTTGTAGATCGCGTTGCGGTTCGAGCCCAGGCGTAAGGCAAGATCCTCGGCCGACGTCTCCTCCACCGTCGAGGCGACCAGCACCTCCCGCTGGTACGGGGTCAACTCCTCAGCGACGATTCGCCGGACGACCGACTGCAACTCGCGAGCGTCGAAATTGGCCTCCGGTTCGTCACCGACCCGGGCCGGAAGATCCATGCAGTCCTCCGCCTGCAGCGCTGCGATGCGCCTGTGCCAGGGATGTCTTCGGATTTTCGAGCCGACGATCAGCGCGGCGAATCGATAGGCCCACGTCGTGAATCGGCAGTCTCCGCGGAACGTTCCGACCTTGTCGACGATTGTGATCACGGCGTCGGACGCTGCCTGGTGGGCGAGGTCATCCAGCTCTGGGCCGTTCAGGGAGAGGTGGGCGCTGCGCCATCGTGCCTCGGTCCGGGCGGCCCGGAGCATGAAGTCGAAGAGCTCCCGGCGCGTCCGGTCCCCCACCGCGTCATTGCGGGACAGGCCGGCGACCCAGGCGGCGTTCTGCGCGGCGATCTCCGCCGTCACCCGGCATCTGCCGGGAACAGCCCGTGCAGTTGGAACGGATGAAGCTAGGGTCAGCAGCCCTGCAGCGGCCTCACCCATGGCGTTCCCCGTTCGGGCTGGGGTCCGGGCAGGTACTGATTCCCGTCGGTCGGTGGCGGTGCGGACTGTGCAGACCGGGGATCAGCCGGGCGGCGTTGATCGCCGGCCAGTGGTATTCGGTGGACCTGAGCAGTTTCTGGGCCATCGCGACCCCGACGTTTCGCGACCCGTCCCTCCGGCTGCTCGGATCGCGGAAGCGGACCGGGCCGAAGATCGACTCGATCGGTTTCGTCGTGCGCAGGTGGATCGCGTGCTGCGCCGGGAAGTCATGGAACGCCAGCAGCGCAGCAAGATCATCGGTGATCTTCGCCGCGGCGGCCGGCCAGTCTGTCCCGAAGCGGTTGCTGAACGACCGGACTGCGCGACGGGCACTGCGGCGGTCCGGAGCCTGGTGGATCTCCGCCAACGACCGGCCGGCATCGGCCCGAAGGTTCGGGGGTAACACAGCGAGTACGTCCCTCGACCGGTGGAACCAGCAGCGCTGCTCGGTGGTTCCTGGAAACAGCTGCCTGGCGGCCGCCCAGAACCCCAGCGACGCGGCGCCGACTGCGAGTGCCGGCGCGGTCATTCCGCGTTGACGGCAGTTCCGCAGCAGGTCGGCCCACGCCCGGGGCGAGTCGGACGGTCCGTCCGCCAGGCCGATCAGCTCCCGGCAGCCGTCGGATCGGACGCCGATCATGATCAACAGGCAGGTCTCGTCCTGCTCGAGCCGGACCGCGGGACGGATCGCGTCGACCCAGACATACGGGTGATCGGGATCGAAGAGGTGCTGACTCCGGAACGCGCATGCTTCGTCCTCCCACTGCGCGATGAGCCCGGCGATCATGGTCGTGGACAGTCCGAGATCAGCACCCAGCCGCCGGGGCAACGCCGACACGAAACTGCTCGGCGGCATCCCGGACAGATACAACAACGGCAACACCTCGCCCAGCTGCGGTGATCTGCGGAGTCGCGCCGGCATCACGCCGGCATTCTCACCGTGCTGAGCGTGCTGCCTTCCCGTGCGTTCTGCCGTAACGGTCATCAGCCGGTACCCCTCTCGCTGCGCTGCTCTGCGGCAACTGTGTCGGCAGCACCGCGTCGCGGGAATCGCCTGCACCGGAGTCTTCGTTCGGATGGGGCGGACGGTGCGGGTAGGGGCGGCCCGATCACCATGTCGGGTCAGCCCTACCCCATCACCGCGCCGGTGATGGGACGATCGGGCCGTGGCCCTGACCGTTCTGGTCGTTGATGACGATGCCGCCTTCCGCGCGTTGGCCGCACGGCTCCTCGAGCAGTTGGGTGTTGCGGAGATCGTCACGGCGACCGACGCGGCTTCAGCGAGCATCCAGGCAGCAGCGAGACGACCTCAGGCGATGTTCGTGGATGTCGAACTGCCGGATCGGGACGGCGTCGACCTCGCCGAGGAGTTCGTCACGCTCCCGTGGTCACCGCGGGTGATGTTGATCTCCATCGACAGCGACGCGTCGAATGCGATCAGGGACAACACTCATGAAGGACGGCTGTCGTTCGTCCCCAAGGAGGAGCTGGCCAACGGCGTGTTGAACAGCTTCTTGTTCGGACCGTGAGTCGGATCCCGGTGTGCTGAATGACAGTCACGGTGACCATGCCGGTGACCATGCCGGTGACCATGCCGGTTTCAGGGCAGTGACACTGTCAGCCGGTCACGTCGGCCTGCCGGTCCCGGGTCGATTCCAGCGCCCTGATCAGGGTTCGTGAGTCGTACGGGCCGACATGCCGGCGGCCGTTCACGAAGAACGTCGGCGTCGAGTGAAGGTCCATGAGTTCGGCATCCAGCCGGTCGTCCCGGATGTGGGCAAGGACGTCCACGGATTCGAAATCATCGGCGAACCGGTCCAGATCCAGGCCGAGTTCCTCGGCGTACCCGATCAAATCCTCGTGCTCGAGCGACTGCTGGTGAGCGAACATCATCCGGAGCATCTCCAGGAACCTTCCTTGCCGCGCAGCTGCTTCGGCGGCTTGTGCGGCGATCTGGGCGTGGGGGTGCAGCTGATCAAGGGGCAGGTGGCGCCAGACCCAGCGGATGTTGTCGCCGAAGTGGCCGCGTACGGCATCGACCGAGCCCGTCGCACGGCTGCAGAAGGGGCATTCGAAGTCGCCGTACTCGACGATGGTGTACGGCGCATCGTTCCTGCCGAGGACATGATCACGGGCGGGATCGACCGGACGCGCCAGGATCGCTCCGACAACCACCGGAGGGCGGATCCGGTCGCCGAGCGCAAGTGCGCCCCAGCCGCAAAGGAATGCGATCACCGAGGCGGCCAGGACCGCGGTCCGAGCGATATCCTGGTTGGTCGGGTCCGCAATGGCGATCGGGACGAGGAACAGCGAGATCGTGAAGCCGATTCCCGACAGCGTTGCTCCGCCGGCGATGCGGGTCATGCCGAGACCCGGCGCCAGCCGTCCGGCTCCGAGCCCGCGCAACAGCGCGGTCGCACCGGTGATGCCGATGAACTTGCCGATGACCAGACCTGCGACGATCCCCCAGGCCACCGGTGATGCCACCGCTTGCAGCAACGTCCCGGCATCGACACGGACTCCGGCGTTGGCAAGTGCGAACAGCGGCAGGACCCCGTACGCGATGTACGGACGCCAGGTGGCCTCGAGTCGGGCGTTGATCGAAAGGGACCTGCGCATGCTGCGCGCCACCGCGGCCGCGTAGACCGGATTCGGTGACTCGCGGAACGCTTCGCTGAGCTCGGCAGAGCGCTCGACGTGTGAGCGGTTGGGCGAGAACGTCGGAATGACGAGCGCGACCGCAACCCCGGAGAGCGTCGGGTGGATACCGGCCTCCAGGACGAGTATCCACAGCACGGCACCGAGGATCGCGTAGCTCAGTCCTCGACCAGCTGGGAGAAACCGGACCAGAGACAGAAATGCGACGACAACGACCGCCGCCACCAGCGGCAGGACGGCGATGGCGGAGCTGTAGAACACCCCGATGACCAGCAGCGCACCGATGTCGTCCACAACCGCAAGGGTCAGCAGGAAGGTCCGCAGCCGGCCCGGATGGCTGGGCGCGATGAGCGCAAGCGCACCGAGCACGAACGCGGTGTCGGTCGAAATCACCACGCCCCAGCCGTGCACCTCGCCGGAGGATCGGTTGAGCAGCGCGTAGATGACGGCCGGCACCAACAGACCTGCTGCGGCAGCAGCGATCGGCAGCAGCGCCCTCGAGCGATCCGTCAGATCGCCGATGGTCAGCTCGTGCTTCACCTCCAGCCCGACAACGAAGAAGAAGAGCGTCATCAGCCCGTCGTTCAGGAACTGATGCACGGTGAAGCTCCAGCCTGATCCGCCGATGTCGATCGAGATCCCCAGCGACCACAGCTGCTGGTAGCTGCCACCCGGGAGGTTGGCCCACGTCACCGCAACCACCGTTGCCGCGAGCATGACGGCGGCGGCGAGCTGTTCACCGGGGCGGAGCCACCGCAGTCCGGGAGAGCTGGCGGCTGCCTCGGACGAGACCTCGGCCGGGCCCTGGCTCATCGTCCTGCCTCGTCACGGGTATATGGCGCCTGACATGCCTGGCTGACCGACGGCGGCGTATGCGGTCGGAACCGGATGCCGGAGCGGATCGTCAGGGCCGCCGTCAACCCGCCGAAGCCGCACAGCGCGGCGCAGATGATCATTGCCGTGACGAATCCCGACCCGAGCGGGCCGCCGGTCATCTCCAGCCCGGAGACGGCGGGAACCACCGCGACTGCCAACATCGACGCCAATCGGGAGATCGCGTTGTTGGTGCCCGAGGCAGCGCCGACGTGCTTCTCGTCGACGGCCAGCACCGCGCCAGTGAGTGGGGCAACGGTAACGGCCATCCCCAGACCGAAAACGACCACACCGGGAAACACGCCGGTGAGGTAGGAATGTCCCGGAACGGCCATGGTCAGCAGCGCGACGCCGATCGCCGTGATGATCGGTCCGACGGTCATCGGCAACCGGGGGCCGCTCCTTTGGGCCAGACTTCCCACGCGCCCGGACAGCAGCATCATGATCACGACTGAAGGCAGCGTGGAGAGCCCGGCCTCGACCGCCGAGTAGCCCATCGACAACTGCAACTGCACCGACAGCAGGAAGAACACCGCACCGAGCGCGCCGTACACGGCCAGCGTGGTCAGATTCGCCCCGGTGAACTGGATCGACCGGAAGAGCGTCAAGGGAAGCATCGGACTGGGATGCCGACGCTCAATCCCGACGAAGGTGGCAAGAGCGGCGACACCGACGACTCCGCAGGCGATCGGCACCAGGGTCCAGCCGTGGGCCGGGCCCTGGATCAGGGCGATCAGGATGCCGGACAGTCCGGCCGTGATCGTGATCGCCCCGGCCACGTCCGGGCGGCCGGTCGCGGACAGGTCGCGACTCTCGGGTACCGAATGCAGTGTCATGATCACGGCCGCCGCCGCGATGGGAAGGTTGATCAGGAAGACCAGTCGCCAGGAGCCGGCATCGACCAGCCAACCGCCGACGAACGGTCCGATCGCCGATGCTGCGCCGGTGAGCCCGGCCCAGGTGCCGATGGCTCGGCCCCGGTCGTCGGGATGGAAGGTCGCGTCGATCATCGCCAGGCTGCCCGGCACCAGCAGTGCCCCACCGACGCCTTGCAGAATGCGGGCGATGATCAACACCTGAGCGGTCGGCGCAAGCCCGCAGCCCAGGGATGCCATGCAGAAGATCACCAGCCCGATGAGATAGATCCGCCGGCGCCCGTAATGGTCACCGAGGGCGCCGCCGAACATCAGCAGCGCGCTGAGGGTCAGCCGATAACCGCCGAGCACCCATTGCAGGACGTCGAAGCCGCCACCAAGATCACGGCCGATGGCGGGCAACGCCACATTGACAACGGACTCGTCGAGGAAGGCGACACCGCTGCCGAGCACGGTCGCTGCGATCAGGCCGCGTCCGGCGGCCGACGCGTACCGGACGCGTGGCAGACCGGCCGGTTGTGTTGACTGGCTCATGGTGGTCGAGTCCGATCGATCGCCGGCCGCGGCTGAGGCGCTTGCCAGTCATCCTGATCCTGGACCGGGGCCCTTGTCCAGTTCTGCAATCGTCTCGACGGCGTCCAGCGGAACCCGGGTGCCCGGTGGTTCGGGCGTCAGGACTCCGGGCCCTGCACCGGTAGCGAAGCGCGGAGCATCCAGAGGTGCTTCTCCAATTCCTGGATGAGCGCGTGCAGCAGGTCGGTGGTCGCCGGGTCCTCGGCGTCGACCCGGTCGCGGACCTTTCTGGCCGTGGCGACGGCAGTGGCCACCCTGTCGGCAATCACTTCGGTGACCTGGGGCACTGGTGCCGATCCCGCAGGAAAGGCTGCCAGCCGCGATTGGCGGCAGACGGTGTCGCTCCGGCCGTCAGGTGAAGCGCCCAGGGCTCTCATCCGTTCGGCGACGGAATCGGTGTGATCCCGGGCGGTCCCGACGATCTCATCCAGATGCAGATGAAGTGCGCGAAAACCCGGTCCGATGACCGTCCAGTGAGCCTGCTTCGCCTGGATCTGGAGTTCGATGAGATCCACAAGGACGGCTTGTAGGTCCGCGGCCAGCCCGGTCGACGCCACGAACTGGACGACACGCCCATTGGACCGTCGGGTGTTCATCGGATCGGTGATCATCGTCATCGGTGCAACCTCGGTTCTGGTGAATGTTGTGCCCCCGCTGTATGTGCGAGCTTCAGCCGTTCGTGCCGGAGGCCTTCCCGCTCTTACCAGCGGTCTACCTCGCGTCCGTTCCCGGTCGGCGTACACCTTTCTGAGGAGACTGTCGGAAGCATCGGACGGGACTGCTTCGCCCACGGGTACCTTGCCCGGCCGCAATACGCGCAGCCGTCGTGAACGTCATCAGAGTCGAGTCCATTAGGGTGGCTGCACCGTGCGCGGCCCCTGTCGCACGGGGACGGAGAAGGTCATGACCGAGCTACCACACAGCTTCCAAGTGCAGGGACATGTCGTCGAGAGTCCGCGTCTGACGATCCGACCGTGGGAGCTTTCCGATGCCGAGGCGGCGTTGTCGATCTTCGGAGCCGAGGAGGTCACCCGGTGGTTGGCGCCCAGCGTTGCGCAGATCACCGACGAGGCCGCAATGCGTATCCAACTGGCATCGTGGATCGATGCGGCCGAGCCGCCGCCTGTCGGACATTGGGCGGTCCTGGATCGCGCCGAAGGGCGGTTGATCGGGTCGGGGCAGATCGTTCCGCTACCACCGGAGAATCGCGACCTGTTGGTCGGCTTCGAGATCGTTCCCGATCGGTGGGGCGCCGGCTTCGGTGCCGAGGTGGGGCACGCCCTGGCCCATTACGCGTTCGAGAACGGTCTGGACGAGATCTTCTCCGTCGTCCGGACGCGGAACGAGCGAGCGCAGGCGGTTGCCGAACGCATCGGAATGCAATGGGTCGGCGAGACGGACAAGTACTTCGGGTTACGGCTGCACGTCTATCGGTTGCGCCACAGTGATCTTGATCGGCCGGTCCTCGACACCGGCCCCATCGGGTGAGCGCCGACCGGACGACGGGTCGCCTTGCGACCCGGCGGCGGGCACCATGCCGTGACCCCGGGGTGATTCGACACTCTAGAACTGGACCATTCAGTACCATGGCGGTATGTCAGGCACAGTCGATGGTGAACAGACACGTCGCTTGACTGCGCGGGGCATCAGGACCAGAGCCCGGATCGTGTCCGCGGCAGCCGACCTGATGCGGGTCAAGGGTGTGGACGCGACAACGATGGATGACGTTCGTGCGGCGTCGGGCACCAGCAAGTCCCAGATCTATCACCACTTCCGGGACAAGAACGAACTGGTCATGGGCGTCATCGAGAACGTCGGCGATTTCATCATTCGCCGGGAGACCGACAGCCTGGGCCATGTCTCGACGTTGAACGGTCTGAGACGCTGGAGGGACGCTCTGGTCCAAGCCAATGACCTGCGTCACGGGGCGTACGGCTGCGCACTGGGCTCTTTGGCCGGCGATGTCGCTGATCATGACGAAGCAGCGCGGGCGGCATTGGCGCGGCTGTTCCGCGCCTGGTCGGACCTGATCGCCGATGCATTGACCCGGATGCAGGATCGCGGCGTGTTGAAGCCGGACGTCGACGCACATTACCTCGCCGACGGACTGCTGGCGTCCTTGCAGGGCGGCTATCTGCTCGCCCAGACCGCCGGAAGCGCAGCTCCCATGGGGCGGGCGTTGGACATGGCCCTGGACTACATCGCCATGCTGTCGCCGAACCGGGCCGACGGCCGGTGATGGCCACAGCGCTTCCGGTCTTCACCAGTCGTTCAACCCGACCGGGTTGTAACCGGCCTGGGTCGACACGCCAGGGAGATTCGAGTGAAGGTCGTCGCGGCCGAGTCGGTACAGACTCAGCTCGGCCCCACCGACTTCGGTCGACTCGCCGACGTGGGTCATGCCGATGCGTAGCGCCGTCGCCCTGCCCCGGTTATTCCGGGGATGGGTGGCGGCGAAGACCTCGTCCACGCCGTCGAGTTCGAAGACCTGGTGCGCCAATGCGTGGCCGACCTCGGAGGCGAAGCCTCGGCCCCAGCTCCCCCGCTGCAACTGCCACCCCATGAACAGCCGTCCAGGCCGTCCGAGTGGTAGCAACTCTGCTCCGCCGACGACGCGGCCGTCGTCGCGTCGCTCGATCGCCCAGCGCCCCTCGGGGAAGGGCCTGGAGTACGAATCACCGATCCACTCGACGAGGATCTTCTGCATGGCGTCGAGATCGGTGACGCGGTCGATGACCGGCACCAGCCACCGGGTGACGTCGGCGTCCCCGTAGATCTGGTACGCCTGTTCGGCATCGTCTGCCGACCAGGACCGAAGGACGAGTCGGGGGGTGCGGATCTGGTCCGGGTCGACCACGACGTGGTCCTCGGTCATCACACATCCCCCGGTCTTCGGTTCTCGGCCTGTCTGATGTCGCGAGGCGTCATCCCGCGAGTGGACATCTCCGTACGCTCCTTCTCCTCGTTCGACTTTCGGTTTCGGCACCGGAGGGTGTTCTTACCTCGGTCGCAGGACTGATCGTCACCGCGTGGGGCCGGCGAATCCTTCGGCCGACAACGCGAGCCGGACCTTGCGCCGTGCGTCGAACAGCACCTTGTAGATCGCGTTGCGGTTGGAGCCGAGTCGAGCCGCCAGATCATCGGCGGGCGTCTGGTCGATGACCGAGGCGATCAGCACTTCGCGCTGGTGCGGGGTCAGGTCCTTCATGACGACACGGTGGATGACGTCCCGCAACTCCTGTGCTTCGAAATCCACCTCGGGCTGGTCGCCGCACCAGGCCGGCGAGTCCAGCCAATCTTCAGCACGGAACGGCCGATTGCGTTTGTGCCAGGGATGTCTCCTGACCTTGGAGCCGACGATCAGCGCGGCGAATCGGTAGGCCCAGGTGGTGAACCGACAGTCGCCGCGGAACGTGTCGAGCTTCCTCACGATGGTGATCAGGGCGTCCGCCGCTGCCTGCTGGGCGATGTCGTCCAGCTCAGGTCCGGTGAGGACCACCTGAGAGCTCCTCCATCGTGCCTCGACGCTGGCAGCGCGAAGCAGGAAGTCGAACAGTCGCCGGCGCGCCTGATCGCCCGGAACGCCGCCGGAGGAGAGGTCACGGACCCACGCGGCGTTTTCGGCGGCGACCTCGGCAGGCACTCCGGGACGCTTCGCCGGCCGCCCGTCCTTTACCGCCACCCGGATAAACCTGCCGTGCAGTCATCAGCCATGCTTCGCAAGATACAACGGACTAAACAGTCCAATCAAAACTCGCCGTGACACCAACCAGTGCGGTCCAGTTGCTGGACGGTCCAGTCCATGTATAGTGTCCAGCAGCACCGGTAAGAAGCGCCGCGGGCAGAGCACCAACAGTGCGCTGTTGTTGACAGCCGGCCGTTCCCGGCCGGCAAGCCTGCTCAGGAGGGATCACGCAATGACCGACACCTACGGCGATCTCGGCTTCGGCGGAGACGATGAATACGTGCCCGGCCTGTTGGCGCCCGAGGAGAGTCTCGACGACGACGAACTCGCCGACGACGAGCTGGGCGATGACGTCGAGGGACCCGGATACTCGCCGGTCGATCGGCCGCTGGAAAGTCTTGGCTGGGGGGTGACGGCCTATGAAGCGCGGACCCACGAGCCGTTCGACCGACGGTTGGCACGGGAGGTGCCGGACTTCGGCTCGGAGGAGGACACCGACGGACTCGGCGACGCAACCGACACCGACGGCGAACTCATCGATGACCAGGTCGGGTATCTCCGCTCGGGACGACTCGTCTGGCAACCCCAGGACAGCGCCGACCCGTCATCGGATCTACTCGCCTCCGACGTCGGGATCGACGGTGCCGCGGCATCAGCCGAGGAGGCGGCGATCCACATCGTGCCGGATGAGATCGACGGGATCTTGTAGTTCCAAAAGACACCCGGGCGACCCGCGGTCACGCCTGTTCGGATGCCGGTTCCTGGACCCGCCCGACCAATACCTGGGCAGGATCGAATGCCACATAGGAGGCGAAGTCCTGCCCGACGAGCCGGACAGCGGACGATTTCGGATGCGGGTATGCCCAGGCCGCGTCATGGTGCGGGATGCCGTCGATGATCACGTCGTAGTACTGCGCTCTCCCCTTCCATGGGCAGACGTACAGGGTGTCGCTCTCCTTGAGCAGGTCGAGGTTCACCGCTGAGGGCGGGAAGTAGCTGTTGCCCTCGATGCAGATCACCTCGTCTGCATAGGCGACGGCGACTTCAGTTTCCCTGATCGTGCTTTTCATGCTGACTTCCCCGTCCGGTGCCGGCATCGACTGCGCTCCCTGTCGAAATGATCTTGTCGGTGAATCGCCACACCACAGGACGGCACCTCGGCCACGCCTGTTCGATGCATGGAGAACCTCACCACTGCGACTACGCAGTTGGTGGCACTGCCCGGGCACCTGCTTACCACCGACCTCCTTTACGCCCCGTTGCGTCGATCTCACGAAAGTGCTCGCCGTGTCGTGCCACAAACCTGGCGAACACGGTCGGCTCATCGTCGGCAGAGACCCCGGCGAAGCACAGAGATTCCAACGACACAACAACTAAGGACCGCTCATGACGTCGCAACCGCGGGTGATGCGTGCCGCGCCCATGGTCGGAGCCGTCAGCGCGGCCCGACCTCGAGCAGCAGCGGGTGTTCGGGTCTGGCGGCTGCTGACCTCAACCGATCACAAGGTGATCGGCAACCTGTACTTCGTCACCAGTTTCGTCTTCTTCCTGATCGGCGGCGTACTGGCACTCGTGATCCGGGCGGAGCTGGCCTTCCCCGGACTGCAGTTCCTGTCCTTCCAGACGTACAACCAGTTCTTCACCATGCACGGGACGCTCATGCTGTTCCTCTTCGCGACACCGTTGTTCTCGGCGTTCGCGAACGCGATCATGCCGCTGCAGATCGGCGCACCGGACGTGGCGTTTCCGCGGCTGAACATGTTGTCGTACTGGTTCTTCCTGTTCGGCGGGATCATCGTCATGTCCAGCGTGGCCAGCCCCGACGGGACGGCGGCGTTCGGCTGGTTCGCCTACACGCCGTTGAGCAACGCCGTCAACAGTCCCGGGATCGGCCCGGACCTGTGGATCGTCGGCCTCTACCTGGTCGGCCTGTCCTCGATCCTTGGCTCGGTGAACTTCATCACCACGATCCTGATCATGCGGGCACCGGGCATGACCATGTTCCGGATGCCGATCTTCACCTGGAACACCCTGGCAACATCGGTGCTCGTGCTGGTGGCATTCCCGATCCTGGCCGCCGCGTTCCTGATGTTGGAGGCCGATCGGAAGTTCGGGGCACACATCTTCGACGCGGCCAACGGCGGAGCGATCCTGTGGCAGAACCTGTTCTGGTTCTTCGGCCATCCCGAGGTGTACATCATCGCGGTTCCGTTCTTCGGCATCATCACCGAGATCCTGCCGGTGTTCAGCCGCAAGCCGCTGTTCGGCTATATGACGCTGGTCGGCGCGACGCTGGCGATCGTCAGTCTCTCGATCACCGTATGGGCCCACCACATGTACGTCACGGGGGCCGTCACCCTTCCGTTCTTCGCATTCACGACCTTCCTGATCGCGGTGCCGACCGGGGTGAAGTTCTTCGACTGGATCGGCACCATGTGGGGCGGCTCACTGAGTTTCGACACACCCATGTTGTGGTCGATCGGCTTTCTCGTCACGTTCCTGTTCGGTGGTCTGACCGGCGTGATCATGGCCAGCCCGCCGCTGGACTTCCAGTTGTCCGACTCCTACTTCGTCGTTGCCCACATCCACTACGTGGTGTTCGGCACGGTGGTGTTCGCGATGTTCGCGGGCTTCTACTTCTGGTGGCCCAAACTCACCGGGCGGATGTTGGATGAGAAGTGGGGCAAGGTGCACTTCTGGATGTTGTTCGTCGGCTTCCACACCACCTTCCTGGTCCAACATTGGCTCGGCGTGGAAGGCATGCCACGCCGCTACGCCGACTATCTGCCCACCGACGGGTTCACTCTGTTCAACCAGATCTCCTCGGTCGGCGCGTTCCTGCTCGGCGCCTCGATGCTGCCGTTCATGTACAACGTCTGGACGAGCCGCAGGAACCCCAAGGTCGGCGTCGACGACCCCTGGGGCTGGGGGCGTTCGCTGGAGTGGGCGACCTCCTGCCCGCCACCCCGGCACAACTTCGATTCACTGCCGCGGATCCGCTCCGATTCCCCGGCCTTCGACCTGCACCACCCCGAAATCAACCACCTCGAAAGCATCCACCCGGAAATCACCAGGAGACAGAATGTCTGAGAACCGCTTCCTCGACGAGGCCATCGGCCGCAGCGCCGAGACCCCCGAGGATCACGCCAAGCTAGCCGGCATGGTGGCCGAAGCCACCACGGGAAGTCCGGCAGACCCGTCGACCGACGGTCCCAGTGACGGGTCCATCCTGAACTTCGCCCTCAACCTCGAATATCTGGAGGCCGAGTTCTACCTCCGAGGCGCCACCGGGCAGGGCCTGCCTGACGACATGATCGGTGGAACGGGGAAGCCCGGCGAGGTGTCGGGAGGTCGCCAGGTCGACTTCCGCAGCCCGTTGATCAAGAATATCGCCCGCGAGATCGCCATGGATGAGCGACAGCATGTCGCGTTCCTTCGCTCGGCCCTGGGCAACGCTGCGGCCGCGCGGCCACGGATCTCGTTGGACCACAGCTTCACCGCAGCGGCGACGGCGGCCGGACTGATCCAGCCGGGCGACACTTTCGACGTTTACGCCAATGACCGGAACTTCCTGTTCGCCGCCTTCCTGTTCGAGGACGTGGGAGTCACGGCCTTCAAGGGAGCTGCCCCGTTCATCACGAACAAGACCTACCTTGATGCCGCGGCCGGCCTGCTGGCGACCGAGGCGTATCACGCCGGAATCGTCAGGGCAACGCTGTTCAGTGAGAGCCTGATCGACGACACCGTGTTCGACGTGATCAGCAAGATCTCTGCCGTACGGAACGCTGTCAGCGGGCCCGCGGACGACGATCAGGATCTCGGGTCGAGGGACGAGGCCAACCTCGTTCCCACCGACGAGTACGGCCGCGTGTTCGGTCGGAGTGCCGAGGCCGTTCTCAACATCGTCTATCTCGATGCCGATGCGCCGTCCGCCGGTGGGTTCTATCCCGACGGACTCAATGGCGACCTCGCCCAGGGCGCCGCCCGCACAGCCCGCTGACGACCAGCTCGGCCTGCGGTTCACCCCCTGATCACAACAGTGGCGATATTGACGGCCGGTATCGGGACCAAATCCGGCACGCGCCGGGTTCTCAACAGTGGCGTCGCAGCCGGCGACGCAGAAAGGACAACCGATGTCACACCGGTACAGCAAGACTGAAGAGGCCGTGAAGGGCCTGACCAAGACCCAGTATCACGTGACCCAGGAGGAAGGGACCGAACCCGCGTTCCGCAATGCCTACTGGGACAATCACGCGGCCGGTATCTATGTCGACATAGTCTCGGGCCAGCCTCTGTTCGCATCGACCGACAAGTACGACAGCGGAACGGGGTGGCCGAGCTTCACCAGGCCGATCGATCCGGACGCTGTGACAACCCGGACCGACCACAAGCTGTGGATGGCCCGGACCGAGGCTCGCTCCTCCGGCGCCGACAGCCATCTGGGGCACGTCTTTCCTGATGGCCCCGCCGAGGAAGGGGGTCTGCGCTACTGCATGAACTCGGCGGCCCTGCGCTTCGTCCCCGTCGACCGCCTGGAAGAGGAAGGCTATGGCGAGTACCGCAGGCTGTTCCACAACGCGACGAAGGAGAATGCATCATGACCGATAACGGCACCATCACACGGATCCCCGGAGCGGAGACGGCGGTTCTCGCCGGCGGCTGCTTCTGGGGCATGCAGGACCTGATCCGTCGGGAGCCCGGGGTGCTTTCCACCCGGGTGGGATACACCGGCGGACGCAACGACCATCCGACCTACCGGAACCACCCAGGACATGCCGAGGCCGTCGAGATCGTCTTCGACCCGACGAAGACGACCTACCGCGACATCCTGGCGTTCTTCTTCCAGATCCACGACCCGTCGACCCTGAACCGGCAAGGAAACGACATCGGCACGAGCTACCGCTCGGCCATCTTCCCGGTGACCCCGGAGCAGGAGCAGATCGCCCGCGAGACGATCGCCGACGTCGACGCATCAGGGCTGTGGCCTGGGAAGGCGGTCACCACGATCGAGCAGGCCGGCCCGTTCTGGCAGGCCGAACCCGAACACCAGGACTACCTGCGTAAGTATCCGAACGGCTACACCTGCCACTTCCCCCGTCCGGGGTGGGTGCTCCCCCGCCGCTCCGAGAAGTCGGCGGCCGCGTCCAGCTGATCCCGCGGGCTGGCTCTGCTGAGCCGCAGGGACGCCACGACCCCAGACATCCGGAGCCTTACGGCTCCGGGTGTCTGGGCCGCGAATCACGATCGTTCACCGCGGGGCTACCGCTCACGGATGGGAGACCACCGATGTCCGACACGACCCGAGGATTCGTCGGCAGACGACGCGATCGCAGCGACGATCTTCCACCGGGCCAACACCTCACCGATCGGTTCCCGGTGTTGTCCACCGGGCCGACCCCACGCGTACGGACCGAGGAATGGGAACTGATCATCCGCAGCTCCGACACCTCGATGCGCTGGAGCTGGCAGGAGTTCATGGATCTGCGGGTCACCACGATCGTCACCGACATCCACTGCGTCACCAGCTGGTCGAAACTCGGGACCCGGTGGCGCGGAGTCTCCCTCGACGTCCTGCTCGCCGACGTGCCGACCACCGACCGGTATGTGATGGCGCATTCCTACGGCGGATACACCACCAACCATGCGCTCGACGATCTTCGCGGCGGCAAGGCGTGGATCGCGTTCGAGTACGACGGCCGCCCGCTCACACCGGAGCATGGCGGGCCGGCCCGACTCCTGGTACCGCACCTCTACTTCTGGAAGAGCGCGAAGTGGATCCACGGATTCGTCACCCAGGAACGCAATGATCCCGGGCTGTGGGAACGCAACGGCTACCATCTCCGCGGCGATCCCTGGAGAGAGGAACGGTACGCCAGGTGGTCATAGGTC
Source organism: Microlunatus sp. Gsoil 973 (assembly GCF_009707365.1). Taxonomy (GTDB): domain Bacteria; phylum Actinomycetota; class Actinomycetes; order Propionibacteriales; family Propionibacteriaceae; genus Microlunatus. Next base: position 2,329,176 of record NZ_CP046122.1, read on the forward strand.
ATCCGCAACGCAGCAGCGGCCCCACCATTTCCGGTCCGAACTGGTTGCGGGCCACGATCACCGATGCCGAGCCGCTCACGGACCGCAGCCGGAGTCTGCGACTCACGGTCCCGGGCTGGACGGCCAGTCTGCCCGGGCAGCACGTGGACGTCCGGCTGACCGCCCCCGACGGCTACCAAGCCGCCCGGTCCTATTCACTGGCGACCAGCGGACCGGGTGAGGACCTCGAGCTCGGGATCGATCGCCTGCCCGACGGCGAGGTATCGCCCTATTTGGTCGACATCGCCCAGATCGGAGACAGCCTCGAGGTCCGTGGGCCCCTGGGCGGCTGGTTCGTGTGGCGACCCGACGACCCGCGCCCCATCCAGATGATCGCCGGTGGGTCGGGCGTCGTGCCGTTCATCGCGATGATCCGCGCCCGAGCCGCCGCACCGGACGGCACGCCGTTCCGGCTGTTGTACTCGGTCGGCTCGCCCGCGACCTCGATGTATCGCAGTTACCTGGAGAATCCGCCCGCGGGTGTCACCGTCGACTGGATCTACAGCCGAACCGCGCCGGCCGGGACGACGCGGCCGGCCGGACGACTGACCAAACTTGATCTTGAAAAATGTGCCGTACCGGTCCATGACGGGCCGCTGAACTACATCTGCGGATCAACAGGATTCGCCGAACACGTATCCCAATTACTCATCGACCAAGGACATCCGGCGTCGATGATCAAGATCGAACGATACGGAGGCAACTGATGACCCAACGGCTGGACGGAAACTCGCTCGCCGGGCCCTTGTCGGTGATCTTCCGGTTCGACCCAACCATGGCCGTCGGATCGTGCAACACCTGTGGTGACGTTCGCCCCATCGGCGCGTCGATCGTCTACAGCTCCGCAATGGGCGCTGTCGTCCGGTGCGCGAGCTGCGACAACGTCCTGATGACCTATGTGCAGACCCCGACAGGCATCGTGCTGACCACTCGCGGGTTGACTTGGCTCCGGATCGACGCCGACCCCGAGCAGGAGCACCGCGACCGATGACAGACCGACACGCACCAGCCGATCCGGACCGACACGAGCTCGACGCGCTCCTGACCAGTATTCCGGAGGGTTGGTCACGTACGGAGATCGACGGCCGAGGCTGGGCCATCACCCGGACGACACATGCCCAGGGCAAGGTGATCACGCTGAGCGCCGAGCGGCTCGGCGACGCCGAGCAGCTCTCGGCCAACGTCTGGCTGACCTCCGCGGGCACCGTCCTCAAACCGTGTGAAGTACCGGCCGAAAGGGTCATCCGGTTTCTCCGGGCGGCGGCCGATTCCTATTCGGTCGGTCCATCCGGTACCGGAACGCCTGACCGGCGCCCCGGCCGGGCCGCGGGAGGATCGGGAGCCGATCAGGCGGACTCGACGGCGTAGACCGCCCGGTCCTCGGCAATGGCATTGCGACACAGGTGCTGCAGATCGATGAGGAATGCGGACAGGTCCAGCCCGGAGTCGTCGCCGATGGCCCCGGAACGTTCCCACGGTCCCGCCAGTTCGGCGAACTCCGCCGCGTCCCGGTTGGCAATCTCGGCCACCAGAGCCGGGCTGAGCCTGACCAGAGTCCTCATCGCATCCTCGGCGATGTCCTCGGCCCCCACGATGAGTTCCACCAACACCCTGAAGGCGGCGCCATCGGGACCAACCTCGCTGCTCAGCACTTCGGCGCCGGACGGCGCCGACTCGAGCGCCGAGGCGACGTCGTCGTCACCGGACGGCGTGAAATAGGTCGTGATCATCAATTCCTCCAGGGGTTGAACGTGAACTGGCTATGACGCGTCACCTAGCGCTGCTGCTCTCCTGATAGCGGCCGTCGAATCTGGCACCGCTCTGCGCATCGGTGAAACTGATGCCGACCGGCGCCCCGTCCTCGACGATCCAACTGATCGCATAGGTCGCCCGATATGTCGGTGGCCAGAACGACGCAAAGCTTCCGTCCCCGATCACGGACCACTCCCCGTCGGCGGGTCGCCCGTTCTCCACGTAGGTCGTCCTGCCGTCCGCGGTGAATGTCTGCGTTGCGCCGTCGGGAAAGACGAACTGGGACGAGATCAGAGCGGCAGTCATCTCTGCGGCGGGTACCGGCTGTCCGTTAGTAGGCATACATGGACGATACAGTCCAATCTTGCACGCGTCCAGAGCCACCTGGCGATCGGCGTCACTATCGCTGCAGCTCAGACAGGCAACTGCCCTACCCTGGCGCCGTTCGTGGTTGCCGGGAAGCGCGGCCGAGGTCTATTCTGGTCCTCGGAGTCCAGTTTACTGGAGGCAGCGTCAGCTGGAAGGTGTTGAGGGACGTGACCGGCCCGACCGATGAGATCGAAGTACGCAAGAACGAGCAGACACGTCTCTATGAGGCTGTCGCCGGTGACCGGGTGATCGGGAGTCTGGCTTACGAATCAGTGGGTGGGAAGACCGCTCTGACCCATTCCTTCGTCGATCCGGATCGACGGCACAGCGGAGTCGGGTCGGCGCTGGCGGAGTTTGCGCTCACCGACGTGACAGCCGATGGGGTGCGCCCGGTCATCTACTGCGGTTTCGTTGCCGACTATGTCGATGCCCACCCGCAATGGAAACCAGCGGTGGAGGTGTCCCGTTGGGGGATGATCCCGACAAGTACAGGGCCTTCACGACCCAAGTCGGCGGAGTGAACGGAGACGCCCATGTCCTTCGTCAGCCGCGGCTTCTCCGGCCGCCGTCATACAACCGATCCGCGACTGCCGCCCGGCCAGACACTCGTCGACTCCTGGCCGGTCCTGACCGCCGGCCCGACTCCGCAGATCGACACGGCTGATTGGCAGTTCGCGATCCGTGACGAAGCCGCCGTGCACCGCTGGAGCTTCGACGAGCTCATCGGGCTCGGCGTGGAGGACATCACGGTCGACATCCACTGCGTCACCCACTGGTCGAAACTCGACATGTCCTGGCGCGGAGTGAGCCTGGACAGGCTCCTTGCCGGAGTGGACACGGAGCTGGACTTCGTCATGGCCCATTCATACGGCGGTTACACCACCAACCTGCCGCTGGCCGATCTGCGCAACGGCCAGGCCTGGATCGCCATCGAAGCCGACGGCCGACCGCTGAGTCCCGACCACGGCGGGCCGGCACGGCTCCTCGTCCCACACCTGTACTTCTGGAAGAGCGCGAAGTGGATCCGCGGGCTCACGCTGATGCCGACCGACGACCCGGGATTCTGGGAACAGAACGGCTACCACCGCTACGGCGATCCCTGGCGCGAACAACGCTACGGATAAGGGTGCGGGTCACCGTCGGGTCGACGTAAGACCCCTCCGGACGACGGTCACGAACAGCGGAATCGCCGGGACTGGCCGACGGCTGGGCTCGAACCCTGTGCAGGCTGCCCAGTCGCAGATTCCCACACCGCAGATGACCTGAGGAGACCAGAGACGATGAAGGCGATCGTAGTAACCGACCAGAGTAAAGGATTTGCCGGCGTCACGCTGGCAGAGCGGCCCGAGCCGACCGCCACAACCAACGACGTCATTGTGCGGGTCGAGGCATCCGGATTCATTCCGACCGAGCTGGAATGGCCCTCGACCTGGACCGACCGCGCCAACCGGGATCGGACCCCGTCGATACCCGGGCATGAATTCAGCGGCGTGGTCACCGAACTCGGCTACGGCGCGACCGGAGTATCGGTCGGGCAACGAGTCCTCGGCATCAGTGACTGGCATCGTGACGGCACCCTCGCCGAGTACCTCGCCATCGAGGCGCGTGACTGCACGCCACTACCGGGCGACGTCGACTTCACCGTGGCTGCCAGCCTGCCGATCTCGGGGCTGACCGCCTGGCAAGGACTATTCACCCACGGCCGTCTGCAATCCGGCCAGAGCGTTCTGGTTCACGGCGCGGCCGGCGCTGTCGGAACCATGGCGACCCAGCTCGCCCGCGAAGCCGGAGCCCATGTCATCGGCACCGGGCGCGCCGCCGACCGGCAGAAGGCCATCGACTTCGGTGCGCACGACTTCGTCGACCTGGCGAACGACCCGCTGCACGATGTCGGCCCGGTCGACCTCGTGTTCGACCTGATCGGTGGTGACGTCCAGCAACAGTCGGCCGCCCTGATCAAGGCCGGCGGAACGCTGGTCTCGGTCGTCGGGCCCGTCAAGGCCAGGCCCGCCGACGGATTGGCGATCGACTTCGTCGTCGAGTCCGATCGCCGCCAGTTGACCGAGATCGTCCAGCGGGTTCGCGACGGCCGACTCCGGACCAACATCGGCGCCGTGGACAGCCTCGACAACGCTGTCCCAGCCCTGAACCCGACCGAACGACGCAAGGGCAAAACGGTCATCACCGTACGCCCATAAGACGCCGGCGCCCGCGCCCTTCCCCGACAGACCCTGTCGGGAGAGGGCGCGGGCATTCCTCACCGGGCCGGTCGGTCAGGACCGCACCCCGAGTACCACCGCGTAATCGCCCGCAGAGCCCGCACAGCCCTCGTCTTCACTGGCGACCCACCACCCTCTGGTCCCAAAACCCGCTGCCTCCAGTTCCCGCTCCAGGCTCTCGCGGCGGAACTTGGTCGAGATCTCCGTCCTGATCTCTTCGCCCTCCTCGAAACCAACCAGGGCGTCCAGGGAGCCGAGCCTGATCTTCATCGCCTCCCGAGCCCGAAGGCGCATCTCGATCCAGGACTGTTCCTCATTCCACACAGCCACGTGATCGAAGCGGTCCGGCTCGAAATCGGCATCCAGCAACCGATTGAGCACGTTCAGCATGTTCTGGTTGAAGAGCCGGGTCGTTCCCGCGGCGTCGTCGTACGCCCGGACGAGCCGTCGGGGCTCCTTGACCAGATCGACCCCCAGGAGAAGCCCTTCTCCGGTGGACAGGCCGGCCGCGACATCGGCCAGGAATCCGGCGCGGGTCCGCGGGTCGAGATTGCCGATCGTTCCGCCGAGCAAGGCGACCACCCGGTGTCCGAGATCGGGCAGACCATGCAGCGGATCCTCGAAGTCCCGCACCACGCCATGGATCGGAAGCGTGCGATAGGCGTCTCTCAGCGCTCCGACTGCGCCGACCAAGGCATGCAGACTGACATCGACCGGGACGTAGCTCACTGCCGGAGTCTGGCGGTACAGCGCGTCGAGGAGGAGTGGCGTCTTCGACGACGATCCCGATCCGAGTTCCACCAGCGAGGTGAACGCCGGCACCGCTGCGACGATCTCGTCCGCCCACCGGGTGAGGATCCGGCGTTCGATCCGGGTCGGGTAGTACTCCGGCAACCCGCAGATCTGCTCGAACAGTTCGCTGCCTCGCTGATCGTAGAAGTACTTCGGCGGGCACGTCTTCGCGGCCGCGAGCAAGCCGCGGGCCGCGTCCGCGACCAACGTCTCGCGCAACTGGTGTTCGGGGAGATCGATATCGATCCGAGTGAGGGTCATCTGCCAGATTCCTTCGGTGACGTGAGTTTCGTCCTGTGCCGGCGGCGACGAGTTCGACCCGGTGAGGGCGGTCGTCTCCCGCGGTGCTTCGTGACCGGGGATCGCCGACCCTTACGCGTCCCGGTCCGGCTGTTCGCCCGAACGGCCTGTCGCCGCGGTTTCCTGGGTGCCGTAAGGCCCATCACGACGCCGCCACAAACCGCAGGTGGGCTGTCACCGGCCACCCTGTGCAACGTCCCGACCTTGGAGGCGACCCCGTGGACTCCGGAACCGAGCTGACGAGCCTGCTCAAGCGGTACGACGAGGTCCGTGCCTACACCGAGCGCCTCGCCGCTCCGCTGTCCCCGGAGGACCAGACCGTCCAATCGATGCCCGACGTGTCGCCGACGAAATGGCATCGGGCCCACGTCACCTGGTTCTTCGAGACCTTCCTGCTCGCCGAGAACGAGGCCGGCTTCACACCGTTCCAGGACCAGTACTGGTTCCTGTTCAACAGCTACTACGAAGCGGTCGGTCCGCGCTACGCCCGCCCCATGCGCGGCGTCATCAGCCGACCGGGCGCGTACGACGTCGGTCGTTATCGCGGCAACGTCGACGACCGGATGCGGGACCTGATGGATTCACTCGACGACGGCACCCTCGGCAAGCTCGCGCCGACGATCGAGCTCGGATTCCATCACGAGCAGCAACACCAGGAACTGCTGCTGATGGACATCAAACATGTGCTCTCACTCAACCCGCTCGAACCCGCATATGCCGACCATCGGCCGTCGGTGGGTGACCCTGGGCCGATGGGCTGGCTCGAATACGCCGGAGGCCTGGTGGAGATCGGTCACAACCCGGCAGCCGACGGCACCTTCAGCTTCGACAACGAACTGCCCCGCCATCAGCAATGGCTACCGGCCTACCGGATGGCGGACCGGCTGGTCACCAACGCTGAGTGGCTCGCATTCATGGCCGACGGCGGTTACCGCAGAGCCGAGCTGTGGTTGGCCGACGGGTGGGCCAAGGTCAACTCCGAAGGTTGGTCCGCGCCGTTCTACTGGCGTCGGCGTGACGACGTGTGGTTCGAGCACACCTTGACGGGATGCCGCCCGGTCGACCCCGATCTTCCGGTGTGCCACGTCAGCCAGTACGAGGCCGACGCCTACGCCACCTGGGCAGGCAAACGCCTGCCGACCGAGGCGGAATGGGAGCACGCCGCCCGACTGGAGCAGACAGCGACCACGCCGTCCCACCTGCCCAATCTGGCCGACACCCGGACCTGGCACGCCCAGGCCAGCGCGAGCCCCAACGGTCGGCTCCGGCAACTCTTCGGTGATTGCTGGGAGTGGACGTCGTCGGCCTACCTCCCCTACCCGCGATTCCATCCCCCGGCCGGTGCGATCGGCGAATACAACGGCAAGTTCATGTCCAGCCAGATGGTCCTCCGCGGCGGCTGCGCACTGACGCCACCCGGTCACGCCCGAGCGTCGTACCGCAACTTCTTCCCGCCTGGTGCCCGCTGGCCGCTCACCGGAGTACGGCTGGCCGACGACGGCGCCGACACACCACCTTGTTGAAACTCCCACCAGAGCAAAGGAGGGCAGGCACGCAGATGCCCAACCAGGCACCAACGAGGACCCGGGCCATTCGCCGAGCCACACTCCGGTCGGCGTTCGTGCCGGCGGCCACCGCCTTGGTCGCCGCCTTCGTCGCGACGGCTGCACCGATCCCGTTGTTCAACACCTACCGTGCCGAGGACAACTTCTCCAACGCCGACATCGCGATCACTGTCGTCGCGTACTCGGTCGGCACCGTCGCTGCCCTGCTGGTGCTGGGCCGGCTGTCCAATCATCTTGGCCGCCGGCGCACCGCCTTCATGGCGCTCGCCCTGCTGCTTGTCGGGTGCCTCCTGCTGCTCGATGTTCACCACATCGGTGCTCTGGTCATCGCCCGCCTGCTCACCGGATTGGGTGTTGGATTGGCCAGCAGCGGACTGACCTCGTACCTGGTGGACGCTGCGCCGGGCAAGCCCGCCTGGCTGGCCTCGGTCGCAGCGAGTCAGGCGCCCATGCTCGGTCTCACCCTCGGCGCCATCGGATCCGGTGCGCTTGTCCAGTTCGGCCCGTCGCCGCGTGAGTTGATCTATCTGGCTGTCGGCGCACTCCTCCTGCTCTCGGCCCTGCTCATCCTGATCAGTCCCGAAACCGCGCAGGCAACGCCAGGGGCATGGCGAGCGTTGCTACCGCGGGTCCACCTTCCGGTACGGGCAAGGCATCTGCTTCCGGTCGCAGCGGCCGTGTTCGTCGTCACCTGGTCGACCGGAGCCTTCTACCAGGCCTTCGTGCCCGCGCTGATCGACGACCAGCTCCACAACCACAGCACACTCGTCCTGGCGCTGGTCTTCTCCGCCTACATGGCGCCCAGCGTTCTCGGCGCGCCGCTGAGTGGGCGGTTCAGCCCGGCGACGGCCCAGCGCATCGGCATGATCGTTTTCGGAACAGGGATGGTCGGCATCGTGGCATCAATCGCGGCCGACACGTTGGCGCTGTTCATCGCCGCCAGCGTGATCGGCGGCGTCGGTCAGGGCATCGCCATCAGCTCCGCGATTCGCGGCCTCCTCCACGGCAGTGTGCCGGCCGACCGCGCGCCGATCTTCGCCACGGTCTATCTCCTCGACTACGGCGGAGCCGCCATCATCAGTCTCGTCGCCGGGCAACTGTCCAACACGTTCTCGCTGCCGCAGATCGCGTTCGCCTATGGCGGGCTTGCCGTCATAGCGACGGTGTTCACCGTGCTCGCCGCAAAGAACCCACATACCGTGGCCGACGCCAAGACGGTGACCAGGGTCTGACCGTGAGTTCGACCCGACCGGCTCAGTCCTGGCGCGGTGTCGGAGGGCGGCAGACCACCACCGTTGCCTCGCCCGTCAGGGTCGACCTCCCGGCCGCGGCAGGAACGACCGTCGTCGTTCCGTCAGCCAGGTCGAGGCGTCCGGCATGCTCCGCCTGCAGAGCGACCGCACCGTCGATGACCACGAGCACGGCAAAGCCTTGAGCAAGATCCTGCTCCCCGGAGATCCTGATCCGATCGAGACGGAAGTAGCCGTCTGCCTCGGGCGGGAGAGCTGACGGCGATCCCGCTCCGGCGATGAGACGGTCGACCTGATCGTCGCTGAGCACGGTGCGGTCGACGGCCTCGAGTGCCCGCTCGAAGCCGAGACCGAGGTGGCCCTCGACCTCACCGTCGAGCGAGAAATCCCGCCACTCCAACAGGATGGACAGGTCCTCCGGCTCCTGGACCTCGACGATGAAGCAGCCTTCACCGATGGAATGCAGCGTTCCCGCGGGAACGTACACCGTGTCGCCCGCGTCGACGTGGCGTTGATGCAACAAGGCAAGCAGGCGTTCGGTGTCCTGGGCATGGACCAGCCGGACGAGTTCATCGGCTTGCACGGGCTCGCGCAGGCCGATGTGCACCTCGCCGCCGCGCAGCATGTGCCAGGCCTCGACCTTGCCGTGCGGCCGAGCCACCCAGCGTCCGGCGAACTCGCCGTCGGGGTGTGCGTGGACCGGCAGCCGCTGCCCCGCGTCCAGGAGCTTCACGAGCAACTTGGTGTCGGACCCATAGCTCTGCAGGTGCTCGGCCCCGAGCCATGCGTGGGGATCCTCCTCCACCGCGGCGAGCAACCGGCGGCCGTCCGGGAGCACACTCAGGCCCGTCGACTCCGCACCGGCCAGACAGGTGGTCGAGGCAACCCAGTCCTCCGGAGTGAACGGTGAGATCAACGCTTCGTGCCTGAAGTCGGCGATCGCTGCGCCACCACGGTAGAAGCGATCCGGGGGCTGGTTCGCCGACAGTACGGCAACCACGGCAGACGTGTCGCCCGCTTTGATCGAACGCTCGTCCATGGAGCCCATCCTCTCTGTCGCTGATCATCAACGGTTCAGCGGGGCCGACTTCGACGGTGTCAGAGCTTGGCGACGTCCGGAACCGCGTCCCGGGCGCCGAACCGCAGACGGGTCAGCGGTTCACCCACAGCCCAGGCGTTGAAAGCCGTGAGATACAGGCCGACATGTTCCCGGGTGTCCCGGCGTCGGCGTACCTCACCGGCATCGCGACGGGCGAGGTTGAGCATGTGATTCCGGAACCGCAGCCGGGCGTCGGTCTTGCCGAGCCCGGCACCGTCGATCACACCGGAGAACCACGGCTCGAGTTTCTTGGCACTGTTGACCCGACTCACCAGGAATGAGGCCGCACCGCCGGCACTCTTGATCATGCCGACCTCGGCCGCCAATTGCTCACCGACCTTGACGAAGTCGCGGATCTCCGGATTCGCGCCGAGCGTCTCGAGGATCTGCTGGTTGGAGACCGACGCTCCACCACCGGACCAATGCATGTCCCTGCGATTGTCGTACAGCCATACCGTCCGCACCATCGCCGCCAGTTGGTGGGTCGACTGCTCCCCCTCGATCGCCAGCACGTCCGCCGCGTTTCGTCGCTTCCCGGTATCGAGAACATCGAAGGTGTCGGCCGGAACATCGGTGAACACGGTCATCTCGACCGGCACGTCGGCTTCGACGACGGCTGCCAAGCGGTGCTGGCCGTCGACCAGAACACCATTCGTGTCGATCGCGACGCCTTGGTGCGTGACCTTCCATTCGCCTCGTCTCATCGCCTCTGCGAGGGTCTGGACCACTCGTTTGGACAACGGGCGATTCGAGGTGTTGCCAGCCAACATCTGTGCGGCCTTGGTTGGCGTGATGGTCTGGACACGGCTTCGCATACGTCCATACTTCACGCCGGACCCGCTTCTGCGCCAATCCACGCCGTCCGGTCCGACACAAGCCGGGGCGGGCCTTGGTCTGCCGATGCCGGGGAGACGGTTCGCCGCGAAGATCAACGTGCCCGACGGAATGCCCCGTCGATCAGCACCGGGACGCTTCCGGACACGTTCAGCTCCGCCGCCACATCCACATCGGTACCGAAGCCGGCCTCGATCAGTTCGCGACCGCCCACACACTGGTGCAAACGGTCGGCCAGCCGTTCCGAGGCGGCGTCGAAGAGCTGTGCTGCAGCAGCTGCCTCGGGACTCATCCGATCACCGAACCCGAGCTCGACGAGCTCGGAAAGGATCGCACCGGCTCCGAGATGATCTTCCAGCGCCGGCCGCAGCGAGTCGTCACCACCCCACCGCTCGCCGGCGGCAACGACACCGACCGAACGCCCGGCGTTGATCGTCGGCGCAAGCCACTCGGCGATCGCGTGCGCGTTCCGCAGGCAGCCGGCCGCTACAATCGAACCTCCTGCCCGGAGCAGTTCGGCGATCGATGATCCGTTCGGCGACGGCAGCACCACCCGCGGAACGAACCGACACATCTGCAACGCCACAGGTGACAACGACGGAGCGAGCAGGTCGGGTGATCTGCTCGCCTCGAGGCGGCCCATGGCCAGTACGGCACCGTGCTCGGCGGCGAATGCCTCGGCACGCGGGCCCCTCCACGGATAGGGAAAGACCCGCATCCCGCGCTCGACGGCGATCGTCACCGACGTGGAGAAACTCAGCACGTCGACCACGACAGCTACGTCGGCCGCCATCGCTTCGGCACCGACCGGCCCCCAGTCGAAACGCACGGTGAAGTCCCGCTGCCCGAACAGATCGGCCATGACGCAGACCCTAGCGACGGTCTGCTTCGGATGTCAGGGGCTGCCGGGTGCGTACCGGATCACGCGAGAACCGGCTCATCCGGCGCCGTTCGGCGGTCACGGCCGCGCCGCTTTCGGAACCTCGGTCGCCAGCCCGACAGCAACCAGACCGAGCAGACCTCCGGTGAGGTGTCGTTGCCACCTGACCCACGTCGGGCGCGTCATGAGGAACCCGGCGATCGTTCCCGCGCCGATCACGATCAGCGCGTTGACGATCATGCTGACTGTGATCTGGATGGCCCCGAGGGCGAATCCCTGCGCAGCAGTGCCGCCGTGCCCCGGATCGATGAACTGCGGGATCAGCGCCAGGTACATCACAGCCGCCTTCGGGTTGAGCAGGTTGGTGATCAGGCCCATCCGAAACAGTTTCCAACCCGAGTCGTTGGCCAGTGGGCGCGGCTCGAACAGCCCGACACCACCCGGTCTCAGCGCCTTCCAGGCGAGTCGGGCGAGGTAGAGCACACCTGCAGCCTTCAGGCCGATGTAGAGCCACGGGACAACGACGAAGACGACCGCCAGTCCCAGGTTCGCCACTGTCATGTAGACCAGGAACCCGACAACCGTCCCGCCGAGCGAGACCAGGCCGGCGGCCCGGCCCTGGGCGATGCTGCGCGAGACGAGATAGATCATGTTCGGCCCGGGCGTGAGCACCATCACCAGCGCGGCGAGAGCCATCCCACCTGCTGCAGTCCACGAGACACCACTGCCCAGCACCGTCACGATCGATCCTTTCGTCGAGTCGAACCGCAGTCTGCTGTAATGCCCTTATGCATCTCAACCCTTACGGCGCGTACGCCGTCCTGCTTGCCGCGTCGCTGGCCAACGACTGGCCGGAGAATCGTGCCGGAGTTGTCGCCCGTGCGGAGGCGTACGGGATGCAGACGCCGTTCGCGAATGCACGCCCCAGCGACCATGCGGGGGTCCGCGCGGTGATCGACCGATGGCTGGCCGTTGTCGACGAACGGCTCCCGGATCTGCGTGCCGACCTGCTCAACCAACAGCTCGCGGCGGCGGCCGCCTATCCGCGACTGACCGACCATGACGACGAGGGCTGGCATCTCCACTACCGGGACGCCGACCAGTCGCTCCCGCACGTGCTGGAAGCGGTGATCAGCGTCGGGACCGCACTGCACCTGACCACCCGCGGCATGACGAGACTCAGTCGCTGCGATGCCGGGACCGCCCCGGACGACCCGTGTCGCAATGTGGTTGTCGACGTCACGCGCAACGGCCGGCAGCGATATTGCAGTGTCCGCTGCGCCAATCGGGCGGGCGTCCGGCGGCATCGGGCGCGGCTCGCGGAACGGGCGGATGGGCGATGATGTCCCGATCCGCACAGTGATCATCGGCGGTTCGGGTGACGTTGTCCGAATCGGGCGGGTTCGTTCGTGGACAGGGCAACCGGACGAAGCGCCGGGAACCGACGACAGCACTCAAGGAGAACCACCATGGAGCAGGAGACCGAGCAGGCGACCAGACCGTTCCGCTTCGGCGTTGTCGCACCCGTCGGCTCCGATATGCCGACCTGGCTGGACCGGGTGCGCCGGATCGCCGGTAACGGATACTCGACGCTGTTGATGCCAGACGTTCCGACATGGCAACCGGCGCTCGGCCCGACGTTGGCGACCGCGGCTGCGATTGCTGACCTGCGGGTCGGTTCCTGGGTCTACGCCTCCGCACTGCGCCAACCCTGGAGCACCGCGTGGGAAGCCCATTCGCTGTCCGTGTTGACCGAAGGCCGCTTCGAAATGGGCATCGGCGCCGGCCGGCCGGGGATCGAGGTCGAGCTCGGGATGCCGGCGGTCTCCCCCGCCGAGCGGCGTACCCGCATGAGGCAGACCGTGGCCGCATTGCGGTCCTTCGACGGCCCGGACCTGCACACGCCGGTTGTCATGGCAGTGAGCGGGCCCAAGTCGCAGGCGCTGGCGCTCGAGGTCGCCGACGCAGTCACCTTCGTCCTCCCACCGACGGACGACCGGACCGAGACCACGCGCCGGGCACGCGTCTTCGCCGACCGCCCGGACATCGAACTGGCCCAACACGTCGCGGCCATCGGCGACGGCCGCGCCCCGTTCATGGGACCGCCCGACCTCGACACGGCAGCACTCCGCGCAGCGGACTCGCTGATCATCCTTCCCAGTGACCCCGGAGCAGCCGGTGAAGAGATCCAACGACGACGGGAGGAGATCGGGCTCTCCTATTTCGTGATCGGCGCCGACTTCGCCGACGCATTCGCGCCGGTCGTCACAGAACTCGCCGGTAGCTGAAGACCTCACGCCGACCGATGCGATGACCGCCCGCGGCCGGCTCCGGCCTCAGGTGATCAGCGGTTCGGGCCGGGGCACGGTGATCCGGATTCGGGTCGGGCCACCCGGCGGACTGGCGACGTCGAGGCTGCCGTCGAAGGCCGACAGCCGTTGTCGCATGCCGTCCAGGCCGCCACCGGGCCTGGACCGGGCTCCACCTCTGCCGTCGTCGGTGACGTCGACAGCGATGTCTGAACCGGAGTCGTACAGCCGGACCGCGATGTGGGTCGCACCGGAATGTTTGGCGGCGTTGGCCAGGCACTCGTTGACCGCGAAGTACAGCGCCGTGTCCAGAGGGCCCTGGACGGGAGCGGCCAGCTCGATCTCAAGCGTGGCGTCGATCACCGACTCCCGGACGACGGCGGCGACCGCATCCGACAGTCCACGATCGGTCAGCACCGGCGGCTGGATCCCGCGGACGAGGGCGCGGATCTCCTCCAGTGCATCGGCGATGTGAGCCTTGGCCGTGGTGATCAACAGCCTGGCCTGTTCCGGATCGGATTCGATCACGGCCTCCGCGGCGCCGAGATTCATCCCGCTGCCGATCAACTTCGCCTGCGGACCGTCATGCAGATCTCGCTCGATGCGTTTCAGTTCGTACGCCTCCAGCAGGAGCACGGCCCGCCGGCTCTGCGCCAGGTCGGCAACCCTTCGGCGGAGTGCATGCTCCCGGGACGCGGGAAGGGATGCCGCGACCCACGCTCCGTGCCAGTCCATGATCTTGTGGGAGTACCGCGAGGTGATCATCACAACGATGAGGCACCAGATCGCGCCGAGGACGGCCGTGGTCTCGTCGTGTACGGGAAATCCCAACACCCACGGATGGTCGACGGTGTCGCCCCACACCGGGAACAGGAACGGCTGCAGCCATCCCCACACGGCGCCGGTCAGCAGCACGAGCGGAAACAACGACAGCCCCCCGCCGACGACCGGGTTGATCAGGTGCCAGCGAAGATCACGACGGTTGGCTGGATCGGCGAGAAACTGGCCGGTTGCAACGGCAGCCGCTGCGTAACCCGCCGACGCGGTGTCGAGTTCCGTGTCGTAGCCGCCGACAACCGTACGGCCGGCGTATTGCCGGGCCAGCGACCGCTGACGCTCGGCTCCACGCCGGACGGCTGCCGACAGACGGGCGACCGCCGGGAACCACAGCACAACGAGGCAACAGACCCACAACAGGCCCACCGTCAGGTCACGCCAGGCGCGGCCATGCAGTCGAACCGCCCGTCGCAGGTCACTGGCGATGCGAGACACGCCGGGATCCTAGGCGGTGGCACCGGCCTGGTAGAAACAGGATGTGCGCGTGCTGATTGCCGAAGATCAACTTCTCGTCCGCGAAGGTCTGGTCAACGTCCTGGGCGCCGGCGGTCTCGAGGTGATCGGAACCGTCGACACCGGCGAAGCGATTCTTCCCGCGGTTCGCGAGTCTCGGCCGGACCTGGCACTTCTTGACATCAGGCTTCCGCCGACAGGCAGCGACGAAGGGCTGCGGGCGGCGGTCGCCATCCGTGCCGAAATGCCGGGCCAGCCTGTCGCGCTGTTGTCCCAGTACGTCGAACTGCTGTACGTCGAGGAACTGCTCTCCGACGAGACCGGGGCACTGGGCTACCTGCTGAAGGACCGGGTCTTCTCGCCCGCACGCTTCATCGAGGACCTGGAAACGGTCGCCGCTGGTGGCACCGTCATCGACCCCGCCATCGTCGCCGGACTGATCCGGCGACGCAAGCATCGGACCCGGCTCGACCGCCTCACTCCGCGGGAACGGCAGGCACTGGAGTTGATGGCTCAGGGCCGATCCAACCGGGCGATCGCGGATGAGATGGTGATCACCGAGAAGGCGGTTGCCAAGCTGGTCGGCGGCATTCTGGCCAAGCTCGAGCTGCTGCCGCAGGACCCATCGACCTCCCGAAGGGTCCTGGCCGTATTGGCCTATCTGCGCAGCTGACCGGTCGGCGTGCGGCGGGTTCCCTAGCTGCGGTGACGGTGCTGCAGCCACAGCCAGCCGATGAGCAGCGGCAGCGCGCCGCACCAGATGCTGACAGCGAACGGCATCATCTGCACGCTGCCGTTTCCGCTCTGGGAGAAGCCGACGATGTTCACGGCGAAGTGCATCACCCCGGCAACGAACACCCGTTGCGTCAGACTCCCCCGCCACACCGCCGGGATCGCCGCCACCAGACCGACCGTTCCGACGAAGAACCAGATGATCACCGTCGGACCCTCCGACCAGTACTGCAGATGGATGACGCCGAAGATCACGCCTTGGATGATCATGGCCAGCGGAAGCTGTAGCCTCAGCGACAGGTAGCTGTAGAGGACGCCCTTGTAGCCGATCTCCTCACCGAGCGCGCCGATGAACTGCGCGAGGAGCATCAGCACCAGTGGAGCCCCGGCAACCGTATCCGGCAGCCGTCCCCACCGGCCCGCGATCACAGCCATCCCGAGCCAGCTCAGCAACCCGAACCCGGCAGCGACAAGTAGCGTGCGTCCGAAGGCCACGGCCGGGATCGCCCGGGTGAGCAGGAATGCCGGTCGGCCGGAGACTGCCCACGCGACCGGAACGGCGATCGCCGGAGCGAGCATGACGATCGACAGCACGTCCATCGACGGGAACCCGGTTGCTGCCTGCAACCGAAGCAGGGCGAGTGAGCACAGCAACGTCGCCGCCAGCCACACCGCGGTGAAGCGGCCGGGTACTGCCGGCTTTCGTCGTTGTCGTACGAACTGTTCGTCGCCGCCGGGTCGGCCTGTCACGGTTGTCGAAGTCATGCCGCAAGCCTGGTGATCGAAGCAGACGAGCGCACGGGTGCAGACACCCGATTCCTTCGGGTACCCCACAGCGGTGCGGCCCGGCGAACAGCAGCGCGAAACCTGCTTGACAGGCCCACGCCGGCGGGTTGTACTCATCGGGTCGGCAGCGTGTCGGCATGACCTGAGAGGAGCGAGCAATGCGGCGTCTCGTGTTTCTGACCATGACCTTCCAGAACACGAGGACGGATGCATCACTCACCTTCATCGAACGGGAACGGCCGGCTCGCTAGCGCCGACAACCGCAAGACCCGACCGGGCCGATGGCTCAATCTCGGCATCCTCGCCCACGTCGATGCCGGCAAGACCAGCCTGACCGAAGCGCTCCTGCATGCCGGTGGTGCGTTGGAGCAGGTCGGCAGCGTCGATGCCGGCACGACGCGCACCGACACGTTGGCGTTGGAACGCCGACGCGGGATCACGATCCGCACCGCTGTCGCCGGTTTCACAGTCGGCGACGTCGCGATCAATCTGATCGACACACCTGGGCACCCGGACTTCATCGCAGAAGTTGACCGATCGCTGGCCGTACTCGACGGCGCCGTTCTGGTCCTGTCCGCGGTCGAAGGCGTTCAGGCACAGACTGTCGTCCTGTATCGAGCACTGCGCCGCCTCGGCATCCCGGTCGTCTTCTTCGCCAACAAGATCGACCGGTACGGCGCCGACCCCGGCGCAGTGGTCGCCGCGATCCGCAACCGCCTGACACCCGCAGCCATCCCGGTCGGAGGCGTCCGTGACGAGGGCTCGCCGCTCGCGGACTTCATCCCACTGGATCTGTCGGACCGATCAGTCGCCGAGGGCGCAACAGCCGCGCTGGCCGATCACGACCCGGCGGTGCTGCAAGCCTGGGTCGATGGCGGGCTGCTTCTGGACCAAGTGGGTTTCTCATCCCGACTGAGAGATCTGACGCGACAACGACTGGTGCAGCCCCTGACCTACGGCTCGGCGATCACCGGCGCCGGCGTCCGCGGCCTGATAGACATGATCACCACCGTGCTGCCGGCGGAGCCATCGGATCCCGATGCGCCGATGAGCGCTCAAGTGTTCAAGATCGAACGGTCCGCGGCCGGAGAGCGCATCTGCTATGTCCGCCTCCGCGCAGGATCGATCACCGTACGGGACCAGATCACCGTCGGGGATGCCGACGTCGGCAAGGTCACCGGCGTCGAGGTCTGCGAACCGGGCGGATTCATCCACCGCGACCACGCGAGCGCCGGTCAGGTCGCCCGGGTGTACGGGCTCACCACACAGCTCGGCGATCGGCTGGGCGGGACCACCGCGAACACTCCGCACCTGCACTTTGCGCCGCCCGCGTTGGAAACCACCCTCACCGCACGCGATCCGCAGCAACAGCTCGCGCTCCATCATGCCCTCACCGAGATCGCCGACTTCGACCCGCTGATCAGGCTCCGTCCCGACGATGATCACGGCGTCCTGCGGATCAGCATCTACGGTGAGGTCCAACAACAGGTCATCGCCGACACGCTTGCCCTGGACTATGACATCGCGGTCGACTTCCGGTCGACGAAGATCATCTGCGTGGAGCGCCCGGCCCGCACCGGTCACTCCGTTCGACGAATGGCCGACCCTGATCACTTCTACGGTGCGACCCTGGGCGTGACCGTCAGCCCGAATCGGCCCGGCGCGGGGGTCGAGCTCAAGTTGGACGTCCCGCGGACCGACCTGCCGCTGTACATCTACTCGACCGTCGACGCGTTCCATGACGCCCTGCTCGGCTACCTGGAGAAGCCGTTGGCGGTTGGACTGCACGGATGGCAGGTCGTCGACATCTGCATCACGATCGCCGAGAGCGGCTACAACCCGCCCGGCCCAGCACCGGCCGATGTCCGCCACACGGTCGAGATCGTCGCCGCAGAAGCGATCCGCCGGGCCGGAACCGTCGTCTGTGAGCCGATCGAGCAGTTCCGTCTGGAGGCGCCCGTCGACACACTGCCCAACGTGCTCAACCTCCTCGGCCGCCGCCGCGCCGTACCGGACGCGCCACAGATCAATGCCTCACTCGCCGTGATCACCGGAACCGTTCCGACCGCCGAGCTTGATCAACTCCGGCGCGCACTCCACGGCGTAACGCACGGCGAAGGCATCCTCGAGTCCCACCTGGACCACTACACGCCGTTACCGAAAGCCTCGTCGTCAACCGGGCAGATGGGCGCGCATTGAATACAGTGCCGGCAGTTGCGGGATACCAGTGCCCGCTGCAGACGCGGTCAGGCTGGTCGGCGAGTGGGCATCATCGGGATGCTCGTGCAGGAAGTCGATCACCAGGCCCGCGCCGACAAGAGCACTCACCACGTTGCCGACGGGATGCACCCATTCGTGGGTCTCCTGATGCTGCAGCCCAACGCCGCTGACCGCGTAGGGAGGCGTCCGCCGCGGTGATGTTGGGCTGTTGCCCGCCGAAATAGCTGGACGACAGCGCCAGCCCGCCGCCCTCACTTGGGTGCAGGACCATCGCCAGGGGGTGGATATCAAGCAGGTAGAGCGTTCCGCCCGGCCGCAGAAGTCCGGCGCAATTGTCGGCCCAGCGATCAAGATCACCGAACCACATGAGCACACCGCGGGTGGTGAACACCAGGTCGTAGGTGGCGGCCAGGACAGCTGCTGCGTCGAGAACGTCGCCTCGGACAAATGTCGCCTCGATCCCGGTGCGGTCGGCGAGTTCGCGTGCCACGCGCAGGGATTCTGCCGAGAAGTCCAGGCCGGTCACCTCGGCTCCCTGGTCGGCAAGAGACAGGCTGTCCAAACCGATGTGGCATTGCAGGTGACAGATCGACCGGCCGGCGACCGAGCCGAGTTCGGTCTTCTCAATGTCGCCGAGGCTATCGCGGGTGGTGACGAAGCGCTCCACGGCGTAGTGGTCCGATGCTGCGTGGTGCGGCGCGATCTCGTCCCAGAACGCTCGATTCACCTCCGTGTGGCGGTTCATGCAGCCAACCGTGGCACAAGCAGCGCGTCAAGGCAGGGGTTTGCCCCCGCAACTCCGCGGGACGCCGGCGCACCCGTTCACGATCATGACCAGCGCGGCGTGTCACAGCCGCACCGGAGTGAGAACGGTCGCGCCGGAAGGAAAACGGGTCGCGCCGATCCGGCCCGCGGTCTAGGGTGCGATGTCGTGCGAGATCCCGGGCTGCCAGGACGTCCCCGGCCGTCGGTACGCGAACCGAGGCCGACACCGCAGCTGTCGGTGGCCGAGGTGCGAGCCGTCGCCGAACGTGCGCTCGACACCCAGGTCGCCGAGCTGGTCGAACAGCCCGGCTCGGTCGGCAATCAGAACTTCCGGCTTGGCACCGGTCGCGGCCGGTTCGCACTGAAGCTTGCCGCGGACACCGAAGTTGCCGCAGAGCGCTGGGGACTGGAACACGCAGCGGCAGCCGATGTGCCCGTACCGCACGTGGTCGCAACCGGCCCGCTGCCGGATGACCGCGGCTTCCTGATCACCGAATGGCTGGACGGTCGCCCGGCCGACGCCGAGATCGACACCGATGCCCTGATCGAGGCGGGACGTGCCCTGCGTCGCTTCCATCGGGTCACCGGATCGGGCTACGGGCGGGTCGACGTGACAGCCGGAGCCGCACGGGGCAGGCATGAATCCTGGGACGGCTTCATCGAGACCATCCTGGCCGGGATGGATGACCTCCTACGTCACGACGTGATCACCGCGTCGATCGCAGCTCGGACCCGGGCCGCCGTCGCCGATCATCGAGAGATGATCAACTATTCCGGTCAGGGTGTGCTGTTGCACTGCGACCTCAAGCCCGCCCATCTCTTCGTTACCGGCGGTCGGCTGGCCGCCATCATCGACTGGGGTGACACCTCCTTCGGCGATCCGCGGTGGGACCTGGCCAGGATCCAGCACTCCGGAGATGCCGTGTTCACGCCGGTGTTGGACGGGTACCGCCACCAAGATCAAGAGTTCACGGACGCTGGAATCGGACCGGCTCTGCGGCAGACCGGCGCCGAATTCGACCGGTCCATCGCCTGTCTCGCCGCGATCCTTCGTCTGGACGCGCTGCACTACGAGCTGATGGCCGGTGGTGACTGGTTCGATGTCTATCGCAGCACGATCCAAGAGTGGCTCGACTCGCTCGCACCGGCGACGCCAACCGTGGAGCAACCGTGAGTGAGGCTGACTGGTTCGTGGAGACTGCTCGACGCCGGGGTGCCGACGCGCCGGCGTTGTACCGCGTTCTTGATCGGCTGCCCGCGATGAGCATCGGATACGAGCCCGGATTGCGGCCGGACCTGCTGCAGGCCCTGGCCTGCTTCGCAGGGCTGACGGACGAGGCGCGCTCACATGTCCCCGCAGATCTGGCAACCGTCGGATGGGACAGGCCGGACATCGAGGAGATCGTCGCAGCACTGCCCCGGCTGCGCAGCGATCCGCGCACCCCGGAGGAATGGATCGTTCACGACGCGTACGTGATCGAGGACGGCCGCGGCCGGTGTCTCACCCCCTGGGGCGTCCATCTGCAGAGCCATCCCGACGCAGCCTTTCCCGATCGCGGCCTGCCGCCGAAGGCGACCGCCTCGCCATGCTCGATGCGATTCTCGACCACCTGGCTCACATCCGAGCCGACCACCCGGTGCGGGTGGCTGTCGACGGCGGCACCGCTGCCGGGAAGACCACCCTGGCCGAAGATCTCGCCCAGCGACACATCGAGCGAGGCGGTGTCGGGATCCGCGCCTCGTTCGACTTCTTCAAGATCCCGCCGGACAGGAGGACTCGGCACGGATTCGGTGACCAGGTCTTCGACACAGATGCCCTGGTCGAGGAGCTGCTCGAACCTCTTGGACCTGGAGGATCACGTCGATATCGGGTCGCCACCTACGACAGCTGGATGGGTCGATCGCTCCGAGAGCGGCCGCCGCGAACGGCACCCGACCAGGCACTCGCGGTGGTCGACGGCGCCTTCCTCTGGGCGCAACCTCTGCGGGCGTGGTGGGAATTCTGGATATTCGTCGAGGTCGACCCCTCGACCGCCGTCGAGCGCTATGTCGCCAGGGACGCACTCTGGACCGACGACCCGGATCCCGAACGCATGCGGGACGGCTTCCGTACCAGGTATCTCCCTGCCGAATCGGCGTACGCCGAGGCAGTTGATCCCTGGCACAACGCCGACCTGATGGTGCGTAACGACGATCCGGGCCGACCGCAGTACACCTTCGCTGCACGCCTGAGCCGATGATCATCAGCAACACCGGTGGTCACGTTGTCGGGCCCAGGTAGTCGGCCAGCACCCCGGCATACCAGAGCACATCGCGATCTCAGACCAAGATCACTCGTTCAGGACTGCTCGACGTCGGCGAAGACGACCCTCACACCTCCTGTGGCGAGTTCGAGTGCCCGCGGGAACAGTGCAGCCATTCCGGTGTGGTCACGGCGATGCTCGCCGCGTCGTAGTCGGGGAAGTACAGGTCGATCATGCGATAGGCCGGTGTCGGGCTGCCGTCCTCCTTGGGCCAGACCTTGGAGGTCTCCATCTTCTGTACACCGGGGACTTTCCGGGCGCGTTCGAACAGGTCCGGGTAGGAGGCCTCGAACGCGGCCGGATCGGTCGGATTGTCGAAGATGAAAGTGATCTTGGTGGTCATGCGAAACTCCTTATCTGACAGAGAACATGAGGGGTAGAACACTAGACGATGGCAAGCCCAGGGGCGTCACCCATTGGAGGACAATCGAACCAGGTGGTCCCGGTCTGCCGGGAACACGGCGGGTTCAGTGATCCCGGCCATCGGTCTCCAGCAGACCCAACCAGATCTCGCTGATCGTCGGATAGCCCGGATCAGCCGGATCGGGCTTCGAATCGGCATCGCTCGCCGGCCATGGGGTCACGTCGCTCATGATCGCTTCCCCGCCCTCCGGATGACGACGTGCAACCGGACCGCCGAGGCCAGGAAGAAGATCCCACCAAGGATCGCGTACCCGCCGACGCCGGTCAGCGCGGCGTCGGGTCTGCCGGCCATCGCGAAGAAGGCGGTACCGGCCAGGACCGAGATGCCGCCGCTGAGGATCATGGCCAGCTGGCCTCCGAGACGCCAGCGCAGGATCGCAACGATCAACTGCACGATGCCGGCGGTGATCGCCCAGACACCCCAGACTCGCAGGACGCTCGGAATGCCGGAACCGACGGCAACCGCGAGGCCGATTGCAGTCAGCAGGCTGAGGGCCATGTTCACGTACAGCAGGGCCTTCGGTCGGCCGGCCCCGGACGAACGGTGGTCGACGATCGCCGCCGCGACGTCGAACAACGGGTAGACGATGATCAGGGCGACGGCGCCGGGATTGATCGTCCTCGCTGTCAGCATGAGCAGGATCGCCCAGACGATGGCGAAGCCGAATCGTACGAAATACAGGTTTCGCAGAGCCGTCGTGCTCCCGGACGGGTCGGCAGCGGCATCTGGTGGAGTGATCTGAGCAGTGGCTCGGGTGGTCTCGGACACGGATTCCTTCTGTGGACGCTTGGGATGGGTCGGTTGCCGGACGGGCCGGGCATCGGTGGGCACGAGCTTGCTCCTTGTAGATAGAACGATCGGTACACCTGAGTCTGCACCTCCCCCACCCGCTGTCAAGACCGATCGTTCTATCTATCGGGTAGTCTGTTGTCAGGACACCAAGGAGGAATGAGGGAACACATGTCGGAGGCACGGACTCGACTCCTCAACGCGGCCACCCGGCTCTTCTACACCGACGGATTGCACGCAGTCGGCGTTGATCGCGTCATCGCCGAGGCACGGGTCACCCGGGCAACGCTGTATCGACACTTTCCCAGCAAGGACGACCTGCTCGTCGCCTATCTCGCCCAGATCGATGAGACGATCCGCGCCCGAACCGACACCGCGCGGGCGTCCGGCGCCGAGCCCGAGGAGATCATCCGAACTGTCGCCCAGTCGATCGCCGACGATATTCGCAGCCCTGGTTTCCGAGGGTGCGCATTCCTCAACGCCGCGGCCGAATACCCCGAGTCCGACCATCCGGTGCACCGGGCCGTACTCAAGCACCGGGAGTGGTTCCTGACCACCTTGATCGAACTCTTCTCCAGCACCGGGAAGGCCGACCCTGAACCGGCCGCTCGGCACTTCGTCATGCTGCGCGACGGCGCGATGACTGCCGGTTGTCTTTCCGACCCGCAGCCCATCTGTGCAACCTTTCTGCGCGGCGTCGAGGGATTGCTGACCTATCGCAGTGGTCTGGAGGGCGACGCCCCGCGGGAACCCGGCCGGGAATGCGCACCAAGCCCGTGGGATGGTTGACACGGTCATGTCGCCTCGATCATGATCAATCGTGGCGTTGACCTGACGCCGAGCCTGCGAGGACCTGCCCCAGCCGGATCCTCGGGATGGCGAAGGGGAATCTGCCCTCACGGTCATGTCCGTTCAGGCCTGTTCGAGTGTCACGTTGCTGGGGAGCGGCGACACGTCGAGGAGGCTTGTCATGACCAAGCAGGGCAGTTTCAAGCGCGCGGCCCGCGAGCGGGCGCGCGTCACCGGGCAGCGTTACACCCAGGCTCGAGCCGATCTGGAGCTGGCGAACCGGCAGGAGTTCATCAATTCCCGCCCGTTCGAACAGTCCGCGTTGAAGACCCATTTCGAGAAGCAGTACGGGATCAGGGTCCACTCCATCCTGCCGATCGACGACGATCCCGCCACGCGTCCCCGCGGTTCCTGGCCGGGCCACTATCCGTCGACCCTGGTCGTCAGCCACGGTGACGGGAAGCGGTGGATCGCACGCATCTTCTCCTCATCGGCCGACCGGGTCAGCCGAGTCGAAGGAGACGCAGAGATCCTGCATTTCCTCGCCGCTCACGACTTCCCCGCCGAACGGAGCGCCAATGATCATCCGGTGACCGTCATGGACGGCAAGGGGATCATCGTCACCGAGTTCATCGACGGCGGACGGCCGAGCGCCGAATCACCTGCTGTCTGGTTCGAACTCGCCGATCTCCTGGGCAGACTGCACGCGCTTCCCGCTGCCGGTGGCGCTGTGGCAAGGGACGGAGGTGCTGAAGAGACCGACGGCGGGTTCCACGTCGGGCGGCCGAAAGAGGACCTGGCGGCCGCAATGAGCTTCCTGGTCAGCGTCGAGGACCGGGTGAACAGTGCGGCGCGAGAGAAGTTCGAGTGGTTGCTCGAACAGGTCGAGACCGCTGACGATGCCGAGGGCCTGCCCGAGGCGCTGACGCACAGCAACTATCACCCATGGGCGGCCGTCGGTGACACCGGGAACCTGTCGATCATCGGTTGGGCGGGATCCGGGCGCGGTCCACGACTGCCCGCGTTGGCCTGGCTGTTGCGTACGGCGGACGAGGGCAACTCCACTCAGAGCGTCGCCGCGGTTGTCCACGGATACTCCCAGCACATCCGACTCACCGATGACGAGGTGGGCCGACTACCGGCGATACTCACCATGCGGCCGCTCTGGTTGGGCTGTCTGGAGTTCCGGATGACGATCAACAACGGGGGCGTCCCGTCCATGGATGAGGGATGGATGCGCGCGGACAGCCATGACCGGGCTGAACGATTGGCAGCGCAGGCTATCGCCGCGATCCGACGCTAGCCGGCGGTGTCAACGCCTCCGCCATCCAGCGGAGATCCCCGGCGAGCCGGAACGCGCCGCGCGCCTGCTCGTGGGGCGCCGACATGACGGCACGGGATTGGCAAAATCGTTCGGCCGATCCTTGATCGACCTCGGCAACGTCGGCAAAGAGGGCAAGGCGGCGGCGAAGCTCCCGGCCTCCCGCGCGGATGACTTCGTCGAGCCGTGACCGCTCGACGATGACCGTGTGACTCTCGAAGGCGATGGTGCCGACGTGCGGGTTGGGATCGAGAACCCGCCAATGCCCGGAATCATCCTTGTGCACGTTGATCGTGTGCAGGTCGCCGTGGGTCAGCGTGGCTGTGTCGTCGCTCGCAACGTCGAGGAGTGATTCGCGGGCGGCATCGATCACCCGGCCGTCCAGAAGATCTGGGGCGCCGCACAGCAGATCGTTCAGATGGTCGGCCAGCCTCGTGCCGGACAAGCGCCCGATCTGCCATGGAGCGGGCACAGCCAGGCTGCGAGCCAGGCGGGCTTGCACAATGATCTGCTCGTCGACCGGCGCTCCGGCCAGAGACACCGGGGTCAAGCGCTCGAGGAGCAACGCTCCCAGATCGACCGCGTGGTCGATGCACCGAACGCTTGCCGACGGCGGGAACGCCCTCAAAGCGAGCGCCTCGCGGGTCGCGCCGTCAAGGTCGAGAAGTTTCAGCATCAGTTGCGAGCCGTCCGAGGGCCTCACGGGCACGACCACCGACATGCCGCCGCGCATCGCCGGGCCGTCGACTGCGCAATCCCACCGACACAATGCCGCGTCCAGATGATCACCCGGCGAAGACACGGCGACATTCTCTCCGATCCGCTGACTCCACCCACGGTTGGCCGACGACGTTGCCCGGTTGCGCGCCATTCTGGCGCGCCAAGGCGGGCCGGTGATCGTTGTCGGTCACTCCTATGGTGGCCAGATCATCACGGCTCTCGGCGAGGATGCACCCAATGTCGTCGGCCTGGTCTACGTCGCCGCGTTCGGCCTGGACGAGGGCGAGTCGATCGGC
The DNA here is from genome assembly GCF_009707365.1 of Microlunatus sp. Gsoil 973. Lineage (GTDB taxonomy): Bacteria > Actinomycetota > Actinomycetes > Propionibacteriales > Propionibacteriaceae > Microlunatus. The sequence goes on from NZ_CP046122.1 coordinate 2,355,019, forward strand.
GCCCTGCTTGCCCAGGGCCCGGGGGGGCCCGCGTTGGCCCATCTCGACATCGATGAAGCCGGCTTCGCCTGGCTGCCCGAGGACGACTTCGTCCATCACTTCGCAGCAGACGTGGAACGCACCAAGGCCAAGATCATGTTCGCCGTACAGCAGCCGTTGCACTGGAGTGCTCTGGAGGCGGTCATGGGCGTTCCCTCCTGGAAGAAGTTGCCGTCGTGGTTCCTGATCGCAGATGGAGATCAGGCGATTCCACCGGATGCTCAGAGACAGTTCGCCCCTCGGATGGGCGCCACGACGGTGGAGGTCCCGACCAACCACGTCGCAATGGTCTCCCCATCCGGAAGAAGTCCTGCAGTTGATTCGAGCTGCGATTGCTGCGGTGGCGCCGGCTGGAGCCTGAGTCGTGTGGCACCTACCCGATCCCTGCTAGAACCATCGGCGAACGCGCCGCCGGTAGTCGTCGTACTGGGCGCCGAACCGCTCGTGCAGGAACCGCTCCTCAGGGCGAATCGCTCCCCACAAGATCAGCACAACGGCGACAGGAAACAACACCAGACCCCAGAACGTCGGGATCAACAACGCCAGCCCCAGATACAGGCCGAGCAGTCCGACGTACACCGGGTTGCGGGAGAGCCGATACGGCCCCTCTTCGATCATGACGTTCGTCGGCTGGCCCGGAAGCAACCCGGTCTGGCGCCTGGCGAACAGCCACAACGACCACCCGTTCCAACCGATGAACAGCAACACAAGTAGCCAACCGAGCGCAACCCGCCAGCGGCCGAGGTCGACCTGACCCGCCCCGGGATGTCTGGAGACTTCATTCGTTGGAAGGATGAAGCCTTATGTCACGTCCCTCGTCATACCCCAAGGAGCTGCGGGAGCGCGCGGTTCGGATGGTCGCTGATACCAAGGGCGACTACCCGTCAGAGTTTGAGGCGATCAAGTCGATCGCGGCCAAGCTTGGTATTGGTTCGGCCGAGACCCTGCGCAAGTGGGTCCGTCGGGCCGAGATCGATGCCGGTCAGCGGCCCGGGGTGACTAGCGAGGAGTCGGCCCAGCTCAAGGCGTTGAAGAAGGAGAACGCCGAGCTGCGCCGGGCGAATGAGATCTTGAAGGCCGCGTCGGCTTTCTTCGCGGCGGAGCTCGACCGCCCACACCGGTCCTAGTCGATTTCATCGCCGAGTACAGGGACCGGTTCGGGGTCGAGCCGATCTGTGCCGTGCTGACCGAGCACGGCTGCCCGATCGCCCCGTCCACCTATTACGACGCTCGCAATCGTCAACCCAGTAAGAGAAACCTACGAGATCAGGAGTTGATCAACTTGATCCAGGCCGAGCGGAACGGCAAGTTCGCCCGGCTGCTCGGTGCCCGCAAGATGTGGCTGCGGCTACGCGGCAAGGGTCACGATGTCGCCCGCTGCACGGTGGAGCGGCTGTTCCGCCAGCTCGGCATCAGCGGCATCACCCGGGCCAAGGCGCCGCGGACCACGGTCCCAGACCAGAAGGCCGAGCGGCCGACCGACCTGGTCGACCGGGCCTTCGTGGCCAGTCGGCCCAACCAGCTGTGGTGTGCCGACTTCACCTACGTCCCGACCTGGGAAGGAATGGTCTATGTGGCGTTCGTCTTCGATGTGTTCTCCCGCCGGATCCTCGGCTGGCGGGCGGCCACCTCGATGACCACCGACCTGGTGCTGGACACCCTGGAGATGGCGATCTGGATCCGCCGCAAGGACGGGATCACCGACCTGTCCGGGCTGGTGCACCACACCGATGCCGGCAGTCAGTACACCTCGATCGCCTTCACCCAGCGGCTGGTCGATGCCGGCGTCGATGCCTCCGTCGGCACCGTCGGGGACGCCTACGATAACGCCCTGGCCGAGTCCCAGATCGGCCTCTACAAGAGCGAACTGATCTGGCCGGGCGGGCCTTGGCGGGGCCGTGATCATGTCGAGATCCAGACCCTGGACTGGGTGCACTGGTTCAACACCGAACGCACCCACGAGTCGATCGATGACTTCACCCCGGTCCAAGCCGAACAGTTCCACTACACCCACCAAGCCCGGCTCAGCCAAACCGGCTGAACCACAAAATCCGGTCTCCGGAAACTCCGGGGCGGGTCAACCGGATCGCTCCAGATCGCCGTGGCCAGCCAACCCGCGAGCAGCGGCGACCCGATTGCAACGGGCGGCCACACTCGGAACGCGACCGTACTCGAACGCTGTCCCACCTCGTCATTGTCGCGCAACCAAGCGGCGCGAAAGCGGAGTGCGTCCAGCTCGACCGGGTCGGATTGGTGGAGCGGATCCCGAAGGCATCAGTGGATATCAGTGGGGTGTACGGTCACACGGGATTGTGATTGCGATCGCAAGGGAGATCCATGGCTGGCATCGAAGTCATCGATCCGCGGTATCGACCGCTGCTGGAGCGGACCCACGAGGTACTGGGTGCGGACGCTCGCGTCCGATCCGTCGCGCTCGGCGGATCAGTCGGCGCCGGTACGGCCGATCGTTGGAGTGACCTCGACTTCGCGATCGCCACCGATCCCGAGCAACACGATGACTTCCTCAGGGATTGGCCGGACTGGTTGGGCCGCATCACGCCCACCGTCTTCGCCCGCACACCGATCGCTCCGTTCATCATCAATGCCGTGACCCAGGACGGGCTGACGGTCGACTTCGTCGTGTGGTCCGGAGAGGTCCCTGAGTTTCGGCCACCGGCCGGGTTGGCTCTGGGACTGTCGACGAGCAGATTCGACAACATCGGAGATGCCCTCGATTACGCGGTGGCTGAGCAACTCCGTGGGCTCGCCGGCCCGTTCATCAGCCTGCTGCAGCGCGGAGAACACCTCAAACACCTCAGCGGTGTTCCCCACGTACTCGGCCTGCTGACCACCGTTTTCCTGGCTGAGACCGGCCACCCAGCACCCTCCAAGCGTTGGAATCCCAGCTACACCGACGAACAACTCCGTGCGGTGGCTACGCTGCCACCCGTTCGAGCGACCGCCGAAGATCTGAAGACTTTCGGACTCGGCGTCGCCCGGCTGATCGTTGAACGAGGCAGGCCGCTGTTCCCCCGATATGATCTTGTCTGGCCGGCCGCGCTGGCGAAGGTCGCAGCGATCCGCCTCGAAGAGAATCTTGGCATCAATACGTCCGGATGGCTGGGCTAGCGGCAGCGCTCGGTGCATCACCGCCTGGCCGGCCCGGACATGCTGCTGGCTGCCGAGCCCGACATCGACGTGGTCGCCGAGGCCACCAACAGAATCCAGGTGATCGCCCAGGCCGATCGATATCGGCCGGACATCGTGTTGATGGACATTCGGATACCCGTGCTGGACGGCCTTGAGGCGACCCGCAGGATTCGCGACCGCGACGGTCTCTCCAACGCGGAAATCGGCCGGCAGTTGTGCATCAGCGACACCACCGCCAAGACCCACGTCACGCGGCTCCTTCAGAAGCTTCAGCTTCGTGATCGGGCACAGGCCATCGTGCTGGCCTATCAATCCGACCTGTTCGACGGTTGGTGACGATCCTCGGAACGAGCACCCCACGCGGGGGCGGTTCCCTGCCACGATCCCGCCGACCAAGATCAACATTGCTGCGACCCGCTCACCGATGATCAAACTGAGACCTAACTCAGACTTCCCCGCCAGGAACGGCCCCCTGCCGACCTGGTGTCTTCGAAGTGACGACCGGGTGACGGAGCCGGCGGTCCGATTGTCCCGAATCCGTACCGGGAAGGAACTGCAGATGCCGCACGAAGACTACGTCGACCTTCAGGGCAGCGAACGACACCCGGTGCCGGAAGCCCGCGATGTCGGGCCCGCCGATCCGGACGAAGACGTCGAGGTCTCGATCGTTCTCAGCAGGCGCGCCGGCCGACCGACACCGTCGCCGACGCCGATATCTCGGCAGGAATTCGCGCGACAACACGGTGCCCGTGAGGAAGACATCCACGCGGTCGAAACGTTTGCGGCGCAGAACGGCCTGCAGGTCGTGCGGGTCGACGTGGCGGCGCGGACGGTGGTGTTGGCGGGCAGCGTTGCCGACATGCAGTCGGCCTTCGACGTGCCTTTGAGACGCTTCGAGCACCACGGCACCAGCTATCGTGGCCGTACCGGCACGGTGCGGCTGCCGGCATCGTTGTCGGGAATCGTGACCGCCGTACTCGGGCTGGACGACAGAGCTCAGGCGCGCGCCCACTCCCGGATCCACCGGGAGGTCGATGCCGGGGAGAAGGTCGGCGGCCTGGGCGCAACTGCGGCGGGCGCCCAGCCCTTCTGGCCCACCGACCTGGCCACCCTGTACGACTTCCCCGATCGTCAGGGCGACGGTCAGTGCATCGGGATGATCGAGCTCGGCGGCGGATTCCGCAGATCCGATCTCAAGGCCTATTTCGCCGAGCTCGGGCTTCCGGCCCCTGAGGTGCACAGCCACTCCGTTGATCACGCCCGCAACCGCCCGTCGACTCCGCAGAGCGCAGACGGCGAGGTCATGCTGGATATCGAGGTTGCCGGAGCCGTCGCGCCGAACGTGAAGATCATCGTCTACTTTGCACCGAACACCGATCGCGGCTTCCTCGACGCCATCAACGCCGCGATCCACGACCACACCAACCAGCCGTCGGTGGTGTCGATCAGCTGGGGCGGCCCGGAGAGTTCGTGGGCTTCCCAGGCACTTGATGCTTTCGACGAGGCGTTCCAGGATGCCGGTGCGCTCGGTGTCTCGATATTCTGTGCGGCCGGTGACAGCGGGTCGACCGATGGTGTCGGTGACGGAAAACAGCACACCGACTTTCCCGCGTCCAGCCCGCACGTTGTCGGCTGCGGTGGAACGCGACTGACGATCTCCGATCAACAGGCGTCCGAGGTCGTCTGGTCGACCAACGGTGCGACCGGTGGTGGGATCAGCGACCACTTCGATCCACCGGACTATCAGGCTGTGGCCGACGTACCGTCCTCTGCCAATCCACCCGGGACTCGACGGGGTCGTGGCGTCCCCGACGTCGCCGGGGACGCCGACCCGGCAACCGGATACATCGTTCGTGTTGACGGCAGGATGTTCGTCATCGGCGGGACGAGCGCCGTCGCACCGCTGTGGGCGGGGTTGACCGCCTTGCTGAACCAAGGACAGGACGCACCCGTCGGCTTCCTCAACCCGGCACTGTACGCAATCGCCGGGTCGGCGCCCGACGCGTTCCACGACGTGACGCAAGGAAGCAACGGCGCATACCACGCCGTGACCGGCTGGGACCCCTGCACAGGTTGGGGCTCACCGAACGCCGGCGATCTAGCGGCGGCGCTTGACTGATTCGGCCGTGCCGCGGACGCGACGAGCGGGTTCGCCGCACCTTCGACATCGCGCGCCAACGGTCACCGTCACCACTGCGACCATTAACCGGGGGCCGGTGCATTCGACCCTGGCCCCCTTTGGCCGAGTTTGAAACGACCCCATACAGCAGATTGGGCAATCACGCAGAATGTCGCGTCGGCGGCCATCTTGAGAGGGTGGCGCACATCACGTGACATCGGTCCGGCCGACGAAATTCTCGAAGTGCGGGAATTTGCTCCGGAGAATCGGTAATCTATTTCCCGGGCCAGGAGCCCGAGTTGATGAGACACCTGAGGACCTTCCCCCCTTGAAAGTTTGACGTGTCTCGTCCCTGTCGACCCGTCCGGCCCGGTTTCGTGGACCCCCGACCACGGACCGGCCGGGCGGGGAGCGACCCGTCCGGATCCCACGGGGCATGCGAGATGCCCGGCCGTGGCTGCAGGGCCCGTCCAACTCCGTCCGGAGATGGTTACGGATACACCCGCCACGCGTGCGTTGCTGGGCATCGGGGCGACTCGGATCGTCCCCGTTCACCGCACCCGCGAACTCGCGATCCAGCGACGCTCGGGACCAACGTCCTGTTTCCTAATTAGGTCATGTCCATTTCGGACATGATCTGTTAGATTTCAACTGTTGAACCGTTCGGCGGTGTCGGGTCCGTCGAACGGAACACACGAGGATCGGCGGATCGTCTCGTCGGATGGGGTTCCGACGAGACGGCTGCGCCACCGCATTCGAGCAGGTCTCCCGATGGGCAATTCGGGGGATGGCCGCGGGCGACCTGCTCGATGTGGTTTGGTTGCCGACCGAAATCCAACTCAGTGTATTGCCTCGGATCCCCTGACTGGTAATCGCGCGTCCGTCTCTTCTGATCCAGCCATCGTCGATGCATTCACGCACCAAGTCTGAGCCGGCCGGGCAATTGGTCACAAAGCCTGTTGAGGTACGCCGGGACACTCACTACGGTCGACCTCCGTGATCCCTCCGGGCTTGGATTCCTATTTGATCTGCGCGACGCCGCGTACCGGGAGCACCCTGCTGTGCGGTCTGCTCCGTTCGTCGGGAGTTGCCGGGCATCCGGCCTCCTACTTCAACCGGCGTGGCCTGCATTCCTACGCCGAGCGGTGGCAGATGGTTCGGCCTCACCAGGAGCGGATCGATGAAGCGTATCTTCGTGCTGCGCTGGACGCCGGGACAACGCCCAATGGTGTTTTCGGCGGACGAATCATGGCCGAGTCGCTGCCCGAACTGCTTGCCGACCTTTCCGCGCTTTCCCAGTCGAGCGCGAACGATCTGGAGCTGTTGAGCTCCCGGTTCGGTCGGGTCGAGTTTGTGCACCTGCGACGGCGCGACGTCGTGGCCCAGGCGGTGTCGTGGGCGAAGGCGCTGCAGACCCACTACTGGCACCCGGATGAGGAGGTGCTGCCCGGTGGGCGACCTCCGGAGTATGACGAGGCTCTCATCGGTCGGCTGGCTGGAGCCATCCAGGACTTCGAATCGGCCTGGAACCGATGGTTCTCCGATCAGCGGATCGTGCCGTACGAGGTTGTCTATGAGCAGCTGGCCGCAGATCCCGTGGGCACCGCACACCGGGTGCTTGATCATCTCGGTCTCGAGGTTCCGGCCGGCCGGGAGTTGGTGGTCACGCATCATCGACAGGCCGACGAGATCAACGCCGACTGGGCCGGACGATTCAGGGATCGCTGAATCAGCGCGGCGCAAGCCACCGCTTGTCCGACCAGACCGGAACCCGGGCACTACGGCGAAGTCAGGCGGCGGAGAACCGGCGCAGGTTGGCGATCGCTGCATCGATGGCCGTTGCCAGCGGCTCAGTGGTGCGACGGACCTTGCAGAGCAGGAGGCCTCCCTGCAGGGTCGCCAGCGTGGCCGTGGCCAGCCTTGCAGGGTCGGCGTCAGCGGTGAGCAGACCACGGGTACGCATCTGATCGATCGCGGAGGTGAAAACCCGTTCCCACCGCTCGAGTGACGCCGCCAGGACCGCACGGGCGTGTTCGCTGGTCTCGGACAGCTCGTTCGCCAAGGATCCCAGAGGGCACCCGCCGACGCACCCGCCGCGGCTCTGGTGCGCCACGATCTGTTCACGCCACCGCTGCCAGCCATCCCAGCTGTCCAAGGGCGCGAGGTGCGGACCGTCGGCGCGAAGGATTCGGTCGGTCTGGTGTTCGATCACCGCTTCGACCAGGTCGTCCTTGTCCTTGAAGTAGTGGTACAGCTGGGATTTTCCGACACCGGCCGCAACGCCGACCTCGTCAAGCGTCGTCCGGCCGGCGCCGTTGATCAGCATCAGCCTGGCGGCCCGCTCGACGATCCGCTCCCGCGTTCGCCGCCCCTTGGCGCTGGGCGGCTGCGGTTTGCCCGCGGTTCTGCGGTTTGCTGAGAGCAACTCCTCTGTCGATTCGGTCACACCGAGAATGTACTTGATAGTCCATTTTGCGGCCAGTACAACCGGTATCCGACAGTGACGACGCGCCCGAACGGTCAGCCGGAGGGCGCCCGAGCGGTTTGGACCAGGAGCAGCAGATGGCAGGAACACCGATCGCCGACGAGGTCTCCGACTCGTTCGGGAACCGTGACAGCGATGGCCCGTTCGCGCAGGAGCAGGCCGCTCTGGCCAAGCGGGAACCGACCCTCGCGGCAGTCGGAACTGCGTTTCCCGACGCCAAGTTGCTGTCCGCGACCGGCGAACCGGTCACCCTCGTCGACACCTTGGCCGGTCGGCCGGGCGTGATCATCTTCTATCGTGGCGCCTGGTGTCCGTACTGCAACGTTGCGCTGAACCGCTACCGCGCGGATCTTGCCGAACCGCTGCATGCCCGCGGGATCAGTCTGGTCGCGATCAGTCCGCAGCGGCCGGACGGCTCCATGACGATGCAGGAGAAGCACAACCTGAAGTTCCCGGTGTTGTCCGATCCGGGCAATCAGCTCGCCCGTCTGCTGGGCATCCTGACCGAGCCCTCGGCAGAGAGTCGTCAGGCCCAACTCGACCACGGCCTGGACCTGACCGAGGTCAACGCCGATGGCACAACTACGCTGCCGATGCCGACGACGGCGATCGTGGACAGCGAGTACCTGCTGCGCTGGATCGATGTCCATCCGGACTACGCGACGCGGACCGAGCCCGGACAGATCCTGAACGCACTGGCCGAGCTCGGTCTGTGACACCCGGCACCCATCCCGCGCCGTACGGACACACGAACCTGATACGCAAGATCGGAAAGGCATCGAAGTGAATGCACTGAAGGGGAAGACGGCCGTCGTGACCGGCGGCGGTCGGGGCATCGGCCGTGCGATCGCAGTCGGACTCGCCGAACAGGGGGTGGACAGGATCGGACTCATCGCACGGAGCGCGGATCAGCTCTCCGCCGCCGCGCGTGCGGTCGAGAACGCCGGGGCTCGGACCAAGATCATCGCGGCTGATCTGAGCCGTCTGGACGGACTGCCGACCATCGTCGATGACCTGACAGCCGAGTTGGGCGGCGTGGACGTGTTGATCAACAACGCCGCAGTCGTTGCTCCGCTCGGGCCGACAACGACTGTCTCCCTGCAGTCCTACCTCGATGCACTGGCCCTGAACGTCGTCGCCGTCGCCGGTCTCAGCGCACTGCTCATCCCCGGAATGCGCGAGCGGGCCTGGGGACGCATTGTCAACGTCTCCAGTGGCGTCGCCGGTCACCCGACAGGGATGATCGGCGGCAATGCGTACGCGGCGAGCAAGGCAGCACTGGAAGCGCACAGCCTCAACCTCTCCGCCGAACTGAGCGGCAGCGGCGTCACCGTCAACATCTACCGTCCCGGGATCGTGGACACCGCGATGCAGGGTTGGATCCGCGACCAGGATCCTGCCGTGATCGGTGAGCAGATGCATGGTCGCTTCCACAGCTACCACGAAAGCGGCTTGTTGATCAGCCCTGAAGCCTCTGCTGCCAAGCTGATCGCCCGGGTTGCCGGCGAGGAGTCGGGACAGATCTGGGATGTCAACGACGATGTGGACGCGGGCTGAACGCTGCCCACCACCGCTCGGGAAGGCGCGCTCCTGTGATGATCACCACCAGTCCGTGAACGCGCTCGCGGCTGGTCAGCGATAGCGACCCACGGCGCGCCGCATCCGGTCCAACGCGGAACGCTCGTACTCAGCGGCCCGCACGCTGATGCAGGCCAGGTCGACGAAGAGGCACCAGAGGTCGCGGCGGTCGGCAAAGCTCGCGTCGATGGGTGCAATTTCGCGATATGCGTCGAACACCTCACGTGGGACCGGCTGGAAGTAGTCCAGCAGCATCAGGTCGATCTCCGGATGCCCGTAGTACGGCGCGGCGTCGGTCACCACGGCACCGGATTCTGTGCTGATGAAGTTGTGTTGCTGCGCGTCACCGTGAAGAAGTGTCGGTCGCAACTCCGGCCCGCACAGCGACGGCAGCCGGTGGGTGAGACGTTCGATGTCACGACCAAGATCATCGGGAAGCAGTCCGGTGTCGATCGCGGACCTGAGGTGCGGAAGAACACGGCGTTCGACGTAGAACTCCGCCCAGGTGTCGGACGGGACCGGCTTGTTGTCCTGCGGCAGGGCGCCGAAGAAGCCGTCGAAGTCCTCGAGCCCGAAGTGCTCGCCATGCACCCGATGCACTGTTGCGAGGGTGCGGCCGATCGCCCGCCAGTCACCGCTGGTTCGCTCCTTCGGTGGCCGTTCGGACAGCGCCTCGGTCAGCAGAACGAATCCGCCGTCCACCTGCAGAGGGCCGGTTCCGATCCGCGTCGGAACCGTGATCCGGGCACGGTCCCGCAAGAGTGTCAGGCCGTTGATCTCCGCTTGGAGCGTCTGTGTCGCGTTGTCGCTGGTGTCGAGCTTGGCGAAGACCGAGATGGGTCGGCCCTGCAGGACGCCGCACGGGTGTGATGCACGGCTGTTCAGGTCGGTGAATCCCTGTGTCACCCACCGTTGTCCCAGATGATCAGACATCGCACGCTCGATGGCGCCCTTGACGCCCGGCTGCAACAACGGGTGTCCGGTGATCATCACGCCCTGCCTTCCGACATCGGAACGATCATGGTCACCCGGCCAGCGCCTCCAACTCCGGTAGCCGATCGTACATCTCGGGAAGTCCACGTACACCGGCCCACACGGCCTCGTGCGACAGGGCCAAGCCGGGCCCGGTGTTCGGCTCGACACCGGCAAGGCAGCGAAGGACGTTCCACCGGGTATGTCCCAGCCAGCCGCCGATCATGAAAGCGAACCAGCTCGGGCCGGGCGGCGGCAATTCACGGCCGCCGGCGACATAGCCGTCGAGAACCGACCGGAAGATGCCCGGCTCGATCGCGTCGAATCCCGGCCCTTTCGCCAGAGCCAGTGCCGTCGAGCCCAGTTCGCCGGACAGATCGAGCGGCCCGGAGAGTTCCCAGTCGAGCAGCACCGGTCTGCCGTCTCGTGCCAACAGATTCCAGGGCTGGATGTCCCGGTGGGTCAGCACGACCGGTCCCGGGGGTTGGCAGGTTTCGACGAAGTCGGCGATCGCCAGCAAGGTCTGGACGTTGCAGACCAACTCAGCGGCCCACGGCTGCCCGGTCGCCGATGCCCGGGCGGCGAGGTCGGGCCAGTCCCGTGGCATCGGTTCGTCGTCCGGAGGGTGGGGCCACTGCACGTCGAGCGCATGAATTCTGGCAAGGATGGTGCCGATCTCGAACGCGTACGACTCCGAAACCGGCGCCTCAGGCATCGTGTCGGCTTCGACCCAGCGGTGGACGAGCGTCTCGGCGCTTGCCGAGATGGGTTCCGGCATCGGTATACCGGCGGCGAAGGCCGCCTGCTCGAACCGGAACACATCCGCGGCGTGATACGGCCACCGGCGGTCGGCGAGATTCAGCTCCTTCACCGCGAACGAGCCCTGATCGGTGTCGAGCCGGTACATCCGGTTGCCGAAGCCACCATGGACGCGGACCGGCGGCCCGACCGGGGTGCCGAGATGCGAGAGGTCCACATCCGCAATCTAGGGGTCCGCCGTTCACCCGAGCACCGTATTTTCGCCACAGGTGCGCGCCCCGGACCTTCCTGCGGCAAGGGCGTGGGTCACATCTCGACTCTTGTGGCATCCCCGACGTCGGGCTGCGTTCCGGTGACAGCCGCCTTCAGGTACTTCACTGCGGCGATGGGCCGCGGCGTGTCGATGGCTTGCAGTTCGGCGGACTCGGCGTGCACCTTCAGCAATGCTACGGCCGGGTCGTCACGGCCGCTTTCGAACCACGCTTCGGCGGCGGTGTTCCAGAGCTCGTCGATCAGTGCCGGATCCTTGGTGATCGATGCCGAGCCGGCGATCGACAAGTAGTTGCCGCGGCTCTCGATGGCGACGTTGGTCGCCGGGTTGTTGCGTACCTGCTCGGTCTTGTCCGTCGGATCGGGTGTGAAGAAGTAGAGATCTCCGTCGAATCGGCGTTGTTGCAGGGCCAAGGGCCGACTGACGAGTGAACCGTCCGCTTCGATTGTGGTCACCACAGCGATCCGGGCATTCTCGATCACTTCGGCGACCGCTTGCCGATCCGCCTCGGCCCGCTCGTCGGGAGTGAGGTTCTCGTTCTGATCAGACATGCCCGGGAGGTACCCGCTCCGACCCGAGCCACTCGGGTGTGATGTTCCGGAGGCGGAGCACCGACTTGGCGTGCCCCCACCGATCACCGCCCCTCCGACTCAACCGCGCTGGGAGATCGGCTCCCGGGCCCGGGGCACGGTGAGGCCGCGTACGAACGCTGTCGACCGCCGGACGCGACACTCCGACATCGACGGCGAGCGCCGGTCGGTTGTTCAGTCGTCGCAGCGCCGCCGCAGTCGCCGGAGTTCCGGACCGTCCAGACGCCACGGAACAAGATCATCTTCCGGGTCGGTTGCAGGGTGTTCGCCGGGACTCCAGGATCGCGAAGCCCGGCGGGAAGCCCATCGACAAGCCGAAGGTGATCATCAGCCGCTGTCGCCGTCTGCCCTGGCCGGCGGCGTGCCTGCGGATCGTTCGGTTCTCTCCGGGTCGCCGACTTCGGCGCGGAGATGGCATGAGCATGGCAGGGTGCTCCTCGATGAGATGATCTGCGGTTCATGACTGATGTGCGGGGTGCGTCATCGCGAAGGTCGGCCAACGACGTCATCGCGTGCGGCGTGGAAGGGCGAGACATTGCCGCCCTTGATCATCCCGGTGTGTTATCGACGGTAGATCGTCGATCCCCACCCAGCAACCGAATATCGGCGGTCCCGTTGCCCTGGCAGAGGGGATTCCGCGCGTCGAGCAATCGCGGTTGGTGTGGCACTGTGCTGGACATGATCGTGCCAAAGGACCTGTTGGATCGACCCGGGTACGTCCCGGTGACCCGTTCGCGACTTGCCGACACGCTGGTCGACCTCGGCGTCCGTCGGGATGGCGTGCTCATGGTGCACGTCCGGATGTCGGCGCTGGGTTGGATGGTCGGCGGCATGGATGCGATCGTCTGGGCACTGCGCGACGTGGTCGGCCCCGACGGCACGCTGCTCGCCTTGACGGGTTGGGAGGACAGCCCGTACCACGTTCCGGGCTGGCCGCCCGATTGGCAGCAGGCGTACCGGGACCAACCACCCTTCGACCCCGGCGTGTCGGCCGCGCGACGCGAGTTCGGCCGTTTCCCCGAGCGGCTTCGCACCTGGCCACGGGCCCGGCGGAGCAACCATCCCGAAGTGAGTTTCGCAGCCGTCGGACCGGCGGCAGCGGACCTGTTGGCGGAGCCGGGCGACGATGATCCGTGGGGACCCGACGGGCCGCTCGGGAGACTGGTGGCTGCCGACGGACAAGTCCTGCTGATCGGCCCGATCAAGACCCTGACCCTCTGTCATCACGCGGAGGCCATCGCCCGGGTGGAAGGCAAGCGCTACCACGACTACACCGCGCCGATCCGAGTCGACGGCGCCGTCGAGTGGCGTCACTACCGCACGCTCGACACCTTCTACGGCACCCTCCCCTATTGGGAACGGGACGATCTGGCCATCGACGGTTGGGTTGCCACGCTGACTGATCAAGCGATCGCCGCCGGGGCAACGAAACACGGCACCATCGACGAGTGCCGGCTGATGCTGGTCGACGCACCCCGGGCAACCGCGGCGATCAAGGACTGGATCGAAGCGAACTTCTAACCAGGTAAGCGAACCAGCGGCCCGTCGGTGCGCCGGTTCAGGTCCCACAGCGAGAACGTCGGCGGGCTGCAGGGCGGCTGGCGTAGAAAGTCGGCCGTGGATTGCGAGCCGGGGAACACACCGGCACCCAGGACCAGGTCGATCGCCTCCGGCACGGCCACGAACCGTGCCTCGATGATCAAGCCGTCGGGATCGTCCGGGGTGAACCGGTCACCGGGGACGTCCACGAGGTCGACATGGAAGGCCAGGAACAGCAGCGGCTGATCCCGCCCGGGCGCATAGTGCTGCGTCGCGAACGCCAAGGAGCCGACCGACTGCACCACCAGCCCGGTCTCCTCCCCGACTTCCCGCTTGACTGCGGCATCAAGCAGTTCACCCCGCTCGAGACGACCCCCGGGAATCGTCCACTGATCGGGACCTTCCCCGCCGAGAGTGTGCTCGTGCACCAACAAGATCGCGTCGTCGCGACGGGCCACCCCGCCGACGACCATCGCGGCAGAGGTCCAGCCGTCCCTCACAGAATTGATCATCATCAACCTCCAACCCGCACGATAGGCCCGCACGACATGTGAACGGGCGAACCTCCGCCAACACCTGCCACACGCCACCCGATCTCATAGAGTCGGCCCGTGGATCGAAATCGAGTCATTCGCTGGGGTATCGCCGGACCAGGACGGATCGCCGACTCCGAGGCGGCCGACTTCGGGCTGGTGCCCGATGCCGCCCTCCTCGCCGTCGGGTCGCGTTCCGTTGACCGCGCACGGGTGTTCGCTCTGCGGCACGACATCCCGCGGGCGTACGGCAGCTACCGGGAACTGGTCAACGACCCCGACCTGGACGTCGTCTACATCACCACTCCCCACCCCCAGCACCTGGCTATCGCCCGTGCGGCGATCAAGAACGGCAAGGCGGTGTTGGTGGAGAAGACGTTCGCCGCGACCGTCGCTGGCGCCGAAGAACTCCGTGGGCTGGCCCGGGCGGAGAACGTCTTCGCCATGGAGGCGATGTGGACCCGGTTCCTGCCCGCCTATGTCACCATCCGCGAGCTGATCAAGGACGGTGCGATCGGCGAAGTGCGGCAGGTCCAGGCCGATCTCGGAGTGGATCGTCGGTATGATCCCAAGGATCGGCTGTACGACCCGGCCCAGGGTGGCGGCGCGATGCTCGACCTTGGCGTCTACCTGGTCTCGTTCGCCCAGCACTTCCTCGGCGTGCCCGACCGGATCATGATCAACGGGTCGCTGGCAGAGACCGGCGTTGATCGTGAGTTCGGTCTGTTGCTCGGCTACGACGACGGGCGGTCTGCCGCGCTGCTCGGGTCGATCCGCAACGCCTCGGCCGGCTCGGCCCGGATCGTCGGTACGCAGGGCTGGATCGATCTGCCTCCGCGGTTCCATCATCCGAGCGGAATCGTGCTGCACCAGAAGGGGAAGGACCCGCAGACCTTCGACCTGCAGCCGCTGGGTCACGGCTATCCGCACCAGTTCATCGAGGTGGGCGACCGGATCCGGGACGGACAGACCGAGAGCCCGATCATGCCGCTGGACGACACGGTCGCGGTGCAGCGGATCCTGAACGCCGGGTGCGAGCAACTCGGTGTCTTCCATCACGAGGACGAGACGGTCGACGTCTGACCCGGTTAACCGAAGCTGTGAGCGACTCGGTGCCGGGCGTGCGGAGGATCAAAGTGGGAGGGACGAATCCGCTGAGAGGTTGATCATGCCTACCCCACCCACCGTCCGTGTCGTCGCCGAGGAACTCAGGAACCGGCCGGCGCCGACTCCACCCGAGGGCATGGTGCGGCTCGGTGCTGCGGCCGGCGCAGGGGCGGGCTTCGGCGGCACCCTGTTCTACATCCTGTGCTCGGTGCTGCTCGGCGTGAGCGTGGGGAGTTCCGGTACGGCGGACCAGTCGCTGATCCCGCAGACCGCCCGCTGGGTGAGTTACCTGCTGGCCTTCGCCGTCTACGGTACGGTGACGTCGGTGGTCTTCGGGGCCCTGCTCGGCGCCTTCAACGGTCTTATCCAGCGCCGGCTCTGGGCCAGCCGCTCGCCGCTGTTGTCCTGGGTGGTCGGAACGGTGATCAACTTCGTCCTGGTCTTCCTGGTGCACCTACTGCTGGACTCCCGCGGGTTCAGCACTCAGCTGGCGGTCCAGCTCCGCTTCGTCACCATTCCGAGCATGCTGTTCGTCCTCGAGGGCGGCGTGGTCGGCGTGTGGATCGCCAACCAGGCGCAACGTTCCGCCGCGGCGGACGCCAGGACCGGCCGCTAACCGCCACGCAGCAGGCGGTTGATCTCCGCCGACCCGACCAGCCGGTCCAGCGCATCCTGGTCCTCCCGCCAGGACTGCGCGGACTGGTGTACCGCCCAGATCGCTGCCCACGCGCGGGCGCGTTCCGGCTCGACCCCGGTCCGGACAGCCAGCGTTTCAGCAGCCGGCAAGATCGACTCCGCAGCCAGGTAGGCGGCGAACGCGCCCACCTCGCAGGCGGGGTCGCCGATCATCGGCAGCGGGTCGAGGCTGCGCCAACCCACTGGGGCGGTCCGGTCGCGTACCAGATTCTTGGTGAGGAAATCCCCGTGCAGCAGGACGGGTCCGCCGGTAGTGGCGATCAGTTCAGCGGCTGCGCTGCGGGCAACGGCAAGCCGATCCAGACCGGTCGAGCCGCGGTCGGGCCGGCCGCGCACCGCCCGTTCGTACGCCGCATCCTCCTGTGCGACGGCTTCCTCTCTCGGGTAGACCTCGGCCAGTCCCGGAAAGTCGTAGTCGCTCGGCTCGGCCCGCCAGAGCCTGCGCAGCAACTCGGCAGCGATTTCGACGAGGCCGTCCGGCGCCAGTCGCGGGGTCCGGGAGGCGTTTGTTCCCGGCCGGGTCACGGACCAACAACAGCGCGTGCGGTGTTGCGTCGACCAGCAGAACCGCTGCCCCGGTGTCCCGCCACACGGTCAACGCAGCAGCCTCCGCGGCCGTCGCCTCGACCGCGTCGGCGCGCGCCTGCGGCACCTTGACCACCAGATCACGACCGAGACGATCTGTGGCTGCGTACACAGCGGACCGCGTTCCACCGGCGAGTCGCTCGCCGAGGGTGAGCTTCCAGTATCGTGCAGCGTTCGTGAGCTGTTGGTCCGGTGCGTCCATGGCGAGCTCAGTAGTACTGGACGAGGCAGAACTCGTTGCCCTCCGGATCGCGCATGATCACCACGACGCCCTCGTCGTAGTCATGGCGCTCGCCGGTCGGCGATCCACCCAGTTCGATCACCCGGGCGATTCCGCGATCGATGTCGTCCACCGAGACGTCGAGATGCAACCGCACTTTGCCCTTCCTGGGTTCGGAAACCGGTTGGAAGCTGATCTCCGGCAGCGCATCCTGGCGACCGATCCGTGCCCACCCGGGCAGCGGATCCTCATCGGTGGCGAGCCCGAGGAGCGTACCCCAGAAGGAAGCCAGTCGGTGCGGATCGGTGCAGTCGATGGTCACCCCGACCCAACGGTTGGCTGCCATGATCATCGCACCTTGATCATGAGCGGCCGATGGTGCGGGCCAGATGGTCCTGTACCGCGGCCGCCAGCTCCTCCGGATACTGGGCTCCGACGCGTTCGACAGCGGCCCGGCCGTGGGTCGCCATCGCATCGCAGAGCCACAGCCCTGCTGCCACCAGACTTTCCGGGTCCGCCCGGTATGCAGGCACGGCCTGCAGGATCCTGCGCTGCTCCTCGGTCAGTTGGCTGTTGAACCTTTTCGCGCCCATCGGCGGCAGTGGCTGATTGCTTTCGATGAGAAGGTCGAGCAGCAGCCGTGCGGCCAGGTCGACCCCGGATCGAGCCACTAGGAAGTCCTTACGGTCGTTGATCATGGCCGGGGAGATCGACTGGACCCGCCAGAACTCCGAGACCAGGTTGTTGATCTTGTCCCGATCCGGACCGGGACCGTCCACCTGGTCCGGGATGCCGGCGTTCAGACCGTCGCGGTCGAAGACCGCGACCCTCGTTCGGAACGGGGAATCTGCCAGCGCACCCACCCGCTCGGCGACCACATCGAGTCGACACATCTGTGGAGTGAGCGAGGTGACGATCAGAACCGCGGCCGCCGGGATCCGCTTGGCGAGCAAGGTCGGGGTTGCCGTCGCCAGCCACTCCTGCCACTCGGCGGCGAACGTTTCGTAGGCGTCGTCGTCGACCGCGAGCAGCAGATCGAGGTCGGAACCGCCGTCTGCGTTGCCGCGGGCGAGCGATCCGGACAGCCAGAGCCCTCGGATCCGTTCATCGGGCTCGCAGACGGCGAGCACCTGTCGGTACAGCTGGTGATAGGTCTCGGGCAACGGAGCCAGGGCGTCCTCGACAGTCAGCGTCACCGAACCGAGGTTAGTGCAGCGATGAACGCGGCCGCGCCAGGGTTTTGCCCTCCTGCAGGCCGCACGGCAGGGTGACCCGGATCGGCGTGCGGGCACCGGGCTGCAACAACTCCAGCAGGATCGAGACGGCCTGCCGGCCCATCTCCCGTCGCGGGATCTCCAACTGGGCAAGGCCGGTCTGCTCGCTGGGCAACGGCGGGACGGCGAGCGACACCAGCGACAGATCCCGGGGGACCTCAAGTCCGGCGTTGACCGCTGCATCCCGGATGAGGCTCGCGTCGGCGCTTCGTTCGGCGACCACCGCAGTGCATCCCGTCCGCTGCAGTTCGGTGATCAATTCCGTGGGACCGTCGACCGGCTGCGCCCTGTCGGTGTCGCCGCGGTGTCCGCCGAGCGAGTATCGCGGACGGTGGTCCTCGGCTATTCCCAGTTCTCGACATGCGTCCAGGAAGCCCGGACGTCGCGCCGGGACGGGCTCGGCCTCGCCGGCGACCTGGACCAACGCGATCCGCCGGTGTCCGAGAGCGTGCAGCCGACGGACGATGGCGCTGGTGCCACCTCGGTAGTCGGCTGCGACGAAGGACAGATCCACGCCGGCCGGGCGTCGCTGTCCGATGTAGACGAACGGGTAGCCCTCCTGCGTCATCCGGGTGAGCTCGTCGACGTCCTCACCGGCCCCGACCAGCACCGCGCCGTCGGCCAGCTGCAGGTTGTTGACGCCGCCGGCGTAGACCGACCTGTGTCCTTGATCGTTCCGGGCGCCGGTGATCATCAGCAGGTTGTAGCCCAGTTGCTCGGCCGCCTCCTCGACACCGGTCAGGAAGTCGTGGTAGAAATCCCTGCTCTCGTAGGGAAAGACCGGCTGATAGGTGAAGACCCCGATCAGCCGATTGGTGCCCCGGGCCAGGTTGCGTGCCGCCAGATTGGGCACGTAGCCGAGTTCCCGGACGGCGGCCCAGACCCGCTGTCGGGTTGCCTCACTGACCCGGATGGAACCGTAGTCCCGGCCGTTGATCACCGATGACACGATCCCGGTCGACACATCCGCACGGCGCGCGACATCGGCCTGCGATACCCGCCGGGGCTCACGGCGCGGTCTTGCCAACGGGGGTCCTTTCGCGGGATCCGACGCGTGTGCCGCGCTCGGATCCCCTCTGGCGGGGTCTTGACGCAGCCTACCTCCCTGGCTAGTTTGAGCGCATTACGTAAAACGTTTTATCACGGAGGACACGAGCTGCATGGCGAACCAACCGCAGGAACGACGGACCGACGTGCTGGTGGTCGGCGGTGGACTCGGTGGTGTCGCCGCCGCGCTGGCCGCTCTCCGGACCGACTGCCGAGTGGTGCTGACCGAGGACTCGGAATGGCTTGGCGGGCAGCTCACCTCACAGGCCGTCCCCCCCGGATGAGCATCCGTGGATCGCCGAACAGGGAGCGACTGCCAGCTATCACGACCTCCGGAACCGGATCCGCAGCTACTACGTCCGCAACTATCCGCTCACCGAGGAAGCGGCGGCCGATCCGCTGCTCAACCCCGGGGGTGGCGGTGTCAGCCGGCTCTGCCACGAGCCGCGGGTGGCGGTCGCCGTGATCGACGAACTTCTGGCCCCCTACCGGTCCGATGCCCGGCTCACTGTGCTGACCCGGCATCGGCCGGTCGCCGCCTCGGCCGATGGAGACCGGGTCAGCGCAGTCACGCTCCGCGATCACCGATCGGGACTCGAAACCACGATCACCGCGGCGTACGTGATCGACGCCACCGAGCTCGGTGACCTGCTCCCGTTGGCCGGGGTGGAACATGTCATCGGTTCGGAGAGCCGCACCGAGACGGGCGAGCTGCACGCCGTCGAAGGACCGGCGCAACCTCTCGATCAACAGTCATTCACCTGGTGCTTCGCTCTGGATTACCAGCCGGACGGCGACTTCACCATCGACCGACCGGAGACGTACGACTACTGGCGCAGCTACCAGCCCGACTTCTGGCCCCGCCCGTTGCTCGGCTGGGACGACGTCGACCCGATCTCCCTGGAACCGCGCCACCGCGAGATCTTCGCTCGCCCGGACTCCTACTGCGGCGCGGTGTCGAACGATTTCTGGCACTACCGCCGGATCTTCACCGTGCGGCATCACCGCCCCGGCCGGTACGCCAGCGACGTCACCCTGGTGAACTGGCCGCAGATCGACTACATGGACGGCCCCATCCTCGGCGTCGATGAGGCCGTCCGTGATCGTCACCTCGAAGCCTCCCGGCAGCAGAGCCTGTCCTTCCTGCACTGGATGCAGACCGAGGCGCCCCGGCTCGACGGTGGCGCCGGATACCCCGGATTGCGTCCCCGCGGGGATCTGCTGGGCAGCAGTGATGATCTCGCGCTCCGGCCCTACATCCGGGAGTCCCGGCGCATCCTGGCCGAGTTCACGGTCCTGGAGGAACATGTCGGAGTCGAGGCGAGGCAGGCATCCGGGCTACCTGACGGCTCGGTGATCTTCAACGACTCGGTCGGCGTCGGCTCCTACCGGATCGACCTGCATCCCAGCAGCAGCGCCACCGGATCCGGACCGGGTCGGACCTATATCGACGTGTCGAACTATCCGTTCCAGATCCCCCCTCGGTGCGCTGATTCCTCGACGCATGGAGAACCTGCTGGCCGGGAACAAGAACATCGGCACCACGCATATCACCAACGGCTGCTACCGGCTGCACCCGGTCGAGTGGAACATCGGCGAAGCCGCCGGGGCACTGGCCGGGTACGCCATCCGCACCGGCGATCCACCGCGGGCTGTCCGCAACGATGCCAAGCTGCTGGCCGACTTCCAGCAGCTGCTCATCGACACCCTCGGCTTCCAGCTGGGGTGGCCGGACGACATCCGCACCACCAGGCGCTGACCCCACGCGGCGCCAGCGACACAAGGAAGTGCCCGCCCATGACGTCCCCCGTGATCACCACCTCTCCCGTCTCCCACCAAGAATTCTCCCGGCGCCGGTTCCTGGGATCCGCCGGCGCCCTCGCGACCGCAGCGATCGCCGGCGGCGGCCTGGCCGGCTGCACGGATCCGACCACCAAGACCAACACCGCCGCCCGCAACGTCGTGGCGACACTGCCGACGTACGCGCCGGTCGACCTGGTCGAGCCCGACCTGCGGGGCGACCAGGTACTGATGCCCGGCTACTACACCTATCCCAGAGACCCTCGACCGGCCTTCGACAAGTCACCGGCCGAAGGGCTGGACTCGATCTCGATCATGTACACGACATTCCTGCCCACGCCGCCCGGTCCGAGCCGGAACGCCTTCTACGCCAGGTTGCAGCAGCGCATCGGCTGTCAGCTCAAGATCAGCTTCATACCGGCGTCGGACTACGGCACCAAGTTCCAGACCATGATCGCCGGAAATGATCTTCCGGACGTCTGCAACTTTCCGCTGCCGACCCCTGACCAGCCCCGGGTCATGGACAAGCTGTTCGCCGATCTCGGCCCCTACCTGGCCGGAGACAAGGCCATGGACTTCCCCTACCTGGCCAATCTGCCCACGGCGTCCTGGAAACCGACCGTGGCCAACGGCACCGTGTACGCCGTGCCGCAGCCCCGCGCCCTGTCCGGAACGGCCATGTACGCCCGGTTGGATTTGATCACGCAGGTCGGCGCCAACCCCCAGCCGGGCAGCTACGACGACTTCCTCGAACTGCTCACGGCGGTGACCGACGCCAAGGCCCAGCGCTGGGCCTTCGGCAACCCGACCAACATGGTGACCCATCTGCAGATGATGTTGGGAGCACCGAACAACTGGAGCGAGGAAGGTGGAAAGTTCGTCAGCTCGTTCGGTGACGAACGCAGTACCGAAGCCGTGGCCCGGACTGCGGAGATGGTCAGGAAGGGCCTGTTCCATCCGGACTCATCGTCATTGGAGTACACGCGGATCCGGGAGCTGTTCTTCGCCGGCCGACTGGCATTGACCAGTGACGGATACGCCGGCTGGGATCTCTTCGTACGAGAGTTGGGTGGCGGACCCGAGGCGACAGCGAAACTCGGACTGGTCGTCGAACCGAAGGCCGAAGGCGGCGGCGACGCCAGGCACTTCTCCGGTACCGGCTTCCAGGGTTTGACGGTGATCAAAAAGGGTCTGGGCGAAGAGCGGACCCGGAAGGTGCTCGATGTCCTCAACTACCTGGCCACGCCGATCGGCTCCCGTGAGCACTTGGAGCGCAAGTACGGCGTCAAGGGGATCGACTACACCATCCAGGACGGGCTGCCGACGCTGACCGATCGCGGAAACCGCGAGTTCATGGATGTGCAGTACGTCGCGGACTCCCAGACGATCATCGGCCCCGGGGTGAAGGAAGGCGTGGACTACCAGTACACGTGGCATCAGCGCGTCACGAAGGACCTGGTCCCCGATCCGAGCATCGGCCTCTATTCCGACACCTACAGCCGCAAGGGCGCTGCGCTCAACAAGATGCTCGGCGACGCCCGCCTGGACGTCATCTTCGCCCGGAAGCCGCTGACACACCTGCAGGAGACGTACGCCGCCTGGCGCGAGAAGGGCGGCGACGCCATCGCCGCCGAGTACGCCGAGTCGAAGACGGCGGGACGCTGAAGGAACCCCCAAGAGTTGCCACAGACCCTGCCTCGGCGCCGGGGTGGCTTTGCGTTGTGGGCGCGCTCCGCGGGTATGCTCCCACGGTGTCGTGACGGCGGCGCGAGTTCTTCCTGCGCCTTGTTGGGGTCGTACCAGGTGACAGCGCCGACACACGTGGCAACGAGAGTCGGAAACGAAAGTTGGGTACGGCGTGCGCGTATTGATCCTGGGGGGCGACGGCTTCTGTGGCTGGCCGACGGCCCTGCACCTGTCCGACCGCGGACACGATGTCGTGATCGTCGACAATCTGTCCCGGCGGAACATCGACAACGAGCTCGAAGTCAGCTCCCTGACTCCGATCGAGCCGCTGGGCCGGCGTTTGCAGGCCTGGAAGGATGTCAGCGGCACGACGATCCCGTTCTACCGCTTCGATGTCGCCCAGCACTACCACCGGCTGCTGTCCCTGCTGGAGGAGTTCACGCCCGACGCGGTGGTCCACTTCGCCGAACAGCGGGCGGCGCCGTACTCGATGAAGAGCTCCTGGCACAAGCGCTACACCGTCAACAACAACCTCAACGCCACCAACAACCTGCTGGCCGCGGTGGTCGAGGCCGACCTGGACACCCACATCGTGCACCTGGGCACGATGGGCGTCTACGGCTACGGCACCGCCGGAATGAAGATCCCCGAGGGCTACCTGCGGGTCAAGCTGGAGACCCCCGAAGGTCTGGTCGACCAGGAGATCCTCTACCCGCCGAACCCGGGCAGCATCTACCACATGACCAAGACCCAGGATCAGCTGCTGTTCGCCTATTACGCCAAGAACGACAAGCTGCGGATCACCGACCTGCACCAGGGCATCGTCTGGGGCACCCAGACCGCCCAGACCAAACTGGACGACCGGCTGATCAACCGGTTCGACTACGACGGCGACTACGGCACCGTGCTCAACCGGTTCCTGATGCAGGCCGCCCTGGAATACCCGTTGACCGTGCACGGCACCGGCGGCCAGACCCGGGCCTTCATCAACATTCAAGACACCGTGCGCTGTATCGAACTGGCCGTGGACAACCCGCCGCAACGCGGCGAACGGGTACAGATCCTGAACCAGATGACCGAAACCCACCGGGTCAGCGACCTGGCCAAACTGGTCTCGGTGCTCACCGGCGCCGAGATCGAATACGTGCCCAACCCGCGCAACGAGGACCAGGAGAACGAGCTCTACGTCGAGAACCGGCAACTGCTCAACCTCGGCCTTGACCCGATCACCCTGGCCGACGGCCTGCTCCAGGAAGTCACCGAGATCGCCCGCAAATACCGCGACCGCTGCGACCTGGACAAGATCCCCGCCCGATCCACCTGGACCCACCACCAAAAGCCCGGAGAGCCGAACGCCAAGTGACCGACAACAGCGGGGTGGGCGCCGGCCGCCGGATCCTGGTCACCGGCGGTGCCGGATTCATCGGAGCCAACCTGGTACGCCGGCTCCTGGGCGACGGCTGGAGCGTACGGGTCGTCGATCTCCTCGTCACCGGGCGCAAGGAGTATCTCGACGGCCTCGACGTGGAGTTCGTCGCCGGTGACATCCGAACACCGGAGGTGGTGGCCGACGCGTTGACCGGCATCGACGCGGTCGCCCACCTGGCCGCCTCCGGTTCGGTCGTCCAGTCGGTGGCCGATCCGGCAGCGAACTTCTCCACCAACGCCATCGGCACCTTCACCGTGCTGGATCAGGCCCGACGGGCGGGTGTCGGAAGGCTGGTCTTCTCCTCCACCGGCGGTGCGTTGATCGGCGACGCCACGCCGCCGGTCGACGAGCGGTCGGTGCCCCGTCCGATCTCCCCGTACGGCGCCAGCAAGATGGTCGGCGAGGCCTACGGCCACGCCTTCGCCAAGTCCTACGGGCTGCACACCGTCTCGACCCGCTTCGCCAACGTCTACGGTCCCTACAGCGGGCACAAGGGCGGCGCGATCACCGTCTTCTTCAAGGCCCTGCACTCCGGGGAACCACTGGTCATCTACGGCGACGGCAAGGCGTCTCGCGACTACCTGTACGTCGACGACATCTGCGCCGGCATCCAACTCGGCCTGACCGCCGACGTACCGGCGGGCAGCGTCTACCACCTGGCCAGCGGTGTGGAGACCACCGTGACCCAGCTGGCCGATGCCTGCCGCCGGGTGGTCGGCAAGCCCGATCATCCGATCGAGTTCCGGCCGCCCCGTCCCGGCGAGGTGAACCGCAACTTCGCCAGTTACGACCTGGCCAAGGCCGAACTGGGCTTCAGTCCGACGGTCGAACTCGACGAGGGCCTGGCCCGCACCTGGGACTGGTACCTGGCGCACGTCCTCTAGCGTCAGCCACGCTTCATCGGCGGGACGTTCTGGTTGCGCCGGAACACATTGTCGGGGTCGTATCGCGCCTTCAGCTCGGCCAACCGGTCGGCGTTGGCGCCATAGCAGGCTCGCGCGGCTTCCGGCCCTTCATCCATCAGGAAGTTGGCATAACAACCGGACAGTGCGTAGCGCTGCAGGGCGTCACGGAATCCTGTTGACCCTGTACCGGGACCTTCCGGATGCGGCGACGGCGCAGTTCGAGCCGGTAGGCCCGCTCCAGGTTGCGGATCGCATTCGCCGTCTCGCCGAGCCACCACAACGTGTCTCCCAGCCCCAGCAGCGCCTCCGCGGTCGCGTCCCGCTCGACCAGCGATTCGAAGGCGCGGCGGGCTCGCGTCCAGTCGCCCGCTTCGACTGCAGCACGGGCGACGTCGGCGAGCCGATCCCGCTCAGCCCCCATACCGACACGGTACGGCGACAGACCGCTCCTGCACAGCGGCCGGGGTTGCGATTCCGAGGTCAGCAGACCGGCGACTTCGGCCGCCGGCCAGGAGCTGCTACTGGTCCTTCGGCAGGCTGATGAAGCTGCCGCCGGTCAGATTCAGCGAGGTGCTGCCGACGCCGGGTCCGGTCGACGGCTCGTCCAGGTGGAGGCCGCATTCGTCCTTGCCGGATCCGGCCCAGCGGCCGGCCCGCGGCGACTCCCCCGGCCGCACCTTCCGAGTGCACGGGGCACAACCGATCGACGGATACCCCTGGGCAAGCAACGGATGGGTGATCACGTCGTGCTCGGCGACATACCGGTCGACCTGCTCCTGGGTCCAGGCCGCCAGCGGGTTGATCTTGACCATGCCCCGGTTGTCGTCCCAATCGACGACCCCGATCGTCCGCCGGCTCAGCGTCTCGTCACGCCGGATCCCGGACGCCCAGGCGACGTAGGGCTGCAACGCCCGCCGCAACGGCTCGACCTTCCGCAGCGTGCAGCAGGCATCCGGGTCGCGGTCGTGCAGCCGGGCACCGAAGAGTACGTCCTGCTCGGCCACCGACTGCCGCGGTTCGATCACCCGGACATTGACCGGGTAACGCTCCCGGACCCGGTCCAACGTCGCCACCGTCTCGGCAAAGTGATAGCCCGTATCCAGGAACACCACATCCGTCCCGGGCCGGATCCGGGCCGCCATGTCGATCAGCACCGCGCTCTCCATCGAGGACGTCAGACACATCCGATCCTCGAAGGTGCCCAGCGCCCAGGCCAGGATCTCCTCCGGCTGAGCGGCCTCCAGATCAACCCGCGCATCCGCGGCCAGTGCCGCGTACTTGCCCCGAAGCTCCGGTTCGACCGCCACACCGCCTCCTCGCGCCGTACGTCTGGTCCAGCTCCTGATGCAGTACCCCGGCCGACCGCCGACAAAAGGAAGGGGGTCAGCCGTTGATCATGCCCGCGCCGACGGTAACACCGGTCGCCTCGTCGATCAGGATGAACGAGCCGGTGGTGCGGTTACGTTCGTAGGGGTCGACCATCAGCGGCTGGGTGACCCGCAGCTGCACCCGGCCGATCTCGTTCAGTCCCAGCTCCCCGATCGTCTGGTCCCGATGCAGGGTGTTGACGTCCAACCGGTACTGGACGTTCTTCACCAGCGCCCGCGCCGTCCTGGTGGTGTGCTTGATCGCCAGTTTCGCCCTGGGACGCAACGGAGCGGTGGTCATCCAGCACACCATCGCGTCGACGTCCTGGGTCTGCTCCGGCATGTTCTTGGTGCGGCAGATCATGTCGCCGCGCGACACGTCGATGTCGTCGGACAGCCGCACCACCACCGACATCGGCGCGAACGCCTCGTCGATCTGCTGGTCGAACATGTCGATCGCCTCGATCGTCGAAGTCATGCCGCTGGGCAGCACCATCACCTCGTCACCCGGCTTCAGGACGCCGCCGGCCACCTGGCCCGCGTAACCCCTGTAGTCGTGGAACTGGTCGGACTTGGGCCGGATCACGTACTGCACCGGGAACCGGACGTCGCGCAGTTCCCGGTCCGAGGCGATGTGCAGATGCTCCAGGTGGTGGATCAGCGACGGGCCCTCGTACCACGGCATCTTGTCCGAACGGGTCACCACGTTGTCGCCCTGCAGCGCCGAGATCGGGATGACCTGCAGGTCGGGGATGTTCAGCCGGCTGGCGAAGGTGGTGAACTCCTCATCGATCTTCTCGAAGGTCTTCTGGTCGTAGTCGACCAGGTCCATCTTGTTGACCGCCAGCACCAGGTGCGGCACCCGGAGCAGCGACAGCAGGACCGCGTGCCGCCGGGACTGCTCGGTCAGGCCCTGCCGGGCGTCGACCAGGACCAGGCCGAGATCGGCGGTGGATGCGCCGGTGACCATGTTCCGGGTGTACTGAACGTGACCGGGCGTGTCGGCGATGATGAACTTGCGTCGCGGTGTCGCGAAGTAGCGGTAGGCGACGTCGATGGTGATGCCCTGCTCCCGCTCCGACCGCAGCCCGTCGGTGAGCAGCGCCAGGTCGGTGTAGTCGTAGCCGCGGGACTGACTGGTCGCCTCGACGGCCTCCAGCTGATCCTCGAAGATCGCCTTGGAGTCCAGCAGCAGGCGACCGATCAGCGTCGACTTGCCGTCATCGACCGATCCGGCGGTGGCGAACCGCAGCAGGTCCGCATCACGCTGGACAACCGGCGTGTTCTGGTTGGCGCTGGTCATCAGAAGTAGCCTTCCTTCTTCCGGTCCTCCATCGCAGCCTCGGAGAATCGATCGTCGCCGCGGGTGGCGCCGCGTTCGGTCACCCGGGCGATGGCGATCTCGGCGATGATCTTCTCGAGCGTGTCGGCATCGGACTCGACGCAACCGGTCAGCGTCATGTCGCCGACGGTGCGGAAGCGGACCAGCCGTTCCTCGACGGTCTCGCCTTCCCGCGGCTGCACGTGGTCGGATTCGGAGAGCAGCATGCCATCGCGCGGAATGACCCGGCGGCGGTGGGCGAAGTAGATCGCCGGGATCTCGATCTGTTCCCTCGCGATGTAGTTCCAGATGTCGAGTTCGGTCCAGTTGGACAGCGGGAAGACGCGCATGTGCTCGCCCTCGTGCAACCGGCCGTTGTAGAGCGCCCAGAGTTCCGGACGCTGGTTCTTCGGATCCCACTGGCCGAACTCGTCGCGGTGGGAGTAGATGCGCTCCTTGGCGCGAGCCTTCTCCTCGTCGCGCCGGCCACCGCCGAAGGCCGCCGTGAAGCCCTCCTCCTCGATGACGTTGAGCAGGGTTCCGATCTGCAGCCGGTTGCGGCTGGTCCTGCCGTCGTCGACCACGATGCCATTCTTGATCGCGTCTTCGACAGAAGCGATGACAAGTCGCACGCCCAGCCGGTTGACCCAGTTGTCACGGGTTGCCAGCACCTCGGGGAAGTCATAGCCGGTGTCGACCTGAAGCACCGGAAAGGGCAGCTTCGCCGGGAAGAACGCCTTCTCGGCCAGCCGCATCATGACGATGGAGTCCTTGCCGCCGGAGAACATCAGCACCGGCTTCTCGAACTCCGCCGCAGCCTCCCGGAAGATGTGGATGGACTCAGCCTCGAGCTGGTCGAGTTGGCTGACCCGATAGTCCGCATGGGTGGACGACGGTGTTGACATCGGTATAGCTAGCTCCCTGGTCAGTCCCGATCTTCGAATGGCGACGGCTGCGACGCTCGCACGTGAGCGTACCTGACAGACCCCGGACGCACGGTGTTGTCCGCCGGCCGGGACCGACCCTACGGCCGGAGCGCCACATCCCACTCAGCGTGCCAGATACCTCCCCCAAAGACCTATCCGCCGCTCCGGAGAGCCGGGCCGCAGTCCAGCGACCAGCCGGGTGACCGCGCGCGAGGTCAAAAAGTTTCTTCTGATTCAGAATTTCAGAAGAATTTCACTAGACGGGATGCTTGACCGGAGCTGTACCGAACCGACACCGACCGGCATCGGGGTCCGCGGCGTTCAGGTTCGGATCGGGTTAGATATTCCTGCCACCCGACCACGAACGAGACGGGAACCAACCAGGGATGACCAGCCGGAGCCGTACGCTGCGACGGGCAGCCGTCAGTTACGGGTTGCTGGCTCCCAGCCTGATCGGGATCGGGCTCTTCCTCATCGTGCCGGTCCTGGTTGCGGTCGCGGTCAGCTTCGAGTCCTGGAACATCATCTCCCCGCCGAAGTGGCTGGGCCCGCAGAACTATCTGTCGGTCCTCACCGATCCCGACGTCTGGCACTCGTTCCTGGTGACTGCCCAGTACACGCTGCTGGTCATCCCCGCCCAGACACTGCTCGGCCTCGGGCTGGCGGTGCTGTTGTCCAAGCGGCTGCCCGGGACGCCGGTGTTCCGAGTGATCTTCGCGCTGCCCTGGATCTGCGCGCCGCTCACGCTGGGCGTGGTGTGGAAATGGGTCTTCGCACCCACCGGCGGCCTGCTGAACGCCATCATCGGTACCCGGATCGAGTGGTTGACGAGCTTCACCCTGGCGCTGCCCGCGGTCTCCTTCGTCAGCGTCTGGACCCAGACGGGCTATGTCGCGCTGTTCTATCTCGCCGGGCTCAGCGGGGTACCCGCCGACATCCAGGACGCGGCCCGCGTGGACGGCGCCGGAGAGATCGGGGTCTTCTGGCGGATCACCATGCCGCTGCTGCGTCCGACGACCTTCTTCGTGCTGGCCACCAGCATCATCTCCTCCTTCCAGGTCTTCGACACGGTGTACGCGATGACCGGCGGCGGCCCGGGTGCGCCAGGTCGGACCGACGTGATCGCCCACCGGATCTACTCGCTGGCCTTCGAGGACCTGGATCTGGGCAAGGCGTCGGCGCTGTCGGTGCTGCTGATGATCGGGCTGATCGTGGTCACCGTGCTGCAGCAGGTCTACTTCCGCCGTCGGATCACCTACGAGGTGGCGAGCTGATGGCGACCGCCCGGACGCTGACCCGATCGCGCAACCCGTTCCGACGGACGGGCTCGGCTCTGATCATCTACGCACTGCTGATCTTCGGTGCGCTGATCATCGTGACGCCGTTCTTGTTGAGCTTCGTCACGGCACTCAAGACGCCGGAACAGTTCTCCAACACCTCGACGCTGAGTCTGCCCGCACCACTGTCCTGGCAGAACTTCGGGGAACTGTTCGGCGCCCAGCACAACTTCATCTCACCGATCGCCGTCACGGTGCAGATGACCGTTGTGATCCTGGTCGTCCAGCTGAGCTGTTCCATCCTGGCCGCGTACGCGTTCGCCCGGGTCAGCTTCCCGGGTCGGGACATCATCTTCTGGGCCTATCTGGCAACGATGATGATCCCGGCGGTGACCACCATCGTCCCGCTGTACGGGATGTTCACCGCCGCCGGGCTGCGGAACACCTTCTGGGCCCTGGTGCTGCCCACACTGTTCGGCTCGCCGTACGCGATCTTCCTGCTCCGTGAATACTTCCGGGGCGTCCCCGATGATCTGGAGGCGGCCGCCCTAATCGACGGTTGCGGCACGCTGCGGGTGCTCTGGTACGTGGTCATCCCTTATTCGCGACCGATAATCGCAACCCTGACTGTGATCACCGTCGTCAGTCACTGGAACAACTTCCTGTGGCCGCGGGTGATCACCTCCGGACCGGACTGGGCCGTGCTGACGGTCGCGACGGCCGGCCTGCAGAGCCAGTACAACGGCAACTGGACGTTGGTGATGGCCGCCACCAGCGTCGCCCTGCTCCCGCTGATCGTGATCTATTTGATCTTCCAACGCCAGATCGTCAACTCGATCTCGATCGGCGGATTCAAGTGAAGCGTCGGATGGGCCCCATGCGACACTCGGGGCACTCCCCGGCACCACGGCCCGTCCGGGCACCACGTCCCCATCCCTGGCAAGCACTTCTGGTCACAAAGGTAGGAAACGATGACTGATTCCACGTCCTTCAGCCGACGGAAGGCCCTGGCACTGCTCGGTGCCGGCGCGGGCGGCGCAGTGCTCGCGGCCTGCTCACCCAATCAGCAACGGGAGCAGAACACGAGCGGCGGCGGGAGCACCGGAGCGGCCAAGACGACCATCGGCTTCCGGCTCTGGGACGATCAGGTCGCCAAGGCGTACGAGACGTCCTTCGCCGAGTTCACCAAGCAGAACCCGGACATCACGGTCAAGATCAATCTCGTTCCGTGGCAGAACTACTGGGACCAACTGCCGGTCGATGTCGGGAGCGGCACCATCGACGACCTGTTCTGGACCAACTCGCTGAACTACCAGCAGTACGCCGACGCCGGCAAGATCAGCGACGTCGGCACTCTGCTGGGCGCTGTGGACGACGCCTGGCAGAAGTCGGTCGTCCAGCAGTACACCTACCAGGACAAGCTCTGGGGTGTGCCGCAGATCGCCGATGCCAACGGCATCTTCTACAACAAGTCGATCCTGTCCGACAGCAACCCGCGGCTGCTGTCCGGGATCGGCAAGCTGCGGTGGCGGCCGGGCGGCGGTTCCGGTGACACGCTGCTGCCGGCGCTCCGGCAACTGACCGTTGACAGCAACGGCAAGACTGCGGCCGATCCGGGCTTCGATCCGAAGAAGATCAAGACCTACGGCTACAACGCCGCCTACGACCTACAGGCGATCTACTTCCCATTCATCGGGTCCAACGGCGGACGGTGGCAGGCCGACGGATCGAACAAGTTCGTCTTCGGCAGCGACCCGAAGACCGTCGAGGCGTTCAGCTACATCGTCGACCTGATCAACAAGCACCACGTCGCGCCGTCCGCGGCCGACACGAACGACAACGGCGACTTCAGCCGCGACCAGTTCCTGCAGGGTCACATGGCGATCTTCCAGTCCGGCACCTACAACCTGGCCAACGTCGCCGACGGTGCCAAGTTCGACTGGGCCATCGCGCGGAACCCGGCCGGGGCGGCGGGCAGCTTCGGGGTTGCCAGCGGAGTGATCGTGGCCGCGAGTGCCGCCACCAAGAGCGCCGACGCGGTGAAGAAGCTGCTGACCTGGCTCGGGTCTGCCGACGGCAACAAGTTCATCGGCGAGTCCGGCTCGGCGCTGCCGGCGGTGACCACGGCCCAGTCGTCCTGGGTGGACTTCTGGAAGGCCAAGAACGTCGACGTTCAGCCGTTCGTCGACGCCGCCGCGGGCAAAACGATCCAGGCACCACGCGGCACCGGGGGCAGCGGATCCTCCGACGCGTACGATCCGATCCTCAAGGAGATCTTCCTGGGCCGTACCCCGGTCAAATCCGGTCTGGCCGAGGCCGAACAGAAGGCGAACGCCGCGATCGGCAAGTAGTCCCCGCACCAGTTGCCCGTCCCCTCCCTGCGCCAGTTCCCCGCCCGCACCACTTCCTCGGCCCCGCACCAGTTCGCCGGCCCCGCACCAGTTCGCCCGCCCCCGCACCAGTTCGCCCGCCCCCGCACCAGTTGGTCGGCCCCGCACCAGTTCGCCAGGCGCCGCACCAGTTGGTCGGCCCCGCACCAGCTGCAACGGGTGCGCCGCCGAGTAGGTGGTGCGGGATCGGGCAAGGGGCGCGTCGTCGAGCAAGCGGTGCGAAGCCACGGCCGTACGCGGAGCCGCCGACGCCGGTTCCCCGCACCAGTTGGTCGGCGCCGCACCAGTTCGCCGGCGCCGCACCAGTTCGCCGGCGCCGCACCGGCTGCAACGGGTGCGCCGCCGAGCAGGTGGTGCGGGATCGAGCAAGGGGCGCGTCGTCGAGCAGGCGGTGCGAAGCCACGGCCGTACGCGGAAGCCGCTGACGCCAGTGCCGCAGCAGTTGGTCGGCCCCGCACCAGTTGGTCGGCCACGCACCAGTTGGTCGGCCCCGCACCAGTTGGTCGGCCCCGCACCAGCTGCAACGGGTGCGCCGTCGAGCAAGCGGTGCGCCGTCGAGCAAGCGGTGCGCCGTCGAGCAAGCGGTGCGGCGTCAAGCAAGCGGTGCGGCGTCAAGCAAGCGGTGCGCCGTCGAGCAAGCGGTGCGCCGTCGAGCAAGCGGTGCGCCGTCGAGCAAGCGGTGCGCCGTCGAGCAAGCGGTGCGCCGTCGAGCAAGCGGTGCGCCGTCGAGCAAGCGGTGCGAAGCTGCCGGCGCCCGCGCCGGTGCGTTCGGCCTCGGTGTTCATCGACAACTTTCTCCAACCGCCTCGTGTCAACCCTTGCCCGGATCGGTCGATCTCCGTGAGACTCGGACGGTGACCGATCCGATCTTCAGCTTCGGCCTGTTGGCCGACGTCCAGTACGCCGACGACGACACCCACGAGGGGCTCGATCGTCATTTCCGGGCGTCGATCAGCAAGTTGCAGAAGGCCGTCGCGGAGTTCAACCGACATGATCTTGCCTTCGTCGTCCATCTGGGCGACCTGGTCGATCACGATCTGGAGAACGCGACACCGGTGCTGGAGATCATGGCGGGTTCGGTCGCACCCGTCCACCAGGTGCTCGGCAACCATGACTTCGCCTCGTCGTGGTCACCGACAGGGCGGAGCGATTCGGCTGCGTTGATCAAGGCGTACGGAATGCAGGCTGCCTACTACGCGATCGCTCAGCCGGGATGGCGGTTCCTGGTCCTGGACACCAATGAGGTCGGCGTCATCGCGCACCCGCCCGGCAGCACCGAGGCGTCCGAGGGTGAGGAACTGCTGGCGCGCGTGAAGAGCCAGGGACGGCGCAACGCCAACCCCTGGAACGGCACGATCGGCCGGGCGCAGCGAAGCTGGCTGGCCGACCAGCTGGAACAGGCGGCAGCCGACGGCCTGCGCGCCGCGATCTTCGCCCACCATCCGGTCTTCCCCGATCATCACGACAACCTGCTCGATGATCATGAACTCCTGGATTGGCTGGCCGGCTTCGATGCACTGAAAGTCTGGTTCGGCGGCCACCAGCATGCCGGTGGGTACGGCCTCTACCGCGACGTCCATGTCCTGACCCTCAATGCGGTGGTGCAGTCGACGACCAACGCCTTTGCGGTTGCCAACGTCCACCAGGACCGGATCGTCATCACCGGGCACGGCAGGCAACCGTCCTACGAACTGGTGATCAACTGATCATCCGACTGACCATCCGACGGCCCAATCCGTCCCCCGGACCCCATCCCCTGATTCGATCCCGAGTCCATTCCCCGGAAGGAACGCAGATGTTTCGCAGATTGTTCTCGGCACTCGCCCTCACCACTGCCATGCTGACGGTGATGACCACAGCGACCATGACTGGCACAGCGAACGCCGCAGCGTCGTCGACACGAGTCTTCGACGTGATGAGCTTCAACATCCACCACGCCGAAGGAACCGACGGCGTTCTGGACGTCGCCCGGATCGCCGACGTGATCCGGAACAGCGGCGCCGACGTGGTCGGATTGCAGGAGGTCGATCGTCACTACTCCGACCGCAGCGAGTGGGCTGACCAGCCCGCGGAACTGGCCGCGCTGTTGGGCTGGCACGTGGTCTTCGGCGCGAACATCGACCAGGACCCTCCGGTCGGCAGCACCGACCGGATCCAGTACGGCACCGCGATCCTCTCCCGGTACGCCATCACGTCCTGGGACAACACCTACCTCTACAACACGCCCGGCCAGGAGCAGCGAGGGCTCCTTCATGCCCGACTCGACGTCCGCGGTGCCTCGGTGGACTTCTACTGCACACATCTGGCGGCCAGTTCACAGACCGACCGCCTGCAACAGGCATCCCAGATCGTCGATCTGATCGGCGACCAGGATCCCGCAATCCTCGTCGGGGATATGAACGCCACCCCGGATGCACCGGAGATCAAGACCCTCTCCACGGCGTTCGACGACGCCTGGATCGCGGCGGGACAGGGACCGGACAGCACCTACCCGTCGGAAGCCCCGGCCAAGCGCATCGACATGATCTTCGAAACCCCGAGCGTCAGGTCGACCCAGACCCGGGGCTGGCGCAACCAACCGGTCGCTTCCGATCATCTGCCGGTGCTCACTCGAGTCGTCGTCGGCTGACCCTGGACGCTGTTGGGTTCAGACAAGATCGTCAACCGACAACACGCGCACCGAGTTCGCCGTCGCCAGATGGATCGGCCACACCCTCAGGTCGAACGCCTTCTGCCGGCGCGCCCGGTCCACGGCCGCCAGTATGGCGTTGGCACGCTGCCGGTCGGCCGCGGTGACGCTCCCCGGGCCGGGCCGGCTCAACGCCAGGGCGACACTCGCCGCACCCATCGATGCCGGTTCAGCCAGGATGATCATCAGGTTCTGCAGCGCCGCCGGCTCGAGTGCCTGCGGAAGATCATCGATCGGCACGACAACCGGGAGTTGGCGGCCGTCGGCGTCGTACCAGACGATCCACAGTGTTGTCCGCTGGAACCCGCCGTCGCCCAGCAGGGAACGCCACCGACGCCGGACGTCCTCGTCGTTGCGGACAGGCGGCGCCTCCTCAGGACGTTGCAGGGGTGGGACGGGATCGGGGTCGGGCCGGCGACGGGGACCAGGCCGAGCAGAATGCGTCATAACGGGTGATCATGACTGATCTCGGTCGTCCGCTGGGCCGGCCGGGTCGCTCCCTGTGGACAACGAATCGGTCGGCGGCAGCGACGAATGTGACCCGCCAGGCTTGCTGCCGCTGCAGCGCAACGTCAGCGGACAGCCGCGATCAGCCGAGCACAGCGGACCGGATCCTCGGTCAGCCCGTTGCGCAGCCCCCACAACCAGTAGTCGACGGTCCGGAAGATCACTGCCGTCCTGGCATGGTCACGCGACAGGCCGGCGGCGTCGCCGATGATGACAAGCTGGGCGATGATCGTGCGGTCATCGGGCATCTCGTCCAGCCGCCACCACAGGCTGCGCGCCAGGTCGTAACCGATGTCACCGCGGAGCAGCATCGGGTCGACGACCAGCCACGGCTCGCGGGTCCCGGCAAGGACCTGATCATGATGGAGATCGCCGTTGACCGCGACATCGTCACCGACGCCGGTCAGTGACCGCCCCGCCATGACGGCGTCGGTCAGCACCGCCCGGTCGAAGGGTCTGCCGGTTTCGGTCCAATCGCGTTCCAGCTCGTCCAGTCGTCGGCTGATGATCAGGTTCGTGCTCGGTACGTCATGATCATCGACCGGTACCGCAAGCCTGCCCATGATCTGGCCGAGAATCTCTGCCGCCGGTTCGAGATCAACCTGGCGAAGTGTCCGGTCGCCGTCCAACCGTTCCAACAATGACGCGCCGGCCTCCGGGTCTGCCGCGTACTGCCGCACGGTTCCGCGGCCGTTCCAGAAGTCCAGTGCGGCCAACTCGTCGCGGGTACGCTCGTCCGGCGGCGCGAGCCGGAGCACGTACGGCTCACCCTGGCGACGGACCGGTAGTGCCAGGGCATTGCTTCCGTGCCACGGCGTCCCGTCCGGGGTCAGGTCCCACATCTCACACTGCCGACGGATCCGTTGTGGCAGCGAGTCCAACCACG
Source organism: Microlunatus sp. Gsoil 973 (assembly GCF_009707365.1). Taxonomy (GTDB): domain Bacteria; phylum Actinomycetota; class Actinomycetes; order Propionibacteriales; family Propionibacteriaceae; genus Microlunatus. The sequence continues at coordinate 2,391,166 of NZ_CP046122.1, forward strand.
CCGTGCCCTCGGTCCACCAGCGAGGCTGGTCCCGAAACGTCTGCGGAACGATCGAACCGGTCATCCGGCGTGTCACTGCAGCAGGGTCTTCTGGATCTTGCCCATGGCGTTGCGCGGCAGCTGCTCGGTCCGGCGGATCTCCCGCGGACGCTTGTGCACCGACAGTTGCGTGGCCACCCAGTTGATCACGTCGTTCTCGTCGACCCGATCACCGACCACGTAGGCGACGATCCGCTGGCCGAGATCGGGATCCGGTACGCCGACCACCGCGGCCTCGTCGATGCCCGGGTAGTCCAGCAGCACCGCCTCGATCTCACCGGCGCCGACCCGGTAACCGCCGGACTTGATCAGATCCATCGTCGCCCGGCCGACGATCCGATGCTGGTTCTGACCATCCTTGGCCGCGACGTCGCCGGTCCGGAACCACCCGTCGTCGGTGAAGGATGCGGCGGTCGCCTCCGGCCGGTTGAGATAGCCGTCGAAGATCGTTGCGCCACGGACCTGCAGGTCGCCGATGGTCTCGCCGTCGCCGGGCACCGGGTTTCCTTGCTCGTCGAGGATCCGGGCCTGGACGCCGGAGATCGGTTCGCCCACCCAGCCGGCCCGCCGTTCATGATCGACTCGAGCGGCCAGGGTGATCAGCGTCTCCGTCATTCCGTAACGTTCGACCGGCCCCTGGCCGGCGAGTTGTCGCACATCCCGGAAGACGGTCGGCGGCAGACCGGAGCTGCCGGAGACCAGTAGCCGGGCGGCGGAGAGCGCACGACAGGCGTCCGGCGCGGCCGCGATCCGGCTCCACACGGTCGGGACTCCGAAGAACATCGATCCGCCGGCTGCCGCTGCGGCGGCGTACAGCTCGGGCCGGGGACGCCCGGTGTGGATCAGCGAACCGCCGATCCGGAGCGGGGCGACCAGGCCGAGCACCAACCCGTGTACGTGAAACAGCGGCAGTCCCTGCACCAGCACGTCCTCCGGCGTCCACTGCCACGCCCGGGCCAGGCCGTCGACCTGTGCGGCCAGCGCACGTCGCGGGATCAACGCTCCCTTGGGTGCCCCGGTGGTGCCCGAGGTGTACATGATCAACGCCGTACTGTCCGGGTCCGGCTCGTGCGGAGGCGTTCCGGTTGCCGTCGGATCGACGACCAGCGTCGGCAAGCTGTCGGACAGATCATCGAGACGGTCACCAAGCCAGAGTCGGGCGCCGGAATCGGTCAGGATGTGCTGCCGCTCCCGCGGCCCGGCGTCCGGCGGCACGGGCACTGCCGGGACTCCGGCCTGCAGACAGCCCAGGAACCCGATGACCGTACGGATGGATGGTGTGGCGTGGATCGCGACCGGGCTCGTGCGGTCGACCCGTTCGGCAACCTGCGCGGCGACGGCCGCGGACGCTGCGTACAGCTGGTCGCGGCCGATCGACTCACCGTCGATGGTGATGGCCGGGCGGGCGGCATCGCCGGTCCGGTCGGTCGTGGTCGGGAACAGCAGCATGCCGCCATCCTGCCCGACCGCCGGCGGTTCAGTTCACCGGGCTGGATCCCAGCGTGACCGTGGCCGACTGCTGCAGACCGTCTTCGTCGACCCAGCCGACCGTGATCCGGTCGCCCGGCTGGTGGCCGGACAACGCCTCGGTGAGATCGGCGGCGGAGCCGATCGAGGTCGTTCCGAGCCGGGTGATCACGTCGCCCTGCTCCAGCCCGGCCCGCTCGGCCGCCGTGCCGCTCCCGACGCCGGCAATCGCGGCGCCGGCGGGACTGCCGAAGGATTCCTGGAACGGATCAGGGTTTCCCCAGCCGCCGTTTCCGCCCCACGCATCGCCACCGGACGTGGCAGCTCCGCCGGACGTCGCGTCGGTGACCTGGACGCCGAGGTAGGCGCGCGGACCGATCCGCACCCCGGCCGTCTCGTGGCCGGCTTGGATCTGCCCGACGATGCCCAAGGCGGTGCTGATCGGGATCGCATAGCTCTGCGTCGGCCCGCCGCTGGAGGCCGCCGCATCGATGCCGGTGACCTCGTTCTCGGAGTCGAACAACGGGCCCCCGGAGTCGCCGGGCTGTACCTCGGCGTCGGTCTGGATCAGGCCGGTCAACGTCTCCCCGGACACCGTGTCCTCAGCCTGCGTCGTGATCTGCTGGTTCAGGGCAGTGACCTCGCCGGCCGCTCGGGTCAGGACGCCGGTACCGCCGGCATTGCCGACCGCCGTCACGTCATCGCCGACGCGCAGCGCGTCGTCGTCGATCGCCGCGGTCGCCAGTCCCGAGGCACCGTTGAGTTGCAGCAGTGCGACGTCGGCGGTCTTGTCGGCTCCCAGGACGGTCGCAGTGTACGTCCTACCGGTCGTCGGCGAGCTGACCTCGATGGCGGTCGATCCTTCGACTACGTGGTAGTTGGTGACCACCTTTCCTGACGCGCTGAGCACGATGCCGGTACCGGCGGCGCCGGAACCGGTGTAGAGCTCGGTGTTGATCAGCACGACGCCGCGGGACTGTGCCGCTGTCGCCGGAACGCCGGTGCGGCTGCTGGTGGCGGTGTCGCTGTCGTACCACTGGCCCGGGTCGCCGTGTCCGGACCAGTCGACAAGATCAGCTGCTCGCGCCGCCTGAGCCGGTCCGAGGACCAGGCCGATCGCGAGTACGCCGGCACCGATTCCGGCACCGACACGGCGAAGCCGACCGCTGCCGCTCCGTCGGTCCCGTTGTGTTGATCGCTGTCCGGGCATTTCGCCTCCTGGTTCGACGTTGCAGTGTCACCCAGGAAAGCCTGTCCGGTTGAGGAGCGACCCTGTTCGGGCTGTGAGGTCTCTGTGAATCCCGTCGGCCATACGGTGCGGATCCGGTGTCGATGATCAGGGAGTGATCCCGCTGATCATCTTCTCGGCATCGGCGACGTACTTCTTCGGATCGAAGTCCGGGAACAGTGCACGCTGGATCACATAGCCGCTGGCCATGGCGATCAGGATCTGGCTGATCTCCTCCGACCACCGTGCGGCCCGCGCGGCGCTCAGACCGTGCTCTTCCCGCGCCCACCGCTTGATCGGCCGGATGAAGCTCGCCCGGATCGACCGGATCTGCTCCTGCATCAGCGCCAGCAGCTTCTCGTCGACCACCGCCTCGGCCCAGAGCTGGATGACCAGTCGGTGCAGCGGCAGTCCGTCGGTGACCGAGGTCTGGTTGAGTTCCTCCAGCGCACGGCCGATCAGCCGGCCGGGCCCGACTGTTCCGCCCTCGGCCTCGAGCTGCTCGACCGCACCCAGCAGCCGGCCCTTGATCACCGTGGCGGCGACAGAGACCGTTATCTCCTGTTTGCTCCGGAAGTGGTTGTAGATCGCACCGGCGGACAGACCCGACTCGTTGATGATGTCGGACATCGACGTCCGGTGCACACCCCGGGTTGCGAAGCATCGGGCCGCCGCTGCGGTGATCTCGGCGCGGCGGTCGTTGCGGTACTGCTCGGTGACTTTGGGCACACCCGAGGATAAAAACGAATGACCGTTCTTGACAACTCGGCTCAGCGGTGACTCAATGGATCAAAGAAGAACGAGCATTCTTTTTCGATGAGGAGTTTGTCATGCCCACCCGATCCGTGTCGGGAACCGCGGCGGTCATCGCCGCCCCGATCGTCGCGGCGGCAGCGGTCGGCCTGGTGCTCCTGGCACTGAGTTGGCCGACGCTGGTCGCCAAGCCACGCGGCGTGCCGGTGGCGATCACCGGTCAGCCTCAACTCGTCCAACAGGCCACGGCGGCCGTTTCGGCCAGGTCGGCAGATGCGATCGACCTGATACCGGTGACCGACCGGGCGGCTGCGGTGGCCGACATCCGGCAACGCGACGTCGTGGGTGCGATCGTCCTTGATCCGGCACGTCCCGAGGTCCTCACCGCCTCGGCTGCCGGCAGTGCCGGGCAACAGGTGATGTCCCAACTGACCACGGCGCTGCAGCAGTTCATGGCGCAGGGCCAACAGCCGCCGGGCGGGCAGACCCCTGCGCTCACCGTGACCGATGTCGTGCCGCTCTCCTCCGACGATCCGAGCGGCGCCAGGTTCGCCATCGCCGGACTGCCGTTGGCTCTCGGCGGTGTCCTGGGTGGTGTGCTGCTGTCGGTTGCGTTGACGGGCGTACGACGCCGGCTGATCGGACTGCTGGGTTACGGCGTCGCCGCGGGTCTCGGCCTGGCAGCGATCCTCGGCCCGTGGTACGGCGCGCTACCGGGTGCGTATCTGGCCAGTGCGGCCGGGATCGGAGCGATCGTGACATCGGTCGCGATCGTGGTCGTCGGACTGCGCCACCTGATCGGTCCGGCGGGATTCGGTGTCGGCGCCCTGCTGTTCATCCTCGGCGCAACGCCGATCTCGGGGGCGACCGTGCCGCGCGAACTGTTGCCGTCGGTGTGGAGTGACCTCGGACAGTGGTTCCCGCAGGGAGCCGGAAACACTCTGCTGCGCAATCTGAACTACTTCCCCGACGCGCCGACACTCGCCGGCTGGCTGGTCGCGGCGGCGTGGTCGGCGATCGGTGTGCTGTTGATCCTGTTGCCCACCCGGCGACGTCATGCGGCCCCGGCGGTCGAGACCCGTCCGGTGGCCGAGCGCCAGGTCGGCGATCGACCGGTGATCAGGTGCTGACCGACCGGTGATCTGCGCCGTGGTGATCGATGATCGACGCTGTGATCACCGGGTGATCACCGGATGTTGCCGGAAATGGTGACGCCGACGGCGATCGCACCGGCGAGGCCGTAGCCGAGGATCACCAGCCAGTCGCGCCGCCGCCAGGTCGACACCCGCGCGATCGTCCGTGGAACACCCGAATCGAATCCTCGTGAGTCCATGGCCGCTGACAGTCGGGTCGCCCGCCGGACCGTGGTGACCAGCAGGGTGCCGAGGGTGCCGATGATCATCGGCATCATGACAACCGGGTTCCGGCTGACCAGCCCGCGGGTCCTGCGGGCGGCGTACGACTGGCGCAGGTCTGCGGCGACCAGCGGCGCCATTCGGAGCGCGGCAAGCGATCCGACCGCGATCCGCGGATTGGCGTGCCAGTGGGCGATCAATGCATCCGCCAGCGCCGTCGGATCCATCCGCGCGAAGAAGACGATGCCGGGGATAGCCAGGACCAGAACCCTCAACACCACAACGGCCGCAGCGCCGAGACTGCCCGTGGTGATCACCAACGGACCTGCGGACAGCAACTCCGAACCGGTGCGGATGTCGGTGAAGAGCAGGTTGGCGATCATGATCCCGGCCAGTCCCGTGGCCAGTGGCCAGGTCCGGAACAGCCAGCCCCGCACGCCGATCCGGGCCAGCGGCAGCAGCGGCAGCTCGACGGCCAGGATGATCAGCACAGCAATCGGATCGAAGCTGACGATGGTGATCACCGTGACGATCGCGATCACCGCCAGGCCGACCAACGGATTGAGTGTGGTCAGCGGGGTGCGGGCGTACCGAACGGGCGGGAACATCAGGAGACTCCCGCGGCGGCGCCGATCACCGGTGAGATCCGGCGTAACGTGATCACCTGATCGGCCAGCGCGTCGCACAGCATCCGATCATGGGAAACAACCACAAGGGCGGTCCCGGCATCGGCGATCTCGGCGAACAGCCTGACCAGTTCGATCCAGGTCCGGCGATCCTGACCGAAGGTCGGCTCGTCCAACACCAGAACCCGAGGGCGACCGGCCAATGCGGTGGCTACCGACAGCCGCCGCTTCTCTCCCCCGGAGAGGGTGAACGGATTCGCCTGTGCCAACTGCGCAAGACCCAGTCGCTCCAGCAGCTCGCCGGCACGCTGCGCGTAGGCTGCCCGGATGTGCCGCGGACCAAGGGCGACCTCGTCGGCCACGCGGCTGGTCAGGAACTGGTGTTCGGGATTCTGGAAGACCGTGCCGATCCGCGTCGCCAGCCGCTCCGACGGCCAACGATGCGGCGGTCGACCGACGATCCGGGCCGGCAATCCTGCCGTCAACTCAGCGGCCGGCCGAACGGCTCCGACCGCGGGAGCAGCGAGACCGGACAGCATGCCGGCCAGGGTCGACTTGCCGGCCCCGTTCGGTCCGACGAGGGCGGTGACCGAGCCTGCGGTGATCGTCGCCTCGACCGGTTGGGGTAGCAACGGCCCGTCACCGTAGCGTCGCTGCGGCCCGTCGAGGGTGATCAAGGTCGGCCCTGCAGATCTTCGGCGCTCCGGCGCCCAGGGAAGCTGATCATCGACCCAGACGCCCCCCGCGGCCAGTCGGTCGTGGTTGTCGCGCAACACCCGTTGTGGCGGCCCGTCGGCGATCACCCCATCGGCGGGGTCGATGACGACGACCCGGTCGACCAGCGGCAGCACGGGACCGATCCGGTGTTCGATCATGATCATCGTCGCGGACCGGTCGGCGACCTGGTCGGCGAGGACCGCCAACACCTGGGCGGCACCGTCCGGATCGAGATTGGCCGTCGGCTCGTCGAGCAGCAACAGTTGGGGGCGCAGAGCCAGCACACCGGCAAGCACCAGCCGCTGCCGCTCTCCGCCGGACAGCTCATGGGTCGGCCGGTCCGGCTCGTAACCGAAACCGACCGCCTGTAGGGCTCTTCTGACCCGTGGCCAAATCTGCTCGGCGGGGACACCGGCGTTCTCCAGTCCGAATGCGACGTCGTCGCCGGCGCGGCTCATCACCAACTGGCTGTCGGGGTCCTGGAAGACGATCCCGGTCCGTGAACCGCCGTGGCCACCCGACGCCGGGATCGGCGGCCGACCGTCGACCAACAGCCGACCCTCGATGTCACCGGTGTCCTCGTCCAGCAGCCCGGCGATCGCCTGCAGCAGGGTGGATTTCCCGGCACCCGACGGCCCCAGTAGAAGCACCCGCTCGCCGGGTTCGACCACCAGGTCGACGCCCCGGACGGCCCATCGGTCCCGGATCAAATGCCGGTAGCCGTACCCGGTCAGTTCTACGCGAGCGGGCCGGTGATCACCAGGCATGGCGCGGCGTCAGCCCCGACGGGCCGGTAGCGCACCCGAGGAGCGCAGCGCGGCATGCAGTACCAGGCTCAGTACACCGCCGACGACGGCGGTTGAGACGATCGCGGCGATGCCGTAGCTGACCTGCCAGCCGAATGGCCAGGTGGAGTAGTAGAGCACGTTGTCCAGGACGGCCGGCGCGACACCCGCAGTGGCTCCGGCGATGAACGGGTTGATCCTGCGCCACATCCGGTAGCCGAAGATCGCATACCCGACCTCGGCCGCCACGCCCTGGGCCAGGCCGTACAGCAGCAGGACGCCGCCACCGCCGAGACCTGCCGGCAACTCCACCAGCGAGCCGATCAGTTCCGCCAGCACCCCCGCCCCGGCCTTCCTGGTCAGATACGGCGCCAGGACACTCGGAACCAGCCAGAGCCCGTAGATCAGCGCCTGCGCCGGCGGGAACCAGGTGAACAGCGGCTTGGTCAGATCCCACAGGCCGTCGGCGACGATGAAGACGACTCCGAAGACGACCCCGATCGCCGCGGTGATCAGGATGTCGCTGGTCCGCCATCGCCCGAACGGGCCGTCCTTGCGCGTACGCGGCCGCCCGGTCGCTCCCCGTGAGGTCCGTTGATCTTGCTCGGTCATGTCCTGCCTCTCGCGAGGACAGGTAGCGTTGCGCTCCCGGCGCCCGGTCCTGCGACGCCGGTCGACTTCCTTCGCTGGCATTACCCAGATCAGGTGTGAGGGTCTGCGGTCTCCCGCACTCTCAGCGCTGCGCGCTCCCCTGTCGTTCCTTGATATTCGGTGTGTGTTCGGTTGTTCAGCGTCCGAACCTACCACTGCGCCGACAGCATCCGGGCGCGCGGACATACCGGTAGTGGCACCTCGGGCCCTCCTGGAGCGCGAGCGCACGTCTGCGGTGCGCGGCCGGCCAGGTTTCCAGCCGTACGATCAGAGTTTGAGGTAGCGACCGGCGCGATCCTCCAAGGTCAAAGTTTGATCCAGCGGTCACGACACGCCGGTGGCGACAACCCCCGGGTCAAACTTTGATCGTCGGAACGGGCACCACCGCCGCCGGTGGGTCAAGGTTTGATCCGGCGGCAGCGACGGCCCTGAAATTCAGGACCGGCTTGCCAGCCGTACGATCAACGAGCGCAGGAACTTTCCCGCCTTCGATCCGCCCGACGCACCGACGGCCAGGTACCGTGGCTGGGTGTCAACCGCCGAGCAGCCGATCGACCCGCCGGAGTCCGAGCGGGTCACCGACGCCGGGACCCCTGGCCAACGACCGGCCACCACCGAGTGGTGGGAGGATCCGCGGATGCCCTGGAAGGGCAAGCCGGGACGCGCCGACATCCTCTGCTGGGTGGGCTTCTCGATCAGCGGCCTGATCGGGCTGATCATGATCCCGCTGCGACCGGTGCTGCTCGGTCACAGCCCGCTGGCGTTGGTCGCCATCACCGGTTCGCGGTCCGGTCTGGTCACCAGCGGAGCGCTCGGCGCGGTCGGCAGGGCCGACTGGTGGCCGCTCGCGCTGGTGATCGGCATCATCAGCAGCATGAAATGGGACCCGCTGTTCTGGTGGGCCGGCAAGTTGTGGGGCCGGGGACTGATCGACGTCGTCGCCGGCCGCTCCCGCTGGGCGGGACGCACCGCGAAGAAGGCCGAGTGGCTGGGTCGCCGGTACGGCATCCCGGCCGTCCTGCTCTGCTACGTCCTGCCGCTGCCGGCGGCCGTGGTGTACGCCACCGTCGGCATGGCCGGGATGCGGCTGCGTACCTTCATCCTGGTGGACCTGGTCGGCTCGGCGATCGTCTGTTCCTTCTACGTCTGGCTCGGCTTCCGGCTCGGCCAGAACGCGGTCAACATCGTCGATCTGATCGCGAAGTACTCCGGCTACATCTCGGTCGCGCTGCTCGCTGCCATCGTGATCAACGGAATCATCCAGTCCAACCGCAGGAAGAGCACCGCCGCTGGGAAGTGACCGCCCGGCACCCGAATCTGCCCGCGCGGGTTGTCGGCTAGACCGCGAGAGCCGGATGTCGGGAGCTCGGCACCCCGATCGCGCCGGCGAGCCGTCCGCCCGCAGCAGCGACCCGTTCCCGTGCCTCCTCGACGGTAGCGCCGGAGCGGACCATGACGACAGCCGTCTTCACCTCGTAGGAACACGCCTGCAGCGCGGCGACCGCGGTCTGCTCGTCGACCTCGCCGATCAGACTGACCAGTCGGGCGGCACGCGTACGCAGCTTGTCGTTGGTGGCCTGGACGTCGACCATGAGATTGCCGTAGGTCCGGCCGGACCGCACCATCAGCGCGGTCGAGATCATGTTCACCACCTGCTTCTGGGCGCTGCCCGCCTTCAGCCGGGTGGAACCGGTGAGCACCTCGGGGCCGGTCTCGATCTCGATCGGATAGGTGGCGTGGTCCGATGCCTCGGCTCCGATGTTGCAGGACAGCGCGATGGTCACCGCTCCGACTTCGCGAGCACGATCCAGTGCCCCGATGACGTACGGCGTGCGCCCGCTGGCGGCCAGGCCGACGACGATGTCGCCTGCTCCCACGGCAATACCGTCGAGATCCTTGGCACCCCCGGCACTGTCGTCCTCGGCGCCCTCGACCGCGGTCACCAGGGCTATCGGACCCCCGGCGATCAACCCGACCACCCGTCCGGGATCGGTGTGAAAGGTCGGTGGGCACTCGGAGGCGTCGAGCACTCCGAGCCGCCCCGACGTACCGGCACCGACGTAGATCAACCGGCCGCCGGCGCTGAACAGCGGTTCGGCGGCCGAGATCGCCGCGGCGATCTGTGGCAGGGAATCGCGGATCGCCTCCGGGACGGTGAAGTCGGCGTTGTTCATCGTCGCCACGATGCCGTCGACGGACATCTCGTCCAGGGCCCCCGAGGTCGGGTTCTGCCGCTCGGTCCCGATCAACTCGGTTACCACGAGACCGCTATCAGGCGCAGACGATTTACCAACCGCGGGCGGCGAGCGAAATTTCTCACCAGTCCATTAAACACGCAACTGCGCCACGATCCCGCCATTCGGCGCGAAGTCAGTGGATCCGCCGGGTGTCGTGCCGGCTCTCCACCGCGCTGCGGGTGCTCTCCAACGCCGCCATGGCCTGCTCGTAGGAGCGCTGTGCCACCCCGGCGAAGATGCAGTCGACCACGGCCAGTTGGGCCATCCGGCTGGACATCGCCCCGGAGCGGAAGCTCGACTCGTGGGCTGCCGTCACGAGCACCAGGTCGGAGACCTCGGCGATCGGTGATCGGTCGTAGTTGGTGACCGAGATCGTCGTCGCACCACGCTTGCGGGCTACCCGGAGAACGTCGACGGTGTCCACGGTGTTGCCGGTGTGGGAGATGCCCAACGCGACATCCCCGGCGTCGAGCACGGCAGACGACGTCAGGGCCAGGTGCACGTCGGCCCAGGTGTGGCACAGAAGACCGATCCGGTGCAGCTTGAGTTGCAGGTCCTCGGCAACCAATCCGCTCGCGCCGACGCCGTAGATGTCCAGCCGGCGGGCGTTGGCGATGGCGTCCACCACCTTCTCCAGCACCGCAAGGTCCAGCGCACGAGCCGTGTCGGAGATGGCCCGGGCGTCGGCGTAAGCGATCTTGCTCACCACATCCGCCAGGGTGTCCGCGGCGTTGATCGGACCGGTCTGCTGGGCGCCGTTGCTCTGGTCGGTCTCCTCCCACTGGGCGGCGCGGGCCAGCGCGATCCGCAGTTCCGGATAGCCCGCCAACCCGATCGCACGACAGAAGCGCAACACCGTCGTCTCCGACGTATCGCAGAGCTTCGCCACGCTGGTGATCGAACTCTCCGAGATACCCGCCGGATCGTGCAGCACGGCCTGCGCGACCCGTTGCTCGGCGGGACGCAGATTGGGCATCGCCCGGCGAACCCTGATCAGGACCGACAACCGGGGACTCCCCGGCTCCGTACGCTGCTGCGCGTCAATCGCTGTTCCTAGCCCCTGGGTCGAATCACCCGACGTCTCACCCATACAAGGCTCCTTCTTCGCCCCCGATGCATCGGATGTACTCCGACGTTTCCCCTAGTAAAAAGGGTACGTCGGCGGCTGACACCGCGTGGGGATCTACATCGTTTACCAACGCTGGATTCGGCCGTCATCCGGTCGTGAAACGCCGACGAACCGATTAGCCAGGCGAGTCCGGGACCCGCTTCGGTCCAATCGCCGCTGCGTTCAGTTCGACTCGACGTCTTCGGTCCAGGTCGAGAAGTAGGCCAGTTCGCTGCGTTGGCGACGAAGCACCGTGCGCCACAGCTCCAACGGCTGATCGGAGAAGACGTCGCTGTAGACGGCCGGGACGATGTGCCACATGCCCTCGGCGATCTCCTCCTCGAGCTGGCCCGCCGACCAGCCGGCGTACCCCGCGAAGATCCGCAGATCCCGGTACGCGCCCCGGACGATCTCGATCGGGGTGTCCAGATGCAGCAGTCCGATGGTGGAGAACATCCGACGCCAGCCCGGCGGCTCCTCCGCCGGGTCGGCGACACTGGCCAGGCAGATCGCACCGTTGGGCGACACCGGACCACCGTGGAACAGATACGCCGGCCCGGACACCACCGGCACCCAGTCCGCCAGCACCGCATCCAATGGCGTCTGGGAGATCTCGTTCAAGATCACGCCGAGGGCGCCGTCGGCATCGGAGTCCAAGATCAACACGACCGACTGGTTGAAGATGCCGTCGGTCAGCGCCACGCTCGCGATCAGCAGCGATCCAGCCTTCGGAGCGGTCATCACCAATCTGCGCCCGTTGGGTCGGTCATTCCACTTCGGTGTCTTTGGGCAGCTCGGCCGGTCCGCCGGCAGCGGTGCGGACGGCGGCCGCCACCGTGGTGTGCAGGTCGGAATGGAAGACGCTCGGGGTGATGTAGGCAGCGTTGAGTTCCTCGTCCTTGACCACCCCGGCCAGCGCGTGTGCGGCCGCGACCATCATCGACGTGGTGACGTTCTTCGACTGGGCGTCGAGCAGACCGCGGAAGACGCCGGGGAAGGCCAGTACATTGTTGATCTGGTTGGGGAAATCGGAGCGTCCGGTGGCCACCACCGCGGCATGGCGGGCGGCTTCCGCCGGGTCGACCTCGGGATCGGGGTTGGCCAACGCGAAGACGATCGACCGGTCGGCCATCTTGGCGACGTCCTCACCGGTGAGCACGTCCGGTGCCGATACCCCGATGAACACATCGGCCCCAACGATCGCTTCCTTCAGCGTCCCGTGGAACCCCACCTCGTTGGTGTGCGCGGCGATCCAGGCCAGCTCTCCGACGATGCCCGGACGACCGGCGTGCACCACGCCGTCGATGTCGGCTGCGACAAGGTTGCGTGCACCGGCCGCCAGCAGCAGCTTGATGATGGCCGTGCCGGCAGCACCGGCGCCCGACATCACGATCCGCACATCGGCAAGAGGCTTCTCCACCACCCGCAACGCATTGAACAGCGCCGCGAGTACGACGATCGCCGTGCCGTGTTGATCATCGTGGAAGACGGGGATGTCCAGCTCCTTGCGGAGCCTCGCCTCGATCTCGAAGCACCTCGGCGCGGAGATGTCCTCGAGGTTGATCCCGGCGAACCCTGGTGCAACTGCCTTCACCACGGCGACGATCTCGTCCGTGTCCTGGGTGTCCAAGCACAACGGCCAGGCGTCGATGTCCCCGAACCGCTTGAACAGGGCCGCCTTGCCCTCCATCACCGGCAGGGCCGCGTACGGGCCGACGTTGCCCAGGCCGAGTACCGCGGAGCCGTCGGTGATCACCGCGACGGAGTTGCGTTTGATCGTCAACCGTCGTGCATCGTCTGGATTGCGTGCCAGCGCCATCGACACCCGTGCGACTCCCGGTGTATAGACCAGGGAGAGATCATCACGGTTGCGGATCGGGCGCTTGCTGTTCATCGCGATCTTGCCGCCGATGTGTGCCAGGAACACTCGATCGGACACCTTGCCGATCACCACACCGGGGACCCGTCGCATGACTTCGACCAGTTCCTCGGCGTGGGCGGTGTCCCGCGCTGCGCAGGTCACGTCGATCCGCAACCGTTCGTGCCCCGACGCCGTCACATCGAGCGCGGTGATGCTTCCACCGGCCTGCTCGACGGCAGTCGTCAACCCACTGACTGACGATCCACCAGCCGGAACCTCCAACCGAACCGTGATCGAATTCGAAACAGACGGAACAGCGCTCACGCGGCGATCCTCCCACAACCTTCGGGGCGACGCCGGGCAGGATCGCTCCGCTTGTCGTCGCCGATCAGCGGAGCAATCGCCGATGGAGGTCGCTGCCGACCTTGCGCCGTGCCCTGGATCCCGGCCGCGTCACGCATCGTCGAGGTTCCCACCGATCCCACTACCTAAGCGCTTCAGGAAAGTTCCTCGAATCGGGGCTTCAGGCAGCTAAGGTGACTCCATTTCCAGCACTGACGACGGGAGGATCGCCGCAATGGAGCGGGTGACGATCGACGATCTCGCCGCACGGCTCGGGCTGTCCCGGGCCTCGGTTTCGTACGCGCTCAACGGTCGGCCGGGGGTGGCCGAGGAGACCAGGATCCGGGTCCTGGAGCTTGCCCGGGAGCTGGGCTGGCAGCCCAGCGTCAGTGCCCGATCGCTGTCCCGGTCACGTGCCGACGCCATCGGCATCGTGCTGAACCGGCGCCCCGAGGACCTCGGGTCGGAGCCGTTCTACATGGGTCTGCTGTCCGGCATCGAGGCGGCGCTGTCCGATGCCGGGACCAGTCTGATGGTCCGGTTCGTGCCCGACGGGGACAGTGAAGCGGCTGTCTATCGCCGGTGGACGGCGGAGCGTCGGGTGGACGGGGTGATCCTGACCGATCTCCGGTTGGACGATCCCCGCCCGTCGTTGTTGGACGACCTGTCGTTGCCGTACCTGGTGCACAGCGGCCATCTGACCGAACGTGGTTGGCGTTTCGACAATGACCAGGAGGCGACCATCCTGGTCGATCATCTGGCCGCGTTGGGTCACGCGCGGATCGCTCACATCAGCGGCCCGACCGATCTGTTGCATGAGGTGGAACGCCGCGAGGCGGTGGTCTCCGGCGCCGAGCAGCACGGCATGCGCGCGTCCACTTTCGCCGGCGACTACTCGCTGGAGGGCGGCCACGAACTGACCGCCCGCCTGCTCGGCCGGCGGGACGCCCCGACCGCGATCATCTACTCCAACGATCTGATGGCGGTCGGCGGTCTGACCGCGCTGCGTGAGGCGGGGCGGACCGACATCGCGGTCGTCTCCTGGGACGACTCCCTGCTCTGCCGGACTGCCTGGCCCGGCATCAGTGCGCTGCAGCGTGATCCCTACCATGCCGGGCGGTCGACGGCGACCCAGCTGCTGGCCCGGGTCCGCAGGCCCGGTGACCCACCCGTCGGTGTGGTGCCGCCCAAGCCCAGCGAACTGGTGGTCAGGGACTCGAGTCACCCGCCGCGGTGAGGTCCGTGGCGGCGTCCGGCGCCGGGCCGGTCATCCGAGTCCTGAGACGCCGTCGGCGCGATTGATCGTGACCTTGTCGAGACGCTCCGGATCGGAGATCAACTCGATGCCGGTGATCAGATCGTCGACGCAGGTGAACGCCAGTGCCCCGATGATCCTGCCCTTCGGAACGATGGCCAGTCCCTGGCCTCCATCCACCACCGCAGGTTCGACGGATCGCGCCCGGCCGGTGAACCGCGCGGCGTACTCCGCAACCGGGCCGGCACCGACAAGTCGGGCGGGAGTCGGACCCGGCAACGAGTCGGCGTCGCCGGTCAGCACCACATCGGGGTCGAGCACGGCGACGAGCCCGACGAGATTCCCGTCACGGACCGCGGCCAGGAAGGCGTCGACGATCCGGCGTTGGCGGACGGGATCGGCCGGCGCCGACCGTCCGACATCGCGGACCCTGCGCCGTGCCCGACTGGCCAGCTGCCGGCAGGCGACGGGCGTCCGACCGAGGATCCCGGCGATCTCCTCGTGCGGCACCGCGAAGATGTCGTGCAGCACGAAGGCCAGCCGGGCATCGGGCGCCAGGCTGTCCAGGATCAGCAGCAATGCCGGACCGACGGCGTCGGCGACCAGGGCTTCCGCCTCGGGATCGGGAGTGTTGCCGGGCGACGGCGCGGTCGCGGTGCCGGGTTCTCTGTCGGCCAGCGGGGTCTCCCGGCGGGTCCGGCGGGCGCGCAACAGGTGCAGGCACTCCCGGCTGACCACCGCGGTCAGCCAGCCGGCGAGGTTCTCGATACCCCCCGGGTCGCTCCGCTGCAGCCGGATCCAGGCGTTCTGCACGGCATCATCCGCATCGGCCTGTGAGCTCAGCATCCGGTAGGCGATCGCCGTCAGTCGGGCGCGTTCGGCCTCGAAGAGTTCTGCCCGTCGCTCGATCTCCCTCACCTGTCACATCCTCCCGTGTCTGTGGTTCTCACCTGTCGAGCCGACAGAACGGCCGGATGTGACAGACCCGAACGAGGAGGACACATGCGCAGACTCATGTACTGGATCAGCACGGCGGCGATCACCGCAGAACTCGGTGTCGGCGGCATCTGGGACATCGCCCGCACCGCCTACGTCCGCGACGTGGTGACCCACCTGGGCTACCCGTCCTATTTCCTTGTCCTGTTGGGCAGTTGGAAGATCGCCGGAGCCGTCGCGCTGTTGATCCCCCGCCGACCGCTGCTGAAGGAATGGGCGTACGCCGGGTCGTTCTTCACCTACAGCGGCGCGATGGTGTCGCACCTGGCCAGCGGGTACGCCCGCGGCGAGGTGTTACTGCTGGCGGGCTTCACGGCGTTGACCGTGATGTCCTGGGCGTTGCGTCCGGCCGGTCGCCGGATCGCGAGGCGACAGACCGAATTGATCATTCGATGATCAGCTGCTCCATGTCGGCCACGGGCCGGTAACCGATCCGCTGGTAGATCCGGTTGGAGACCGGATTGGCCTGATCGGTGAACAGGCATACCCGAGCCCGCTGGTCGACCAGCAGCTGTGACACGGCGGCAACCGCAGCCATGGCGTACCCGTTGCCTCGGAACGGCTTGGGCGTGTACACCGGGGCGATCCGGGCGACGCCGGAGCTTGGCGGGCTCGCTCCGGTCAGGTGCACCACTTGGCCGGCGTCCTCCCACAGCCAGAACTGATGATCACGGATCCGGCGTCGGGTTTCCTCGGGATCGGTTGCCACATAGGAAGTCACCGGTCGACCGGCCTGTTCCTCGGCCTCCGCGAGGAACACGTCGCGCCAGCGGTGGACAAGATCAAGATCATCCTGGGTCGCCGGCCGGATGTTGCCACTGACCCCGGTGGGTGGGACGAGTTCGCCGAGTTCGAACAACCGGGTCCGCTGCCGGATCGAGACCCGTCCGGCAATCGCATCGGCCATGCGGTCGGCGAGGACTCGAGCCGGCGGTTGCGATCCGGTGATCACGCTGATGGCTTCGCCCCGATCGATCAACTGATCGGCCAGGGCATCGGCTGCATCGGCGGGCAGGCCACCGACCCAGACCGCGTACTCGGGTGCCGGTGCCGTTCGCATCGCGACTCCGGCGATCTGCCCTTCGCCGTCGCGGATGACGCAGAACCACCACGGCCGGTCCGGAGGGCGGATCACACCCTCGGCGTCCTCGCGGATGGCACGCTGGGCGGTCGTGGCAACAACGTTCTCCACGACCGGATGCTCGGCGAGATATCCATGTGCCTGCGCGGAGAAGTGCTCTGCCGACGGGGTGAACTGCAGGTCGTACATGTCCGAAGATTTCCCGATCTTCACAAGTCTGGCAACCGGTTTGCGGGCACACCCCTAGGCTCAAGATCATGGACTGGTCACTCCTCGGTTACCATCGGCGAGCCGCAACAGTCCGCCGACACCAACGCTGAAGAACGAGGTCCCTGCGCATGCCGTTGCCCGCCCGTCTGCTCGCCTTCGATCTGGACGACACGCTCGCCCCCTCGAAGTCTCCGCTGCCGGCACAGGTGTCCGACGTGCTCATCAGACTGCTGCAGCACGTTGCGGTGGCGATCATCTCCGGCGGCCAGATCGAGCAGTTCCGCAAGCAGGTCGTTGCGCACCTGACCGGTGCCGGAGACGAGGCACTGTCCCGGCTGCATCTGATGCCGGTGACCGGCACCCAGTACTACCGCTACCTCGACGGCCACTGGCAGCAGCTGTACGCCGACAACCTCAGCGCGGACGAGAAGAAGCAGGCCCTGACGGTCCTGGAGGACAAGGCTCGGGAGTTCGGTTTGTGGGGGTCGGAGACCTGGGGGCCGATCCTGGAGGATCGCGGGTCGCAGATCACCTTCTCCGCACTGGGCCAGACGGCTCCGGTGGCCGCCAAGAAGGCCTGGGATCCGACCGGAGCGAAGAAGAATATGCTGGCCGCAGCCGTGCAGCAGCTGTTGCCGGGATTGTCGGTGCGATCGGGCGGATCGACCTCGGTCGACATCACTCGTCAGGGCATCGACAAGGGGTACGCGCTGGGTCGGCTGGCCGAGGTCAGCGGCGTCCCGATCAGTGAAATGATCTTCGTCGGTGATCGGCTGGATCCCGACGGCAACGACTATCCCGTGGTCAGGACCGGCGTCGCCACCCACGCGGTCACCGGCTGGGAGGATACCGTCGGCTACCTGGAGACCCTGCTGGTTGACGTCTGACCGGCGAGTCGGCCCCCTTATATGTTGCGACCGATGCGGCGTGGGTAGGGCTCCAGTGCTGTCGCCGCCGTCGAGGAAGGAACCCGGTCGTGCTCGCTGCTGCTGCTTGGGGGGCGCTCGCTGCGTCGTCGTTGATCCTCGGCGCCCTGTTCGGCGTGGCGCGGGATTGGCGAGATGGGCTGGTCGGTGGTGTCCTCGCGTTCGGCGCAGGTGCGCTGGTCTCCGGCGTATCGTTCGAGCTCGCCGCTGAGGGCTTCCGAGTAGGTGGGCCGTGGTGGGTCGCTGCGGGGATCGCGGTCGGCGCTCTGGCGTTCTTCTCGGCGGACCGGGGAGTCCAGCGTCTCGGCGGCCGGCAGGGCGGCGGTTCTGCCGGTCTGCCGCTGGCCCTGGGTGCCCTGCTCGACGGCATCCCCGAGCAGGCGGTGTTGGGCATCGGTCTGGCCTCGGGCGAAGGGATCAGCCTTGCGCTGCTGGTGGCGATCTTCGTGTCCAACCTGCCGGAGGGAATCGGGTCGGCTTCGGAGATGCGCGCCGCCGGTAGGTCACGGTCGGCGGTGGTGCGGATGTGGATCGGTGTGGCGGTGTTCGCCGCGCTGTCGACGGTCGGCGGCTACCTGCTTGCCGACGTCCTCGGCCCGGCCTGGCGGGCCGCGATCGACGGTTTCGCTGCGGGCGCGCTTCTGGTGATGCTCGTCGACTCGATGGTGCCCGAGGCGCATCGCAAGGCGCGGGACAGGGCCGGCCTGGTGACGGTGCTCGGCTTCGCCGTCGCGGCGGCACTTTCAGCGTTCTCCTGACCCGACACGCCTCGGGCGGCCGTTCGCCCGCGAGATCGCTCGCCTGCGGCTGTGCCGTCAATGATCATCCCGCCGGAATTGCGTTCTGGAGCGGGTCGTAGCTCCTGCCCGTTCCGGCAGACTGATCGCAGACTGATCATGGAGCATGACAACACCCGGTGGATCAACGAGCGATTCGCTGACCTCGGTCTGACGCTGACGTTCGGTGATCATAATGCTGACCGCTGCCGAGGAGCGGGATGCCATTTCCGTCACCCGTGACGTGGTGGCTGAACGACGCGAAAACGATGTCGATCGTGCCGAGTGCTGGACGCGACCAGTGATTACGGCGCCCACTGGTCGGAGCGGCGGAGCGCTCAGGCTGACCGGGCGCACGTCAGGTGCGACCGTTCCGCGTCGCACCTGGATCGGCTCGCGCTGGCCGAAGGCCTGCGAGATACCTGGGCCATCAACAGGGTCGGGAATCCTGGCTCCTGCTGACGCCGTGGTCGGCCCCGGGAGGGCCGGGCCGGTCGTGGTTACCCATCGCCAGCGAGGGTTGAATCGGACGCGTGGCGGACCAGAAGCAGGTCGGACGCCAGTCTTCGGACGCCCGACCCTCGGAATTGTCCGCGGCCGGCCGCCAGGATCACCGTGATCGCCAATATTGCACGCCACGGTTGGTTGTCTCCTGTGTCCGGGGCCCACTCTGAAAGTGGTCAGCCCCGCAACTGCCTATCCGTCCGAGGGACGAGGGGGTAGTTCAGCCTCGACAGACAGCCAGCTACCCGGCCCGAAGGTGGTTTGTCGATGGTTGTGTGGATCGAAGACCTTCAGGATCCCGTTGCCTTCTACCTGGAACGACGCATTCGGACCGAACTCGTACTCCCGCCCATTCACGAGCTTGAGTTGGAACGGTCCCTTGGGCATAGCGCAGTGTCTCACACCATTGTGCCCGGCCGCCCTAGGTACGAGCGGTCTCGGTGCCGCCCCGGGCGTATTGTCGGTTGCCATACGACGACGTCAATCGCCCAACCAAGATCAGACCGACGAGGTGGTCGCAGAGTATCGACGACCCCGGTCTGACCGTGCGTTGCGCCCGGTCGTGGGCCCATCCGACACATCGATGAAGCCTGCGAGCCGTTATCAGATCTCGCGGCTCGGTTTAGGTCGGGTGGTCCTGTCGTGGTGATGAGGAGGTCGTCTGGGTACCGGAGTCCGGCTCGTAGACGTAGCGGCCGGCCGGTGCTCGTATAGGTCGTTCGTGTCGAGTTCGACGACGGCTGTGCCGATGAGTTGGACCCCTGTCCGTGGTCGACGGCGGAGTGAGGCCGGGAAGTCAATGCATATTGCCGTCTGCAATTGCACGTCTGGCCTGGTCGGAGCGACTCAATGTCGCTCTGACCAGGCCAGATGATTCGTGGAGGTGGCGGGAATCGAACCCGCGTCCTCGAGCAGCGAACCAGGTCTTCTCCGGGCGCAGCTGATGTTATCGGTCTACTCGGCCCCTACGCTTGCACCAGCACGTCGTAGCCAGGCCCAGTCCCGGTTGATGTCCCCGCTCAGCCCCGAGACACAACTCGAGCGGGTAAGTCCCCTTAACGAGGCCAGGTTCCGGGTCGGAGACGTCCCCGGTCTGACCCTTCGATCACTGCTCAGGCAGCGAGAGCGAAGTTCGTGCGCTTAGAATTGGCACTTATTTGTTCCCAAGGGTCGTTTACGAGATGTCCTTGGATCCTCGGCCCGCTTCTCCTGGGACTACCGTCCCGAGTCGAAACCGATCACCCCCGTGATTCGTCGCGCTCTTCAGTTGTCCGGCTGTCCAGTGTAGCCGCAGGTGGAACGTGTCGTCAGCCGGTTTGATTCCGGTCGTTCGACTCCGACTGTCCGATGCCGGAGAAGCGACAACCGTACGGCTACTTCTCCGGCAGCACGCGCAGTTTGACAGCCTTGGTCACTGGGTTGGTCCAGTCCTCGCCCTGGGCAGCCTTCACGCCGCCGACGATGCTCAGCACGACCCAGGCGACCCAGCCGAGTCCGACCAGGAATCCGATGAGACCGGAGTGGGTGATGCCCTGCAGCGTGCCGCCGATGACCAGTCCGATCAGCGCGACGAGCTGGAAGTTGAACGCCTTGGCCGACTCCCGGCGAGCCAGGCTGCCGGGGCTGGAGACGGCGTATCCGATGCCCGGGCCGAGGACGGACGTGAACAGCCCGCTGAAGTGCGCCAGCGCGCCGCCAGGGCTGCCCTCGTGGCGTACCGGGAGGCCGGAGGAGGTCGGCGACAGGTAACCGTAGCCGGCCTGGCTCCGAAATGAGCCGGAGGCGTACGGATTCGGGCCGCCGGGGGCGTCGACCGGCGGGACGTCGACCAGGCCGAAGAAGGCCTCGTTCAGGTCCTTACGGGTGACCGCACCCAGCACGAGACCGATCCGGCGGTCGAACTCGGCTTCACTGATCCGACCCTCGGCGTAGGCGGCCTTCAGGTAGTCGGCGGCCCGGTCCCGCTGCTCGGTGCTGACGTGGGTGCTGAGGCTTGGATGTTCAAAGCTGGCAGGCATGGTTCCAGCATGCGCGACGACGCGGCGCGAGCGTATCCGGCGCGACCCCGGTCCCTCCCGGATACCGGGATACGGTTGGGCCCCATGACCGAGAAACCCGAAGTTGAGTTCCCGGGCGGCGAGCCGCCCACCGACCTGCAGATCACCGATATCACCGTCGGAGACGGCACCGAAGCGACGCCGGGCACCACCGTCCAGGTGCATTATGTCGGCGTCGCCTACAGCACCGGCGACGAGTTCGACGCGAGCTACAACCGCGGTGCGCCGCTGGAGTTCCCGCTCGGCGCCGGATATGTGATCCAGGGCTGGGACCAGGGCGTGTCCGGCATGAAGGTCGGCGG
Organism: Microlunatus sp. Gsoil 973; assembly: GCF_009707365.1. Taxonomy (GTDB): domain Bacteria; phylum Actinomycetota; class Actinomycetes; order Propionibacteriales; family Propionibacteriaceae; genus Microlunatus. Next base: position 2,412,442 of record NZ_CP046122.1, read on the forward strand.
TCGGCGTCAGCTCGTCATTCCGCCGCACCTCGCCTATGGCGACCGAGGGGCCGGCGGAGCGATCGGCCCGGGTGAGACGTTGATCTTCGTCGTCGACCTGGTCGGCGTGCGCTGACCGACCCACTGCCGGGGCGGCGGCACGTCACCAGCTCGACGAGCCGCCGCCTCCGCCACCTCCGCCGGAGAAGCCGCCGCCTCCGCCGAACGAGCTTCCGCCACTGCCGAATCCGGACCCGCCGAAGCCGCTGCCGCTGCTCGAGGGAGCCGGCGTCGCCGCGGTCGCCAACGAACCGGTCAGATAACCGATGTTGAACGCGTTGAAGCCGCTGTAGGGGCCGGAATACCAGTACGGCGACTGATCGGGCAGCCGCCCCATGTCGACCAACTGCTGGCAGATCCGCTGCCACCGATCCGCAAGATCAAATGCGATCGCCCAGGGCAGGTACCGGGAGAAGATGTCCTGTCCCTCTTCGAAACGCAGCTGATCGGTCTCGGCCGTGGCCAGGTACTGCTTGAAGCCTTCGACGTGGTCGCACACCGCGCGCCCTTCGGCCGTCCGCTGGCCACGGCGCATCACCCGGGAGACCAGGATGGTCGTGATCAACAACGAGGCCAGCGGGAAGATCAACAGGAACAGCCACGGTGAGATCGAGCCCGCCGCACCGTTCGAGCGCAGGATGAACCAACCGAAGATCACCACCGCGACGATCCACCCGCCACCCAGTGCCCGACCGGCGGCCTTGGGCACCTTGGTGAACCACTGCTTCTCTTGAACCAGGCTGCGGGTCTGGTTGACCAGCGTCTTGTGGGCCTCGGTCATGCTGCCCCGGGTGGACAGGTCGGTCACCGCACCGGGCGGACGGCCGTCGAAGATCGAGGTGAGCACCGCCGTCTCGTGCGGGCCGCTGGCCTTGCTCGGATCGAGCAGCCGCACCTGGTAGCCGGATCCGTCGACGTCCTCGATCTTGATCGCACCGTTGACCGCGAGCGAGACCAAGGTTGCTGCTGTGTCCCGGACGTCGACCTGGCCGTCGACCAGGATGCCGGCCTCCGCGACGGTGATCGGCGGCGGAGTGAACTGGACGGGAATCTCCATCCGTGGATCGGATTTCCCGATCTCGACCGGTGCTCCGGGCAGTGGCACCGTACCCGGTGCGAGGTTGGTGTAGCGGAGATCGGTCGTACGCTCCTTGGCTACCTTGCGTCCGACGACCGGAATCCCGACGGTGATCAACAGGCCGATCAGACCCGGAATGGCCACAGCCGGTGTCAGGATCGCGCTGAGCAGACCGGCCTTGCGGACCAGGTGCGGCTTGTTGTCACTGATCAGACCGGGTTTGATCTTGACGCCGATGGTGACGTTCTCCCCGGCCGGAAGATCATTCTGGCCGAACACTGCTTTGTCATCGCTGATCGTGCTGGAGGTACAGGCTGTGTTGGTCCCGATCGGGCCGGCGTAGCACTGTTTGTCCTGAGCGCCGCCGGGCACCTGCGCGGTGATCTCCAACGACCGGATCGCTGGGTTCCCACTGCCGGTCGCGTCCCAGTACAGCTCGTCGTAACTGCCGGAGGAGCGCATGGCGCCGCGTACCTCGTAGGACAGTTTGTAGGTCACGTCCTGCGAGGAGATGGAACTGCTCGAATCGCCGATCCGGAAGGTGGTCGACCGTTCGCGGGCAAATGCGCCACCGTTCTGAATCTTGCTCACATCGGCCGATTCTGTCGGGCTTGACGCGGTGAACTTGCTGATGTCGTAGACGATGTCCTTGCCGGTGTCCGGATCGGGCTCGCGGGTGATCAACTCCCGTTGCATGCCATGGTGTTCGAGGGAATCGAAGTGCCACTGGAACGTTTCCGTGACGTGCAGCACGCCGTCCCTGTCGACCTGGTAATTGATCTTGAGGCTGCGGACGTACTCACTGTCGGCGTGGGCCGGTGCGGCCGAGCCGACGGTCAGGAGCAGGGCCGCGCCGAGAGCCAACATCAGCGCGGCGGTCCAGCGTGCGAGGTTTCGTGCCTTGGATTCGAGCCCGACGATCATTCCTCAACCATACGGGGCGAAGGGTTGACCTTCGACCGGCTGCGGCCGCTGCAGCGGCCTCAGTGAGTAGGGGCCGGCAGCCCTCCGGCGACCTGGTCGAACGCTGCACCGATCAGCCCGGGTAGTTGCTCCAGGGGTGCGTCGTTGAGCAGCCACATCATCATTGCCGACTTCATCGCTGCGACCGCACTGGCCGCGACCAACCAGGGATACATGTCGGCCTCGAGATCGCTACCGGTCCGCGTCGCGACGGCAGTGCGAAGAATCGCCTCGAGGCGCGCATAGAGGGCGACCTGGAAGGCTTGCAGACCGGCGGTTCGCCGGGCCAGGTGCATGGTCTGGATCGCCCGCTGCAGTTCGACCGAGTCGGTGGCGCTGGTCGCCTCGACCAGCAGCGCACGCAGCGACGTCAGCGGGTGTTCGTCGGCCGGCCGGTCGGCCAACCTGTCGAGCACGTCGACCCAATACTGGTTGCCGGCGGACACGACCGCTTCTTCCTTGCAGGAGAAGTAGTTGGAGAAGGTGCGCGGTGACACGACTGCTCGACGGGCGATGTCGTCGATGGTCAGTTGGTCGAAGCCGTTCTCCAGGGTGAGCTCCAGCGCCGCGTTGGAGATGGACGTCCGCGTGAGCTGCTTCTTCAGCGCTCGCAGGCCCACCGTGGATTGCGTCATGTAACGAGCCTACCGTGCCGATCCGGCGAACTTGCCAAGGCCGCAAAAGTCCCCCACGCGCCGGGCTGTACAGTTCCAGCCACCTCTGGGACCAAAGTCACCAATACTGAGCAATTTGCTGGAAACTTGCACTAAACCCAAAGTTGTCCCCTAATGTTCTGTTTCGGCGGAGCAATCCGCACAACCGGGGGCAAGATCCAAGGCAAGTCCCAAACCCTGTTCAGCACCAGGGAGCTGCACGTTCCACAAACTTTCTGTCTGAGCAATTTTGCGGTTGCGCTCTGTCATCGGTGGGTCCGGTCGGGTCGGACCCATCAAGTCAATCCCCATTCCTCTCAAGGAGCTTTCCATGTCCGAAGCCATGCTGCGCCTGTACGTCACCACCACCGCGTGGGTGCAGGACCGTTACACCGGCCGCAAGGATCGCGGCGCCACCGCCGTCGAGTACGGCCTCCTCGTCGGCCTGATGGCGGCCGTCGTGATTGCCGCCATCGCCATCCTCGGCCCGAAGATCAACGCACTGTTCGACGGAGTCAAGCTCCCTGCTTCCAGCTGAGGCCGCCCTACCGTTTCAACAACCGGTAGACAGCTCCGGCGCGACGAACCTTCCGCGGTCCGTCGCGCCGGAGATTCACTCAATTGGAATGACGAGCCTGAAGTGCGGGAGGTACTCATGACTCGACCGATTCGAGACCGCGGCGCCGTTGCAGTCGAATTCGCACTGGTTGTGCCGCTCCTGGTTCTCTTGATTCTCGGCATCGCCGAGTTCGGCCGTGCGTACTACCTCCAGACAACCATCAGCGGTGCTGCCCGGGAGGCCGCACGGGTCATGGCCCTGGCAAACGATCCATCGGCGACGGCCAACGTCTCTCATGCACGCGCGGCAGCGAAAGTGGCCGCGTCAAATCTCGGGCTTACAGATGGACAGATCGCGATCACGCCAGCCACTTGCGTAACCAACGGCACCGCTCCGACGGCAACCGTGACGGTCAAAGTCAGCTATCCCCTGACGTTCATCACCAGCCAGTTCGGATCCCCCATCACGCTGATCGGTACGGGAGTCATGCGATGCAACGGATGAGTCGACGCGACACAGGCGCTGAACGCGGTGCCGTCGCGGTGATTGTCGCCTTGCTGATGGTCCCGTTGCTCGGATTCGCAGCGATTGCGATTGACGTCGCAGCCATGTGGTCCGCCCGGCAGCGGCTACAAACCAGCGCCGACTCATCCGCGCTTGCCATCGCGCAGGATTGTGCGCACAACAACTGTGCCGACCCAGCAACGACTGCCGCAGCAATGACCAACGCGAACTTCGGCACGGGCGCCACCGCGACAGTGCTGACACCGTCGGTGGCGCCGTCAACGGGACAGGTGAAGGTCCGGACCGCTGCCGTGAGCCATCATTTGTTCGCACCAGTTATTGGATTCGACGCAGCCAACATATCGGCTTCCGCTACAGCAACCTGGGGCGCACCAACCGGGGGACCAGCCGTGCTGCCACTGACAATCTCAATCTGCCAGTTCAAGAACGTCACCAGCGGCGATGTGCCCGCTGGCGCACAGGCGATCCCGTTACCGAAATCTCGCGACTCCAACTGTCCCGGATGGAGCGCGCCGGGCGGCTTCGGCTGGGTCGACGTGGACGAGGACGGGATCGGCGATGGCGGGGGTGACTGCACCTATGTCAGTGAGATCGGCCAGGAACTGTCGTCCGATCCCGGCAAATCAATCTCCAATGGCTGCTCGACAGCCGATTTCGACAAGGTCTTGGGCAAGACGGTGCTGTTACCGATCTTCGACAAGACCAACGGTGAGACCGGGACGAATGCTGCATATCACGTGTACGGCTATGCCGCTTTTGTCCTTGCCGGCTACGACTTCAATGGCAACCACGACGGCGGTGACTACAGCCTATGCAGGGCATTCCAACCCCAGGACTGTCTTCAAGGTACTTTTGCCAAGCTTGTCGACCTTGATGATGCCTTCGACTACAAGCCCGCGTGTGCGCCCGGTGAGGACCCCGTCACCGATGACTGCGCCCCCAATCTCGGCACTACGTTCGTCGGCCTTACCGGCTGAACTCCTCCTCACCCAAGATCATCAAGTTAAGGGAAGCTCGTGAAACGTAGGATCATCGCTGCCTCGGTGGCTATCTTGGTCGCGGTCTGCAGCGGAATTCTGTTGCTCGGCTACGTCACGTCGGCCGACCAGAGGGCCATGGCTGGAATGCGTACACGAAAGGTGTTTGTCGTCGTCACGCCGGTGCCGCAGGGCACTGCCGGCGACAACCTCGGTGATTCGGTTGCCCTCAAGGAGCTGCCCGCCAAGGCGATCGTCCCAGGAGCGCTCGCCGACACTGCGGTAGTTAAAGGCAAGGTCAGTACAACCACCTTGCAGGTCGGCGAACAGCTGTTGGCGTCGCGGTTCGCGGCGCCCGCCGCTGCCAAAGCGGAGACTACCCAAGTGCCCACAGGATTCAGTGAGATTTCCATCCTCCTCGATCCCGAACGGGCGGTTGGCAGTGACCTCACCGCCGGCGATCGAGTGGATGTCTTCGTTTCGCTCGGCGACGATGCCGACAGCGGCCGTACCCACCTGACCCTCCACGAGATCCTGGTGACCAGGGTTCAGGGCGTCACCGCCGACCAAGCTGCCCTGTCGACTGGGGACAGCGGCGACCAAACCGGGCAACCTAGCCGCAAGTCCAGCCAACCGGTTCCCCAAGGCAGCCTCATGGTCACCATGGCGGTTTCAGCCAACGACGCCGAGCAGGTCGTGTTCGCTTCCGAATACGGGCACATCTGGTTGTCGCTTGATAACAAGAACTCCACCGACTCCAACGCCCGCGTCGTCACAGGGAAGAACGCTCAACAATGACCATTACATCCGGAACGATTCTGCTCGTCAGCGCGGCTCCCGACGTCGAAGAGTTGCTGACGGAAACCGGTGTGACCTTCGTCCCGGTCCTCTTCGGCGGCCTACCCGATCATCCAGATCCCGTCCTCCTCCAGCTCGCAGACCGGCCTCGCCCTGCAGTCGTGGTTCTCGACGGGCTGAGCAATCCCATGATTTCGCTGCGTCTCATCGCCCGGCTCACCGCGGAGGATCCTTTGATCTCCGTGATCCTTGTCGTCGACCGAGATGATCTCGTTCTGGATGCGGTCAGGTCGGGGGCCCGTGACGTTGTCGTCCGAGGGTCAGGACCTGAAGAACTTCGGGCGGCGATCGACCGCGCGTTCCGGTCGGCTCAGCACCTGCGTCCATCGATTGCCGAGCAGCAAGACATCGATGAACCCACTGGTTTCGGATCAACGAACGGGCGCATCGTTACGGTGGTTTCACCCAAGGGTGGCGTCGGCAAAACCACTGTCGCCACCAATATCGCGGTCGGGCTGGCGCAGCGGTTTCCCGTCAGAACGGTATTGGTTGACCTGGATATCCAGTTCGGCGACGTCGCCAGCGCGCTGGACCTCGACCCCGAGTACTTCCTCCCGGACACTGTGCAGGGTCAGGCCCGCCGGGATCCCATGGCACTGAAAACCATCCTCACTCAGCACAGCACGGGCCTTTATGTGATCTGTGCGCCCGACTCGCCGATCGAAGCGGACACCATTTCTGGGGAGGACGTTGCCCACTTGCTGCAGATGCTTGCCTCGGAGTTCATGTATGTCGTCGTCGACACGGCTCCGGGCCTCTCGGAACACACTTTGGCCGCGCTCGACCAAACCACGGACCTGATACTGCTGAGCAGCATGGAAGTGCCGGGTGTCCGGGGTCTCCGGAAGGAGCTCGACACCCTCGACCAGCTCGACCTGCTGTCCACGAGTCGCCACGTCGTGATCAACTTCGCTGAGACGCACGGGTTGCTCGGCATCGCCGATATCGAAGCGACGATCAAAGCACCGGTCGATCTCCAACTCCCGCGTTCCAAGGCCGCGAGCGACTCTGTCAACCAAGGAGTTCCGTTGTTGCAGAGCGGGGTACGTGATCCACTGACCAAGCAACTGCGAGTGTTGGTCGACCGGCTGTTGACCAACAGCGATCGTGACCCGTTGCCCGGCCCAAGTAATTCGACGGTAGATTCCTCTTCGCTACGATCCTTTCGGCGACGTCCACCGGGGTCCGACGCGTCACCGACCATAGTTTTGGACTCTACAGACGCCGGCCGGACTGCGAAGTCCCGGCCACGTCGGGCAGCGTCTCGGTGGTCAAGGACTAGGAAGCTCGTGGCGAAATGAACCTTTCCGAGCGGCTTGAGTTGGCGCGCAAGGCCAGCACGGTCACCGCGCCCCCACGTTCTGTTGCACCCGTCCGCGAAATGGTCGAACGCCCACCGTCGCCAACGGCGCAATCCGAAGTACCAAGCGTCGTTCCAGCAAAGGCTACGGAGCACGTGCGTCTGCAGGGCAGCAGCTTGACGTCTGCTGCCGCTGGAAATGTGGCCGATCCACTGGACAAACTGAAGGACCGGGTCGCCGCCACATTGTTCAGTCGAATCGGGGGAAGGCTTAACGACGCCTCGCTCAGCGAGCGGCAACTGCACACCTTGGTGCAGTCGGAACTCAACCAAGTCGTCGAGGACGAAAAGGCGCCGCTGAGTATCGAGCAGCGACAGAGGTTGACCCGCGACGTCGCTGACGACGTATTGGGTCACGGCCCGCTGCAAAGGCTACTGGACGATCCGACGATCACCGAGATCATGGTAAACGGCCCCAACATGATCTACGTCGAACAGAACGGCAAGCTTGCGAGGGTGCAGGTGTCCTTCCGTTCCGAAGATCATCTCCGTCGGATCATCGAGCGGATCGTTTCGCGCGTCGGTCGGCGGATCGACGAATCGTCACCGATGGTGGATGCCCGACTGGCGGACGGCTCCCGGGTAAATGCGGTGATCGCGCCTCTGGCGTTCAGCGGTTCAAGCCTAACCATCCGGAAGTTCTCCAAGGACCCGTTCGGCGTAGCTGACCTGATCAACTTTGGAACCCTCACACCCGAGATGTCCGAACTGCTGCAGGCCTGCGTCCAAGCCAGGTTGAACATAATCGTTTCCGGCGGCACGGGCACCGGGAAGACGACGCTGCTCAACGTACTGTCCTCCTTCATCCCGGACGGTGAGCGGATCGTCACGATCGAGGACGCGGTCGAGCTGCAATTGCAGCAGGACCATGTTGTACGACTTGAGAGTCGGCCACCGAACATCGAAGGCAGAGGTGAGATCAACATCCGTGATCTGGTCCGCAACTCGCTCCGAATGCGTCCGGATCGGATCGTGGTCGGCGAGGTTCGTGGCGGCGAGAGCCTTGACATGCTGCAGGCCATGAACACCGGTCACGACGGTTCGCTGTCGACGGTGCACGCCAACTCCCCCGAGATGCGATAGCACGGCTGGAGACGCTAGTCCTGATGGCGGGAATGGATCTGCCACTTCGGGCAATCAGGGAGCAGATCGCGTCCGCTGTCGACGTCATCGTTCAACTCACTCGACTGCGCGATGGAACGCGTCGGGTCACAGCAGTAACGGAAATCCAGGGCATCGAAGGCCAGACCGTAACACTGCAGGATGCGTTTCTGTTTGATTACTCGGCAGGCCTCGATGCCAACGGCCAGTTCCGAGGCCGGCCGGTCGCAACCGGAGTCCGGCCACGGTTCACTGATCGCTTCGAGGAGCTCGGAATCACCGTGTCCCCCAAAATATTCGCCATGCCACCGGCCAGGTCGCGACGATGACGGAGACGTTCGCCGGACTACCCCCATCAGCACTTGTTGCGGCTGGACTCTTCACACTCGGCTTGCTGATCCTCTTCTATCTGATCATCGCGCCAGGACCGCAGAAGCTGTCGTGGCGGCGACGTCGACCAAGCAGCGAACCCGAGCCTGGCATCCTGAGCCGCACTGCAGACGGGATGATGCACCTCATTGTTCGGGTGATTGGCACGCGGGGCGCGGGCGGAGCGGAGCTCCTTGAGGAAGCCGGAATCCATCGGCGGTGGCAAGAGTTCGCCGCATTGCTGGTCATCGGCACCGTCTTCGCTGGTGCCCTCGGACTATTGCTCGGCGGGATTCCCCTGGCCTTGATATTTGCGATCACCGTGCCGTTGGTCACTCGGCTCTGGCTCGGAGCAAGGATCCGTCGACGGCAACGCGCCTTCGCCGATCAATTGGAAGACTCGCTTCAGTTGCTGTCAAGCAGCCTGCGAGCCGGGCACAGCATGCTGCAGGCACTGAACTCGGTGGCCCGGGAAGCCGAAGCGCCGACCTCAGAAGAGTTCACCCGCATCATCAATCAAACCCGCGTCGGTCGCGAGGTCAGCGATGCCTTGGAAGATACGTCCCGCCGAATGCAGAGCGACGACTTTGGATGGGTCACCCAGGCAATCGCGATCAATCGCGAGGTGGGCGGTAACCTCGCGGAAGTCCTCGACGCGGTTGGGGCGACCATTCGAGAGCGGGCCCAGATTCGTGGACAGGTCAAGTCATTGGCTGCGGAAGGCAAGATTTCAGCGTACGTCCTCATAGCACTGCCTCTTGGCGTGGCAGCATTCCTGCTGCTAACGCAGCCCGCATACCTTGCGCCGTTCACCTCGAGCCTGCTCGGTTACGGGCTGATAGGTGTGTCAGCGGTGATGATGATCGCCGGGACACTCTGGTTGCGCAAAGTGATCACAATCAAGTTCTGATCGGGACAACACATGACACTTTCCCTGGCCGCGATGACGATGATCGCCGGTCTGAGCCTGAGTAGCGGAATGATCGGCATGGTTCTGCTTGTCGGACCCGATCGTGCTCGCCAAGTGATGATCACGAATCTTCAACGCGGACTCCTTCGTACCGACCCGGAGGCTGCCGACCGGAAGCACGGGGCTCGTCGACGTAGCGGGTTGGCCGCACTGGCGCTCCGGTTGGCTCCTCGTACTGCCGTTCAGCGCATAGATCGGTTGCTGTCTCGCGCCGGTCGCCCACGGGGTTGGCCTGTCGAACGGGTGCTCGTGGCCAAACCGGTCCTTGCGGTACTTGCCGGCGGGCTCGGACTCCTGGTCGTGGGATCAAATCCACAGCCACTGATCATCGTCATCGCGATTGTGGTTGCAGTGGCCAGCTATTTCGTGCCTGAACTGTTGCTCCACAGCCGGGCTCAGGAACGCAGCCAACAGATCGTCTTGGAACTGGCCGACACCCTGGACCAGATGACCATCGCAGTGGAAGCCGGCCTCGGCTTCGACGCGGCGATGGCGCGAGCCGGCAGGAACGGTCGAGGACCGCTCGCGGAAGAACTCGTGCGGACCCTGCAGGACGTCCAGATGGGCAGCTCCCGAAGGCAGGCCTACGAGTCCCTTGCCGCCCGGACTGACGCAGCCGATCTACGTCGCTTCGTGCGCGCCGTGATCCAGGCGGATGCCTATGGAATCTCGATCGCTGACGTGTTGCGCACTCAGGCCGCCGAGATGCGACGGAAGAGACGCCAGCGGGCCGAGGAGAAGGCGATGCAGATCCCGGTCAAAGTTGTCTTCCCGCTGATGTTCTGCATCCTGCCGGTCTTGCTCATCGTGACGCTGGCTCCGGTCGTCATGAATCTCATGAAAACCTTCGCGTGATGTCAACCTCGCAGATCATCGGCGTTGCGCTCATTCCAACCGCCATCGGTGTCTTCGTAGCACCATTGCTGGCTCGCTTTGCTGATCGACCATGCCCGATGCTGAATCGCTGGCTCGTTGCTGCCGTGTCAGGTCTGACAGGAGGCTTTGCTGCTGTCATCGCGAGCAACCCAGTGGAGCTGATCACCTTCGTCATTCTTGCGATCGGTTGCGGTTGGTTGGCACTTGTCGACCTGGCGACGTACCGGCTGCCCAACCGCCTGGTTCTTCCGCTCTATGGGATCGCGATCCTCGGACTTGGCTGGAACGCAATCGCTGCAGCTGATCCGGGTCGCCTGCTCGCCGCCGTGATCACCGGCGCCGCTATTCTGGCCGGCTACTTCCTGCTCGGGCTCGCAACGGGGCGGCTCGGTCTGGGCGACGTGAAACTGGCCGGTCTGATCGGCCTGACCCTTGGCTGGGCGGGGGTTCCGCAGACGGTACTGGGAGTCCTGGGTGGATTCGCCGTCGGCGCTGCGGTCGCCGCCGGGCTGCTGATCACCCGCCGTACCGATCGGAAGGCCGACTTCCCGTTCGGGCCGTCCATGATCGCCGGGGCGGTCCTCGGGTTGATCTTCGGGCCGACAATCCTTCCGGCGCTGGGTTGATCAGCCCCGGCCGCGCCGGTTACGGGCCGCGAGAGCCCGCTGAGCCTCACGTTCGGCGTCACGCTTGGCGATCGATTCCCGCTTGTCGTATTCCCGCTTACCGGTGGCGACGGCAAGTTCGATCTTGGCGTAGCCGTCCTTGAAGTAGATCGCCAAGGGGATCAGGGTGGTCCCGGCCGAACCGAGTTCGCGCTCGATCTTGGCGATCTCCTTGCGGTTGAGCAGCAGTTTGCGGGTCCGCCGCGCGGCGTGATTCGTCCACGACCCGTGGCTGTATTCGCCGATGTGCGCGGCCCGCAGCCACACCTCACCGTCATCGACCGTCGCGAAGGCGTCGGCCAGCGACGCTTTGCCGTCCCGCAGGGCCTTGACCTCGGTGCCGGCCAGCACCAGGCCGGCCTCGTAGGTGTCGTTGACCTGGTAGTCGTGGCGGGCACGCCGGTTCTGGGCAACCATCAGCCGGTCGCCGCCCTTGGTTCCGGGTGCGGCCTTGCCTGGGGTCTTGCTCTTCACTCCGGCCCCGGTCGGAGTCGCCTTGGTGCTCTTGGCCATTCCTCCATCCTCCCAGAAGGAGGCAAACGGGTTGTTGTCGCTCTCGATCGGGTCACGAACCTCACAGAAGGTCACAGCCTCCAAGACGTTGCGTCAAGTCAGGAGACCGATGTCGCGATTTGGCCACGCGTCGACCGTCGGATCGCCATGATCTCTTATCAACCGACTGTCGGACCACAATCACTGAAGGAACGCCCATGATCAACCAGACGAGCCGCCTGCGCCGCGCCGGCATCGCCGGCGGAGCGATGGCAACCGTCGCCCTAGTCGCCGGACTGCTCACGCCGACCACCGCCGACGCTGCAGCCAAGAACGCCTGCTCGGGCGTCACTTCACACTGCAAGATCGTCGCTCACGTGGACGTCACCGGTGACGGCCGGCCGGACTCGGTCGGCATCGTCCGGCAGCGGACCGACGGCGACGTCGTGACCCGCTACCAGGTACGCATCCGCACCGCCGGCGGCAAGCTGCTGCACAAGACCGACAAGTCGGCGGCCTGGATCGGACCGTTGTACCGCGGTGCGGCGAAGATCGACGGCCGGCGAGGCAAGGAACTCGTCGTCGGTCACGTCCTGGGCGCGCACACGGCCTTCTACCGGGTCTACCGCTATCACAACGGAAAGCTGGTCCTGCTCAAGTCTCCGAAACTGCCGAAGAAGGTCAGTGCCACCACGCTGGACCGTTCCTGGGCCGTCGACTCTGCGGTCGCCTCCTTCGAGGGGATCCGCCGGACGCGCCACAACGGTCACGTGGTCCTCACCAACACCTTCGGCAGCCGCGACCCGAGCGCCCGGGTCTACTCCGGATGGAAGCTCAAGTACCGCTGGGAAGCCGGCCACTGGAAGTCGACCTCGGTGGTGAAGCGGACCTTCACCAACAAGCAGGCGGCCAAGGCATGGGGCTGGCACGTCAAGGGCATGCGCACCGGATTCTGACTTCGGATCGTCGTCAGACTCCCATCGCGGATCGCGCCGCCGCCAAGGTCGGTGACGCAGCGGCGCGAGCCCGCTCTGCTCCGCGTGCGAACACCTCCCGTACGGCGTCGGCCGAGAGCTCGGCGTACCGGGTGCGGATGGGTTCGAGCGTGGTGATCACTGCCTCGGCAATTGTCTGCTTCAACGAGCCGAACGAATCGTGATCATCGATCAGGTCCTGGATCGTTCCAGCACCGCAGGCTGCGCCGAGCTCGAGCAGATTGGCCAGGCCGGGCCGGTGATCGGGGTCGTAGTTGATCCCCGGGGTCGAGTCGGTGACAGCCCTTTTGATCTTGCGTCGGATGACCTCGGGCGGATCGAGCAGGTAGATCACCCCGGCCGGGTTGGGATCGGACTTGCTCATCTTGATCATCGGATCCTGCAGGTTGCGCAGCCGGATGCCGACCGACGGGTGGACGACCCGCGGAACGACGAAGACCGGCCCGTCCTGGCCCGGATAGTCGCGATTGAATCGCTGGGCAAGATCGCGGGCCAACTCGACGTGCTGGGTCTGGTCGTCGCCGACCGGCACCGAATCGGTCCGGTACAGCAGGATGTCGGCCGCCATCAGCACCGGATAGCTGAGGAGCGACATGCGGGTCTCCGGCCGGTCACGTCCCTTGTCCTTGAACTGGATCATCCGGCTCAGCTCGCCTACCCGGGCGACGCACTCCAGCAGGTAATGCAGTCCGGTGTGTTCGGGTACGTCGCTCTGCTTGAACAGCGCATACCGTTCAGGATCAAGACCGGCTGCGAGCATCAGCCGCTGGGTCTGCAGGATCGTCGCGCGCAGCCGGTCGGGCTGGTGCGGCATCGTCATCGCATGCAGGTCTGAGATTCCGAAGTAACACTCTCCGACGGCGTCGCGCATCTGCGCCAACGCGCCGATGTAGTTGCCGACGGTGAGTTGCCCGCTCGGCGTGATCAGGCTGAGCTGGCGTTGGGATGCCTCGGTAGCGGCTCCGGCGTCGATGGTGGGTTCGGTGATGATCATTGGCTCTCCTCGGTCTCGCCGCCGAGGGATGCCGAACAAGAACAGCCGCCCACGGCGGGGCGGCTGTATTCATCGCGTACGTGAAGCAGGCCGCCCTAGGCGGCCCACCAGCAACACGTACGCGAGGTCATGGGGAAAGAGTACTGCATCGGCAGCAGAAAGCCGACGATCAATACCACCGCATCGGGTTGATCATGTTTCCGTCCTCCCACACCATCAGGTGCAGGTGGCAGCCGGTCGCGTACCCGGTCTCGCCGACGTAGCCGACAACCTGGCCCTGGGAGACGTGTTGACCGGGGCTGACGATGTACCGGATGGCGTGGTTCATAGCCGTCGTGATGTAGTGCCCGTCGACCCGGCCATGGTCGATGAACAGCCGGTTGCCATAGCCGGCGTTGTAGTACTCCTCGGTCACCCGGCCCGGATACGGCGCCCTGATCGGCGTACCGCAGCCAACGCCGAAGTCGGTGCCGTCGTGCAGCTTCCAGACATGCAGGATCGGGTGCAACCGCATCCCGTACGGCGAGGTGATCGGGCCGTCGACAGGATAGATGAAGCCGTGGTGTGCCGAGTAGCTGCTGCTGGACCCGCCACCGCCGCCACCGGAATGGCTGTGGCTGTGGCTGTGGTGTCGCGCTCGGGCGGCTGCTTCCGCCGCAGCTCTGCGCGCCGCTGCCCGGCGGGCGGCCGCCTTCTGGGCGGCGATCCGGGCGGCGATCCGCTTCTGAACCGCGGCGTCCTCCTTCTGCAGCTCGGCGAAGCGGGCCTTGTCCTGCGCCGCAGCCTGGTCGGCCGCCGCTTGCGCCGCGGCACGCTGCTTCACCAACTCCGCCACGGTCGCCTTCTGCGCCTCGGCCTGCTGCTCGAGAACCTTCTTGTGCTCGAGGTTCTTGGCAGCCTCTGCCTTGTCGGCGGCGATCTGCTTCTCCAGGGCCGCCTGTTTCGCCTTCTCGGCTTCGAGCTGCTTCTGCAGTGCGGTGTAGGTCTCGAACTTCGCCTGGTTGGTGTCGAGCATCGTCTGCGAAAGCTGGATCCGGTTGGCCAGGTCGCCCATCGAGGTGCTCGTGGTGAGCATCGCCAGCGGCAGCAGATTTGCATGCTTCTGTACGTCGTCCCGGACGATCGCGCCGACCACGGCCTTCTGTTTGTCGAGCCGCTTCTGCCCGGCCACGACCGCGGCCTTCGCCTTGGCGAGTGCCTCCTGTTGCTGCTTCAGCTTGGCGGCCAGCGCGTCGTCCTTCTTCTGGGCCGCGGCCACCTCCTGCTGGGTCTTGGCCAGCTCAGCCTGGGCATCCTTGAGTTGCTGCTCCGCCTTGGTCAGGGCCACCGCCGCGGCCGCCGCGGTCGCCGAGGACTCGCTCATGTCCTGCTTGGTCTTGCTGATGGCTTGCTGCAGCGCCTTGTGCCGGTCGTGCAGGCCGTCCGCGCTGGCCGTGGTGACCAAGCCGATGTTGCCGATGACGGCCAGGGCGGCCAATCCGACGGCCGTCCGCATGACGGCGCGCCGGACTGATCCGGCGTGTTCAGTTGTGCCCTGTGACGCTGGCCGTCGTAGCCAGGCGAAGCGACCCTGTGCTGCTGGTGCCTCGCTGTCGTCCGGCGCGCCGGTTTCGGCGCAGGGAAGGTCCGGAACCACAGCATTCCCCAATCAGTATCTGGTTGTCCGGACACGATTTAACCGTACGGGTGTTACTGATGGAACTGCTGTGACTCGTGTGTTATTAGATTTGACCCTCAAACCTGAGGGTCTGTTGAGCGAATCGGGGCTGTAGAGGTCCCTTCTCGACGGCGCACCGGTAACTCGACGGCGCACCGGCTGCAGCTGGTGCGAAGCCGATTACCTGGTGCGCGGACGACCAAATGCCGCGGGAACGAGTACTTGGTGCGGGACCGACCAAAGGGTGCGGGACCGACCAAAGGGGTGCGGGAACGCTCAGGCAGTCCTGGCCGGTCGGGGTGCGCGGACCGGGCTCAGACCCGTAGGTACTTGCGGGTGGTCACCAGCGTCGGAACGACGGCCAGCAGGATGCCGACCACGCCGACTGCGCCCATCGCCAGGAAGGTCTGGTCCCACCCGATCCAGGCCAGCGACTGGATGGAGACCTCGGCCTTCCGGATGATCACGAAGTAGACCCCGGCACCCAACGTCCCGCAGGCCAACGCGGCCCCGATCAACGCCGAGATCACCGACTCGAGCAGGAACGGCAGCGTGATGTAGAAGTTGCTCGCGCCGACCAGCCTCATGATGCCGATCTCCCGGCGTCTGGCGAACGCCGTGAGTCGGATCGTGTTGCCGATCTGCAACGCGGCGGCCAGCAGCAACAGTCCGGAGGCGATGATGGTGCCCCACTGGAGCAGGTTGATCCAGCTGAAGAGCGGGTCGAGAATCTGCTTGAGATCCTGAACAGCCTGGACGCCGGGCAGCTGAGCCACCGACGAGACCACGCCTTCGTACTGTTCGGGGTCCTTCAGCTTGACCCGGAAGGACTCCTGCATCTGGTCCTCGCTCAGCGAGCCCTCGAGCGGATTGCCCTTGTATGCCTTCTGGAACTCCTCATACGCCTGGTGCTTGTCCTCGAAGTAGACACCCCCCGGTGCCACCTCCGGATTGGATTCCAGCGTCTGCCGGATGACCACCTTCTGTGCCTCGGTGGTGTCCTGGCCGGGCGTGCAGTTGTCCCCGGCGACCGCCTTGGAACACAGGAAGACGGTGATCTCGATCTTGTCGTACCACTTGCCCTTGGCGAGCTGGACCTCCTGCTGGGCCAGCAGGCCGGCGCCGAACAGGGACAGCGACACCCACATCGTGACGATCACGGCCAGGGTCATCGTGAGGTTGCGCCGCAGACCGGCGCCCGCCTCGGCGAGGATGTGCCTCATGCGCATGGTGCTGCTGTCCTTGTTCCTTGCTGTCGTCTCGTCGGGGTCACGAAGCCACTAGGTGGCGTATCCGTAGACGCCGCGGCTCTGGTCGCGAACCACCAGTCCGTCATCGAGTTCGATGACCCGCTTGCGCATCTGGTCGACGATCGTCTGGTCATGGGTGGCCATCAGTACGGTCGTGTCGGCCCGGTTGATCCGGTCCAGAAGCTTCATGATCCCTACGCTGGTCGCCGGGTCGAGGTTCCCGGTCGGCTCATCGGCGATCAGGATCATCGGCCGGTTGACGAACGCGCGGGCGATTGCCACCCGTTGCTGTTCGCCGCCGGACAACTCGTCAGGGCGCCGGTCCGCCTTGCCGTCCAGTCCGACCAGGTCGAGCACCTCGGGGACGACGCGGTTGATGGTCGTCTTCGACTTGCCGATCACCTGCAGCGCGAACGCGACGTTCTCGTGCACGGTCTTATTGGGCAGCAACCGGAAATCCTGGAAGACCGTGCCGATCTGCCGGCGCATTCCGGGAACCTTCCAGCTGTGCAGTTTGGACAGGTCGCGGCCGGCGACGTACACATTGCCCCTGCTGGCCCGCAGCTCCCGCAGAATCAGTCGCAGGAAGGTGGACTTCCCCGAGCCGGAGGTCCCCACCAGGAAGACGAACTCGCCCTTGTCGATTTCGACGTTGACGTCGGCGAGCGCAGCACGACGCTGCCCGTCGTAGATCTTGGTGACGTTCTCGAATCGAATCACGATGGTTTCTGTCGTTTCAGCTGGACTCCTCCGGGCGCACAGGACGTACGACCGGACCGCGCAAGCAGTCTAGGTGAGACCAGACCGTTATTCGGGAATTGCGATCCCGTCGGGGTGTGCAGCTTTGCTCAGGATTGCGCCAACCGGCCCCAGGCGTGCCAGGACTCGACCTGGACCCAGGCGATCACCCGTGGACGTTCCCGGTCGGCGTACGGATGACCGGTGTACAGCATGCTCACCCGGTCCGCACCGGCCAGATCGGTGTCCTCGGCAAGCTCGGTGACCTTGCCCTGGAGGCTGACGTGGCTGTACCAGTCGTCACCGTCCAGCACCGTCAGCGAGACCCGCGGATCATTGCGCAGATGCTCCAGCCGCTTGCGCGCGGCATCCAGGCTCAGCAGCACCCGACCGTTCTCGTAGGCGTACCACGTCGCAACCGTGACCGGCTGGCCGTCCGGCCGAACCGTTGCAACGACCGCCGGGTTGGGCCGGGACAGCATCTCTTCCAATTGAGCGGGAATCGGACCCTTGGTCATCAGGCAGCTACCTCCTGGGTACGGCGCCAGCGGATCCCGGCGTCGAGGAAATCGTCGATCTCTCCGTCGAAGACGGCGTCGGGGTTGGACGTCTCGTAGTTGGTGCGCAGGTCCTTGACCATCTGGTAAGGATGCAGCACGTAGGACCGCATCTGGGCACCCCAGCTGTTGCCACCGTCGCCCTTGAGCGCGTTCATCTCGGCCTCGCGCTCCTGCCGGGCCCGCTCCAGCAGCCGGGACTGGAGGACCTGCAGAGCCGCGGCCTTGTTCTGCAGCTGGGATTTCTCGTTCTGGCAGGAGACCACGATGCCGGTCGGCAGGTGGGTGATCCGGACCGCGGAGTCGGTGGTGTTCACACTCTGACCGCCCGGCCCGGACGACCGGAAGACGTCGACCCGGATGTCCTGCTCGGGGATGTCGATGTGGTCGGTCTGTTCGGTCACCGGCAACACCTCGACGCCGGCGAACGAGGTCTGCCGCCGGCCCTGGTTGTCGAAGGGTGAGATGCGCACCAGCCGGTGGGTCCCCTGCTCGACCGACAGCGTCCCGTAGGCGTACGGCGCCTTGATCGCGAAGGTCGCCGACTTGATGCCGGCTTCTTCGGCATAGGAGGTGTCGTAGACCTCGGCGCCGTAGTGGTGCCGCTCCGCCCAGCGCAGATACATCCGCAGCAGCATGGCCGCGAAGTCGGCCGCATCGACGCCGCCCGCCTCGGATCGGATGGTGACCAGAGCATCGCGCTGGTCGTACTCGCCGTTCAGCAGGGTACGGACCTCGAGCGAGTCGATCGCCTTCTTCAGATTGGCCAGCTCCCGGTCGGCCTCGGCCAGGCTGTCAGCGTCGCTTTCCGACTGCGCCAGTTCGATCAGCACCTGGACGTCGTCCAGCCGGGAGCGCAGCTTGTTCACCCGTTCCAGTTCGCCCTGCAGGGACGAGAGCCGGGAGGTCACCCGCTGGGCGTTCTCCTGGTCGTCCCACAGGTCGGGGCGGGCCACCTCAGTCTCCAGTTCGGCGATCTCAGCCTTCTTCGCGTCCGGATCGAGGACGGCTTCGATGGAGCTGAGCGATCGGTCGAGCTCGGACCAGACGGCCCCGTAGTCAGTAGCCATATCGAAGCGATCCTAGTCGACTCCGCCGAGCGATCGCTGGTTCTGGTCTCCGGGTGGTTCCGGTCCCGCTCGGTTCCCCCGATCGTCGGCTCCGGCAAGAATCCCCCGCCGGGTCAGTCGTGGAGTTCCAGCGCCTTGCGGAGGGCAGCGCGGACGACGTCGGAGCCGTACCGGTCCGCGACGAATCCGCGGCCGGCACGGCCCATGGCGGCCGCTCCGTCCGGGTCGCCCAGCAGGGTGTCGAGCCGCGATGCGAGTGCGGCCGGATCGTCCGGGTCGACGACGTAACCGGTGACGCCGTCGATGACGGCCTCCGGGGCGCCGCCGGAGCGGCCGGCGATCACGGGAAGTCCGCTGGCAGCCGCCTCGAGGAAGCCGAGCCCGAGTCCTTCGGGATTCAGTCCCGCCAGCCGGGATCGAACGGGCAGCGCGAAGACGTCCGCCCGGTGCAACAGCTCGGGGATCCTGTCGCGCGGTACCCGTCCGGTGAACGACACCGACTCCCGCAGGTCCAGTCGCCGGGCCAGCCGGCGAAGGCTCGCCGCCCGCGGGCCGTCTCCGACCAGCACCAACCGAGCATGATCGATCTCGCGGATCGCCCAGGCGCGGAGCAGGGTGTCGAAGCCCTTCTGGTGCACCATCCGACCGACCGCTATCACTGTCGGCGGACTTGCGATCGGGTGATCATCTGGGAGACGGAACCGTTCGGTGTCGATCGGTGGCGCGATCCTGATCATTCGCTCCCGTACCCTCGGCGAAAGTGCCGGAGCGATTCGGGTGGCTGCGTAGTCGGAGATCGTCGACACATGATCAACCGCGTCCCCCATCCGGCGGAGCAGTGTCGAGGAGCCGGGCAACGTCGCCCACCAGATCTCGTGCCCATGGCTGATCGCCAACAGTTGCCGCGCACCCGAGGCGCGCAGCCCGGGTGCCAGCAGTGCCAGTGGTGCCATGGCACCGAAGATCACCCGGGTGATGCGGTGTTCGGTGATCAACTTGGTCGCCGTTCGCAGCACAGCCGGCGTAGGCAGCAGCAGCCTGCCCTGCCTGACCACCGGGTACGACAGTTGTCGATCATGGTCCGGCCAGCCCGGGGTCTGCCGGGTCATTACGATCACATCGTCGTCAAGCAGTTCGCAGACGTCGGAGACAAAACCCTCGATCCCACCAACGGTCGGGGGGAAGTCATTGGTGATGATCATGGTCGGAGCCATGATCAGACCCGGCCCCGTGATGCGGCGGCGCGAAGATAGCGCTGCCAGCCGGCGATGAGTTGGTGATCACTGACCCCGAAGACCTTGTCCGCCGGTCGAGTGATCGATCCGTCCGCGGATGCATCGACGGCCCGGTAGAAGCGCCACAGCCTCCGATCACCGAAACGGTCGGCGAGATATCGGCAGGCCGTCCAGGCCTCGGCGTAGGAGCGATTGAGGTCGTGGTGACCGACGGCGAAGTCGGTCTCCTCCGGAAGTGCCGCCGGAGGACCATGCTTCTTCACCTCTGCCAGCAGACCGGCCGCGGCCGGCTGGACCGCCTGCGGATAGCTGAGGTAGGCGACGTAGTCGGCGTACCCCTCCACCAGCCAGCTGGGGGCCCGGGAGATCGGTGAGCGGGTGGCGACATGCACGGCCTCATGGGCCAGCACGATGGCTGTCGCCAGGGCGCTGGGCTGGCCGGCCGGATTGATCATGATCCGGATCGGCGGGTGATCACCCGCGCCGTCGGGCCAGCTGACTGCCGCGAGCTGGGCATCGGAACCAGCCGGTGCACCGAGGGAGCGCTCCATCAATTGTTCGGTGCTGGGCACGATGATCACCAGCTTCTGGTTCCAGTCGGTATCACGTAGCCGCGGCGCATCCCGGGCGACGGCGGTGTCGGCCGCGGTAAGCCACCGGCCGATGTCGACCCGTGCTCCGGCGATCACGGTTGCCGCCTTGTTGTGGCCGTAGCGCACCGGTTCGAGCCACCACAGCGGTGTCGGCTGCGGTGGGGACGGCCCGTCGGTGATGCCGCCCCACTGCAACCCGGTCCGGGTCCGGACGATCGTCATCCAGACACGTTGGTCACTCGCGGCGGTGTCGCCGGGCACTGCCCAGCGAACCCGGACCTCGACGGCGTACGCGTCGTTGCCCAGGACCTGCGCCCGCGCGTTGGACAGTCGACGCTTGTTCCCGCTGGAGTGGAGTCCGAAGCGCACCGGGCGGATGCGGACCAGGTTGTCCCAGATCATTCCGGCGCTGGCGCGGAAAGCGGGGTCCCGGTGGGACACCAGTGCCGTGAAATCGGTGTGATTCCGGTTGCCGACCGCCCGGACCAGACCGGTCAGCAGGCTGTCGAGGGTACGTGGTGCGGTCGGTGTGCGAGACGACTGCGGTGCCGTCGGCCGGTGAGGCGGTCGGGCGACGGCGGTGGCCGATGCGCTCGGCGAGTTGCCGGCCCCGTAACCGGGCGTGCGGCTGTTGGTCGGCGAGGTGTTGGTCGGCGACGTGTTGGTCTGCTGGCGACCGGCTCGGGACGGGCCGGAACAGGCAACGCCGGTCAGCGCGACCAGGAGTGCCAGCACCGCGGCCAGCAGCCGTACCGACCGTCGGCTCACCTGATGCCGGTCTGCAGCTATCTCGTGATCACGCAGGGCGGCGGGCGCCGACGTACGGCATGTAGCTCATCTTGGTGTACTCGACCGACGAGCCCGGATGCGGTGCGTGGATGATCGTGTCATTGCCGACGTAGATGCCGACGTGACTCGGTGCCGAGCTGTCGTAGAAGAACACAAGGTCGCCCGGCTGCAGCTGATCACGGCTGACCGGAGTGCCGTCGTGGAACTGTGCCTGCGAGGTGCGATCCAATTGCACACCGGCCGCGCGCCAGGCGGCCAGGGTCAGTCCGGAACAGTCGTACGAGCTCGGACCGCTGGCGCCGAAGACGTACGGCTTGCCCACCTGTGCCTTGGCGAAGGCCACCGCTGCTGCGCCCTTGCCCGAACTCGGTGCACTCGAATCGGCGAGGTTGCTACTGCTACTGCTACTTCCCCCGGTCGAACCGTTGTCGGTCGCGCTGGCGGCTTCGGCGTCCTTCTTGGCCTGGTCCGCCGCCTTGGTCTCGGCATCCTGAATGGCTTGCCGCTGCTCGGCGGTCAGCTTGTCCAGCACGGACTTGGCGTCCTCGACCTTGCTGTCCGCCTTCTCGCGCAGTGCGGCGAGCTGGGTCTTGTCCTCTTTGAGCGTGGCGATATCGGCCTGCGTCGAGCGCTGCAGATCGGCGAGGTTGGCCTGCTCGACCTGGTAGTTCTGCAGGATCGTGGCCTGGTTCTCGTTGATCTTCTCGATCGTCGCGAACTGGTTGAGGAATCCGGCGGGATCGCGGGTGAGGAAGAGCTGGGCGCGGGTGTCCAGTCCGCGGTTCTGGAACTGGGCAAGGGCGACCTTGGAGATCTGCTCGCGCATCTGAGCGACCTTCTTGGACTCCGCGTCGAGATCCGCCTGCTTGTCCTGGAGGTCCTGACGGCTCCTCTGCAGCTTCTCCTTCAGCGCCAGGTAATCCTGGTCGGCGACCTCGGCCTCCTGCTGCAGCTTGCTGACCTGCGCTTTCGCCTGGGCGATGGTCTCCGGCGCCGGATCGGCAGCGGCCTCGAGTGGGGACATGACGAAGCCTGCCGCTGTCACCGCCATTCCCAGGCCCACGGCAACGACGCTCCGCCGAATTCCCCGCTGCTGCAGCCAGCGTGAGATCACGCGCAGTCCTTTCCCACTGTTCGACATGCCCCAACGGGCGTGTGGATCCGCTCCCCGACGGCATCTGGTTCCCGACCTGCCGCTGTCCCCCGACGTGCGGAGCGCTGCCAGAACTCTAGGTCACGATTTGGTCACTGGCAATCCAGAGTTGGAAATTCAATCGAATCCTTACCGACCGACTGGGGGAAATCTGGGTACAGCCTTGGGTCAAGCTCCGCCGTCGGGCCACGGCTCCGCTGCCAGGAAGACCGTGACGACGCACTCGGCGCAACTGGCGTCGGGAACTTCGCCCGCCGCCACCGGGCAACCATCACAATCGAGCCGCGTGTGGACCGGCGGCTCAGCGTCGGCGTACAGCCAACGAGGATCACTCGCAGGGGTCAAGTCATTCATGTCACAAAGAGTGAGACCTCCTACTGACAGTCCTCCTCCCATCCGTACTCCCCGAGCACCGGCTCCCCGATCCCGGGCCCATCCCGTCCCCGGTCCCGACCACGCGATCCCAGGCTCCTCGATGCGCGGCTCACCGATCCCGGATCCTCGAGCCGGTTCCTCGACCAGGTGCCCGGCTCCCCGGGCCCAGGCTCACCGATCCCGAAGGTCAAAGCTTGACCCTCCGGCTGGCGCGTTCGGCATGTCCCGATCCCGATCCGAGCTCCACCAACCCGATTCGCCCTCCCCGCCATCCCGAGAATCAAGGTTTGACCGTACGGCTGGCGCGCTCGGCGTGTCTCCGACCCTCGCCAGGATCCCCACCATCCCGAAGATCAAGGTTTGACCGTACGGCTGGCGCGCTCGGCGTGTCTCCGACCCTCGCCAGGATCCCCGCCATCCCGAAGATCAAGGTTTGACCGTACGGCTGGCGCGCTCGGCGTGTCGGAGCCACTGGATCGAACCTTGAGCTTGCGAACCCGGTGGACGGCTCCGGGGCCCGCCGGTGGATCGAACTCTGAGCTTGCGAACCCGGCGGCCGGCTCCGGGGTCAGCCGATGGATCAAAGTTTGAGCTTCCGTACTCGACGACCGGCTCCCCGTCCCCACGGACCGACCCACGAACCGACCCACGAACCGACCCACGAACCGACCCACCGACCGACCCACCGACCGACCCACCGACCGACCCACCGACCGACCGACCCACCGACCGACCCACCGACCGACCCACCGACCGACCCACCGACCGACCCACCGACCGACCCACCGACCGACCCACCGACCGACCCACGAACCGACCCACCGACCGACCCACCGACCGACCCACCGACCGACCCACCGACCGACCCCACCGACCGACCCACCGACCCCACGGACCGACCCCACGGGGGCGAGTCGACGGAACGACCCGTAGCACCAGGTTGGACCCCGATGGCGCGACACGCATTCGAACTTCTGAGTGCTTTGTCAGTGGGTTGTCGTACGGTCCTGGCTATGTCGGTCGCCGGTCGCCATCCCGCCAAGAACACGCTGCAGGATTCGTTCGAAGATCTCGGCGTGCCCCTGGCGGAGACCACCTTCTGCGTCGTCGATCTGGAAACCACTGGCGGTGCCGAGACTGACGCGATCACCGAGTTCGGCGCGGTCAAGGTCCGCGGCGGAGAGGTGCTCGCCGAGTTCCAGACCCTGGTCAATCCGCACACCCACATCCCGCCGCTGGTCGCCGTGCTGACCGGGATCACCAACCAGATGGTGGCTTCCGCGCCACCGATCGACCAGGTGCTCCCGGCCTTTCTTGAATTCGCCCAGGGCAGCGTCCTGGTGGCCCACAACGCCCGCTTCGACGTCGGCTTCCTGCGCCGCAACTGCGCCGAGCTCGGCTATCCGTGGCCGAAGCTCGGGGTGCTGGACACGGTCGCCCTGGCCCGCTGCATCCTGCTCGCCGACGAGGTTCCGGACTGCCGGCTGGCCACGCTGGCCCGGCACTTCCACGCGACCGTCTCCCCCGACCACCGCGCCCTGCACGACGCCCAGGCGACGGTCGACGTGCTGCACGGCCTGATCGAGCGGGTCGGCAATCTCGGCGTCGGGACCTATGAGGAGTTGCGCGAGTTCACTCTCAAGGTGTCGCCGCAACGCCGGTCCAAACGCACCTGGGCCAACAACCTGCCCGAAGAGCCCGGCGTCTACTTCTTCGTCGCCGACGACCAACTCTCCGGTGATCCCGCCGATCGGCAGATTCTCTACGTCGGCAAGAGCGGCAACCTCCGCAAGCGAGTGCGCAGCTATTTCACCGCGTCGGAGAAGCGGCCCCGGATCGAGGAGATGATCCGCGTCGCCACCGGCGTCGAGGCGTACCCCTGCCAGACGCCGCTGCATGCCGAGGTGACCGAGCTGCGGATGATCGCTGCCCACGCACCGCGCTACAACCGCCGCTCCAAGTTTCCGGAGCGGCAGCATTGGATCAAGATCACCTCCGAGGCGTTCCCGCGGCTGTCCCGGGTCACTCAGATCAAGGGCGACGGCACCACCTACTTCGGCCCGTTCAGCCGACGGCAGCAGACCGATGACGTGATCGATGCGCTGTACGACGCCTTCCCGATCCGGCAGTGCACGGCCAAGCTGTCCAAGACCAAACACACCGCGTCCTGTGCGCTGGCCGGCATGCACCGGTGCGTCTCACCCTGCGACGGATCGGTGTCCTTCGACACCTACGCCGACCTCGTCGAGCAGGTCCGCACCACCCTGACAAGCGACGTACGCCCGGCGTGTCGTGCCTTGCGCGGCCGTCTGCGGCGACTGGTCGGCGAACAGCGGTACGAGGAAGCCGAACTGTTGCGCCGCCGATTGGCCGCACTGCTGGACTCCGCACGCCGGTTTCACCGGGTCACCAGCCTTGCCGCATGTCCGCAGATCGTCGCCGCCCGCTGGGAAGCGGCGCCGGGTTCGCCCGGAGAGTGGCAGATCCACGTCATCCGGCACGGCCGCTTGGCGGCGGCGGGAGTGTCCCGACCCGGCGAGGTGCCGCAGGCCGTCGCGCGGATGCTGGTGGCGACCGCAGAGACGGTTCCGGCGCCCACCGGGCCCCAATCCGCAGCCACCGTCGAGGAGACCCTGCGGATCGCCGACTGGCTGGAGCGGCCCGGCGTACGCCTCATCGACATCGACGGCGACTGGGCCTGGCCGTTGTACGGCGTGCTCAGCCACGATGCCCTCGTCGACCATCTGCTCGGCCCGGACGCCCCGACCCGGGAGCGCACCGAACTCGTCGGCTGACCTGGGAAACCGACCAGACCAGTGCGACACTGGTCCGATCAGGGCACCGCGATCCGGTGTCGATCACCTTTGATTGGGGGCAGCAGCGATGTTCGAAGAGGGACAGCTGTACTCGCCGGTCACCCGCAAGGCAGACGGAAAGGTCGAGGTCCATCTGGGTGAGAACCACCCGGGATTCCGCGACCAGCGCTACCGGGACCGGCGCAACCAGATCGCCGAGGCCGCGGTCAACTGGAGACCGGGCGAACCCGTGCCGAGGGTGGACTACCTGCCCGGCGAGAACGACATCTGGGCCACGGTGAGCAGGGAGCTTGCGCCCAAGCACGAGCGGTACGCCCACAGCGAGTATCTGACGGCCAAGGCAGCCCTCGGTCTGCCGACGGGCCACGTTCCGCAGCTGGACGAGGTCACCGAGCTGATGACGGCGCAGACCGGCTGGACCTACGTCGCCGCGCCCGGCCTGGTCGAGTTGCGCGAGTTCTACTCGTCACTGGGCGACCAACTGTTCCACTCGACGCAGTACCTGCGGCATCCGTCCGAACCGCTGTACACGCCCGAGCCCGATGTCATCCACGAGGTGATCGGTCACGGCAACCAGTTGGCCAGCCCGCGGTTCTCCGCGCTGACCAGGGCCGCGGGCCGCGCCGCCCAGCGTCTGGAGACCGAGGACGCGCTGAAGTTCCTCGCCGACGTCTTCTGGTTCTCGCTGGAGTTCGGCGTGATCTACGAGGACGGGCAGCTGAAGGCGTACGGTGCCGGGATCCTCTCGTCCTACGGCGAGATGGACGAGTTCTCCCGGATGGAGATCCGCCCGCTGGACGTCGGCCAGATGGGCACCCTGAACTACGACATCACCAGCTATCAGCCGATCCTCTTCGCCGCCGACTCGCTGGATCAGCTCGACGACGTGGTGGGGTTGTTCTTCGACACCTGCGACGACGACACCCATGCCAGGATCAAACGGGAGTTGCACCTCGTCTGACGGTCCGCCGGATAACGACACGCAGAGCACTAAGATCACGGACATGGTGACCGCGATCGTTTTCGTGAAGGCCGAAGTGGCCAGGATTCCCGAGGTGGCCGAGGAGATCGCGGCACTGCAGGGAGTGAGCGAGGTCTACTCGGTTACCGGCGCCGTCGATCTGATCGTCATGGTTCGGGTCAGCAACCACGACCAGGTCGCCGAGGTGGTCGCCGATCAGCTCAACAAGGTGCCGGGTGTGCTCAGCACCGAGACCCACATCGCCTTCCGCGCCTACTCGACCCACGACCTCGAGGCGGCGTTCTCGCTGGGCTCGTCGTGACGGAAGGCCGGATGAGCCACGAGTGGGCGCCCCCGACGCGGGCGCAGCGCGGCGACGTCCCGGCGCCCGACTGGGTGGTTCAGGTCGACACCTACCGGCTGCCGTGGGACGAGGCCGCCGACGAGCTGGCTCCGGTGGACCGCCAGGCGGATCCGGCGCGCTGGCTGCCCGGCAGGGCGCTGCTGATCACGGCTGCCGTCATCGGTGTGCTGCTGCTTGCCACGATCGTCGTCTGCCTGATCATCTGGCTCACCCCACCGATGCATTATCTGGACGTGCCCTCGGTCCCGAAGAGCTGATCCGTCGGGTTGACGAGTCGCGTCGCTCAAACGACGGCGACCACCGTACGGAGCGCCATCGCGGCGAGGCAGAGGACGACGACCCCGACCAGTCCCAGCACCTGCAGTTGGTTGCGGCGGGGACGACGCGGGAAGACCAACGCCACGGCCGCCAGCCCGCCGACAATGATGCCGCCGACCAGCGAGGGCCAGCCCGGACCCTGTAGACCGCCGAGCACCAGATTGAGCGCGATCAGGATCGCGAACAGCCCGAGATCGGGTTTGATGTCCTCACGCCGACGGATCTTGATCACCGTGTGTACCGCGATCAGCCCGATCGCTGCCGGCGATGCGCCGGCGGCGACCGTGTAGCCCGGGAAGGCGAGGAACAGCGCAGTCGCGCCGCCCAGACCGCCCAGGACGTACAGGATCAGGTATCGGACGGTGCCGAACTGCTCCTCCAGTGGCCGGCCGACGCCCCAGAGGATCAATGCGACGAACAGCGTGTTGATCAGGCCATTGGACAGGAAGGAGTAGCTGACCAGACGCCAGAGCTGACCGCTCAACACGGCCGCGCCGTTCATTCCCAGCAGGTTGCCGATCATGCCCTGACTGATCAGATCGAGCACGTACAGGCCGATCACGACGCCGATCAGCACCTTGGTCACCAGGCCGCCGCGGGTGGACAGTGCACCTCCGAACGCGGTGCGCGGTGCGCGGACCGTCGTCCGGCCGGACCGGATGCAGTCCGGGCACTGGAAGCCGACCGAGGCGGGATTCATGCATTCGCCACAGATCGGCTTGCCACAGCGCTGGCAGCGGATACCGGTGAACCGGTCCGGATGCCGGTAACACCCCTCGAAACTCGGTGCTTGGAAGTCCGGACGGCTCACCGATCCACCTCATAAACCACGGCACGAACTGTACGTGCCACCGGCAACCCGCACCGGTATCCGCTGCCTGTCGGCCTGTTCCTCAGGCGAGGTCGACGCTCTCGATCACCACTGGCTCGGTCGGCTGGTCGTTGCGGCCGGTCGACGTATTGGCGATCGCGTCCACCACGTCCCGGCTGGCCTGGTCGGCGACCTCACCGAAGATGGTGTGCCGACGGTTCAGGTGCGGGGTCGGGCCGACGGTGATGAAGAACTGCGACCCGTTCGTGCCTGGACCGGCATTGGCCATCGCCAGCAGGTACGGCCGGTCGAACTGCAACTCGGGGTGGAACTCGTCGGCGAAGGTGTAGCCCGGTCCGCCCCGCCCGTCACCCATCGGGTCACCGCCCTGGATCATGAACCCGGCGATCACCCGGTGGAAGGTCAGGCCGTCATAGAAGTTGCCGGTGGTCTTGGCACCGGTCTGGGGATCGCGGTACTCCCTTGGTGCCGCCGGCCAAGCCGGTGAAGTTGGCCACCGTCTTCGGGGCGTGGTTGTCGAACAGGTTGATGACGATGTCGCCGCGGTTGGTGTGCAGCGTGGCTGTGCTCATCGGGTCCTCTCGGATAATTCAGGGTCGGATACGGGAATCTTCCGACATTTCGCCCTGAGACTCTAAAGCCTGGGTAACGCTACGGTTGCTCCATCGCAACGGGCCGCCCGGGTCAGCCGCGCCGCCCGACGTCGATCGAATCGGAGGAAAAGTGAGCAGCAAGACCAAGAAGGGCCGCCGCGCCAACGCCGCCGCCCAGGACAACCTGCCAGTCGCACCGTTCGTGCATCAGACCGCCGACCGGATCGGTCCGTTGGCCCACGGGGCCGCCGACCGGATCGGGCCGATGGCACAAGAGGCCGCCGAACGGGTCGGGCCGATGGCCCACCAGGCCGCGGACCGGATCGGGCCGATGGCCCAGGAGGCCGCCGAACGGGTTGCGCCGCTGGCACAGGCTGCTGCCGACCGCATCCAGCCGCTGGCACACCAGGCCACCGAACGTGTTCGACCGTATGCCGAACAGGCCGCCGAACGCGTGCAGTCGTACGCCGGACAAGCCGCCGACTGGATCGAACCGCGCGCCCACGACGCGGCCGACAGGCTCGGGCCGTACGCCGAGAGTGCGCGCAAGAAGGGTGCCGCAGCCGCCGCCCAGGCGGTGGAGAAGCTGGGACCACGACTCGACGACGCGGCAGGTCGGATCGCCCCGGCGGTCGACGTGGCTCGCGAACGGTTGCAGTCCGATGTCCTGCCGAAGATCTCGGAGAAGCTGTCCGAGATCGCCGGGTCCGAGGCACCCGCGGCAGTGGTCGCGGCCGCCGAGAAGGGCAAGGAGCTGCTCCCGGCAGGCAAGAAGAAGCGGAAGTGGCCCAAGGTGTTGGCGATCGTGGCCGGCGCGTTGACGGTCGGCGGTGCCGCCTACTACGCGGCCAAGAAGTTCTTCGGCAGCGACGAGCCCGACTGGCAGACGACCCGGCCGTCCACTCCGTACGCCTCGACGACGATCACCGAGCCGCATCCGCCGGAGGCGGCCAAGCCGGCCGGCGAGGAGGAGGTCGCCGCCAGCGCGAGTACGGCTCCGAGCCCGGACGAGGTCACACCCGCCCATGCCGCCGACGGGTCCGAGGCGCCGGACAGCTCCATCGAATCGGACAGCACCGCCGAGTCGGCCGGGGGCGGGGCGTCCGACAGCCCCGCCGACACGACGGAACCGGAATCGAAGTACGGCGACGGTTCCTACGTCGGCGCCGAGCCGCCCGAGGGCTTCACCATCAAGGGCAACGAGCGGTCCAAGAAGTACCACGTCACCGGCACTGAGGGCTACGAGCGGACCAATGCCGATGTCTGGTTCAACAACGAGGCCGCGGCCGAGGCCGCCGGTTTCACCAGGGCCCAGCGCTAGACGCAGCGGCGCCGCCCACAACCCGACGAACGACAAGCGCCCCGGACCATACGGTTCGGGGCGCTTGTCGTGTGCCTGCATTTTCAAGGTACCGCGACCATGGGGGCTTGCCGCAAGCCCCCTGTCGGGGTGCAGAATCGGGGCCCTTCCCAATCTCTCGGGCGTCGCCTGCGCCCATTTCCCCACCGGAGCGCGACCATTTCCATGACCACCAGCGTGTTCCAACTCGCCCCGCACCATCCCGCAACCTGTCACCCAGAGCTGGTCGCCGATGACGAGCAGCTCTTCACCGCGATGGCCACGAATCTGGACCGACAACTGGCCACCCTGTCCGGGCAGCTCGACCAACTCCGCCGATCACCGGGCGGCAAGGGCCGGGCGGCGGCGGATCGCGACATCGAGATCCATCGGATCTCGGCAAGGCTGCGGCTGCTCCGCCGCTTCGGTCTTGACCTGTGTCTTGGCCGGATGGTGCCCGCGGACGGATCCGAACCCGTCTACATCGGGCGACTCGGGCTCACCGACGACTCCGACCGCCGGCTGCTGATCGACTGGCGGACTCCCGCCGCGGAGCCGTACTTCGCAGCCACCGCAGCCGACCCGATGGGCCTGGCCAGTCGCCGGAGATATCGCTGGTCCCGGGGACGGATCACCGACTTCTGGGACGAAGTCTTCCCGACCGAAGGCCGGGACATTCCTGCGGACGGACTGGTGCTGGACGAGGACTCGGCGTTCATCGCCAGCCTGGCCGGCAGCCGCTCACCACGGATGCGGGACGTGTTGGGGACCATCCAGGCCGACCAGGACGCGGCCATCCGCGCCGGGTCCCGCGGCGCACTGGTCGTCGCCGGCGGTCCGGGCACGGGAAAGACCGTCGTTGCGCTGCATCGGGCAGCGTTCCTGCTGTACTCCGACCCACGGATCAGCGACCGGCGCGGCGGCGTCCTGTTCGTCGGTCCGCATCGGCCGTACCTGGCCTACGTCTCCGACGTACTGCCGAGTCTCGGTGAGGAGGGGGTGCAGATCTGTACGTTGGCCGATCTGCTGCCCCAGGGCGCCACGGCCGCGGTCGAGGCCGACCCGGCGGTCGCCCGGCTGAAGTCATCGGCCGGAATGGTCTCGGCGATCGAGCCCGCGGTACGGCTCTACGAGGAGCCGCCGAGCAGAGGATTCCTCATCGGCACCGACTGGGGTGACGTCCGACTGACCACCGACGACTGGGCCGAGGCCTTCGAATCGGTTGATCCCGGCACGCCGCACAACGAGGCGCACGCCGAGATCTGGGACGCGCTGGTGACGGTCCTGCTCGACAAGCTCGGTGATCAACAGGCCGAGGACGTCGACCCGAAGCAGTTCGCCCGCGATTTGCGGAACAACGACAACGTGGCGGACGCGCTCAGCCGGGCGTGGACCCTGATCGATGCCAAGGACCTCGTCGGTGACCTGTGGTCGGTGCCCGCCTACCTGCGCCGCTGCGCACCGTGGCTCCAGGCGGACGAGGTGGCCGTACTGCAACGCGACGACCCGCAGGCCTGGACGGTCTCCGACCTACCGTTGTTGGACGCCGCACGCCAACGATTGGGCGATCGTCACGCGTCGGCGCGCAACCGGCGCCGGGCGGCAGCCATCGCTGCCGAGCGGGAACTGATGGACCGGGTGGTCGACGACATCATCGCCGCCGACGACGATCCGGAGACGTCGATGTACATGTTGCGCGGTGAGGATCTGCGCCAGGCGCTGGTCGACGAGTCCGGGCTGCCGAGCCCAACCGCGGACCGACTTGCCGGACCCTTCGCGCACATCATGGTCGACGAGGCGCAGGAGCTGACCGATGCCGAATGGCAGATGCTGCTGCGGCGCTGTCCGTCGCGGAGTTTCACCATCGTCGGCGACCGTGCGCAGGCGCGGCACGGTTTCGCCGAGACCTGGCAGGAACGGCTCCGACGGGTCGGCTTCGACGCCATCGAGCAGATCACCCTGACGATCAACTACCGCACGCCGCGCGAGGTGATGGCCAGCGCCGAGCCGGTCATCCGCGCCGCACTGCCCGACGCGAACGTACCGACTTCGATCCGCAGCAGCGGTCTGCCGGTGATCACGGGTTCGGCGACGGAGTTGGAAGGCATCGTCGACGACTGGCTGGCCGACAACCCCGAAGGCATCGGCTGTGTGATCGGCGATCCCGGCTTCACCGGCAGGCAGCGGCTGCGCTCCCTGACCCCGGCCGAGGCGAAGGGAATGGAGTTCGATCTTGTGGTGCTCGTCCGGCCGGACTCGTTCGGCACCGGGATCGAAGGCGCGGTCGACCGTTACGTCGCCATGACCCGGGCCACCCGGCAACTGGTGATCCTCGACTGAGGGCCGGTTGCCGGATGGGTCCCGGGAATTCGGGAACCGTCAGCGGCGGACCCGCGGCGGAGCGGGCTCTGGCGGAGTCGCTGCCGGGGTCTGTTCAAGACTCCGCAGCGCCTCGGCGATCGCCCGGTCGAGCTGCGGATCCGCCTCGCCGTGCCACTGGTCGGGAGTGATCGGCACCTCGATGTCGGGATCGACGCCGTGGTTCTCCACATCCCAACCCTGGCCGTCGATCCAGTAGGCGTAACGCGGCTGGGTGACGCCGGTCCCGTCGATCAGGTCGAACCGCCCGTCGATGCCGACCACACCGCCCCAGGTCCGGGTGCCGATGATCGGCCCGATACCCAGCGCCCGGGCCGAGGCGTTGACGATGTCCCCGTCCGACCCCGCGTACTCGTTGGCCAGGTAGACCACCGGTCCGCGGACACCCTGCGAGGGATACTCCGTGGTCGCGCCGTGGCGTGCGAGGTCCCAGGCGATCACCTTGCGCCCGAGCCGCTCGTTGACCAGTTGGCTGAGATGCCCGCCGCCGTTGAAGCGGACATCGGCGATCACACCCTCGTGCCGGGTCGCCTCCTCGAGGTCGCGATGCAGTTGGGCCCAGCCGGTCGCGACCATGTCCGGAACGTGCACGTAGCCGAGCCGACCATCGGAGTGTTGGGCGACGTACGCCTTCCGAGCGGCGACCCACGCCTGGTAGCGCAGCGCCGACTCGTCGGCGACCGGAACCACCACCACGCGACGGTCCTCGTCGCGGCCGGGACGGCGCAGCACCAGTTCGATCGGCTTGTCAGCTGCGCCGATCAGGCCCGCGTTCGGGCCGATCACCGGGTCGACGGGTAGCCCGCCGATCCGGATGATCCGGTCACCCGGTTGGGCGTCGACGCCGGCAGCCCGCAACGGTGACCGGGCGTCGGGGTCGGAGCTCTCACCGGGCAGAATGCGATCGATCACCCACTCCTCGCCGTCCTTGGAGAAGTCCGCGCCGAGCAGTCCGAGCGCCCTGGACGTGTCGCCGTAGGGCTTGACCGCCCGTGCGTAGGCGTGCGAGGTGTTCATCTCCGCCCCGACCTCCCAGAGCAGCGAGATCAGGTCGTCGTAGCTGCCCAGCAGGTCGACCACCGGCCGGTAGTGATCGGCGACCGCCTCGAGGTCGACACCGTCCAGGTCGGCGCGCCAGTAGTGATCACGCATCAGCCGTACGTTCTCGTTCAGCATCTGGTGCCACTCGGCGACCGGATCGAGCTCGAACCGCAACCGGCCCAGATCGACGTTCACCTTGGCCGGGTCGTCGTCCTTGACCTCGCGATCGGCCGGCCGCACCGTGACGGAGTCGCCATCACGGGTGACGATCCAGGCCAGGTCACCGCTGACGGCGTACGAGTCGATCTTGCCGACCAGCTTCTCGACCGCTCGCTTGCCGAAGTCGAAGCGCTCGAGCTGGTCCGTCGGCTTCTCCCCCGGTACGCCGGCTCGCGCCGTGCCCAGCACACCATGGGTCGGCGCCTCACGGATCCACAGCACGCCACCCTTGGCGGCCTGCAGCGACCGGTAGTCCCCGGCCGGCACGGGGAACGGAACGAGCCGGTCCTCGAAACCGTCAACGGCAAGATCAGAGCTGGCAGGCACCTCGGGCTTCTTCTGATCCGCGGACTTCCCGCCCGCCTGATCGTCCTTCTGCTGATCGTCCTTCTGTTCATCGCCGGCCTGACCGTCGGACGCCACGGGCCACCCGTCGACACTCGGACCGAACGGTGGCGGCTCGGTCGCGGCGAGCGGCACCAGATAGGGCCGGGTGCCGTACGGGAAGTTGATGTCGAAGACATGGCTGTCGTAGTGCGGATCGAAGGTCCGCACCGACAGGAACGCCAGATACTTGCCGTCGGCGGTGAACGCCGGTGAGCTGTCGGCGAAGCGTCCGCTGGTCAGCGGCACAGGATCGGAGTCCTGGGAAAGATCAACAGCCACCAACTGGGAATGCGACGAACCGACCGGCTGGGTCCAGGCCAGGTAGCGGCCGTCGGGGGAGAAGACGGGATCCTTGGCCTCGCCGTCGGCGCTGACGCCGAGCGACCGTACGGTTCCGGTGCCGACCTCGAGCAAGGAGATCCGTCCGTCGTGACTGATCAGGCCGACGCGTTCGCCGGCGGGGTCGGAGGCCACATGCAGGATCCGGCCGAGGTCGATGTCGATGATCTGCGGGTCACCCTGGCCGTTGAGCGGGTGGAGCTCCACCCGGTCTGTGCCCGACTCGTCGCTGATCATGATCGCCTTGCCGGTGCGGCCGAGCGGGCGCGGTTCGCGGATCCGGACCGACGACGACGCCGCCAGCGCCCGAGCCGGACCCTCCCGGTGACTGAGGTAGAAGGCCTTGCCACGCCAGGAGACGACTGAGCCGGTCGCCGTGCGGTCCGGAACAACCGCGGTCAGGTTCTCGGTCGGGCTCAACGACTGCGGCTGTCGGGCGGTGATCATCGGCAGGGAGATCTCCAGCGGACGCGGCTCGGCACCCAGCTCGTCCATCAGATAAATGACACCCCGGGCGTGGTAGGCGATCCGGGTGCCGTCGGTGACCGGTTCCTTGACGTAACCCTGCTCGATGCTGTGGAAGGTGCGCTGGGTCAGGTCGGCCGCGGTCGCCGAACCGAGTCGGTCGGCGGCGACCGAGAACAGGTTGGCCTGCTCGTCGGCGGGACCGGGAATCTCGGCGAGCAGGTCGGAGCTGAAGATCAACTCGTCGCCGACCCAGCTCGGGCTCTCCAGTCCGGCGGTGACGTCGGCCAGCACCCGCTGGTGGTCATCGCCGGCGCCGGACGGATCCCACCACAGCTTTCCGGCCGTTCCACCGCGATAGCGCTTCTGGTCCGCGACGTTGCGGATCGCCTTGCTGGATACGACAAGGCCGGCATCGCCGCGGGCGACTCCAGCAACCGGACCGTACGGCAGATCGGTCACCCCACCATCCAGTCCGATCCGGTAGCCGAAGGTCACGAACCGTTCGTGGGTGCGGGCCGCGCTGGAAACGATCACCGACTCGTCGTCGTACCAGCCGAGCAACGCAGTCGAAGCAGATCCGAAATAGGTCAACCGCCGGGCCGATCCACCGTCGAGATCGACGACGTGAACCTCGAACCCGCTGTCCTTCGATGTCGCCCAGGCGATCCTGCTGCCGTCGGGAGAGAAACGCGGGTTGCGGACCGGCACGTTGTCCGAGGTCAACCGCCAGGCGCGACCACCAGTGACGGGGGCCAGCCAGATGTCATCGGCGGCGGCGAAGGTGATCAGATCGGCATGGATGTCAGGAGAGCGAAGGTAGCCAGAAGTCACGTTCGCTGACATTACTTCCCGGCCCCGACACGCGGGACCCCAATTTGTCCGATCGCCGACTTATCTCCGAATCGCCCGGCGCTCGACCGAGGACGCTGGTGGTTCGGCCCACCGGTTGTTGGTCTCCCACTACTTTCTCGACGACGCCTGACGGTCGCGCATCTGGAGGTCCCTCCCCTGGTGGATGCCGCACCACTTCCTCGACGGCGCACGCACCAGTTCCACGACGGCGCACCCGCTCCACGACGGCGCACCTGCTCCACGAGGGCGCACCCGCTCCGTCGCCCCTGCCGCAGCGGCTGGTCGGCCGCCTCGGCTGATTCCCGCACCAGTTCCTCGACGGCGCACCACTTCCTCGACGGCGCACCAGTTCCTCGACGGTTCCCGCACCAGTTGCCACTCCCCCTGACCGTTCGCGCACCACTTCCTCGACCGCGCACCAGTTCCTCGGCCGCGCACCCACTGCAGCCGGTGCGAGGCCGACCAACCGGTGCGCCAACGAGCAATTGGTGCGTCGCCGACGAAGTGGTGCGGGAACACCCGCGCCGGAGCGCAACGACAGACCCGTTCCACGAGCAACCGGTGCGACGCACGACCAAGAGCGGACTCCTGCATCCCGACGGCCCCTCCCGGACCACCGCTCGACCGCGGCGTCGCTCGCCACCCATTCCTGCACCGGTTGACCGCTCCCCTGGCCGTACACGCACCAGTTCCTCGACGCCGCAGCAGTT
Source organism: Microlunatus sp. Gsoil 973 (assembly GCF_009707365.1). Classification (GTDB taxonomy): domain Bacteria; phylum Actinomycetota; class Actinomycetes; order Propionibacteriales; family Propionibacteriaceae; genus Microlunatus. The sequence continues at coordinate 2,448,951 of NZ_CP046122.1, forward strand.
CCTCGGCCTCGCACCCGATGCAGCCGGTGCGAGGCCGACCAACCGGTGCGCCACCGAGCAACTGGTGCGCCGCCGACCAACTGGTGCGGGAACAACCGCGCGGAGCGCAACGAACAGACCCGCACCACGAGCAACCGGTGCGCCACCGAGCAACTGGTGCGCCGCCGATCAACTGGTGCGGGAACAACCGCGCGGAGCGCAACGAACAGACCCGCCCCACGAGCAACCGGTGCGCCGCCGACCAACTGGTGCGGGAGCGACCGAGTGGCGTGGCGATCCACCGACCGGCACCCCTCACAGCCCGCTCGGACAACACCTCCGCCAACCGGGCAACACCGGCCTCGTACGGCCAACACCGACGGCTCACAGGCAACACCTCTGCAGGGCCTACCAGAGCATGACGATCCAGATGATGGCGCCGCGACCGACCGGTGGCTGGGACGGTCGTGAACTGCTCGACGCCGATTTCGATTCGCTCGGCGATGCCGATGACCACGGCCCGTGGGTCGACGCTGCCCCGTTCCGCGCACATGTACGACACCTGATGGCCGAGACCGGTGTGGCCTGGCGGACCATCGCAGTGCTCGCCGACGTGCCGTCGCAATCGGTGGACCACCTCTTGCGCGGGCGTAACGGCCGCCCGGTCCCCCGGCTGCATCCGCTGATCGCCGAGCGACTGTTCCACCTGACCAGGACGGCCGTCGCCGATTCCGCGCACCGACAGATCCACGCCGCTCGGACGCAGCGGCTGCTGCAGTACCTCGCCGCTCGGGGTTGGGTGGTCCGAGACCTCTCCCGGCGCACCAGGATTCCCGAGGGTCAGCTCGCCGACCTCGTCGCGGGCAGGTCCGCGGCCTGCAGCCAACTCGTCGCGGCCACGGTCAAGGCCGCCGCCCAGGCGCTGTGGGACCTGCGCCCGGCGACCGGACCGGTCCAACCGTCCCAGCTGGAACGGCGTACGGAAGGCACACGCGTGATGATGGCCGCGGCCTGATCACCGCTGCCGGACCCGGCATCGCTAGTGTCGCGGAATGGCCGCCAACCAGGGTCTGCTCGTCGCGCCGGCGCTGGTCGTCGTTGTCGGAGTCGCGGTGGGCCTCGGAGGCCCCGCCCTGCTGCGCCGGCTGCCCGAACCCGTTCCACCGGCCGACGCCGACGACGACACCCGGTCGGACTACCTGACCAAGATCAGCTACCGGTCGCTGGCCACCGGCCGGTTCGGACTGATCACCGGCCTGGTCGCCGCAGCGCTGACCGCCGTTGCTGTACTCACCCAGCCACCTGGCTACTGGGCGGTGTGGGCGGTTGTCGGCACCATCGGAGTACTACTCGCCGCGGTCGACGCCATCACGACCTGGCTCCCGTCGCCGGCGATGCGGTTGGGCTGGGTCGCCGGAGCGGTGGCCGTGCTCGCCTGCCTCGCGGCAGACCCGGACCGGATCGCGATGGCGATCAGGATCGGCGGCAGCGTGCTGATCGCAGGAGGCGGTTACCTGCTGCTCTGGATGATCACCCGCGGCCGGGCGATCGCCTTCGGGGACGTGAGGTTGATGCCGCTGATCGGCGCCGTCGCCGGCACCATGGGCTGGGCGGGCCTCTACTGGTCGCTGCTGTTGGGCAGCCTGATCGGGGCGGTGATCGGAGTCGTCTGGTTGACCACCGGTCGACGTGGCCCGTTCCCTTACGGTCCGGCGTTGGTCTCCGGACCGTACGCTGCCGCCGTCCTGATCAGCGTGCTGCAGTGATCACCTGATCGGTTCCCGACGGCACCGAATCGTCACCGCCGAGGACGTGCAGCAGTGCCAGCGCGTACGCGTCCGAGGCGTCGGACATCGCCGGCGTGTGATGAGCGCCGTCCGGACCGGTGACACTGACCACGAAGCCGTCGCCGACGCGGTCCAATGACAGGAAGGCCGCACCCAGAGCGTCCCGCAGCTGGTGCTCCGACGGGAGCCACACCGCGATGTCGGACTCGATGGAGTCAAGTGCCCACTCGGTGGTGCCGTTGAAATGGAAGTTCGACTCCCCCTGCGCCCGGATCAGTTCGACCACCATGTCGCTGACCATGAAAACAGCGTCGACGATCTCCTCCCGCGGGATGAAGAATCGGTCGGCGTTCTGCGGAGTCCAGTCCAACAGAGGCCGAAGGCGTACGGCGAGCTCACGGGAGATCACGCTCCCAGGTTAGTTCGGCTGTTCCGGCCGCGGCCCTCGCCCGCCGGGTAGTCTCGGAGGGCGTGACTGTCCCGCGTCCCGGCTGGTACCCGGATCCGTCGAGCCGCGGCGAAACCTTCCGCTGGTGGGACGGCTCGGAGTGGACCGACCGGACGCGTACCAAGCTCCCGTCCCGCAACAACCGGCCGAACAATCGGCTGATCGTTCTGCTCCTCGGATTCAGCCTGGTGGTCGGCGGCGGTGTCGTCGGTCTGTTCGGTTGGCGGACCTTCTCCGACACCCGGCAGACCGACCGGCAGCAGGCTTCAGGAGCGGCCAGCCCGACGCCCCGGCACACCGCGCGGACCACCGGCCGCTCCCCCGGGCAACCGGACGGACAGCTGGACGAGACCACCCGGGAGGCGACTCTCGCCGGCGCCCGGATGATCCTCCCCGGTGCTCCGTACGAGCTGGTGACCGATCCGGTGACCGTGCCGCACGTCTTCGATGCCATGTTCGTCGCCAATGCGCCGGTCCACGCCCGCTTCAACGGATCGGACACTTGGGCCGCGACCGTCGGGCTCGGACACATCCCGGCCGACGCGTGGTCAAGGGATGATCTCCCGGGGTTCGCCCGCAAGGTCCTCTACGGATTCTCCGAACAGTTCTTCGGCTACCACCCGAGCTCGGTCGAACGGCTCGACTACGGGGCGGCGACGGTGAGCGGACGTCCCTGCGCCAAGATCACCGCCAACGTCGTCTACCGGGCCAAGAAGCCGGCCGGTCGCCACGACCGCTTGGTGATCATCGGTTGTCCGGCCGCGGACGGTTCGGTCATCGCGGCAATCAGTTCGGTTCCCGACGACGCGCGGCCGCTGCTGTCCCGGCTGGCCTCGAAATCCCTGGCGTCGCTGACGCTCTCCTGAGCCCAACCCTCGCCTACCGACCCTCCGGATCAGGCCGTCGCGGCGATCCACCGATCGAGCAGTTCCGCCGTGGCGCCGGTGTCGATCGCCTCGGCCGCGCGCTCCAGCCGCGCGGCAAGGGTCTCTCGAAGAGAGTCCGCCGGGCCCGGACCGTCGAAAGCCGCCAGCGCCGCGGCCGCGTTGAGCAGCACGATGTCGCGGACCGGACCGGTCTCACCCGAGAACACCCGGCGGGCGATCGCGGCATTGTCCGCTGGACCGCCGCCCACCAGCTCCGAGACGCTCGCCGGGGCGATGCCGAGTTCCTGTGGATCGAGCAGCGTGCGGTCGATCTTGTCACCGTCGAACACGAAGACCGTCGACGTCGTCGTCGTCGTCAACTCGTCCAGTCCGTCGGTGCCGTGGAACACCAGACCTTGATCACCGCGCTCGGCCAGCACCCGAGCGCTCAGTTCCGCCATCCGTTCGTCTGCGACACCGACGGCGTGAGCGTTCGGGCGACCGGGATTGGTCAGCGGGCCGAGGAAGTTGAAGGTCGTCGCGATGCCCAGCTGACTCCGGGCGCTCGCCGTGTTGCGCAGCGATCCGTGGTAGTGGGGCGCGAAAAGGAAGCCGATCCCGATCCGCTCGATCACCCGCTGCTGGTCCTCCGGCGACAGATCAAGCCGTACGCCGAGCGCCTCCAGTACGTCGGCAGACCCGCAGGCCGATGAGGCCGCCCGGTTGCCGTGCTTGACCACCCGGGCACCTGCGGATGCCGCAACCACAGCCGCCATGGTCGAGATATTGACTGTGTTGGTCCGATCTCCACCCGAGCCGACGATGTCGACCGACGGGTTGGGCGCCTCGATCGGCCTCGCGACCTCGAGCATCGCGGCCGCCAGGCCGCTGAGCTCCGAAACCGACTCGCCCTTGCTGCGCAGCGCGACCGCAAAGCCGGCGATCTGCACGTCGCTTGCCTCGCCGGCAAGGATCCGACTCATCGCCCAGGTCGCGGTCTCGGCGTCAAGATCATTTCCGGCGACCAGCGAGGACAACACCCCGGGCCAGGTCGGACCGGGCGGGACGACCATCTCCGCCGGCCTAGGCCGGACGGCCGGTGGCCGTCCCGAGCCGCTGCCGCAACAGGGCAGCGATCGCGCCGGGGAGCGTGATCGGATCGATCGGGTGCGGCACGACCGCGTCGGCGCGTGACCAGGTCGCGAGCCAGGCGTCGTCGGCACGGCCGGCGACGATCGCGACGGGCGGGCAGTTGTAGATCTCGTCCTTGAGCTGGCGGCAGATGCCCATCCCGCCCGGGCGGGCCTCACCGTCCAGCAGCATCAGGTCGATGCCACCGGCGTCCGCGGCCTTGATCACCGCAGCCTGGGTGGCTGCCTCGACGATCCGGATCTCGGGCAGATCCGAGGCGACCTTGCGGCCGAGGGCGGCGCGCACCTGGGCCCGGACCGTCCGGTCACTTGCGTAAACCAGGATGGTCGCAACCGGGGCGGAAGTCTGCTCGCTAGTCACGCCCGGCATCGTATCGCGAAGGCGTACTGAGGAATTCGCCAGGCCGAGAACGCCCCCGGGGATGTGCTACACGCTGTAGTTGGCAATAATGAGCCCGTGGCGATTCACACTCACGCAGCATCGACCCCCGCGCCGAAACCGCATTCGGCCCTGCACGACCTCCCGCAGTCGCGGCTGCTCGGCCGTCCGGGGCGGCCTGATGCCGTCGCGGTCGGCACGATCATCTGGCTGGCCAGCGAGTTGATGTTCTTCGCGGGGCTGTTCGCCGCGTACTTCACGATCAAGAACGTCACCACCGCGGCCGCCGTCAAGGCCGGCCTGACGCCGCTGTGGGAGCAGGGTGCCGGACTGCTCAACGTCCGCTTCTCCCTGATCAACACCACGGTGCTGGTGCTGAGCTCGGTGACCTGCCAGATGGGCGTGTTCGCCGCGGAGAAGGGCCGCGTCGGCCGGGTCGGTTCCGTCCTCAACCCCGGCAAGTGGGGCATGCGGGAGTGGTACGTACTGACCTTCATCATGGGCGCCTTCTTCATCGGCGGCCAGGTCTATGAGTACGCCCACCTTGTTCACGACGGCCTGACCTTGTCCTCCGACCCGTACGGGTCCATCTTCTACCTGGCAACCGGGTTCCACGGTTTGCACGTGACCGGCGGTCTGGTCGCCTTCGTCCTGCTCATCGGCCGGACCTACCTCGCCCGGACGTTCACCCACGAACAGGCCGTCAGCGCGATCGCGGTGTCCTACTACTGGCACTTCGTCGACGTGGTCTGGATCGCCCTGTTCGGTGTGATCTACATCCTTCAGTGACGTCACCCCGCATCCTTCGATGACGACGGAGCAGGTATGGGATAGCCTCAGAATCAACACCTCCGACGACTCGTAGTAGATCCTCTGCGGATCTGGTAATCAGAGAGGCAAACACGTGCGATTGCTGTCCTCCCGACGACGGCACCCGGCAGCAAAGGCGCTGCTCCTGGTGGCCGCGCTGTTCGTCATCGGCGCGGTGTACGCGGCCGTGGCGCCGACGCAACAGTCCGCTGCGGAGCCGAACACAAGCCAGCAGGTGACCAAGGGCAAGGAGCTGTTCTCGGTGAACTGCTCGTCCTGCCACGGCCTGAACGGTGAAGGTACGAGCCAGGGCCCGAGCCTCGTCGGCGTCGGCGCAGCCGCAGTCAACTTCCAGGTCTCCACCGGCCGGATGCCGCTGGCGCAGCCGGGCGCACAGGCGCCGGTCAAGCCGCGTGAGTTCGATGACGAGGAGGTCGCCGCGCTGGCCGCCTATGTCGCCACCCTCGGCCCCGGCCCGGCAATCCCGAACGCGTCACAGTATTCGACCGACGGTCTGACCGATGAGGAGATCGCCCGCGGAGGCGAGCTGTTCCGGACCAACTGCTCGGCCTGCCACAACTTCACCGGCCGCGGCGGCGCACTCCCGGGCGGCAAGCATGCACCGTCCCTGTTCGGCGTCTCCAACCTGCACATCTACGAGGCGATGCTGACCGGCCCGCAGCAGATGCCGGTGTTCTCCGATCAGGTGCTGCCCTCGCAGCAGAAGCGCCAGATCATCGCCTATCTGGAGGCGATCCACCAGGAGCCGAACCATGGCGGGCTGGATCTCGGCGGACTAGGCCCGGTCTCGGAGGGCATCGTCGGCTGGGCGATCGGCATCGGGTGCCTGATCGGCTTCGCCATCTGGATCACAGCACGAGGGGCGCGGGCACGATGAGCAGCAGCGGAACCAGCGGGGTCACCGACCAGAGCCCCGAGGAGTTCAACCCCGAGCAGCAGATCGCTCGTGAGGACTACGCCGGCCACGACATGCCGGTCCACGAGCCGTCGGCCCCTGTTCCGGATCCGGGCGTCGAGGAGCATCTGCCGCGGTGGACCGATGTCGACCAAGCGGCAGCCGACCGGGCCGAACGGCAGGTCGTCACCATGTTCCTGCTGGTGCCGGTGATGGCGGTGCTCTTCGTCCTGGCCTACTACCTCATCCCCCGGGACGCCTACGTCGACTTCGGGCCGCTGCACGCCTCGGCGACCCACGTCGCTCTCGGCCTCACACTTGGCATCGGCGTGCTGCTGATAGGTCTGGCCACCCAGCAATGGGCCCGTCAGTTGATGGCCAACAACGAGATCGTCGAGGAACGCCATCCCGGGCACTCGCCCGCGGACGCCGCCGAGGATGCGATGACGCAGCTGACGGTGGGTATCGAGGAGTCCGGTGTACCGCGACGGAAGATGCTGATCTACACCGCTCTCGGCGCCGTCGGCATCCTGGCCGCCCCGGCCCTGGTGCTGCTGACCGACCTCGGCCCGGTGGCCGGACCGAACTACCGGCGCCGCACCTTCGAGACCACGCTGTGGAAAGAAGGCATCCGGCTGGTCAACGACATCACCTACACCCCGATCCGGCCGGAGGATCTGGAGATCGGCCAGTTGGTCAACGGCGTTCCGGAGAACCTGAAGGACCTCACCGGGGCCGAGTTCAACGACGCCAAGGCCAAGGCCCCGATCGTCATCGTCCGGATGAACCCGGCCGACATCAAGATCCCGGCCGATCGCAAGGACTGGCAGGTGGCGGGCATCCTCGTCTACTCCAAGATCTGCACCCACGTCGGCTGCCCGATCAGCCTGTGGGAACAGCAGACCCATCATCTGCTGTGCCCGTGTCACCAGTCGACCTTCGACCTGGCCGACTCCGGGAAGGTCGTGTTCGGACCAGCGGCCCGGGCGCTGCCGCAGCTGCCGATCAAGATCAACGACGAGGGTTTCCTGGTCGCCCGCAGCGGATTCCCGGTTCCGGTCGGCCCGAGCTACTTCGAACGTGATTCCCGGAACGACCTGGGTCAGAGTGGGGAGTACCGCTGATGGCGAAGCCAGCCAAGACCGCGACGGAGGCGCCACAGCGCCCCGAACAGCCGGATCGGCAGCTCGGGCCGGTGATGAAGTTCTTCTCCGGGCCGGCCAAGTGGGCCGATGACCGGACCGGCGTCGGCGGCATCATGTCGGGCCGGATCCCGAACATCTTCAACCTCCGCAAGGTGTTCCCGGACCACTGGTCCTTCATGCTCGGTGAGATCGCGCTCTACTCCTTCATCGTGCTGCTGCTCACCGGTGTCTTCCTGACGCTGTGGTTCAAGCCGTCGATGGGTGAGATCGAGTACAACGGCAGCTACCAGCTGCTGCGTGGCCTGCCGATGTCGGAGGCGTACGCCTCCACCCTGAACATCTCCTTCGACGTGCGGGGCGGCCTGCTGATCCGGCAGATCCACCACTGGGCGGCGCTGCTGTTCGTCGCGGCGATGCTGACCCACTCGATGCGGATCTTCTTCACCGGCGGCTTCCGCAAGCCGCGGGAGATCAACTGGGTGATCGGCGCGACGCTGCTCTTCCTCGGCATGACCGAGGGCTTC